>JBQTGT010000062.1:0-75895 GCA_052390615.1 Actinomycetota bacterium
ACGACGCCGACCGGATCCTCTCCGGGGCGGCCCCGGCCACGCCGCCCCCCTCGCCCCGGCCCCGCTGCCCGGGGTCGTGTCGTCGGGCCCGGCCCGCGCCGTCGGCGCCGCCGTCGCGGCGCTGCTCGCCGTGCTCACGCCCGACCAGCGCGAGGTCGTGCTCCTTCGGGTCGTCGGTGGACTCCCTGTGAAAGAGGTCGCCCGCGTCATGGACAAGCGGGAGAGCGCCGTCAAGGTGCTCCAGCACCGGGCCCTCCAAGCGCTGGCCCGTCATCTCGACCCCGCCGGTGTAACCAGAGGCGGCCCCGCGGCGATTACCGAGGTGCCGTGACCACCCACCTCACGCCCGACGACGCCGACCGGATCCTCTCCGGGGCGGCCCCGGACTCGCCGCTGGGCGAGGCGCTCGCGCGCGTCGCCCGGCTCGCTACCGGCGCCGCGCCCGACGCCGGATTCGTCGTGCCCCAGATGGCGGCGGCGGTCGCGTCCGGCGGGTCTGGCGTATTGGGGTACGCATGGTTGTTCCGGCCGCGCGGCATCGTTGCCGCCAAGTTGCTCGCGACCGTGACCGCGACGGCGACGGTCGCGACCGGCGGCCTCGCCGCAACGGACAACCTCCCCGCGCCGATACAGGACGCGGTCGCGAACGTGGTCGATGTCGTCGGAATCGACATCCCCGGTGGCGCTGATCCCGTGACTGATACTCCGGAACCCAATGGCGTCATCGGTGTAGCGACCACGACCACGACATCGACGACTACAACCACGACGACCACGACGACGACGCCGGTGACGACGGCACCGACCAGCGCCCCCGAAGGGCCCGGCCGCTGCGCGGCGCTCGACGCGGACATCGTCGACGGCTCGGCCATTGGCACGCCACCGGGCCCAGGCGACGAAGACGGCGCCCTCGCAATGGTGGTCCACACGACCGGTCAGGTCGACGAGGTGTCGGCGCTCATCGCAGGTGAGGGCGGCACAGCACTCGAGGAGACGGCGCCCGGGACGTGGAGCGCGACGATCCCGTTACCAGGTGGCGGTCCCGAACGCGTGGGCGAGATGATGCTCTTCACCGCGCTCGGCTGCGGCTTCGACGAGCTCGAGGTAAACATGACGGTGACGACGGGCCCGTAGCGCCGCCGGGTCGCAGGGTTCAGCCGACCGTTGACATCTCTCGCAGGCGGCGGATGCGCTCTTCAGTGGGCGGGTGCGTCGTGAACAGGTTGGCGAACTGCATCTTGCGGCCGGTGAGCGGGTTCACGATGAAGGCCGACGCGTGCGCGGGATCCACGTTCATCGGGACGCGTTTGGCGTAGACCTCGATCTTTTGGAGCGCGCGGGCGAGCGGCTCGCCGTTGCCACCCAGCAGCTCGGCGCCGCCCCGGTCGGCTTCGTACTCTCGGGATCGCGACAGCGCCATCTGTAGGAGGCCCGCCGCGATTGGGCCGAGCACCATCATGAGCGACGCGCCGATGAGGTTGCCGCCATCGTCGTCGTCGCCGCCTCCGAACATCGCGCCCCAGAACGCCATCCGCGCGACGAACATGATCGCCATCGCGACCGCGGCCGCAATCGAACTGATCAGGATGTCGCGGTGCTTCACGTGCGCGATTTCGTGGGCGAGTACACCCCGCAGCTCCTCCGGTTCGAGGACGTGCAGCAGGCCCTCAGTGACCGCGACCGCCGCCTTCTTCGGCGAGCGGCCGGTCGCGAACGCGTTCGGCTGCTGGGCAGGGCTCACGTAGATCTGCGGCATCGGCATGTCGGAGCGTTGCGTCAGCTCCCGCACGACGGTGTAGAGCTCAGGCGCTTCCTGCTCGGTAACCGGACGAGCGCCCGCAGCGCGGATCGCGAGCTTGTCGGAGAACCAGTACGAACCGCCGACGAACACGAGCCCGATCACAAGCCCGATGACGAGGCCGCCGGTACCGAACAGCGATCCGACGCCCATGAACAGGCCGCCGAGGGCGGCGAGCAGCACCGCGGTCTTGAGCGAATTCTTGAACATGTCAACCCCAACGTCGGCAACGGTCGAATCGTTCCCGCCAGGGTACCGACGCGCCGATGTCGGGCGCCCGCGCGCGGCCAGGGGCGCCACGTTGCGATACTGGCGGCGTGAACACCCATCGAGGCGGAGTGAGCGCCGCCGAGCGACGGAGAATGCAGCTCCTCGCGAACGACCTCCGAGCGGCCGAAACGGACCGGACACCAGACCCCGCGGCGCGGGCGGCGGGTCGTGGCGTGGGCCAACCGGGTACGGGCCAAGTCCGGCGTGCAGCCGCTGCGCGAAGAGTGCGACCACACTCCGGAAGAGGGACTGTATGAGCGGGCGCGAGCCCTCGGAATGCGCCGCTGCGATCGGTGAGCTGCTCGACGAGCACGGCATCGCGTGGGTGCTCGCGGGCGCGCTGGCCGCGCTCGCGTACCGCGCGACGCCGCGGCTGACCACCGACGCGTACTTCCTCGTCGAGGCGCGGCCCGATCTTGTCGACCTGTTCGAGGCACGAGGGTACGGCGTGCGCGCGATCGACTGATGCGGGCTATTGGCCGACGGCGAGGTGGGGCTGGCCCTGTGGCGGGCGAACCTCGCGGGGGTGCATCGAGCGGCTGATGGCGTCCTCATACGTGACGACACCACCAGCGATCAGGTGGTTCAGCCAGTGCTCGAGCGTACACATGCCCTCGTTGCGCCCGGCGCTGAGAATGTTGCGGATCTGGTGGGTCTTGCCTTCCCGCACGAGCGAGCGCACCGCGTTGTTGGCGAGCAGGATCTCGAACCCGGCGACCATGCCCCCGCCGACGCGGGGAATCAGCCGTTGCGAGACGACGCCGGCAATGCACGCCGCGAGCTGGACGCGGATCTGGTTCTGGCGCTCGGCGGGGAACATGTCGGAGATGCGGTCGAGCGCCTGCGGTGCATCATTCGTGTGCAGGGTCGCGAACACGAGGTGACCGGTTTCGGCGATCGACAGCGCGAACTGCACCGTCTCGGGGTCACGCATCTCGCCGACGAGAATGACGTCGGGGTCTTCCCGGAGCGCCGAGCGCAGCGCCCGCTCGAAGCTCAGCGTGTCGTAGCCGACCTCGCGCTGGCTCACCGCACAACGCTTGTGTGTGTGCACATACTCGATCGGATCTTCGATCGTCAGGATGTGTGCGGCGCGGTTCTCGTTGATGTAGTTGATCATCGCCGCGAGCGTCGTCGACTTGCCCGAACCGGTCGGGCCAGTCACGAGCACGAGGCCTTGCGGCAGGTTGGAGAAATACTCGATCGCGGGCGGCAGGCCGAGCTCGTCGAACGTCGGCAACCGCAGCGGGATCACCCGCAGCGCCAGCGCCAGCGTGCCCGCCTGGAAGTAGCAGTTGGCGCGGAAGCGGGCGACGCCGTTCCACGAGAACGAGAAGTCGACTTCCTTGTTCGCGCGCAGATCAGCCTTGAGCTCCTCCGTGAGCGTGCTCAGCACGAGGTGGTCGACATGATCCTCGTCGAGGATCGGCTCCTCCTCGATCGGGTTCAACTGGCCGTCGACGCGCACCAGCGGACGGTTGCCGGCAACCAGCAGCAAGTCAGAGCCGCCGCGCTCCCACAACGTCTGCAAGAATCGGTCGATTGGCGCGAGACTGATCGCGCTGATGGCCATTGGTTGCTCCCTCCGCCCCTAGGGATTCGGCGCCCCGCCGGGCGACATTGAGGCGGGATTTCGGACGAATCGCCAGCACCGGTGCACGCGCCAGCGCGGTCAGCGCCCAGGATCACCACAACGATCGGCAGCTCGACGAGGGTGAAGCCATCCCGATGGCGAACGCTTGGCCCCGTGTCGCATCGGCGGACGCGTGGAGCGTTCTGATGCGAAACAATGTGAGGGCCCCGGCAACGTCGGGGCCCTCACATACCTATTCGTCAGGCTCGTCAGGTTGGATCAGCAGGCTGGTGGGCCGGTATTCTGCGTGACGGTGCCAGCGAGGGGGTCGTAGGTCCAGTTGGGCAGGGGATCCGGTGACATGTGCTTCGGGTCCGGGTTGGTCAGGAGGTTTTGGGGGGACGCCGCGAGGAACGCCGCCACCTCTGTCGCGGTGCCGTTGCCGGCGGCGAGGGCCCCGTTGCCGTCGGGCAGCGAGTTGGTCGGGTGGTTCGTCTTGTAGGCCAGCACCGCGGTCCGGAAGGTGTCGGCCTCCGTCTTGCAGGCGTTGGTCTTCGCGGTGTCGGTCAGGTTGCCGACCGCGAACACGACGATCCCCGCGAGGATGCCGAGGATGACGACGACGATTAGGAGCTCGACCAGGGTGAAGCCCTTCTCGAGCAGGTTCTTCTCGTCGCCCTGACGAAGTTGTTCGAACACTGCAAATCCCCTTGTTCGTCGGGGTCTGTGCGCCCCGCCCGTGGCTGGAATGGCCGCCGCCGCCGCCCCACGGCGACCTGGCTCCCGATCTAGAACGGCCGGGTCGACCACTCACTGAATGGGCCGGTTGGACCATTCGCGGGCGGGTGTCCCCCTCAGCCCTTCAGTTGGGAGCTCCCCATCACGCCGTACATCGCCGAGATCAGCGCCACGGCGACGAAGCCGACGATGAGTCCCATCATGATGATGACGGCGGGCTCGAAGAGGCTGGTGAGCTTCTTGAGCTTGTACTCGAGCTCCCGGCCGTAGTAGTCGGCGGCGTTGCCGAGCTGGAGGTCGAGCGTTCCCGTTTCCTCGCCGACTCGCATCATCTGCACGGCCGCGCGCGGGAACAGCTCCGTGTCGGCGATGGGCTGCGCCAGCCCCTCGCCTTCCAACATCCGCTCCTGCGCGGTGACCATGCCCTTCTCGAACACCTTGTTGTTCGTGCCTTGGATCGCCGCGCTGAGCGTCTCGGGCAGCGGCACGCCGGCCTTGATCATCCCGGCGACGATGCGGCACACGCGCTCGGTCACCGCGAAGAGCACGACGTCGTGCACGAGCGGCATTCGCAACATGAGCTTGTCGCGGAACATTCGGCCGGCCGAGTTCTTCTGCATCCAGAGGAAGAAGGCAATGATGGCCAGGGTTATCGCGACCCAGACAAACCAGAGGCTCTGAGTGAGCGACGACATCCCGAGCAGCATCCGGGTCGGCAGCGGCAGCTCGGCGTCGAGGCTCTCGAAGAACTTGGTGAACTTCGGCAGGACGAACACCGTGAGGATGACGACGGTAACAACCGACATCACGCCGATGACCGCCGGATAGGTGAGCGCCGATTTGATCTTGCTGCGGGCCTCGAGGTCACGCTCGACGTAGCCCGAAAGCCGGTCGAGCGCATTGTCGAGCTGACCGGTCAGCTCCGACGACCGCAAGATGCCGGTGTAGTACGCGGGGAAGACCGCCGAGTGCTCCTCGAGCGCCTCCGAGAACGGCATACCGGCGGTGATCTGCTCGCGCATCCGCCCGACCATCTGTTTGAAGCGCTTGTTGTCGGAGCCCTCCTCGACCACCTCGAGTGCCTCGGTGATCGGGATACCGCTGCGCACGAAGGCGGCCATCTGCCGGGAGAAGTGCATGATCTCCGTCCTCGGGACGCGCTGGGGCGCGAGCTCGAGCTCGTTGAACTTCTTCTTCTGCTTGACCGTCTTGACTTCGAAGTTCCGCAGCAACAGCTCGTTGCGCAGGACGTCCTCGTTGGGCGCCTCGACAGTGTCTTTGATCTCGCCGCCATCAGGTCCGACGGCGACATAGCGGTACGTGGGCACGTTTCTTCTCCCAGCCTTAGAGCACGTAGACCGTGCGCAACACTTCGCCGATCGTCGTCGTGTCTTCGTTGACGAGGCGGATGGCCTGTTCTCGCAGTGTCTTCATGCCTTGGTTGATCGCGAGTCGCCGCAGCTCTGCGTGCGGTGCGTTCTCGACGATCAGCTGCTTCATCTCGTCGGTGATCGCCAGCACTTCATAGATGCCGATGCGGTCGAAGTAGCCGGTCTGACCGCAGAAGTTGCACCCGGCGCCGCGGGTGAAATCGGTCTTGATGAGATCGCCCTCGCCGCGCTCGTAGAACGAACATTCCTCGGCGGTCGGCGTGTACGGCTCGATGCAGTGCTTGCAGATCTTGCGAATGAGTCGTTGTCCGACAATTCCGAGCAGCGACGAGGCAATGAGGAAGTGCTCGATGCCCATGTCGATGAACCGGTGCAGCGCCGACGTCGCGTCGGTCGCGTGCAGTGACGAGAGCACGAAGTGGCCCGTGAGCGCCGCCTGCACAGCGATGCGCGCCGTCTCGACGTCACGGATCTCGCCCACGAGGATGGCGTCCGGGTCCTGGCGCAGGATCGCGCGCAAACCGTTGGCGAACGACAGGCCGGCGGGCTCGTTGATCTGGATCTGGGCGACCTTCGGGAACACGTACTCGACCGGGTCCTCGACGGTCACGACGTTGATCGCGTCGTCGACGATCGCGCTCAGCGTCGCGTACAGCGTTGTGGTCTTTCCGGAACCGGTCGGCCCCGCGCAGATCACCATCCCGTACGGCGAGCGGACGAGGTCGCTGTAGCGCTCGTAGGTGTCCCTCGGCATGCCGAGCTCCCGCAACTCGATCAGCGCGCGGGACTTGTCGAGCAGCCGGAGCACCGTCTTCTCGCCGAACACCGTCGGAGTCGTCGACACGCGGACGTCGAGCTCCCGTCCCGCCACCGCGATCGCAAGCTGGCCGTCCTGCGGCTTGCGCTTCTCGACGATGTTCATGTCGGCCATTACCTTGATGCGCGAGGCCAGCGCCGGCCCCATCTGTCCCGGCAACGTCATGATCTCGTGCAACGCGCCGTCGGTGCGCACACGAATGCGAACAACATCCGGACCGGGCTGAATGTGCACGTCGGACGCGCGGTCGCGCACCGCCTGTTCGAAGATGAGGCCGACGACCTTGACCACCGGCGCGTTCTCGTCGACCGTCGTGATGACCTGCGCGTCGCTCGATTGCGCGGCCTTGCGGGTTTCGAGCTTCGCTTCGAAGAGCCGCAGCGCGTCGCCCAGATCGGCGGTCGAGCTGTGCAATCGGTCGAGGACTCGTTCGATATCGCTCTTGACCGTGATCATCAAGAGCACGGGCGACTCGAGCGCTTCGATGAGCTGCTGTTGCAGGTTCGCCGCCAACGGGTCGCCCACCGCCACCGCGATGCGCGCGCCCTCGCGGCGAATCGGAACCGCGCTCAGACGGCGTGCGTCTTCCTCCGAGAGAAGGCTGGTCATTTCGGTGTCGAGCTCGACCGAGCGCAGGTCGATGATGTCCATCCCGAGCTGGTCGGCGAGCACCTCGACGAGCGTGCGTTCGCTGATGAGCCCGAGGTCGACGAGGATGTGGCCGAGACGTTTGCCCGACCCCGCCTGGTCGAGCAGCGCTTGCTTGAGCTGTTCCTCGGTGACCAGACCACGACCGACGAGCAGTTCGCCGAGCGGCGTCCCACTGTGGCTCGGCCCGTCGCTTCCGGACGCCGCCGTCCCCGAGGTGGCGGGGAGCAGCGGCAGCGGCTGGTTCTCGGGCAGCACCGTTTCGCCGTCGGTGTCCTCGGGTTCGGTGAAGCGCTCGGCGATCGCCTGTCCGAACTCCTCGAGGGCTTCCTTGCGCGTCCGGGTCAGGCGCATGGCGAAACCTCCCGCCACGCGCACCGTCCTTGGAGCGCCCGGATACCCGTTCGCGGCATTGCCGAAGTCCCTTTCCGCCCAGCCGTCGTCTCCTCCTTCTTTCGGCGCGCCGGGAGCGGAGGTAATGGGGTATTTCGAGGAAAGAGGCGGGCCCGAGCCCACGGAGACGGGCGCTCAGTCGTAGTAGCCGGAGTGCACATACAGGCACGGAATGCCCTCGGCCCGAAACATCTCGACGTTGCGGCGGTCGTCCTCGAAGGCGAGCGCCAGCTCGAATCCGGCCTCGCGGAGCTCCCACACGGTCGAGGCCTTGAAGTCGCGGGACAGCTCGTAGTCGCCCCACGGCCGCATGATCAGCAAATCCCAGCGGATCCCGTAGCGTCGCAACCACGCTTCGGTCAGGTCGTGGAGGCGGTGCGGGCGGGCGGTCAACAGCACGACCTGGAGGTCGGCGTCGAGCAGGTCGAGCAGCATCTTCACCTCCTCGATCACGGGGTCGTCCCCGCAGGCGTCAAAGAACGCCCGCCAGTCGCGCCGGGGCGCTTCGAGATAGTGCTGGCGCCCGGCCGCGTCCGACAACACGCCGTCGATGTCAACCACGACCGCGCGCCCGGGCGTCCGAGGCGGGCCGCGCCAGGTCCAGTTCTCGGGTTGGAAGCGCGCCGGTCTCACTCCTCGTCGGCACCCGCCGCGAGGTAGCGCGCCTTGATGCCGTCGACGATGGTCGGGTCGGCAAGCGTGGTCGTGTCGCCGAGCGCGTGGTCCTCGGCGACATCGCGGAGCAGCCGCCGCATGATCTTCCCCGAGCGCGTCTTGGGGAGCTCTTCGGTGAACAGGATCGTCTTGGGCTTCGCGATCGGCCCGATGAGCTTGGCCACATGCTCGCGCAACGCCTCGCCGAGCGCGTCATTCGGGTCGTAGCCGCCGCGCAGGATTACGAACGATGCGATTGCCTGCCCGGTCGTGGCGTCCTCCTTGCCGACGACCGCGGCTTCGGCGACGGCAGGGTGGTCGACGAGCGCGGACTCGACCTCCGTCGTCGAGATGTTGTGGCCGGAGACGAGCATGATGTCGTCTACGCGGCCGAGCAGCCAGAAGTAGCCGTCCTCGTCGCGCTTGGCGCCATCACCCGCGAAGTATTTGTCGCCGAAGCGATTCCAGTACGTGTCGCGGTACCGCTGCGGGTCACCCCAGATGCCGCGCAGCATCGACGGCCACGGCCGTGTGAGCACGAGATAGCCACCACCCGGGATGCCGACCGGCTTCCCGGCCTCGTCGACGATGTCGGCGCCGATCCCGGGGAGCGGGAACGTCGCGCTCCCCGGTTTCAGCGTTGTCGCGCCCGGCAGCGGACTGATCATGATCGCGCCGGTCTCCGTTTGCCACCACGTATCGACAACAGGGCACCGCTCGCCGCCGATCACCTTGTAGTACCACACCCATGCCTCGGGGTTGATCGGCTCGCCGACCGTGCCGAGCAGCCGCAACGACGACAGATCGTGCGCGGCCGGGAGGTCGTCGCCCCACTTCATGAACGTCCGGATCGCAGTCGGCGCGGTATAGAAAAGCGTGACGTTGTACTTCTCGACAATCGACCAGAACCGGTCCTTGCTCGGATAATCGGGCGTGCCCTCGAACATCACGCTGGTCGCGCGGTTCGCGAGCGGCCCATAGACGATGTACGAATGGCCCGTCACCCACCCGACGTCGGCCGTGCACCAGTAGACGTCGGTGTCGGGCTGCAGGTCGAAGACGTCTCGGTGCGTGTACGCGCACTGCGTCAGATAGCCGCCGGTCGTGTGCATGATGCCCTTGGGCTTTCCGGTGGTTCCCGAGGTGTAGAGGATGTACAACAGATCCTCGCTGTCCATCGGCTCCGCGCGGCACTCTGCCGACTGGCTCGACACCGCGTCGTGCCACCAGATGTCGCGGCCGTCTCGCATCGAGCAGTCAGTCTTCGTGCGGCGCAGCACCACGACGTGTTCGATCGACGGAGTCTCGGCGACGGCTTCGTCGGCGATGTCCTTCAACGCGACGACACCACCGCGCCGAAACGCACCATCGGCCGTGATCAACACTTTCGCCTCGGCGTCGTTGATGCGATCGCGTAAGGACTGGGCGGTGAAGCCACCGAACACTACGGAGTGCGGCGCGCCGATCCGCGCGCACGCAAGCATCGCGACCGGCAGTTCCGGCACCATGCCCAGGTAGATCGCGACCCGGTCGCCCTTGCGGATCCCGAGTGATTTCAGCAGGTTCGCAACCCGCGACGACTCGTGCAGCAGGTCTTGGTAGGTGACGACGCGCGTGTCGCCCGGCTCGCCCTCCCAGTGGTACGCGACCTGGTCGCCGTGACCGGCCGCCACATGGCGGTCCAGGCAGTTGTGGGCGACGTTCAACGTACCGCCGACGAACCACCTCGCGAACGGCCGATCCCACTCGAGGATGGTGTGCCACTCCTGGAACCAGTCGAGCTCGAGCGCCTGTTGAGCCCAGTGGCCCTCCCAGTCGCGTTCGGCCTCCTCGTACACCTTGGCGTCGGTGATGAGCGCGTTCTTGCGGAACGAGTCCGGTGGCGGGAAGGTCCGCCCTTCCTGGAGGAGTGCCTCGAGCGTGTCGGCCATGCTCCGACGCTACCGCCCTCGGTTCGGCGGGTGCCGGGGTGACCTTCTGGTCATTCGGGTGTCGGGTTCCGCACGTCTGTGATCAAACGAATCAGTCGGCGGCGAGTGTGACGACCCTATGGGCCCCGAGTCCCGTCGGGTCGAGCAACGCCTCGGCCTCGCGCACGCGACTGAGTCCCGTGAGCGCGGCCAGGTCGCCGCGCGCGGCTCCTTCGTCCCAGAGTTGTCGGCCCTCGTCGACGAGCTGTTCGATCCCGTGCGCCCGGAGCCAGTCGGCTTGCGTGGTGACGTTCGACGTGTGTAGTCCTACCCGCGCCGCGTGCGCGACCAGATCGGGAAGCCAGACGTCGCTCGTGATGTCTTGCGTTCCGGGCTCGGCGAGCGGTCCAGCTCCCCGCGCGTTGCCGCGGTATGTGCGCAGCCAGCCGGGGCGCGGCTCGGTCATCGTGTGGTCGAACAGCACGACGGCACCGTCGCGCAGGACGCGCGCGCACTCGGAGAGCCACGAGTGGATCCCACGCGCGATCGGCACGCGCGTGTCGACGGCGAGGTCAGCGGGAAGGTCGAGATCGTCGGCGGGGACGAGCAGTTCGACGAAGCGGTCGTCGCCACCGAGCGCGATGCGAACCTCGCTCCACTGGCGCCCGTCCCACTGCGCGATTCCGAACGGCAGATTGTCGAGCAGCTCGTTCGCGAGGACGACACCGGTGAACGGCTGCGCGGGCAAGTCCTCCAGCGCCGCGACAATCGGACCTGCAGCAGGGACGGGCACCGGATCATCCTCGGTCGCGCGATGGAAGAAGGGACCAAGCGCTTCGTCCGGGGGTTCGAGGGGCAGCGTGGCTGCTTGTTCGATCCGCAACGGCGCCGACCGCTCGACCAGCAGGTACCGCAGCGCATGCCGGCAATCGGGCGCGCCGCGCAGAACGTCGCGCGCCAAGCGGCCCGAACCGGCGCCCGCTTCGACGACGACGTAGGGATCAGGCGCACCGAGCATGCGCCAGTGTTCGTCGATCGCGCGCGCGACGCACGCACCGAACAGCGAACCAACCTCTGGGCTCGTGATGAAGTCACGCCGCGCCCGTCCTCCGCTTGCGAAAAAACCACCTTCAGCGTCGTAGAGCGCGAGCTCCATGAAGGTGTCGAACGTGATCGGGCCCTCGCGCCGGATGCGCGCTCGGATCGATTCGGCGGCGCTCACCGAATTGCGAGCTCACCGACCTTGGCGAACCACTGCGGGTAGACGCCGATGGCGAGCGTCACCGCCGCGGTGACCGCGATCGCGCTCGTGAGCGCCGGTGGTATGCGGATCGGTGTGCGGTCTTCACTCGCGGGATCGTGGAACCACATGGACCGGATGACACCGGCGTAGTAGTAGAAGGCGATCACGGAGTTCACCGCCGCGACAACCGCGAGCGCAACCGCCCACGCGTTTCCGGCTTCGAGAACCGACCGGAACATTGCGAACTTGGCGAACCAGCCGGCGACCGGCGGAATCCCCGCGAGCGACGCCATGAACATAGTCATCGCGAGCGCGAGCGCGGGCGCGGTCTGGAACAGCCCCGCGTACGACGAGATGTCCGCGGTGCGGGTGCGACGGGCGAGCGCGATCACGACTGCGAACGCGCCGAGGTTCATGGCGCCGTACACGAGCAGGTAGATGATCACCGCTTCGAACGAGGTTCCGGCGACTTCCAGATCACCGTCGGCGCTCGCGATTCCCGCCGCCGCGAACGGCACCAGCATGAACCCGCCTTGCGCGACCGACGAGTACGCGAGCATGCGGAC
Source organism: Actinomycetota bacterium (assembly GCA_052390615.1). Classification (GTDB taxonomy): domain Bacteria; phylum Actinomycetota; class Acidimicrobiia; order IMCC26256; family PALSA-610; genus JBQTGT01. The sequence goes on from JBQTGT010000062.1 coordinate 12,002, forward strand.
GATGTTCGTCTGTCGCAATGCGGCGAGGTTGCCGATCGTCATCGACGCCGCGGCGAGGACCCACACGACTGGCCACCACAGCTCCGCCCCGGCGGCGCCGCGAAACCCGAAAAAGACAATGTTGAGCAGTGCCACGAACCCGCCCGCCTTCGACAACACAGACAGATAGGCCGTGACGGGCGTGGGCGCGCCTTCGTAGGTGTCGGGCGCCCAGAAATGGAATGGCACCGCGCTGACCTTGAATGCGAAGCCCACCAACGACAAGAAGATCGCGATCGCAAGGAGCGACCTCTGGTCGCCGTCGATCGCGGAGATTCGCACGTTGATCTCCGAAAGCAGTGTGGATCCGGTGAGGCCGTAGATCAGCGACATTCCGTACAACATGAGCGCGGACGACAGCACGCCGATCAGGTAGTACTTCACACCCGCTTCGTTGGAGACCCGGTCGTGCTTGCGGTAGGCGGCCAACACGAACGTCGGGATCGAGATCATCTCGAGCGCGACGAACAAGCTGATGAGATCGCGCGAGGAGACCATCACGCTCATGCCCAGCGTCGATGTCAGCAGAAGGAAGTAGAACTCGCTGCGGTAGTAGTCGCCGTCTTCGATGTAGTCGATCGACAGCAGCAGCGCGATGTACGTCGCGACGACGAAGAACGCCTTGAGCGCGAGCGCGTAGTTGTCGACCGCGTACGCCCCACCGAACATCTCGCGGTCCGCGCCATCCTCGGCCAGCGTCACGATCGGGATCAGCGCGCCGAGCGTTCCGACCAGCGCGATGCGTGAAACCTGCACAGAGTCGCGATCGGATAGCACGAAGCTCGCGATCAGTACTGCAACGATCGTCCCCGCCAGAACGATGTCGGGCGCGAGCGCGTGCCAATCGAAGACAGGGTTCATGGCGATCGCTCGAAGACATTGGCGATCTGATCCACCGCGGGATCAGTGACCTCGAACACGAGACTCGGGAAAATGCCGAGCACGACGATCAGGAGCAGCATCGGGAGCCACGACACCCACTCGAACTTGGTGACATCGTGGATGTGCTCACTCTCGAACTCCGCCTTCGGCGAGCCGAAGGCGACCTTCTGCAGCATCCACAGCAGGTAGCCGGCCGCAAGCACGGTGCCGACGGCCGCGATCACCATGTACGTGCGAAACAGCGGCTCCGAGAGGCCGCCGCCCGGTTCGTACACCGACAAGATCGCCGGGAACTCGCCCCAAAAGCCAGCCAGCCCGGGAAGGCCGAGGCTCGCCATCGCGCAGAACCCGAGTATCCATCCGAGCTTCGGCGCCTGCACGAGCAAGCCGCCGAGACGCGACAGCTCCCGCGTGTGGAACGAGTGCTGCACGGTGCCCGCGATGAAGAACAGCATACCGGTGATCAGTCCGTGGGCGACCATTCCGAAGACCGCGGCGTTCATGCCGAAGTCGGTAAGGGATGCGATGCCGAGCATCACGAAGCCCATGTGCGCGACCGACGAAAAGGCGACGAGTCGCTTCATATCGGTTTGCGCGAGGCATCCGAGCGCGCCGTAGATGATGCCGACCACGGCAAGCAGGCCGATCCACGGCGCCCAATCCCTCGCCGCTTCCGGCAGTATCGGGAGCGCAATCCGGATGAAGCCGTAGGTGCCGAGCTTCAGGAGAATCGCGGCGAGCAACACCGAACCCACCGTCGGCGCCTCGGTGTGGGCGTCGGGGAGCCAGGTGTGGAAGGGAAACATCGGCACCTTGATCGCGAAGCCGAGGAACAGGCCCGCGAAGATCAGGTTCGCGGTGCCGCTGGTGAGGCCGCGACCGGCGGCATCGCTGAGCGTGATCATGTCGAACGAGTGTTCACCGCCGCCGATGTCGACCTTGAAGTAGAGCGCGAGGAAGCTCAGCAGCATCATCGCGGAGCCGAACAGTGTGAACAGGAAGAACTTGATCGACGCGTACTCGCGGTTCGGGCCACCCCACACACCGATCATGAAGAACATCGGGAGCAGCACGATCTCGAAGAAGATGAAGAACAGGATCAGATCTCGGGCAACGAACGTCCCGTTCATGCCGACTTCAAGAATCATCATCAGTGCAAGGAACGCCTTGGGGTTGTGGGGCTCGGGGAAGTGGTTCCACGAGTAGATGACGCACAACAGCGTCACGAAGGCCGACAGGGCGAGCAGCGGAAGCGAGATCCCGTCGACCGCGACGTGGTACCGGCTGTCGATGACGTCGATCCAGCGATTGTTCAGATCGAATTGCAGCTCACCGGCCTTGTCGTAGTCGAAGTCAAAGAGGATCGCGACGACGAAGCCGAGTGTGACCGCGGTCGTGGCTAGGGCGACCCACTTGATCAGCTCCTCCTCCGCGCGGGGGATGAGCATGATGACGACTGCGCCGAGCGCGGGCGTGAAGACCGCGAGGCTCAGTGCCCACTCTGACCATTCCATCGCGCCGATATCCCCCTAGTTCGCGATCCAAAGCGCGGCGGCGAACACGCCGACGGCGAGGACCAGCATGAGTGCGTAGAGCTGCAAGCGCCCGGTTTGGATCTGGCGTATTGCGCCACCGGCTTCGCCGGTAGTGATCCCGATTCCATTCACGATCCCGTCGACGCCCTTCTGGTCGACATAGTCGTAGGTGACGCGTCCGAGCGCGCGCGCCCCACGCCCCGTGTAGTTGAGGACGTTGTCGATGACGTGCTGGTTCACCCAGTACGCGGCGGCCGCGATCGGGCCCTTGATCGCCCGGACGATCACTCGCTCGTAGAGCCAGTCCAGGTAGTACTTGTTGACGAGGAAGTTCTTGCCCGCGCGCGCGGCGCCGTTGCGCTCGCTGAGTCGCTGCGGCCCCACCTGTCGCCAGTAGTACGCGTGCGACACGGCGATACCGAGCAATGCGATCGCGACGGAGATGGCGGCAGTTGTCACGCTGAACTCGTGGTGCTCGCGCACGAACTCGGGGAACACGAACACGCCGTCGCGCGCGTTGTTGGGGTCGAACCACTCGCTGAACTTCTCGATGCCGGGCGCGTTGAGGAGGCCCGCGAACGCCGAGAACGCAGTGAGCACCCACAGCGGACCGGTGATGAGCCGGTTGCTCTCGTGCGGTTCGCCGTGGTGATCGGCGAGCGCAGCGTGGGCGGGAAGCCGATCGTCTTCCGCGTGCTCGTCGCGGTCTCCGTAGGGAGCGGGCTCCGGGTCCGCCTGGCCATGGTCGCCACCGCGGTATTCGCCGAAGAACACGAGGTAGACGCACCGGGTCATGTACGCGGCTGTCATGAACGCGCCGATGAGCCCGACATAGAAGAACAGCTTGTAGTCGTTTTCGCTCGCGCCGAGCAGGATCTCGTCTTTCGACCAAAAGCCCGCGAGCGGGAAGATGCCGGCGAGCGCGAGCGAGCCGATCACGAACGTCCAGAACGTCTGCGGCATGTACTTGCGCAACCCGCCCATGTCCTTCTTCATGTCGAACGAATGGTGCGCGCCGGAGTGGGACACCGAGCCCGCGCCGAGGAACAAGTTCGCCTTGAAGAACGCGTGCGTGAACAGGTGGAAGACGGCCGCAACCCACGCGCCGACGCCGAGGCCCATGACCATGTAGCCGAGCTGGCTGATCGTCGAGTACGCGAGCACCTTCTTGATGTCGTCCTGGACGAAGGCGAGGGCGGCACCGATGATCACGGTGATGCCGCCAATCAGCGCCATCGGGTTCACGCCACCGTCGCCGATGTCGAAGCCCTCGTAGAACACGGGGAACAACCGCGCGCCGAGGTATACGCCCGCGACGACCATCGTGGCGGCGTGGATCAGCGCCGACACTGGGGTCGGGCCGGCCATCGCGTCGGGCAGCCACGTGTGGAGCGGGAACTGGCCGCTCTTGCCGATGATGCCGAGCAGGAGGCCGACCCCGCACCAAAACAGCAGCGTGCTACCGACCGCGCCTCCGTGGTTCGTCGCGGCGTCGTTGATCGCCATGATGTTGAACGAGCCTTCACCGGTCGCTCTGTCGACGATGAAGTACGTCATGATCACGCCGCACAGCAACCCGATGTCACCGGTGCGGGTCGTGAAGAACGCCTTGAGCGCGGCGTCGGAGTTCGGCTTCTCCTCCCACCAATGGCCGATCAGCATGAACGAGCACAGGCCGACGAGCTCCCACCCGACGAGGAACTGGAGCGTGTTGTCGGCAACGACGAGCAGCAGCATCGACGCGGTAAAGAGGCTCAGCGCGGCGAAGAAGTGCGTGTACCGACGGTCGTCGCGCATGTACTCGGTCGAATAGATGTGCACCAGCAGCGACACGAGCGTGACGACGAACATCACGACGACCGCGAGCCCGTCGATCTGGATGCCGACGTTCAGATCGACGCCGCCGTTCTGGAGCCACGTCGTCGAACGGATGATCGGCTCGACGACGACGCCGTGGCCTTCCTCTTCGGCAGAGAGGTGGCCAACGCTGTGACCGAGCGCGCCGAGTACGCGCCCGACGGCGTGACCGCCCTCGGCGCCGCCCTCCGCGTCATCGACGTGTTGGATCCACTGGTAGGCGGACCCGCACGCGAGTAGGAACGACGCGCCGACCGCGCCGATGCCGATCTCGGAACCGTGCCTCGGCATGCGTTTGCCGAAGACCAAGATGAGGACGAACGACACGGCCGGGATCAGCGGGATCAGCCATGCGTTCTCGAGGAACCACATCGTTCGGCCTGCCCTAGTCCTTCAGCACGTCGAGCTCGTCGAGGTCCGCACTTCTCAGATTCCGGTAAATCAGCAGCACGATCGCCAGGCCGACGCCGACCTCGGCGGCCGCGATCGTCAACACGAAAAGTGCGAAGACCTGGCCGGTGACGTTGTCGTTGTACGCGCCGAAGGCGACCAAGTTGATGTTCACCGCCGCGAGCATCAGCTCGATGCTCATGAGCACAAGCACGGAGTGCTTGCGGGTCAGCACGCCGTAGATGCCGGCACCGAACAGCACCGCACCCAGCAGCAGGAACTGGTTCAACAGCATGCGCGGCGTCAGTCCTTCCGCGCCAGGACGACGGCGCCGACGAGCGCGGCCAGCAGCAAGAGGCCGACGACTTCAAACGGGATGATGTACGTCCGGAACACCGCGCCGGTGACTTCGGAGGTGCGGGTCGGCCGGTCGAGCACGATCTCGACGTCGTCGAATGCCCTGATCATCAACGCCGACAGGACGCCGACGAGTAACAGCGACGCCCCGAGGCCCCACAGCTTCAGGTCGTTGCCGAGCGATTCCTCGGGATGCATGGGCGCGCGCGTGAGCATGATCCCGAACAAGAACAGAACGATCACCGCGCCGATGTAGACGAGTACCTGCACCCACGCGACGAACGCTTGGCCGAGGAGGATGAACTGCGCGGCGCCGCCCGCGAGCACGACGACCAGGAAGAGCGCGGCGTGGACGACGTTCTTCGTGGTCACCACGCCGATCGCGCTGATCACCATTGCCGCCGCGAGTATCCCGAACGCCACGTTCTGCGCAACCACTACCCGGCGCTCCTCATACTTGCGCCGCAAAACCCGAATAGTTCCCGGTTTGCGGCGCAGGTTCGCATGGCGGCGAGGATGGGGGTCACTTCTTGGCCTTTTCGGCGCCGAGCTCGAGGGGCTCGGGCTCGGGGACCGATTCCATCCACTCGCCGAGCTTGTCCTTGTCGTGCAACAACTCGGCGATGCGGGGTTCGCTGTACTCGAACTCGGGACTCCAGAACAGCGCGTCGAACGGGCACACCTCGACACAGATGCCGCAGTACATGCACAGCGCGTAGTCGATGTCGAAGCGGTCGAGGACGCTGACGTTGCGGGGCTTGCCGCCCTCGCGGCGCGGTGGGCGCTGCTCCTTGTGCCCCTCGATATAGATGCACCAGTCGGGGCACGAGCGCGCGCACAGCATACAGACCGTGCAGTTCTCTTCCTTGAGCGCGATGACGCCCCGCGCGCGCGGCGCCGGGTCTTCGCGCTCATGCGGGTACTGCACCGTCACCGCGGGCTTCGTCATCGCCTTGAACGTGACCCCGAGCCCCGTGAGCATTCCTTTGATCTGTCGTTTCATCGTTGCCCGCCCATCACAACCAAACCTTGAACACGCCAGTCGCAAGGATGTTGACCAGTGCGATCGGAATGAGCCACTTCCACGCGAGTGCTTGCAGCTGGTCCTCGCGAAACCGCGGGTACGTGAAGCGCGCCCAGAACATCAAGAACGCGACCAGCATCACCTTGGCGAAGAGCACCGCCGGCCCAACGAAATCGAACAGCAGTTGGTCTTCCTCGAACGGGTTGCCGAACGGGAGCCCCCAGCCCCCGAGGAACATCGTCGCCGCCAGCCCCGCGAACGCGAATGCGGTGCCGAACTCGCCGATGAAGAAGAACAGGAACCGAAAGCCCGTGTACTCGACCATGTAGCCGGCGACGAGTTCGGACTCCGCCACCGGCATGTCGAACGGAGGCTGCGTGAGCTCTGCTTGCGACGCGACCATGAACAACCCGAAGCCGACGAACTGCGTGAGGATCAGCGGGAGGCCGAGGCCGCCCCAACCGAAGATCTCCGCTTCCATCTGGTACGCGACGATGCCCTGGAGGTTCATCGTTCCCGCCTGCACCACGACGCCCACGACCGCGAGCACGAGCGGGAGCTCGTACGCAATGAGCTGCGCGGCCGCGCGCAGCGCGCCGAGCAGTGCGTACTTGTTCGCGCTCGCCCAGCCCGCCATCAACACCCCCACAACGGAGAGGCTCGACACCGCCAGCGCATAGAAGATGCCGACGTCGAGCGGCGCGACCACGATGCGCGGCCCCGCGGGAATCACGACGAACACCAGGAACGTCGACATGACGACGACCGCAGGCGCGAGCGCGAAGACCCGGCGGTCGGCGCGGTCCGGCATGATGTCCTCCTTTTGGAGGAACTTGACGCCGTCGCCGATGAGCTGGTACCAGCCGTGGAAGCCGCCAGGGTCCATCGGTCCGAGGCGGCTCTGCATGTGACTCATCATCTTGAGCAGGAACGTGTACCCAAGCACGAGCGCGCCGAACGGGACGAGCCCGAGCACGATCAAGGTCTTGATGGTGAGCGTCGTGCCCCAACCGATGTCGAGCGCCAACAGGGAGCTCATCTATCGATGTCCCCCAGGATGAAGTAGAGGCTCGCGAGGATCGTGATGACGTCGGGGACGTACACGCCACGCAACAACCACGACAGGATCGACACGTTCGAGAACGACGCCGAGCGGATCTTCACGCGAAACGGTCCGGTCGCACCCTTGGACACGACGTAGTAGCCCATCTCGCCGAGAGGGTTCTCGGTGTTCACCCACACCTCGCCCGCGGGCACCTTGATGATACGCGGCACCTTGGCCATGATCGGACCACTGGGGAGGCCGTCGATGAGTTGGAGCACCATGCGCGCCGATTCACGCGTCTCTTGGAGTCGGACCCAGTACCGCGCGAACGAGTCGCCGTCGGGGTGCGTCCACACCTTCCAGTCGAGGTCCTTGTACGCGAGGTACGGCGCGCCATCGCGGCGCAGATCCCAGTCGACGCCGCTGGCGCGCAAGTTCGAGCCCGACACGCCGTGCGCGGCGCCGAGCGCGGCCGGGATGATGCCGATCGAGCGCGTGCGCTGCTCAAAGATCGGGTTGCCGACGACGAGGTCGTCGAACGTGTCACACGATTCCAGCACCTTGCGCATCGTTTCCCGGCACTCGGCAATCCAACCCCACGGAAGGTCGTCCTTGATGCCGCCGATGCGGTTGAAGTTCGGGTGGAAGCGCCCGCCCGTCGTGGCCTCGATCAGGTTGAGCACGTACTCGCGGTCGCGGAAGCCGTAGAAGGCGGGCGTGATCGCGCCGACCTGCAATCCCATCTCGCCGAGGAACAACAAGAACGTCGCGATTCGCGACAGCTCCGTGAGGATCGTGCGCGTCCACTCAGCACGTGGCGGCGCCTCGATGCCCATGAGCTTCTCGGCCGCGTGGATGAACGGCACCTCGTTCGCGAACGACGACAGCCAGTCGATGCGGTTGATCAGCGTCGTGATCTGCGGGTAGGTGCGGAACTCGGTGAGCTTCTCGTAGCCGCGGTGCATGTAGCCGATGATCGGGTCAGCCGCGACGACTCGCTCACCGTCGAGGCGAACGACCAGCCGCAGCGTTCCGTGGGTGGCGGGATGCTGGGGCCCGATGTTCAAGACCATGTCGCCGGTGTCGAGCTCGACGTTCATCTGCGCGTCGGCGAGATGGCGGTACATCGCAGGGTCAACGTCGAACTCGGGCACCGCGCCGGGCTTGGGGAGACGCGGATCGGTCGTCGTCATTCCGACGCCCCTCCTTCTTCCTCCGCACCCGCCGGTTCGCCGGGCATCGGCTCGACATCCACGAGCCCCGGCCACGGCTTCACTTCGCGCGCGAGCAACGGATAGTCCTTGCGCAGCGGGTGCCCTTCGAACTCGGACGGAAGGTAGATGTGGCGCAAGCTGGGGTGGCCGTCGAACACGACGCCGTACATCTCCCACGTCTCGCGCTCGTGCCAGTCGGCGCCGGGATACACCGACACCCACGACTCCGCGTGCGGCGAGGCGTCGTCGATGTCGACCTTCAGCGTGACACCCCACTCGCGCCGGCGCGTCGATTCGACGTGCGCGAACACCTGCATGCGGCCCGCCGATCCGGCGACTCCGTACGTCGTCTCCTTGGGCTGCACCGGTGCGGACGTGTCACCGGATCCCTCTTCCGCGATGGACGGCGTCGGCATCCAGTCGATCCCGGAGATGAAGGACAAATAGTCGCAGTCGAGGCGCTCGTTGCAGATCTCGGCGGTGCGCTTCCACGCGTCGGGCCGGACGCGCACGACCAGGTTGCCGAGCGCGCCGCCGTGCTCGACGATCGCGTCGCCCAACTCGGCCGACAGCCGCGTCAGCAGCTCCTGCGAATGCTCGGACAGCGCGGGCGGCGCGGGCTCGGGTTCGACGGTGTCGGCCGCGGTCTCGTCAGCCAACGACGATCGGCTCCCGGTCGCGTTCGGACACGACGCCCGCACCCAGGTAGCCCTCCTGGATGCGCTGTTGCAGCAGCACGATTCCCTGGATGAACGCTTCGGGCCGCGGTGGGCAGCCCGGCACGTACACGTCGACGGGGATGATCTGGTCGACGCCTTTTGTGACCGAGTACGAGTCCCAGTACGGGCCGCCGCAGTTCGCGCACGAGCCCATCGAGATGACGTACTTCGGGTCGGGCATCTGTTCGTACAAACGCTTGATCGCGGGCGCCATCTTGTCGGTGACGGTGCCGGAGATGACGATGAGGTCGGCTTGGCGCGGGCTGGCGGGGAACGGGATCACGCCCAAGCGCATCACGTCGTAGCGCGGTCCCGCGAGCGCGGCGCCCATCTCGATCGCGCAGCACGCGAGACCCCACTGGAACATCCACAACGAGTACTTGCGGCTGTAGTCGAGCAACCAGGTGATCGGCTTCAACGCCTTCTTGTTGGTTCCGACTATGCCCACTTGAGCAGCCCCTTGCGCCACACGTAGGCGAGCCCGAGCAACAAGACCCCGATGAAGATCGTCATCTCGATCAGGCCGAACCATTCGAGCGCGTCGGCGTCGATCGCCCATGGGAAGATGAAGACGGCCTCGACGTCGAAGATCACGAACAACAGCGCGTAGACGTAGTAGCGGACGTTGGCCTGCCCGAACAGCGGCAGCGGATCGGAACCCGATTCGTAGGTGATGTACTTGTCGTCCTGCGGGTTGATCGGGCGCAGCAGCCGGGCCATTCCGAGCATGCCCCCCACCATGGCGAAGGCCGCCGCGACGAACACCGCAACGGCCAGGTACTGCCGGTAGAACTCGGTCACGCCGCGCCTTTCCGACCGCTGCAAAGGGAGACGCGCGGGAGTATACGCGTGGCCCTTTTTCCGGTCTGGCATTGGGCGAGGGCATCAAGAAGCCCTCGTCGGCGCGGGTTTCTCGGCGTTCGCGGAATGCCGGTCGACCGGGCGCGGTAGTTCTCGAACGAGATGCAGAACCACCAAAAGGGGACCCCCGAACCGGCCGATGAACGCCGTATGGGCGCGCGTCTGTCGTTTCCTGCGGCGGCCCGGTTCCGGGCCGGCCGACACGGTGACCGGCCGCGCACCGCGTTCGTTCTCTCCGGGGGCGGCAACCAGGGTGTGAGCCAGGTCGGAATGCTGCGCGCGCTGCTCGAGCGTGACATCGTCCCCGACGTCGTGATCGGGACCTCGGCCGGCGCGCTCAACGGTGCGGGCGTCTGCTATTCGCCCAACCTCACCGGCATCGCGCAACTGGAAGCGGTGTGGACTTCACTCACCGCAGCCGACGTGTTCCCCGGCGGCAAGTTCTCGCGCGCGTGGAACGTCGTGCGCCGCGGCACACACCTGTTCGGCCGCGAGGGTCTCGACTCGCTCGTGGACCGCGCGACGCCGGCGCGCTCGTTCGCCGACCTGAGCGTTCCCCTGCGCGTCATCGCCACCGACCTCGACTCCGGCGACGAGGTCGTGTTGACCCGCGGTCCGCTCAAGCCCGCGCTGCTGGCCTCGGCCGCGCTCCCTGGCGTGTTCCCGATCGTGCTGCACGACGGAAGGCGTTTGGTCGACGGTGGTGTCGTGAACAGCGTCCCGCTGTGGCACGCACTGTCGGGGCCGGTCGATCGCGTGTTCGTGCTCAACGTGTCGGCCTCGGCCGGTGACCGCGCCGAACGCTCACCGCTCGACGTCGTGATGACGAGCTTCATGCACTCGCGGAACCTTCGTTACGAGTTGGAGAAGCGCAACGCGTCGCCCGGCGTCCAGATCGTCGAGCTCCCCCGGCCGCAGGACCCACGCGACTTGTTCGACTTCAGCGGCTCCAAGGAGCTGATCGACGAAGCGCATCGGTTGTGCGGCGACGCGTTGGACAAGTTGCTGGCGCCGGTGCCGTTGGACACGCAGCGCAATCCTTTGCGCCGGCGCGTCGCCCGCGGCGCATCATAGTTCTGTTTATAGCGCGGTCTCCGTGGTCACGATTTCGCGCAGATGCGCGCGATTTCGTGACCACGCTCCTCGCGCTCGACGGCCTCACCCGCCGCCGAGGCACGCGCGACCCGTTCTACGCTGCCCAACAAGCCGACCACACGATGGTTGGAATCCAATAACCCGAGCCTCCATCAGACCCAGGGCGGTTCAGCCGAGGGCGGAGGCGGCCAACAACTGCGTGGCTTCTTGGGCGAAGTCGAGGACGAAGTTGGGGAGCACACCGAGGAAGACCACCGCGGCCGCGGCGAGCGAGAGCGACATCACGACACCAGGATCGAGACGAATACGTGTCGTCGTCATCGGACCCTCGTCCGACTCGTCGGGGGCGTACATCGCGACCACGATCCGCAGATAGACGAACGCAGAGATCGCGGCCGTCAGCATGCCGATCAGCGCGAGCACGTACTGCCGGGCGTCGACCGCGGCGTCGAACACTGACAGCTTGGCGACGAACCCGCCGGTGAGCGGGACGCCGGCCTGGGCGAGCAAGAACAGCGTGAGCAGCCCCGCCAGCACCGGTTGGCGGGTTGCGAAACCGCGGTACTCCGAAAGCCCGTGCTGCTCGTCGCCCCGGCGCCCCACGACGGTGATCACCGCGAACGCGCCGAACACCATCGCCGCATACGCCATCAAGTAGAACAGCGCGGCGCTGGTGCCCTCGGCGGTGCCCGCCTGCACGCCGATGAGCACGTAGCCCACGTGGCTGATCGACGAGTACGCGAGCATGCGCTTCACGTCGGTCTGCACCAGCGCGGCAACGCTGCCGACGACGAGAGACAGGACCGCCAGCGCCAACATCGCCGGCCGCCAATCCACGCGATAGAGCCCGAACGAGCCGACGTAGACGCGCAGGATCGCGGCGAACGCGGCTGCTTTCGTCGCGGCGGCCATGAACGCCGTGACCGGCGTCGGCGCGCCTTGATAGACGTCGGGGGTCCACATGTGGAACGGCGCCGCCGCGACCTTGAACGCGAGACCGACGAGCATGAGCATGAGCCCGAGCAGCAAGGGTCCCGACTCCAGGAGCGCGTTCGTCGAGAGATAGGCCGCGATCTTCGTGAGGTTCGTCGATCCGGTCGCGCCGTACGTGATCGCGATCCCGTAGAGGAACACCGCGGAGGACAGCGACCCGAGCACGAAGTACTTCAGACCCGCTTCCTGCGACGTGAGGCGGCGACGGTCGAATGCGGCCAGGACGTACAGCGAGATCGACAGGATCTCGAGTGCGAGGAACACGATCACGAGGTCGTTCGCGGACGCCATCAGCATCATGCCCGTCGCCGAACACAACATCAGCGCGTAGTACTCGGGCGCTTCGAGGCGCTCCCGATCGAGGAACCCCGCCGACAAGAGCAGCGAGAGCAACGTCGCGAGCAATACCACGCTCTTCACGAAGACCGCGAATCCATCGACCGCGACCGTGCCTTGGATCGCCTGGTACGGACCGTTCCCGTCGATGAGGATCCACTGCACGAAGGTGAACACCATGGCGGCAACGACCCCGGTGAACGCAGTGAGCAACGAGGCTTCGTGGATTCGCGGCTCGTGCCGGAGCAGCGCTCGTCCGAGCACGATGACCAACGCGCTCGCGAACAAGATCAGCTCCGGCGCGATCGCGAGCAAGTCGATCGACGGCGTCGCGATCTTCGTGGCTTCCTCGACCGGGATCTGGAGGATCACTCGTTCTCCTCTCCCGGCGTAGACACGACACGACGGCCACCTTGTTCCGGCTGGTCGTAGTCGCTGCGTTCGTCGACGTGGTCGACCAACTCGGTCACGCTCGGCTCGGTGCGGTCGAGCACGGGCTTCGGATACAAGCCGAGGAACAAGGAGAGTCCGAGCAGCGGGACGACAGTGCACAGTTCGCGCGCGGTGATGTCGCGCATGCCGACGTTGTCCCCGTCGGGCTCGCCGGTCATGGTGCGCTGCACCGCCCACAGCATGTAGACGGCGGCGAGGATGACGCCCGAGGTCGCCGCGACCGCGTACCACCGACTGGTCAAGAACGCGCCCAGCAGCGACAGGAACTCGCCGACGAAGCCCGAGAAGCCGGGGAGGCCGATCGACGCGAACGTCGCGGCGACGAACAGGCCGCCGAACACCGGGATGGCTTTCCAAAGACCGCGGTAGTCGCTGATCTCGTAGGTGTGGCGGCGGTCGTGCAGCATGCCGACGAGCAAGAACAGCGCGCCGGTCGTGAGGCCGTGCGACAGCATCGTGAACAGCGCGCCCTGCACGCCCTGGCGCGTGAACGCGAACGTGCCGAGCACGACGAAGCCGAGGTGCGCGACCGACGAGTATGCGACGATCCGTTTCAGGTTCGGCTGCATCGCCGCAACGATCGCGCCATAGGTGATACCGATCACCGCCGCGACGAGGAGAACAGGCGCCAGGTCGACCGCGGCTTGCGGGAACATGGGCACCGCGAGCCGCAAGAACCCGTAGGTGCCCATCTTCAACAGCACGCCGGCCAGCACGACCGAGCCCGCGGTCGGCGCGTCAGTGTGCGCGTCGGGCAGCCACGTGTGGAACGGGAACAGCGGGACCTTGACCGCGAACGCCACCGAGAACGCGAGGAACAGCCGCCGCGCGGTGCCGTCGGAGAGTGCGCCTTCGGATGATGCCCACTCCGTCAGCGTGCGAATGCCGAACGTCAGCTCACCGGTGGCCTGCTCGTGCAAGAACGCGACCGCGAGGATGCCGACGAACAGGAACGCGGAACCGGCCATCGTGAACAGGAAGAACTTCATCGCCGCATAGCGACGGTTCTCGTGGCCCCAACCCGCGATCAGGAAGTACATGGGGACCAGCGAGAACTCGAAGAATACGAAGAACAGAATCAGGTCGAGGGCGAGGAACACGCCGATCAGCGCCGTTTCGAGCAGCAACATCCATACGATGAACGACTTCGCGTTCTCGATCTCGTTAGACGCGAGCAGCCCGATCGGGATCAACAGCGCGGTCAACGCGACCATGAACAGGCTGATCCCGTCGATGCCGACGATCCAGCGAACCCCGAGCGCTTCCATCCAGGAGTGGTTGGAGACGAACTGGTACTCCGTCGTGAACCGGTCGAACTCGGATAGGAGGTACAGCGCCATGCCGAACGTGGCGACGCTGGTCGCGTAGCCGGCGGCGCGCACGAGCTCGGGACGGCGGCGCGGGATCAGCATCGTGAGCAGCGCGCCCGCGGCCGGCAAGACGACCAGCGCCGTGAGCAACGGGAATTGGATTTCGTCGCTCATAGCGCCCGCGTCCACACGTAGCCGAGCAGCGCGACCGTGCCGAGAATGATCGCGAGCGCGTAGCTCCGCACCAGGCCCGTCTGCACGCGCCGCAGGCCCCCGCCGGCCGAGCGGAACACCCCGCCGATGCCATTGACCGCGCCATCGACGATACGACGATCGATGCCCTCCGCGAGCACACGCGCGAACAGGGTCGCCGGGCCGCTCACGAAGCGGGCGATGCCGACGTCGAGGTAGTACGCGCTGGCGAGCACCTTCGCGAGCGGACCGAGCTTCGCTTCGGCCGGGTCGGTTTCTTGCAGACCATTCTGGTAGAGCGCGCGGCCGACGACGATGCCGACGACGGCAACGACGACGGCAATGGTCGAGAGCGTGAACCCGAGCGAGAACGACTCGAGGTGCACCTCGGAAGCGGCTTCGAACACCGGATGCAGCCACCGCGCGAGGAAATCGAGCTCCTCCTTGACGAACGGCAGGTTGATCAGGCCGCCGATCGTCGCCAGCGCAGCGAGCGCCATCAGCGGGAACGTCATGGTCGCCGGCGACTCGTGCGGTTCGTGCGCGTGGTCGGCGGTAGGCGCGTCGCGCCAACGCTCATTCCCATAGAACACGAGGTACACCAGGCGGGTCATGTAGAACGCGGTGAACAGGGCGCCGACGGCGCCGACGGCCCACAGCGCGTACTCCTCGCGTGCCCACGCCGACGCGAGGATCTCGTCCTTCGACCACAAGCCCGAGAACGGCACGATCCCCGCGATGGAGAGCCACCCCACGATGAATGTGCCCGCGGTCACCGGCATCCACCGCCGCAGCGCACCCATCCAACGCATGTCCTGTTGGCCGTTCAGGCCGTGGATGACCGAGCCCGCCGCCATGAAGAGCAGCGCCTTGAAGAAGGCGTGCGTGATCATGTGGAACATGGCCGCCGAGTACGCGCCGACACCCGCTGCGAGGAACATGTAGCCGAGCTGGCTGATCGTCGAGTACGCGAGCACACGCTTGATGTCCCACTGCACGATCGCGACCGTGGCCGCGAACAGCGCCGTGACCGCGCCGACCCATGCGACGATCGTGCCGGCGTCGTCGGAGAACTCGAAGAATGCGTTGGCGCGACAGACGAGGAACACGCCCGCCGTCACCATCGTTGCCGCGTGGATCAACGCCGAGACCGGCGTCGGGCCCTCCATCGCGTCGGGCAGCCACACGTGCAGCGGTACCTGCGCACTCTTACCCATGGCGCCGAGGAACAGCAGCAGCGCGATCGCAGTCGCGGTCGTGTTCGAGAAACCTTCGGGAAGTTCCAATAACACGGAGTGCTCGCCCGCATAGTCGAGGCTCCGGAAGTTCTGGAAGATCATGAACATTGCCAGCATGAAGCCGACGTCGCCGACGCGGTTGGTGACAAAGGCCTTCTTGCCCGCGACCGCGGCGGAGTTGCGCTCGAACCAGAACGAGATCAGCAGGTACGAGCACAGACCGACGCCCTCCCAGCCGAGGAACGTCACGAGGAAGTTGGAGCCGAGGACGAGGACTATTATCGAAGTGGCGAACAGGTTCATGTATGCGAAGAAGCGGCCGAACCGTTCGTCACCGTGCATGTAGCCGATCGAGTACAGATGGATCAGCGTTCCGACGCCAGTGACGAACAGGATCATCACCGCCGACAGCGGGTCGACGAGGAAGCGGAAATCGACGACGAACCCGCCGGTCTCCAACCACGTGAACCCGTCGCTGACCACTGCCCGTTCGTGTTCGTCGAGCGAGATCAGCGCGCCGAACGTGACGATCGACGCGACGAACGACAGCGCGATCATCGCCGTCGCTATCCAACCGGCGGTCGGCCCGCGGACGCGTTTGCCGAACGCCAACAACACGACCGCGCCGATCGCGGGGAACATCGGGATGAGCCAGGCGAGCTGGAGGAGGTCGCGCGCGTCCAAATCCGCCGGTCCTCGTCAGCCCTGGAGGAGGTTGATGTCGTCGGCGGTCACATCCTGGCGCCGCCGGAAGATGGTCACGATGATCGCGAGGCCGACCGCCACTTCTGCCGCGGCGACGACGAGCGTGAAGAACACGACGACCTGACCGCCGATGTCGTCGAGCGCCTTGGAGAAGGCGACGAAGGTGAGGTTGGCCGCGTTGAGCATCAGCTCGATGCACATGAACATCACGAGCGTGTTGCGGCGCACCAGTAACCCGACCGCGCCGATCGTAAACAGTGCGGCCGCGAGGAGCACGTAGTAAGTCTCGGTGACGTCGAAGAGCGCCGCGATCACGCCGCGCCCTCCGGCACGGGGTCGTGTTGGACCGGCCGGCGACTGCGGCGGGCCAGCACGACCCCTCCGACGACGGCCACGACGAGCAGGACTGCGGTGATCTCGAACGCCCATACGTAGTCGGTGAACAGCGTCTCGGCGAGGTTGGCGATGTTGCCCTCACGTTCGGTCTGGAGGGGGCCGAGCGCCGTGCGCTCACCAGTGGTCCAGTCGTTCCAGCCGATCCGCGCGATGAGGCCGAACAGCAGCAGACCGAGAACGAATGCGACGGGACGCTGGAACCGCACCGGCTCGGGGAACAGCAACACTTCGCGTTTGTCAACGCCGAGCAGCGTGATGACGAACAGGAACAGTACGACGATCGCGCTCGCGTACACGACGATCTGGATGATCGCGACGAGCTGCGCGCCCTGCATGAGGAAGAACATCGCCATCATGACCATGGTCAGCAGCAGGAACAGCGCCGAGTGCACCGGATTGCGCGCCCCGACGACGCCGAGCGCACCGACGATCGCGGCGGTGGCGCCGATGATGAAGAGAATCGGTTCGACCATCAGCTCGTTCCCACCGACGAAACCGACTTTGATGGCAGTGGCTGGGTTGCGAGCCGAGCAAACCGCCTTTGATGGCAATTCGTTGGGTGAGAGGTTGGGTGAGAGGTTGGGTGAGAGGTCACGCGCGCTGGCCTTTTTCGGGGGTGCGGGTGCCGAAACCGAGCTCGGCCGACCAGCTCACGCGGCCTTCGTAGGCGACGTCACCCGACGGCGAGGTCGCGCGCATCCATTCGCTGGTCGCGTCGTCCTCGTGGCCAACCCACAGCTCCCACGGCAGTCGCCGGGCGCGGCCGTGCTCGTCGACGAGCAACTCGTCCTTCGTGTAGATCGCGTCGGACCGATTGGTGAACGAGAACTCGAACAACTTCGTCTCGGTGATCGCTTCGGTCGGGCAGGCCTCGACACACAGGTCGCAATGGATGCAACGCAGGTAGTTGATCTCGTACACGAAGCCATACCGCTCGCCGGGCGAGACGGGCTCGTCGACCGGATTGTCGGCGCCGCGCACGTAGATGCACTTCGCCGGGCACACGCCCGCGCAGAGCTCGCAGCCGATGCACTTCTCCATCCCGTCCTCGTAGCGATTGAGGACGTGGCGGCCATGCATGCGCGGCGGCTTCTCGCGCTTCACCTTCGGGTATTGGGTTGTGAGGGGCCGGCCGATCTGGCGAAACGTCACACGGAACCCCGAAAGCTTGTGCCACGCGAAATAACCCACCATCACGACCAGCGCGGCGGCAGATACGAGCGAGACGAGCTGCGGCATCTCGAGCGCGATCACCGGAAATCCTCCACCCGTTCGCCAGGCTTCGGCATCGAGAGATAGAGGACCCCGTACGCACCGAGCGCACAACCACCGGCGATGACAACGGTCCAGCTCCTGTTCCAGTCCTCCTGGTCCGCGATCTCGACGGCGGCGAGCACGACGACCCAGAGAATCGCGATCTCGATCAAGTGCTTCCAACCGAGCGCCATCAACCGGTCGTACCGCATGCGCGGCAGTGAGGCCCGCACCCAGACCGTCACGAACAGCAACACGAGCACCTTGATCGTGAACCAGAAGATCGGCATCAGCCAGGTGTTGAAGACGTGGTCGTCGGCGAGCGACCCGATCAACGGGCCCGACGGGCCACCGAGGAACAACGTCGTCGCGATCGCCGACATCGTGATCACGTTCATGAACTCGGCGAGAAAGAAGATCGCGAATCGAATGCCGGTGTACTCGGTGTTGAACCCGCCCACGAGCTCTTGCTCGGCCTCGACGAGGTCGAACGGCGGGTGGTTCGTCTCCGCCGTCGCCGCGATCAGGAAGATCGCGAACGGCACGATCCCAGTCGCGAGCCAGTAGCCGTCGGTGAACGCGGCGTGCCACGCCGTGTCGTACTGCTCGGCGACGATTTGGTGTGTCGAGAGCGTGCCGGCCTTGATCAACGACGCGAGCACCGCGAGCCCGAACGCGGCTTCGTACGACAGCAGCTGCGCGGTCGCGCGCACCGAGCCGAGGAGCGGGTACTTCGATCCCGATGCCCAGCCCGCGAGCATGATGCCGTACACACCGATGCCAGACATCGCGAGTATCCAGAGTGCGCCGACGGGCAGGTCGGCGACCTGCAGAAATGTGTGCTCGCCGAGGATCGAGACGGTGCCGCCGATCGGAACCACGCAGAACATCAAGAAGGCGGGCATGATCGACAAGTACGGCGCGAGCCGGAACACGGGCCGGTCGGCCGACGACGGGATCGACTGCTCCTTGAAGAACAACTTGATGCCGTCGGCAAGCGTTTGGAGAATCCCGAACGGACCCGCGCGGTTGGGGCCGATGCGGTTCTGCATGTCGGCGATGACCTTGCGCATGAACCAGATATAGAGCATCACGGCGACGAGCAGGACCACGAACGCGGCGACGACCTTGATCGCGATCACCTCGAACACCTTCAGGGTGATCTCACCGTTTTCGCCATAGAGTGGATCGAGGGCGAGAAACGGCGTCACAGCGTCTCCACACGCAAGTCTGTGACGCGCGCGTTGGCGTTGATCAAGAGCGCGGGGCCGGCGCCGTCTCCCGAGAAGGGCATGACACACACGCCGACCGGCACGCCGGGATTAGCGACGACGGGCCGCGTCAGTGAACCCAGCGACGATGTCAACTTCACGTCGGTCCCGTCTGCAACACCGAGGCGGGCGAGGTCCTGCGGGTTGACATGCAAGACCGGTGCCGGTGTGAGCGTTGCGAGGATCGGCGTCTGGACGACGACGCGGCTGCCGTCGTAGCACGGACGCGACGCGACAAGCCGCAGTGCGTAGCCGTCGCGCCCGGGCGCGACCCCAGTGTCGGCAGGTGTCCAGGCGTGCAACATCGGTGCCGCGACCCTCGCGGCGGCGCGCGCGTCATCGACCTCGTGTGTGTCCACGTCGGGGGCATCGGCGGCCGCCTCGCCGTCCACCTTGATCGGATCCCAGGACACGCCGTGGCCGTCCTCGGCCATGATCGACAGCTCGCCCGTGCGCACGACGATCTCGTCGAAGTGTTCGCGTAACGGGAGCACGACTCCATCGCGCGCGCGCCGCAGGAGTTGCGGTGCCGCACCCAACATGGCCGGCGCGACGGCCGCCACCTCATCTGCGACCTCGTCGACAGTCGCGAAATCGAAGTCGGACCCGAGGCGGAACGCGAGCTCGGTCGCGATCCGCCAGTCGTCCATCGCGGTGCCTTCGGGCGCGACCTTGCGGCTCACCCTTTGCATCCGCCCTTCGATGTTCGTCACCGATCCTGACTTCTCGGCCCACAGCGCCACGGGCAGGAATATGTCGGCGCGGCGCATCGATTCGGGGAGGAACGCGTCGACGACAATCGTGTACGCGGCGCCGTCGAGCGCCCGCCGAGCAAGCTGGGCGTCGGGGAACGACGACAGTGGATCGGCGCCGACGAGGATCAGCACATGGATTCGGCCGTCGGCCGCGGCGCGCAGGATGTCGGCCGCATCGAGCCCGCGGGACTCCGGCACAGCACCCCACCGCTCGGTGTACCAGTCGCGGGCCGCGTCGAGTGCCACGCGACCGGGCAGGTACCCCGGCGCGAGCCCAGCGTCGAGGGCGCCGTGCACGTTGCTCCGCGCGAGGGCCGACAAGAACGACACGTTCGGAAGCCTCATCAACGCGGCCGCGCTGCGCAGCGTCGCGTCGGGCCACTCGGCGAGCGACGGCCGTCCGACGATGACGACGACCGGGCCATCGCGGGCGGTGGCCAACTCGGCGATTCGCGCGACGGCGTCGGGGCCGATCGCCTCACCCGGATGCGCGGGGTACGACGCCGTGACGTAGGGCGTGAGCCCGTTGCGCATCGGCGACAGGTCGACGAGCGGCACGTCGAGCTCGACTGCCGCGCGCCGCACCCGCAGGTAGCACACCGGCAATTCCTCTTTGAGATCAGGTGCCAGCACCACGATCGTGGCGGCGCGGTCGAGGTCAGCAAGCTCGGCGCGCGGCACACCGAGCACGAACTCCGCCGGCAGCCCGTCGCCTAGCTGGCAGTCGACGTTGTCGGTGCCGATGACGCCCTTGGCGAGCCGCGCCCACGCGTAGGCGTCCTCGTTGGTGCCGCGCGCGCCGCCGAGAACGGCGATCGATCCGGCGCCGTGAAGCTCGCGCGCGCGCTTGATCTCGTCAACCGCGGCGTCGAGTGCTTCCGGCCACGAGACCTCGCTCAGCTCATTCGCGACCCGCATCTGCGGATGCAGGAGGCGGTCGTCGGAGTTGATCCATTCGATGCCGTACCGACCCTTGTCGCACAACCAGCCGTGGTTCACCGGCTCGGAGTCGACGCCCAGCAGGCGGATCACCCGGTTCGACGCCGATTGCACAGCGCCGCGGCATTGCACCGCACACGTCGTGCACGACGTCTCGGCCGTCGTGAGATCCCATGGGCGGGCCTTGAATCGGTACTGGCGCGAAAGCAGCGCGCCGACCGGGCAGATCTGCACGGTGTTGCCAGAGAAGTAGGAGTCGAACGGCTGCGCGGCGAAGTTGAGGACCTGGGTCTGGTCGCTGCGGTCGACGAAGTCGATCAGTGGGTCGCCCGCGATCTCGTCGGCGAAGCGCGTGCACCGCGCGCACTGGATACAGCGTTCGCGATCGAGTAGCACAAGATTGCTGAGCCGGATCGGCTTCTCCCAGTGGCGTTTCTCTTCCACGAAGCGTGACTCGCCGGGCCCGAACGCGAGCGTCTGATCTTGCAGCGGGCACTCGCCCCCGCGGTCGCACACCGGGCAGTCCAGTGGGTGGTTGATGAGCAGGAACTCGAGGATGCCGTCCTGGAGTTTCCTCACCGTGGCGGATTCGGTGTGGCACACCATGCCGTCGGTCACCGGCGTCGTGCACGCGGCCGGATAGCCCCGAACGCCGTCGACTTCGACGAGGCACATGCGACACATCCCGACCGGCTTCATGCGCTCGTGCCAGCAGAAGCGCGGGATGTACACACCATGGTCTTGCGCGACCTTGATCAACAGCTCACCGGGTGGGGCGCCGACGGGCTTGCCGTTAATCATGACGGTGACGGTTGCCTCCCGTCTGGGTTCGGCCGTCGTCACGCCGTCACCCCGATTCGTTCGGCGACCTCGTCACGGAAGTACTTGTCGATGCTCGCGATCGCCGACACGACACTCGGGCCCAGCGGACAAAGCGTCGTCTGCGTGAACGGCGCGGTCGCGACGATTGGTGAGATACCAGACCCGACGTCGATCAACAGGTCGAGATCGGCGGGTCGCCCGAGCCCGTTCGCCATGCGGAAGAGGATCTTCTCGATCCACCCAGTTCCTTCGCGGCACGGAGTGCACTTGCCGCACGACTCGTGCGCGTAGAACTTCGCGAGCCGCCACGCGACGAGCAGCGGGTCGACGGTCTCGTCGAACACCATGATCGCACCGGACCCGAGCGTGGTGCCGAGGTTCTGCTGCACCCAGTCGATGTCGTAGGGCGCGTCGAGGTGCTCGTCGCTACCGGTCAACCATTGGAAGGACGCGCCGCCGGGCAAGAAGAACTTGAGCGCCCTGCCTTCGGGGATGCCGCCACACAGGTCGTAGATCAGGTCACGGAACGTGCAGCCGAACGCGACCTCGTAGTTGCCCGGTCGCACGACATGACCGGAGATCGCGGCGATGCGCGTGCCGGTGGAGCGGCCGACGCCGATCCGGGCGTACGCGTCGCCGCCCATCTGCACGATGTGCGGCACCGTCGACAGCGTCTCGACGTTGTTCACGACTGTCGGCTTCGCATACAGACCGGAGATCGCGGGGAACGGCGGCTTCAGCCGTGGCATCCCACGCTCGCCTTCGAGCGATTCGATCAGTGCCGTCTCCTCACCGCAGATGTACGCCCCCGCGCCACGGTGCACGACAATGTCGAGGTCGAAGCCCGAGCCGAGAATGTTCCTCCCAAGAAAGCCGCTCGCGCGCGCGTCGGCGATCGCCTGCGTCACGCGGTCGTAGCCGAGAGCGAACTCGCCGCGCAGGTAGATGAATGCGAGCTGGCAGCCAATCGCGAACGCGGAGATGGCGATGCCCTCGATGAGCTGGTGCGGATCGCGCTCGACCAGCAGCCGGTCCTTGAACGTCGACGGTTCGCCCTCGTCACCGTTGACCACGAGATAGCGCGGGAATACGTCGGCGGGCAGGAACGACCACTTCTGGCCAGTCGCGAAGTTCGCGCCACCGCGACCGCGCAGTCCGGAGACCCTTACCTGCTCCAGGACGTCAGCGGGATTGCCCGCGCGCAACACCTCACGGAAGGCGTCGTACGCGCCCGACGCCAGCGCGCCGTCGATCGTCCAGCTGTCGTCCGGCCGCTCGTACAAACGCTCGGTGATCATCCGCGTCTCTTGCATCGTCACGCGCGGCTCCCCGACACAGTGCGAGGCTGGAGCGCGCCGCGCTTGTACGCCTCCACAATGTCCTCCGCGAGCTCGACCGTGAGGTGCTCATGGAACTCGTAGTTCACCTGCATCGACGGCGCACCGCCGCACGCGGCGAGGCACTCGACTTCCTCGACGTGAACGTCCGGATCGATCGAGTATTTGGACTCGAGATGCTCGAGGATCTCGGGACCGCCGGTGACCAGGCACGTGACATTCGTGCACACCGACACGATCAGCCGCCCGCACGGCCGGCGCTTGAACATCGTGTAGAAGGAACACGTCCCCAGCACCTCGGCCGGTGTCGCGCAGGTCAACTCGGCGATCTGCGCCATCGCGTCGTCGCTGAGCCACCCGTGCTGATCCTGGGCGAGGTGCGCGAGCGGCAGGATCGCGGAGCGCGCCACCGGGTACTGCGCGACGATGTCGCGCGCGCGGGCGAGGTTCGCATCGGTGAAAAAGGACGTCACCGGTCGACCTCACCCATGATCGGATCGATACTCGATACGATCGCGACGGCGTCGGCGACGAGGCTGCCCTGCGCCATCGGCTCGGTCGATTGCAGGTTGTAGAACGACGGGCCGCGAATGTGCATCCGTATGGGCCGGCTCGAACCGTCGCTCACCATGTAGCAACCGATCTCGCCGCGCGGTGATTCGACCGCGACGTACGTCTCACCGGGCGGAACCTTGAAGCCTTCGGTGAAGAGCTTGAAATGGTGGATCAGCGCTTCCATGGACTCGTCGATCCTGGCGCGCGGCGGCGGCGTGACCTTCTTGTCCTGCACGCGGTAGTCACCGCCGGGCATGCGGTCGACGCACTGGCGCACGATCTTGATCGATTCGAGGATCTCGTACAGCCGGATCCGGTAGCGGTCGTACACGTCGCCGTTGTCGGTGTAGATGACGTCGAAGTCGACGTCCTCGTATGGCAAGTAGGGCTGCGCTTTGCGCAGGTCCCAGGCGAACCCGGTCGAACGCAGGATCGGGCCGGTGATGCTGCGCGCCAGACACTCATCGGTGGTGATGACGCCCACTCCCACAGTGCGCTCACGCCATATCGGATTCTCCGACAACAGCGAGTGGTATTCGGCGACACCCGCTTCGACGGTCTCACACGTCGCGAGCACGGCTTCCTGCCAGCCGTCGGGAAGATCGGCGGCCACACCACCGGGGCGAACGTAGTTGTGGTTCATCCGCAGCCCGGTGATCTGCTCCATGAGTCGCAAGCACACTTCGCGCTCGCGCCAGCCGTACAGCATCATCGAGATCGCGCCGATATCCATGCCGTTCGTTGCTTGGAATAGCAAGTGCGACGCCATGCGCGTGATCTCGGCGGTCATCATGCGGATCCACCGCGCACGCGGGGGCACTTCGATGTCGAGGAGCCGCTCGGCCGCCATGCAGTAGACGAGCTCGTTCGAGATCGGCGACGCATAGTCCATGCGAGTCACGTTGGTCGGCCCCTGGACGTACGTGAGCTCCTCGCCGGTTTTCTCCATGCCCGTGTGCAGGTAGCCGATCACCGGCTTGATGCGCAGGACTTCTTCGCCTTCGAGCTCGAGCATGAGGCGCAACACGCCGTGGGTCGACGGGTGCTGCGGACCCATGTTGATGATCATCGTGTCGCCGAGGTCGTCCTCCGGCCACAGTCCGCCGGTCACCACCAGCTCGCGCCGGCGCCGCCGCGGCTGGAGCTCCTGCGCGCCCTCGTCGGTGCGGTACTCGAGGTCGTGGTTCGTCGTGTCCGTCATGCGATCGACTCAACCCAAGAAACGCGATTCTGTTGCCCGTACACGCGCTGCACGAATTCGACTCTCAGGAGCGCCGGGGCCGTACAGCGTCCGGATATCGACTCTGTGGAGAAAACGGGACTGGCGTCCGGGCACGCCACGCCTTTCGGCGACGGGGTCGTGCTCATCGCGGGGACGGGTCGCCCTTGAAGGTGACGGGGACGCGCGCTACCGGGAAGTCCTTGCGGAGAGGAAAGCCGTCCCAATCGTCGGGCATGAGGATGCGCGTCAGCTCGGGGTGACCAACGAAGCTGATACCGAACATGTCGAACGCCTCGCGTTCGGCGAAATCGCAACCGGGATACACCGGCGTCAGCGACGGCACGGTCGGGTCGTCGGCCGGCACCTGACAGATGACCCGCAGCCGCCGGTTGCGCGCGTGCGACAAGAAGTTGGCCACGACCTCGAAGCGTTCGAGCGCGACCCCCGGTTCGTACCGGGTACCGTCGAGCAAGTGGTCGACCGCCGTGACGTCGACGCACATCGTGCACTGCTGAGAGTCGCGGAGATAGCTCGCGACATCCGAGAACGCACTGCGGTCGACGTAGACGACCGGCTGGCCGTGACTCCACACGAGCACAGAACCCGGGAACAGCTCCACGACCGCGGCCGCGATCTCGGAGCCGTTTGGCTCCGGCGGCGTCTCGTGATCTCGTTCACGAGTCGTGTCGCGGGTCATCGGCTCTTCGTCTCGCGCGCGCTCATGGCGTCACCGGCTCTGGGGTGATCGGTGTATCGGAAGTGCGTTCAGGGATCGGGGGCGGGACATGGAGCGTGATCGCGGCGCCGCCATTCGGGTGCTGCGCGCGCCGCTTCATCAACGCGCCGGTGCGGATCTGTTCGTGCAACGTGAGGATTCCGTGCATGAGCGTCTCGGGTCCGGGCGGACAACCGGGTACGTACACGTCGACGGGCACGATCTGGTCGACGCCCTGTACCAACGCGTAATTGTTGAACATGCCGCCGGTGCTGGCGCACACACCCATCGAGATGACCCACTTGGGTTCGACCATCTGGTCGTACACCTGCCGCAGCACCGGCGCCATTTTCTGCGACACGCGTCCCGCGACGATCATCAGGTCAGCTTGGCGGGGGCTCGCGCGGAACACCTCCATGCCGAAGCGCGCGAGGTCATAGTGCGGCGCGCCCGTCGCCATCATCTCGATCGCGCAGCACGCGAGACCGAAGGTCGCGGGGAACACCGAGCTGCGACGACCCCAGCGCACTAGGTCCTCGAGGCGGGCCGTCAAGAAGTTGTGCGGGACGTTCTCGAGTCCCACTACGCGGCTTCCTCATCCGGCGGCGGGGCGGGATCGAATACCGCGCGCTGCGAACGCAATACCGGGCCCGGCGCGCGCTTGACCACGTCCTTGATCGGACCCCACTCGAGCGCGCCGACCGAGAGCAGGTACGCGAACGGAATCAGCAGAACGACCACGAAGGCACCCATCGCGACGAGTCCGAAGAGCCCGAGACCGCGAAACACTGTCGCGAAGGGGTAGAGAAACACGATCTCGACATCGAGCACGATGAAGCTCATCGCGACTAGATAGAACTTCACCGGGAAACGCTCCGGCGGCTCGTACTCGGGCACGATTCCCGACTCGTACGGCGCTTGCTTCGCCGCGTGCGGCCGCTTCGGCGCCAGCAGCTGAGACGCGATGAACGAGAACAGCACGAACGCGACGACGAGGGCCGCCATCACGAGGATCGGCAGGTAATCGGCCAACGGTGCAAGATCTCCCGGTCGCTGGCGCGGAGGCTACCCGCGTCCTCAGCGCAGAAACGACTTCCTGACGCGGCCGACGCTCAGGGTTCCGGGGCGATCTTCACCATTGCGGCGAGCGTTCTGTACACCGTCTCCGCGGGCCCCATCTCATCGGGTCGGAGCAGGTTCGCCATGATGCGCAGCACCCACTCCATGAGCGTGCGGCTGTGCATCCCGACGCGGGTGAGCTCCCGCATGACCGCGGGGTTGCCGATCGCACGCACAAACGCGCGAGCGACCTTGAAGTAGAGGCCGTACACCTCGTCGAGGCGGGCGTCGTAGGTCCGGAGCGCGAGACCGTCTCCGGTCACGAGCGCGAGGTCCACCGCGTCGGCCGCGAGGCGTCCCGTCTCGTACGCGACGGAGATGCCCTCCCCGTTGAACGGGTTGACCGAGCCGGCCGCGTCGCCGACGACGAGGAACGTGGGTCCGACGCGCGGTTGCACGGACGAACCGGTGGGCAACCGCCCGCCCGTCGGCGCGCACGTCGCTGTCTCGGCCGAGATGCCCCACGACGCCGGCGCGGTGGCGCAGAACGCCTCCATGAGGCGCGACGTGTTCACGGACTTCCAGCCCGCGAAGGTCGACAACAGCCCGACGCCGACGTTCACCGTGCCGTCCCCAACCGGAAAAATCCATCCGTACCCCGGCAAATGGTCGCCATTGCGGTCGTGGATGTCGAGGTGACTTTCGATCCACGGGTCGTCGTGGCGGGGGCTCGTGAAGTAGCCGCGGATGGCCATCCCGAGTGGGTACGACCGATCGCGAACGGTACCCAACGCCCGGCCAAAACGAGAGTTGGCGCCGTCGGCGACTATCACGTAGCGGGCGCGCACGGACTCGGTGGTCCCGGACTCCTTGCGGTGGACGGCCGCGCCCGAGACGAGGCCGTCGACGAGGATCGGCGCGACCGCCTCGACCGCGGTCCACAGCGTGGCGCCGGCCTTGACCGCGCGCTGGGCGACCATTTCGTCGAGCTCGCGCCGCCGCACGACATACCCGTAGGACGGGAACTCCGGATGCTCGGGCCAGGCCAGCTCGAGCGTGACGCCGTGACCGATCGAGCGCAGGCCGTCGAAGCGCAGGAATTCGGACAACGAGTCGGCCAGACCCATGTCGTGCAGTTGGCGGACCGCTCTCGGCGTCAGCCCGTCGCCGCAGGTCTTTTCGCGCGGGAAGCGTTTCTTCTCGACGACGAGGACGCGATGACCGCGCTCCGCGAGCCAATAGCCGGCCGCCGCACCGGATGGTCCGGCACCGACGACGAGCACGTCGTAGGGGTCGTTCGCCTTCATCGGAGCACGCACATGATCACATGATCGCGGTCGTCGACTCGCACTGGCCCCCACGTCAATTCAAGGTGCGTCACAATGTGCCGCGATCGCATCTAGCGTGGTACGAAAGCGTTGACGCCGGCCGACCCAGCCGAGATCACGGGTGACCGGCCCCGCGCGGTTTCGAGAAGGAGTCATCGGGGCAATGCCCAACCCACTCCCGAGCCTGCTCGGGGCCGAGATTCCGAATGCGCTCCCCGAGAGCTTGCTCGGAGCTGAGCTCTGGCGGCCCGCGGGTCGACTGATCTGGTCTTCGCTGGTCCTGCTCATCGGGATCGCGATCGCCGCGTACTGGTTGCGCCGCCCCAAACGCTCGAGCGAACCGGCGACGTGGGCGGCGACGATCATCGGCGCGATCGCGGTGTATGGACTCATGGCGCTCGCATACGGGGTCGTGCCGCACGAGTGGCTGACGTTCGCGAGCGCCCACCTGAACTGGGGCAAGGACACGTTCATCCTCACCGAGGATCAGTTCGCCGCGAACCTCCCGCCGCTCGACGTCCCAAAGTACGTCCTCGCCGACCTCGTGGCAGTGCACCTCTACGTGGTGTTCGCCGTCATCAACATCAAGATGTTCGCAGCATGGCAGCAGCGAAAGGTCGCCGAGCAGGAGGCGGTCTCCGATGACGACGGCCGGAGCGCGCCGCTCACCGGCCCGTTCGCCCGATTCCGGCGCCGCACCGCGGGCACCTCCGCCTACGGCCGACCCGTCACGACGAACGAGTGAGCGAACGATCATGCTCCAACACAACAGCCTCCAGCAACGCGGTGAGCGCAGGCGCAGCCGGAGCGAACTCGCCGGAGCGGCGAGCGACCCGAAGGGCGCCGGCGGGTACCCCGCCGGCGAGCGAGTGCGACCATGAAAACTGACGCGAATCCGCCGATGCCGGAGTTCTCCGAGAAGTACGTGCTCCAGGAGGTCGACCCGAAGTGGCTCGGCACCGCGGTGAAGCCCAAGCAATTCCTGCACATCGACCAGGCCGAGTGCATCCTCTGTGAGGGATGCGTCGACATCTGCCCGTGGAAGTGCATCCACATGCTCTCGACGAACGCGATCGACGAGGCCGTCAACGCCGATCAGCCCGGCGACGACCCGCGTGATCACGTGTTCTTCGTCGTCGACGAGGACGTGTGCACGCGGTGCGCGCTGTGCGTCGATCGCTGCCCGACAGGCGTGATCATTCTCGGCAAGGTCACCGATCAGTGGGCCGACGGCGATCCGAACGTGCGCACCAACCGACACGGCTACGCCTACGGCGTGCGGTTCTAGAGAGGACACGAGGCGAACGTGGCGAACGGCAACGGCACCAACGGGCACCGGCCGAAGGTGCTGACCAAGGTCAGCGAGATCGGGCAGAAGGCCTGGGGCAGCCAAGCCATGAACTCGATCTTCCGGCCGGGGTCGGTGTTCCGCAAGGGCTACACCGACAGCCCCCGAAACCGTTCGTACGTCATCATGAACAACGTGTTGTTTCACCTTCACCCGGTGAAGGTGAAACGCCACGCGGTCAAGGTCTCCTACACGCTGTGCCTCGGTGGCCTGTCGTTCTTCTTGTTCATCCTGCTGACCGTCACGGGCATCTTCTTGATGTTCTTCTACCGACCGACGGTCGAAGCGGCGTACCCCGACATTCAGACGCTCGAAACGGCCGTGTCACTCGGATCACTCGTGCGTAACATGCATCGTTGGGGCGCGCACCTCATGGTGCTCACGGTCTTTTTGCATATGGCGCGCGTCTTCTATCACGGTGCGTACAAGTCGCCGCGCGAGTTCAACTGGGTGATCGGCATCATCTTGTTGCTGCTCACGTTGTTGCTGTCGTTTACCGGCTACTTGTTGCCGTGGGACCAACTCTCACTGTGGGCCGTCACCGTTGGTACGAACATGATGGGCTATTCCCCCGTGTTCCAAGACAACGTCAAATATGTGCTCTTGGGATCTTCGGAAATAGGCAGCGAAACACTGCTGCGATGGTACGTACTGCATGTGTTATTGCTGCCCTTCGTGATCGTCATCTTCATGGCCGTTCACTTCTGGCGCGTCCGCAAGGACGGCGGCATCTCCGGACCGCTGTAGGGAGGAGGCGACATGGCTGAAGTTCCCGAGCATCTCCTCCGCCGCAGTCGCGAACGTCGCAAGGCGCTCGGCCTGCCCGTCGAGGGCGAAGATCCCGATGACGCGACACCCGAGGCCGCCGACGATGCGCCCGCCGTCGAAGGCGTCGAGGTAGCCGAGGAAGCGGCCGCGCCGGCGGCCGAGACCGGCGGCGAGATCACCGAAGACAAGGGCGGCGTACCGGCCCATCTGCTCGAACGCGCCCGCAAGCGCAAGGCCGCGCTCGTCGGCGGCGGCGGCGATGCCGATGCCGGGACAGCCGCGCCGGCCGCGGCCGGCGGCACTGGCGGCGCGCCCCGACGGGCGGCGGCAACCGCGGTTGCGCCCGCACCTGCGGGTACGGGCCCCGGTGGTCATACGCAGCGGCTTCTGACAGTCGTCAAGTCCGGCTCGATCCAGCAGACGCGCGCCGAAGCCCAGGACAAGGTGCACGTGTGGCCGCACCTGCTCGCGATCGAGTTCGCGGCGGTGCTCTCGATGACCGCGTTCATCACGGTCTTCTCGGCGCTGGTCAAGGCACCGCTGCTGTCGCTCGCCGACACGAACCAGACGCCGAACCCGTCGAAAGCGCCGTGGTACTTCCTCGGCCTGCAGGAACTGCTGACGATGTTCCACCCGATGGTCGCCGGCGTGACAATTCCGGGCATCGCTCTTGTCGTCCTCGCGCTCACGCCGTACTACGACAAGAACCCGTCGACGAAGCCCAGCGATCGCAAGTTCGCCATCGCGATGATGACGATCTTCCTGATGCTGTGGGCCGTGCTCGTCATCATCGGTTCGTTCTTCCGGGGGCAGGGCTTCAACTTCGTGTTCCCGTGGAACGACGGCATCTACTTCGAGCTATAGGAGACCCGGGTGCCCATCGTCGTTGCGATTGTCGTCATCCTCTTGGTGGGCGGGATCGGCGCGTTCGCATTCACGGCCCGCCGGCTGCGATCCACCGGCGCGCTCTCGCGCGAGACGCGCGAACGCGACCAGTCGCAACCGACGACCGAGACCGCCGCCGCATCGGCCTCGACCACCATCGAGGCGACCGGTCGCGAGCGCGCGGACGAAACGCGCGGCCGCTTCGGCGGTGTGCCCGCCCGTCGAGGTGGGGGCGACGTGGTCGAGTGGGAACCGGTCGACGACGAAGAGATCGGCGTGTCGCGTCGACAGTTCTTCAACCGGGCGATCCTGTCGGTGTCAGGAATCGCGGGCGCCGCCCTCGGCTTCGGCTTCTTGCAGTTCCTGTGGCCGCCGGCCGGCGGCGGCACCGGCCTGAAAGTGAACGCGGGCCGCCTCGATGACATCCTCAACGAGATCGAGGAGACTCGTTCGCCGAAGTACATTCCCGACGCCAAGACCTATCTGCGCCCGTACCCGAAGGAAGCGCTCCCCGCCGCGAAGAAGGTGCCGAACTACGCGCCGGTGCTCCCCGGCATGCAGGCGGGCCTCGTCGGGTTGTGGCAGCGATGCGTCCACCTCGGGTGCAAGGTGCCGTGGTGTGTGTCTTCGCAGTGGTTCGAGTGCCCGTGCCACGGATCGAAGTACAACAGCGTCGGCGAGAAGAAGGACGGGCCCGCGCCCCGCGGTCTCGACCGCTACCGGATAACGATCGAAGACGGCGACGTGATCATCGACCGCACATCGGTCGTCACCGGCCCACCGATCGGCACCAACACGACGAAGCAGCAGCAGGAAGGGTCTTCGTGCATTTGACCCTCGGCCTGACGCTTTGGGAGAACAACGTCCGGTATTGGGTCGGTTACCTCAACGCGGCGATTTTGCTCGGCATCGTCGGATTCCTCGTCTGGACCACTCTGTCGCGGCACGAGATGGAGCTGGAGAAGCCGGCGCCGAACCGCACCGAGTTCCTCTCCGACTCGGAGCTCGAGGGCCGGCGCCTCGAACGCGTTCTGGGTTGGTCGCTCGTGTTCGTGAGCGCGTTCGCGGTCGCGTTTCTCGTCTACATGCTGCGCGAGCCGGTGCGCCAAGATCATTCCGAGTCGTACTTCTCCAAGGGCGCGACGGAGCGCGGCGAGACGCTGTTCGCGAGCACGGTCGACGAGGCGTACGACTCGGTGCTCTCGTTGCAGTGCGCCTCTTGCCATTCCAGCGACGGCAGTGGCGGCGCCAAGGCAACGCCGGTCGACCGCGACGGTCCGGACGGGCCGGAGAAGCCGAGGAACGTGATTTGGAAGGTGCCGCCGCTCAATACGGTGTTGTTGCGATTCACCGAAGATCCCGAGTGTGCCGACCCGCGCGACAAGCCCGGCCACATCTGCGAATTGACAGACATCATCACCTACGGTCGGCCGGGAACGCCGATGCCCGCATTCGGTCTCGACGGCGGCGGCGCAGAGAACGAACAGACGATCAACGACGTCATTGCCTATCTCCGCACTATCCAGATCAAACCCGAGCAAGCAACGAAGCAAGCCGCCGCCCGGATCGAGGCCGAACGGAAGGCGCCGGACGAGCAGGTGACCGCCGCCGAAGAGGTGTTGGCCACTGCGGACTCGGCGTTCGACGAGGCGCGCGCCGCAGTTCTGGAGCTGACGGGCGACGCAACTGCGACTGAGGACGACGCGCTCGTCGCCGAGTGCGAGCAGATCGAGCAACGAGCCGGGGAAGGCGACGAGCTCGACGCGGCCGCGCGCGAGACGGCGCTCGCGTGTCGAACGCTGGTCGATGCGTTCGAGGCAGTGGTCGACGCGCAGGCCGCGCTCGACTGGGCCAACGAGTGGCGCACGCTGCGCGCCGATGTCAGCGAGGGCCAGCTGCTCTTCGAGACAAACTGCGCGCGCTGTCACACGCAGGGATGGTCTATCTTCGATCCGGCCGTGCCTGGGCTCACCGAAGTCTTGGGAGAGCCGGGCGGCGGCGGCGGCGCAGGCGGCGGAATCGGCCCGAATCTGCGTGACGGCGCAACGGTTCGCCGCTTCGGCAGCGGCGAGATCGGCGTGGAGCTGCATACGCGATTCGTGAGCGACGGCTCGAACCCCTTCGAGCAGTACGGCCGCAACGGCGTCGGATCCGGGAAGATGCCGGGGTTCGCAAAGATGCTCACCAAGGAACAGATCGCTGCCATCGTGGAGTACGAGCGCGAAGGCCTCGATGACACGACGTACGACGTCACCTCCGACGACGCCGAGGAATTGGAGAACTGACGTGCACGCAGTCGGAGTCCTCGCGCAGCACGCGGGCGGCGAGAAGAGCCTGTGGGATCCGACGATCCTCGGCGTGCTCGTCGTGTTGTCCGCCGTCGGTTTGTTCTGCGGCTCGGCCTACCTGCTACTCGCCACGAACCTCGGTGCTCGGTTGGGATTCCTCATCGCGACTGCCTGCCTCAGTGGGTTCATGGTGCTCCTCTCGTCGCTCTGGATCACGACCGCGACACCGTTGAACAGCCCGAAGGGCGATCCGCCCGAGTGGCACGTCGAGGAAGTCGTGGACCGACCGGAGAACTCGACGATCGAAGCCGTCCGCGACATCACCGAAAAAGGCGAGCCGATCGACGAGGAGAACCTGACGCCGCTGCGGCCCGCGACCGAGGCGGCGCTCGTCCGCCACGCCGCCGAGGGCGGCGCGGAACCGCCGCCCCAGGAGTTCGCCGAGTTCGCCAAGAGCACCGACTTCCTCACCGACTTCGAAGGCTTTGCGACGTACACGATCGGCGGTGACACGAAGAACCTGTTCTGGCACACACCCAAGTACGCGACGGTGCAGTTCTGCGAGACGCTCGTCGTCGAGGTTGCGGCCGGCGAACGGCCGCCGGTGCCGTCGTGCGACCACCTCGTACCGCCGCGTTACGCGATCCTGCAATTCGACTATGGATCTCTCCGCCAGCCGCCGTGGGTCTACTTCTCGCTGTCACTGCTGATCTTCGGACTTTCGCTGCTGGGCCTGCACTGGTACGAGAAGGACCAGCGCGAGCGTGCTGCGGGCACCGCGCTGCGCCCGGTCGTGCCCACCTCGGGGAGCTGAGATGACGATCGCGCAACAGTTCATTGATGCCAGCGAACAGGGCGGCGAAGCGTTCCTCGCGTTCGCGATCACGGTGTTCTTGTTCACGGGATCGCTGTTCTATATGGACCGAGTGCGACGCCGGCGCGAGCAGCGCGACCGCACGCCCCGCGACTAGCGATGCGTCGATAGACCCCTAATCCTTAGGGTCTATCGACGCATCCTGGGCGTGGGCGACGGCGTCGATGGTGCGGTCGATGTCGTCGCTCGTGTGCGCCAGGCTCGGGAACAGCGCTTCGTAGCCGCTCGGCGGGAAGTACACGCCCTGCGCAAACAGCGCGTGGAACAGCCGCGCGTATCGGGCGTGATCCGCGGCCCGCGCCCCGTCGTAGTCGACCACCGGCTCCGCGGCGAAGAACACGCCGACGAGCGTGTGGGCGTGTACGACTTGCGCGGGCGCGTCGTTGCCCTTCAGCGCGTCGCGCACGCCATCGGCAAGGCGGCGCGCGGTCGCCTCGAGCGTTTCGTACGCGGCGTCGTCGAGCAGTGCGAGCGCGGCGAGGCCGGCCGCGGTCGCGAGCGGGTTCCCGGACAGCGTGCCCGCTTGGTACACCGGGCCCAGTGGCGCGAGCTGGTCCATGATCGCGGCGGCGCCACCGACGGCCGCGAGTGGCAACCCGCCACCGACCACCTTCCCGAACATGGACAGGTCGGGTGCGACCCCGGCGATGCCCTGCATCCCCGTGGGCCCGACGCGAAAGCCCGTGATCACTTCGTCGAACACACACAGCGCCCCGTTGCGCGTGCAACGCTCGCGCACCCCCCGCAGGAATCCGTCCGCGGGCAGGACCAATCCCATGTTCGCGGCGACGGGCTCGACGAGCACGGCCGCGATCGCGTCGGGCACGGCCGCAAATGCCTCGTCGAGCGCGCCGAGGTCGTTGTACGGGACGACGATCGTGTCGGCGACTGTCCCTTCGGTCACGCCCGCCGAGCCGGGCAGCCCGAACGTCGCAACGCCGCTGCCCGCCTGCGCGAGCAACGCGTCGAGATGCCCGTGGTAACACCCCGCGAACTTCACGATCTTGGCCCGCCCGGTCGCGCCCCGCGCCAACCGTACGGCCGTCATTGCGGCTTCCGTTCCCGACGACACGAGCCGCACCTTGTCGACGGATGGCACTCGTTCGCAGATTGCTTCCGCAAGCTCGACCTCGCGCGTCGTCGGCGCGCCGAACGACGTGCCGTCGACGGCGGCGCGCTGCACCGCGTCGACGATCGCGGGGTGCGCATGACCGAGGATCGACGCCCCCCACGACTGGACGTAATCCGTGTAGCGGCGCCCGTCGGTGTCCTCGATCCACGATCCGCTCGCGCGGGCGACAAAGACGGGATCGCCGCCGACCGCGCCGAACGCGCGCACCGGCGAGTTCACACCACCCGGGATCCGGGCTTGGGCGCGCCCAAACCAATCGGTCACGAGGACTGGAGCAGTTCGGCGAGATCGCGCGCGAAGTAAGTGAGCACGACGTCTGCGCCCGCGCGTTTGATGGCGAGCACGTGCTCCAACGCGACGGCCGTGCCGTCGATCCAGCCGAGCTGACCGGCAGCCTTCACCATCGAGTACTCGCCGCTCACGTGATACGCGGCGACGGGAACGTCGAACCGCGCGCGCACGTTCGCGATCACATCGAGGTATGCGAGCGCGGGCTTCACCATCACGATGTCGGCACCTTCGTCGACGTCGAGCATCGTCTCCAGCAATGCTTCGCGTCCGTTCGCGGGGTCCATCTGATAGCCCTTGCGGTCACCGAAGCGCGGCGCGCACTCGGCCGCATCGCGGAACGGGCCGTAGAGCGCCGATGCGAATTTTGCCGCGTACGCGAGGATGGCGGCCTCTTCGAAACCGGCGCTGTCGAGCGCGGCGCGGATTGCGCCGACCTGGCCATCCATCATTCCGGACGGCGCGACGATATCTGTGCCCGCCGCCGCCTGTGCGACCGCGATGCTCGCGTAGCGTTCGAGCGTCGCGTCGTTGTCGACATCGCCGTCCGCCGTCAGGATGCCGCAGTGTCCGTGATCGGTGTACTCGTCGAGGCAGTTGTCGGCCATGAGGACGAGCGAGTCACCCACTTCGTCGCGCAGATTGCGCAGCGCCACCTGCACGACACCGTCGATTGCGTCGGCGCCCGACCCGTGGTCGTCCTTGTCGACGGGAACGCCGAACAGGATCACGCCCGGCACACCGAGGTCGGCGAGCCTGCGCGCTTCCTTGCGCAGGCTCTCCTGGCTGTGCTGCACGACGCCGGGCATCGACGCGATCGGTTCGGGCCCGTCGATGCCTTCCTTCACGAACAACGGCGCGACGAGATCGTCGACCGAGAGTCGGTGCTCGGCGACCAGCCGGCGCAAGGCCGGCGTGCGCCGGAGCCGCCGAAGCCGCCGTTCGGGGAAGGTCACGCCCCGATTGTACCGGCGATCAGTCGTCGTTCTTTATCGTCACCTTGATTTCCGCGTCGGTGATCGTGGCGCCGTCGGCGCCGGTCATCCGCACGAAGAACCGTTCGGTGAGCTCCTTCGTCGTGTCGCCGAGCAACACGACGCTGGTCGGGTACTCCCTGTTGCCGGGCGCGATGATGACCGACCACGTCTTCTGCACGTAGTCCTCGCCTGCGATCGCGCCCACCTGGCCATCGGTCGTGACGCCATCGAACGTTTGCAAGTGCACCGTGACCGGCGCGGTCGATGTCCTCTTCATCTTGATGGTGATCGGGACCGAGTTCG
This sequence comes from Actinomycetota bacterium, assembly GCA_052390615.1. GTDB lineage: Bacteria > Actinomycetota > Acidimicrobiia > IMCC26256 > PALSA-610 > JBQTGT01. Next base: position 48,763 of record JBQTGT010000062.1, read on the forward strand.
CGGCCGAGCCTTCCTTCGCGCTCACGTCCGCCCCCTTGACGCTCGACACCGGCGTGGTGGCGTTCGAGACGCCGGGCGCGCCGAGCTGCGCGCCGAACTGGGCGCGGACCTCGAACGTGTGCGACGCGCCATTGCTCAACTTCGTGACCTTCGCCGTCGTCTTCGTTGCCTTGACCCTCACCGATCGACTGCCCGGTATCGCGGTGACGACGTAGTGGGTCGGCGCGGACCCATCCGGCGCGACCCACGAGACCGTCGCCTCGGCGTCACCCGCAGTCGCGACGATGCTCGTGGGCGCGTTCGACGGCGCTGAGACATTGAGGTCGTGCAAATCGAGGCGGGGTTTGCTCAGCGCACCCCGTGTCGCGGGCGGGGCGTGGATGATGAGCCATTGCAGCTTTTCGTCGACCGAAATGCTCGGGAAGTGCTCGTCGAGGACCGCGAGCGCACCCGCGACGTGCGGTGTCGCCATCGAGGTCCCGGTCATGGCGCCCGTGCGATTGCCCGGCAGCGACGAGACGATGCCGACGCCCGGCGCCCACAGCTCGAGCGCCTCCGAGGAGTTGCTGAAGGAGGCGACCGCGTCGGAATCGTCGGTCGCGCCGACGCTGATCGCGCTCGAAATGCAGGCGGGATACGACAGCCCGTCCGCAAAGCCATCGTTGCCGGACGCCACAACGGTCGGGATCCCGCCTGCGCGCAATCGGTCGATGACCGACTTCAACGGGTCGACCTCGGCCCCGTCGAACGCGTCGCAGTCCGCGCCGACGTGCTTTTGGCCGGCGACTGCGAGACTCATATTCGCGGCGGCGATGTCGACCGACGCGCTCAGCGACTCGACGTACTCGAGTGCGGCGAGGAGATCAGAGAGCCAGGCTGAACCGGCGGGATCGAACACCTGAATGGCCACGATCGACGCGTCCGGTGCGACGCCGTCGTACGCGGCACCGTGACCGGCCGCGATCCCGGCCACGTGCGTCCCGTGCCGGCAAATCGCGGTGTCCAACGCGCAATGGGGCGTGGCGGCGCCCAGTCCGAACTTCGTCGTCGTGCCCCCCGGGCACGCGCCGGCCGCATCGCCGGCCGTCGCCCCTTGCGCGAAGCACGCCTCGGCCACGATCTTGTCTCCGGGAACGGGCGAGGGTGCGTTTACATACGCGTCGAAGAACGAGTGGTTGCGGTCGACGCCACCATCAATGATCGCGATGGCGCGGCCGGTGCCGTCGTCGCCCGCGGCTGCGGTCTCGGTCGCACCCACGATCTCAGTGCTGTCCGAGAGTGCCAGCGAGAGCTGAAAGTCCGGCACGACGCCAAGGACTCCCGGCGCGTCCGCCAGCACGTCGAGTGCCGCAGGTGTGACCGTGACCGCCAGGGCGGGCGCGATGTCGTAGGCCCGCGTGACGCGCGCGCCGGTACCTCCGAGCTCGCTCGCGATCTGATGCTGGGCGGTGTCCAGACCGTACGGCGTCGCGAGGACGACGAGCGCGCTCGCAGATCCGCGCGCGTCGACGAGCCGCTCGATGGCCGCCAGACCTGGGGGCGGGGGCGGTGCCGACCCGGCCGTTCCCGTGCCGGTGAGCCCGGCGAGGCCCACGCCCAGTCCCACTGCTAGCCCAGCTGCGCCCAGCCCGATTGCGCGTCGCATCCTGCCTCCGCCCGTTCGCCCCTTCGCCAAGGACGCCCGGGGTGCCGCCGCGGTTCTGGCCCGGGCCGGAATTTTCGGCGGGGCGGGCGCCCCGGAGGATCGGTTCAGGCGCGTCCGAGGACTCGGCGCAGGGCGCTGACGAGTCCCTCGATCGTCGGGGGCTCGGCGACCGCGGCGACCTCGAAACCGTGCTCCTTCGCCGCCGCGCTGGTGACCGGCCCGATCGAGACGACGAGCGGCGGCGGGTCGGGCCGCGAACCAACCGCGGCGCAGAAATTCGTGACCGTCGAGGCCGACGTGAAGGTGATCGCGTCGATCGCGCCCGCCCGAACCCGGTCGAGAACCTCGATCGCCGGCGTCACCGCGACAGTCCGATACACGGCGAGCACGTCGACGGCATAGCCCTTGGCGCGCAGCCCCTCGGGAAGAACGTCGCGCGCGGTTTGGGCGCGCGCGAGCAGCACACGCGCGCGTGGCGTCGACGGCGCGGGCACCGCCTCGAGGAGCGACTCCGCGACGAACTTCTCCGGAATCAGATCGGCGATGATGCCACGCTGCGAGAGGGCGTCCGCGGTGCCGGAACCGATCGCCGCGACCCGAACCTGCGCCAAGGCGCGGGCGTCGGCGCCGCGGGGGCCCAGTCCACGTTCGAAGAAGGCGTCGACACCGTTCGCCGACGTGAAGATCGCCCACTCGTACACGCGCAGGTCGGGCACATCGAACGCGAGGGGTTCGATCGCGATCGTCGGCAGCTCGATGACATCGGCACCCAACGCTTCGAGCTCCGCCCGCAGGGCGCTCGACTGCTCGCGCGCGCGAGTGACGACGATCCGCTTCCCGATCAACGGGCGGCGTTCGAACCATCCGAAGTCGAGGGCGGCGACGTCACCGACGACGATCGCCGACGGCGCCTCGACGCCAGCGCCGGCGATGGTCGCGAGCGTGGCGCGGATCGTTCGCTGCTCCGGGCGCGTCCCCCACCGCACTGCGGCGACCGGAGTCGCCGGTGCGCAACCACCCGCAAGGAGCGCGTCCGCGATTTCGGCGAGGTGTCCCGCGCCCATGAGGATCACCAACGTGTTGCCGGCGCGGGCGAGTGCCGCCCAATCGGTGGCACGTGACGGCTTGTCCGGATCCTCGTGTCCGGTCACGATCGTGACGCTGGTCGACACACCTCGGTGGGTGACTGGGATACCGGCGTACGCGGGCGCCGCGATCGCGCTCGTGATGCCGGGCACCACTTCGAACTCGACACCCGCCATGATGCACGCTTCGGCTTCCTCGCCCCCGCGTCCGAACACGAACGGATCGCCGCCCTTGAGCCGCACGACCTCCTTGCCGTCGCTGGCGCGCGCGACCAACAGGTCGTTGATGTCCTCCTGGCTCATCGCGGCCCGGCCCGGTGCCTTGCCGACGTCCACGAACTCGGCGCGAGAGGGGGCCAGCGCGAGCAACGCCGCGGACGCGAGCCGGTCGTACACGACCACGTCGGCGCGGCCCAGCAGCTCGGCCCCGCGCCGCGTGAGCAGGCCCGGGTCACCGGGGCCGGCCCCGACGAGGTACACGGTCACGGACGCGCCGCCGTGTCGAGGAGTGCCCGCCCACCCTTCCTCTCGAGCAATTCGGTCGCAGCCGTCGCGCCGACAGCGAGCGGGTCTTCGCCAACAACGCGCGCGCGCAACACGAGCTGGCCGTCGAAGCGAGCGAGGAGGCAGTCGAGGGTGACCGCCGAGCCGTCGATGGTTGCGAGCGCACCGCACGGCAGGGTGCAGCCGCCACCGAGCTCCGCGAGGAACGCCCGTTCGGCGTCGACCGCCCGCCGCGCGGCGGTGTCCTCGATCGCCGCGAGCTCGGCGCGCGCCCGCCGGTCGTCGACGCGGCATTCGACCGCCAGCGCGCCTTGCGCGACCTGCGGCAGCACGACGCCGGGCTCGCACACTTCGGCGACGTGGTCGGACAGGCCGAGGCGCAACAGCGCGGCGTACGCAACGAGCACCGCGTCGTAGCCATCTTCCTCGCGCTTGCGCAAACGGGTCTCGATGTTGCCGCGCAGTGGGCCGAACCCGAGATCGGGCCGCACATGGGCGAGCTGCGCGCGCCGTCGCACCGATCCCGTACCGACCCGACCGCCGGTCGGGATGGCGTCGAGCGCAGCACCGACGATGGCGTCGCGCGGGTCGGCCCGTTCCGGCACCGACGCCAGGATCAGGCCGTCGGGGGTCACCGGCGGCAGGTCCTTGGCGGAATGCACCGCGATGTCGGCGCGCCCGATCAAGACCGCCTCCTGCACCTCCTTCACGAACACACCCTGACCGCCAATCGCGTGCAACTCGGAACGTTGATCGCGATCGCCGGTGGTCTCCACGACGACGTACTCGACCGCACCGAGGCGAGCACCGACGCGTTCCGCCTGCCAGCGCGCGAGTCGGCTGCCGCGCGTCGCAATCCGGATTGAGGTCACTCCGTCGACGGCAGACCGAACAACGCGCCGAGCGCGTCGACGTAGTAGTCGCCGCGCGACGAGCCGGCCGCGTCCTTCACTCGCAGCGTCGGTTCGTGCAGGAGCTTCTTCACGATGCCCTTGGTAACCGCGTCGATGACCGCACGCGTGTCGGGGTCGAGGCGGGCGAGCTTGGCCGCGAAGCGCTCGATTTCGGCCGACCGCACGTCCTCGCCGAGCGCATGCAGCGCGGCGACGAGCGGCGCGACCTCGCGCGCGGCGCGCTCGCTGCGATACCGATCGAGGTCGGCGGAGAGGATCTCGCGCACCTTGCCGATCTCCGCCCGGCGGCGATCGGCCGAGCGGCGCGCGTAGTCCTTGAGGTCGTCGAGGTCGAGCAGCTCGACGCCCGAGATGTCGCGCACACCCGGGTCGACGTCGCGTGGCAGCGCAACGTCGACGATCAGCAGCGATCGGCCGTTCCGGCAGGCCATCACCATCTCGACAGTGGACCGTTCGATGAGCGCCTCACTCGATGCCGTCGAAGTGAGCAAGACATCCGCCTCGACCAGCGTGTCGGCAATCTCAGTGAGGGAGATCGCTTCCGCTTCGATCTCACGCGCGAGCCCAGCCGCCCGCTCGAACGTGCGATTCGCGATCCAGACTCGCTCGACACCGCGCGACCGCAGCGTCGACGCGAGCCCGCGGCCCATCTGCCCCGCGCCGACGACCAGCACCTTCGCGCCGTCGAGCGACCCGAGATGTTCGGCCGCGACGGTGACCGCCGCCGATGGGATCGACACGGGATGGCGACCGATGCCGGTCTCGGTGCGCACGCGCTTTCCCGATTCGACCGCGTGCTGGAACAACCGCGGCAGCAGCTGCAACGCGGTCCCGTCGTGCACAGCCGTCTGCCATGCGTTGCGCACCTGCCCCAGGATCTCGCTCTCGCCGACGATCATCGAGTCGAGACCGGCCGCGACCGAAAACAGGTGCGCAACCGCGGCGTCGTCGTAGTAGGTGTAGAGGTGGTCGGAGAAGTCGTCGGGGTCGGCGCCAGAGTACGCCGCCAGGAAGTCGCGGACGTCGCCGACGGCGGCGTGAAAGTGTGTGCAGCGCGCATATATCTCGGTGCGATTGCACGTCGAGAGGGCGACGACTTCGAGCAGGTGCTCGCGCGCGGCGAGATCGTGCAGCACCTTGGGCATCAAGTGCTGCGGGACGGTCATGCGCTCGAGCAGCTCGACCGGCACGGTGCGGTGATTGAGTCCGACGACAATCAGAGACACGAGTTCAGCAACTCCCTTGCCTCGTCGACGCGGCCGGCCCGCACGAGCGCAACGATGCCGGAATCAAAGGCGCGCTGCCAATCGGCATCTTCGGTCGAACGCCCGGACTCGCGCCGCGATTCCCGAGCCTCCGAGAGCAGGTCCAGCAGCGTTTCGTACTCAGGTCCAAGCTCCTCGCCGAACTGGCGCCGCAGCTGCGCTGCCAGCGCCGGACTCCGGCCTCCGGTGCCGATCGCGACCACGAGATCGGCCCGCCGGATCACCGACATCAGGGTAAACGAACAGCGGTCGGGATCATCTGCGCTGTTCACCCAGATCCGTCGGGCCTCGGCCGCGGCTTGGACGGCCGCGTTGACGGCGGGATCGTCGGTCGCGGTGAGCGCGAGCCACGCGCCGTCCAGGTCGGCGGGCTCGAAGCGGCGCCCGACGACGGCGCACCGCCCCTCGTCGGCCCACGCGGTCACTTCCTCACCGACGTCGGGCGCGACGACGACGACATCGGCGCCGAGATCGAGGAGCGGCTCGACCTTCCGAGCGGCGATGCGCCCGGCCCCGACGACGACGACCCGCCGTCCGCGCACGAGCAGGTTCGCCGGGTAGCCGGCGAGGCCCGGGCGACCGGGGCCGTCAGTCATGGATAGGACACCGTCGGCACGCCCCGCCGCAGCTGGTAAAAGGACAGGATCTGCAGCTCGATCGCGAGGTCGACCTTGCGCAGTGAGACCCCGTCGGGGACATTGATCACCACTGGCGCGAAGTTCAGGATCGAACGCACGCCGGCGGTGACGAGTCGGTCGGCGACTTCCTGCGCGGCGGCCGCGGGCGTCGCGAGGATGCCGATTGCGATCTCTCGTTCCGTCACGATCGTGGCGAGCGCGTCGATCGACTCGATGGTGAGGTCACCGATTTGGTTCCCCACCACAGCCGAATCGGCGTCGACGAGCGCCATCACGCGAAAGCCTCGCGCGCCGAAGCCGCGATAGTTGGCGAGCGCGCGACCCAGGTTGCCGATGCCGACGATCACGACCGGCCAGTCTCGGGTCAGCCCGAGCTCGCGCGAGATCTCGTGCAGTAGATACTCGACGTCGTAGCCAACGCCGCGGGTGCCGTAGGAACCGAGGTACGAGAGGTCCTTGCGGACCTTGGCCGCGTTGACGCCCGCGAGCTCGGCCAGGCGCTCGGACGAGACCGTCGCGACCTGTCGCTCGGCGGCTTCGAGCAGCCCCCGGTAATAGAGCGGGAGCCGGGCGACCGTGGCCTCCGGGATCCGGCGCCGATCGGAGTCCGGAGGGTCCATCGGGTCCATGGGCCCACCGTACCGACCTTGTGAGCGGCTTCTCAAAGTGTGGAACGGGTGCCTACCGGAGCTCCCGACGGAGCACTTTACCGGCGAACGAACGGGGCAGCTCGCCGACCAACTCGATCCGGGTCGGAAGTTTGTAACGGGCGAGCCGGCGCCCCGCGTGGCGCAACAGGGCGACCGGATCGGGTGTGTGACCCTCCGTCGCGACGACGTAGGCGACCACGGTTTCGCCCGTACGGGGGTGGGGTTCGCCGATGACGGCGACCTCGGCCACATCCGGGTGGCCCGCGAGCGCGTCCTCCACCTCGCCCGGAAACACGTTGAAGCCCGAGACGATCACGACGTCTTTGACCCGCTCGACCAGCGTGAGCCATCCGTCGGCGCCCGCCACTGCGATGTCGCCGGTGCGCAACCAGCCGTCGGCGGTCAACACGGCACTGGTGGCATCGGTGTCGTTCCAGTAGCCGGCGAAGATGTTTGGCCCCCGCAGCCAGACCTCGCCGGGATCGCCTTCGAGCACGTCGTTGCCGTCCGGATCGACGATCCGAACCTCGACGCCGGGGAGCGGGGGACCGATCGACCCGAGGTGGGGTCGAGCATCGATCGCGGTCGTCGTGACCGCGGGCGACGCTTCGGTCAACCCGTAGCCGTCGTGCACCCACACGTCGAAACGGTCGTGTATCGCGCGCGCGACGTGCTCTCCGAGCGCGGCGGCGCCCGACACGCAGAGCCGCACGGTGCGGAGCGCATCGGCGGGGGCGGCGTCGAGGGCCGCCCACGCCGCGTACACCGCCGGCACGGCCGCGACAACCGTGACGCGGTCGCGCCGCACCTGGTCGAGCGTCTCGGCGGGATGGAAGTGCTCGGCGATTGACACCGCCGCGCCCGCCGCCAGCGCGAGGTTGAGGACGACGTTCAACCCGTACACATGGAACCACGGCAAGACGCCGAGCGCGACGTCGTCAGGGTGGATGCGCAGGCCCGGATGGCCTTGCATCTGTTCGAGGTTCGCGAGCAACGAACCATGCGTGAGCATCGCGGCCTTGGGCGCCCCGGCCGTGCCCGCCGTGAAGAGGAGCACGGCCAGATCGTCGATTGCGCGCGCGACCGGGGCGAGACCCTGGCGGGTGCCGGGAGCGTTGTCGCCCCACACCATCGTCGTCGAGCCGGGCGCGTGCGCGCAGGCGCGTCGCGCGAGATCGCCGTATTGCTCCGACGCGACGACGAGGGCGGGGTCGACGACGTGCAGCTGATTGGCGAGCTCGTGGGAGGGCGACGCGGGATTGCACGGCACCGCGACCGCGCCGAGCGCAACCGTGCCCAGATACGCCGTGACGAACTCGGTCTCGTTGCCGGCGACGATCGCGACCCGGTCGCCCGGGCCGACCCGCGCCGCCAGAAGCTCGACCGCGGCGGCGGTGCGGTCCGCGAGCTCGCCGTGGCTGACCGGCCCGCCGGCGGTGAGCAATGCGCGGCGGTCGGGGGTGGCCGCGGCGGCGCGCAGCACGGTGGCGGCGAGGTTCATCGGGGGCGGAGGCTACGCGGGGGCGGCGGGGACCCGCCCGCCCCCCGCCGTCGCGCTGCGCGCCAATTGGGGTTTTCGCGATGCCGACAGCCACACGCATTCGGCGATTGGTGCAGGGGCGGGATCGGCCCACGGTTGGCGGCCCGGAGGGCCGTCCGTCCGCGCTCTGCCAATCACCGAGAGTGACGTATGTCGCTCAAGAATCGCGCGGAGCGTGTCGTTTATCGGTCTACAAGCGAGGCAGAACCGGGAGGCAACCGGGGCTCCTCGCACCAAGATCGGGGGCTCCGGTCGTGGGTGTGGGCGTGTGGTCGCCAAGGGGACTCGTCCCGGCGGCGGTCACGCAACGTAGCCTCCCAGCCCGCCCCAGAAACGTCTGCTCCTGCGGCCGGACCCCGAGAACGACGACACCGCCCCTCGGGGCGGTGTCTCACGTTTCAGCCACGGTGGCCGCCCCGAAATCTGCCTTTGATGGCAGAAGCTCGGTCCAGATCCGAGCTATTGACCTTTGATGGCCATTGGTGGGGTGAGGCGGCGCTAGAGCCGGAACACGAACTGGACCAGCGCCGACGCAAAGATCACGACGATCAGTCCCACCAGCACGAGGCTGGTCCCCCACCTCATCGGCCGCCCGCCGCGCCGGGCGGGGCGAGCATGCACTTCGATCCGGCTCGCAGCGCCAGCTCGGCCGCGGCCGAGGCCCGGTCGAGCGCGAGCGCCGCCGCGCCGTAGGAGTCGACCAGCAGGACCAGCTCGGACGGCTTGGCGTCGGCGAACGTATGCACCCACCGGGCACGGCGGCCCCGCTCGCCCAGACGCAGCTCGATCGTGTCGCCCGGGTGGGCGCCCGCGGCCGCGAGCTGCTCGGGCCCGACGTTGAGCTGACAGTTGCCGTAGTGGTCGACCCACAGCACCTCGGCCGCGATGCAGCCGTCGTCGGTGGCCTCCGGCAGCGGTACCAACGCCGGTGCGAGTGCAGCGGGGTCCAGGTCGGGACCGAACTCGCCGATCGGCACGCCGTTGGCGATGTGCGCGGCCGCCGGCGCCATGACGTCGCGACCCGCGAATGTCGGGCCGGGCGCGGGCAACTGCAACTCGGCGTTCGTGAGCTCGACGACGCGGGCCGGTCCGCCGAGCATCGCCACGGCCGGGGCCAACAAGCCGTTGTCGGGGCCGACGAGAAATCCGCGTTCGACCTCGACCGCGATCGCCCGCCGGTCGGTGCCCACGCCCGGGTCCACCACTGCCAGCACGACGCCTTCGGGGAGGTATTGGATCGCGCGTACGAGGGTCAACGCGCCCGCGCGCACATCGAAGGGCGGGACGTCATGGGTGACGTCGACGACTCGCGCGTGGGGTGCGAGCTCTGCCATGACGCCGTGGCACACGCCCACGAACTCGTCCGCGCGCCCGTAGTCGGAAAGGAAGGAGATGACGTCGAGTCGGGCGGCCACGGGGGCCGACGGTACCGCTCGAGGTTCGCGCCGCGCGACTACCCGGCTTGGGTGTAGCGGGACGCCAAGTAGGCGTCGACATCAGTCTCGGCGACCCGGAACGACCGGCCCACACGCACCGCGGGCAGGTCACCGGCCTTGATCAGCCGGTACACCGTCATCGACGACACTCGCATCAGATCGGCGACTTCCTGAACAGTCAGAAAGCGCGCCTTGCTCAACTCCTGGGCCACGCGGAACTCCCTACTCCACTCCCGCTGCGGTGACGATACGCCCGTGCGGCCGGTGTTGTCGAGCGCTACTCCCGATGCGTGTGTTAGGTCACATTACGGGGACGCAGGGGCCGAACTCCCCCGAAACGCCATTTCGAGCGCCCGCACCAACGGGGCGTACGCGCGGGCGGGGCGAGCGGTCGGCACCGGGACCACGGTGCAGCCCGCGCCGCGGGCGGCGGGCAGCGCCAGCGCAGGCCGGTCGAGGCCGACGATGGCGACCACGTCGATCCCCGCGGCATGCGCCGCCTCGGCGTAGGGGCCGTCGGCCACGGCCAGCCGGGGCCGGCCGATGAGGAACAACCACTCCTTCGGCCCATCCGGGCCGACCGCGCCCAGGAGCGCAGTTCCGTCGGTCACGACTGCGATCCCGTCCAGCCATCGGATCCAGCGCGGCGCCCGCCCATCGATTCGCATCGGTCCGCTGTCCTCACCGTCGACGACGTCCCCGCCGCGCTCACGCGCCAGCCGCGCGAGCGTGGCGTGGACACCGAGCAGCGACGCGGGCGTCGCCGTCGCGAACGCAATCCGACCGTGCGTCGCGGCCACGTCGCGCACGCACGCGGCGGCACGCACGGCACCGCGCAGCACCGCGGCGGGATCGATGTGAGGAACCTCCGGGGTCGCGCCGAACACAGTGCGCACGGCGTTCCATGCCTCGATGCCGGTGGCATCGAGGTGCTCGATGAGGTGCCGCAGCTCGGTACCTCCGAGAGCCGTCGCGCGTCCGGCCAGCTTCGCCCGCACCACTGTCTCCTCGGGCGTCGGGGGCCGGGTGGTGGTCGCGATCGCGGCGACTCGCGGCGCGAGACGCGGCGGGCGGTTCTTCGCTTTCACTGGGTGCCGAGTTCGCGCGAGCGACGGGTCGCCGCGACCACCGCGTCGAGGAACGCGGCGCGTACGCCGCGCGCTTCGAGCTCGCGGAGTCCGGCTGCGGTCGTACCGCCCGGCGACGTGACGGCCGCGCGCAGTGACTCCGGTCCGTCGTCGCTGTGCGCGAGCAGCGTGGCCGACCCGAGCAGGGTCTGGGTGACAAGGCGCGCGGCGACCGCGCGAGGCAAACCGACGAGCACGCCCGCTTCGGTCAACGCCTCCGCGACGACCATCACATACGCGGGGCCCGAGCCGGACAAGCCCGTCACCGCGTCGAGCGCGGGCTCCGAGACCCGCACCACGATCCCGACCGACCCGAGCAGTCGCTCGGCGAGCTCCAGGTGCTCCTCGGTCGCGTGCGTGCCGCCGCAGATCGCCGATGCGCCCTGACCGATGAGGGCGGGCGTGTTCGGCATGGCACGCACGACCGGTCGGCCCGGGACACACGATTCGAGCGTCGCGATCGTTACGCCCGCGGCGATCGACACAATCAACGCATCGTCGCCAAGCGCGGCGAGCGCCGACTCGAGCGTCGGACCGACATCGCCCGGCTTCACCGCGACCACGGCGACGTCGGCGTCGGCGACCGCCCACGCGGGACTGGGCACGACGCGCACCTTGGGAAAGAGCTGTTCGAGCTCGCGGCGGCGGTCGACATCGATCTCGGCGACCGCGAGTTGGTCGGCCTCCCACGCGCCGTCGAGGAGGCCACCGACGAGCGCGGCGCCCATCTTGCCGCCGCCAAGCAGCGCGACTCGCGACATCACTGGGAAGGGTACTGGCGCTCGCGAGCCGTTGCGCGGGCGTTGTCGTCATTTCCGCCGACGCGCACGGACCCGAGGAACGCTCCGATCCGCCCCGCACTTCCCCGAACGGGGCCGACCGTCCTGCACCTCGGGCCCGGTGGCATCCGCACGGTACCACCGCCGGTCGACACAAGGCAAGACATCTTATGACAATATACGACTAAGAGGGGCGCGGAAAGCCGAGCTGCACCGCGGCCGGAAACCGGCGCTCGACCGCTTCGTACAACCCGCCGATGATCCGGTCGAGCTCGGCCTCGTCGAGGTGCTCCAACAGGACGCGGCCGACGAGATAGATGTCGCCGTCGGGACCGATCGAGAAGTGCGCGCCGTACATGTCGTGACTGGCGCGCAGCAGGAATCGATGCAGCTCCTCGTAGTGCGCGGGTGGGTCAGGGAGGAAGTACAGCTCGTAGCGCAGTGTGCGTTGGTGGAGATCGAAGTAGATCGTCGCGGCGTCACGACCAACGCACCCGAACCGCACGTACCAGCGCGGAATCGACGGATCGTGCTCGACGGTTTGCACGGAGCGCTCGCGTGCGACCGGGCCTTCGAGGTGCGCGGCGATCAGCGCCTGCTTCTCGGCGCGGAACTTCGGATCCAGCGCGGCTTCCACGGAAGCACTAGTCGCAGCGGACGAGCTCGCGCACGGCGAGGTCGCCGTAGAGACGACGCAGACGCGCGGCGGTGATGCTCCACGAATAGCGCCGCGAGCGCGCGGCCGTACTCACGCTCATCTCGGCCGCAAGGTCCGTGTCGGCCAGCAGTCGGGCGACGGGCTCGGCGTAATCGCTCGCCTCGCGTCCCTCGACGAGGAACCCCGTGTGCCCGTCGTCGACGAGCGAGCGAAGCCCGCCGACCGCGGCCGCAACGACCGGCGTTCCGCAGGCGGCGGCCTCCAGTGCGACCAATCCGAACGACTCGGACCGCGACGGCACGAGGCACAGGTCGGCCGCGTTGTAGAACTCGCGGAGCCGGTCGTGCGGCTGCGGCGGCACGAGTCGAACGCGGTCAACCAGCCCGAGGTCGCCAATCAGCGCCCTCGTGCGGCGCAGTTCCTGCTCGCCGCCTGCGCCGCTCGGACCCCCGACGACAAGCAGCACCGTGTTCGGATCCTCGAGCGCGGCCAGAGCCCGCACCGCGAGATCCACACCTTTCAAGGGTTGGATGCGACCGACGAACAACAAGACCCTGCGGCCGTCGACACCGAGCCGGCGGCGCGCCTGGTCGCGATCGCCGGGCGCGAACACCACGTGGTCGACACCGGGCGGCACGACCTCGATGCGATCCAGATCCGCGTCGTACAGTGACGCCAGCTGCGCTCGTTCGTCGGCCGTGGACGCCACCATCAGCTCCGCGCATGCGATCACTTCGTGTTCGGTGCGGGCTCTTTGCTCCGGGTCGTCGTCCACGCCCGCCTCTGCCTTCACACGGGCGAGAGTATGGAAGGTCGCCGCGAACGGGAGGCCGAGCTCGTGCTTGAGTCGGTGCGCAACCGCGCCCGACAGCCAGTAATTCGCGTGCAGCACGTCCACCGGCGACGAGTTGATGAGCTGCGCCGCGCGCGCCACGAACGCGTCGACAATGCTGACGAGGTCATGCTTCGGAATCGGGGCTCGCGGGCCCGCGGTCACGTTCAGGACGCGAAAACCGGGCTCCACGGTAACGAGCGGCGGCTGCTCGGGATGCTCGGCACGCGTATACACGTCGCATGCGACACCGGCCCGTGCGAGCGCCGACGCGAGCGCTCGCACGTACACGCTCATGCCGCCACCGTCCCCCGTCCCGGGTTGGGCGAGCGGCGACGAATGGAGACTGAACACGGCGACCCGGCGGACGGACATCGGTTCGGCAGGCTAGCGATATTTCTTTGTTGCTCGTCGGGCGGGTCGACCTTCGGGGTCCCCGCACGAACCTCTGGTTCGTGTGGGGTGAGATACCCAACCCGCTTGTCCTCCTCGCTCCGGCGAGCTCCCTCGACAACGCTCCGGTCGCCGCGCGCTGACACGTCGAGGGCGCCGACGTGTCAGCTGGCGCGGGTGTCGTCGGCGCGGTTCTCGGCCTGGAACGATCGGTAGATCTCGACAAGGACCTGCTTCTGGCGCTCATGCAACGTGGGGTCGTGCACGATCGTGTCGACGAGGTCGGTGCCGGCGTCGCTGCGTTCGTCCAGGATGCCCGCGCGCACATACAGCGTCTCCGCCGAGATGCGCAGCCCTCGCGCGATGGCTTGCAGGATCTCGGCCGACGGTTTGCGCAGCCCGCGCTCGATCTGGCTGAGATACGGATTGGAGATACCGGCCGCCTCGCTCAACTTCCGCAGCGACAACCGCGCGTTCCGACGCTGCTCACGGATGAACTCGCCGAGGTCTCGGAGGCGCGACTCGAGCCCCTCGGGCGGCATCACGCGGTCCCGGCCACCTGCCGCGCCGCGATCTCCCGTTCGATCACGTCGATCACCTCGTGGAGGTCGTGGCGCAAGGACGACAACTCGCGCTCGAACTCGCGGAGGCGCTCCGTCGTGCCGTCGAGGTCAGTGTCGTCGAGCCCAGGCAGGTTGGCGAGCGTCGTGTTCGTGATCAGGTCTTCGCGTCCGTCGGGCCACCGCAGCTCGATCGACGGCGAGTCCGCATCAGCAACGCGGGCCGAGCCGGCCGCCGAACGACCCGGCTCGGCGCCGAGAATCCGGGGCAAGTCCGCTACCAAATCCTCGAGGCTGCCCCCGCCGTCGCGCCGAGCGTGCTCGGCTTCGAGAATCTCGATGCGCGCTTGCGCGAGGCGCCGGTTGTACGACACCGCGAGCTCGATATCGGTGCACTGAGCCTTCATCGCGCGCAGCGCTTCGATGTCGCGCGTGTCGAGCGACGCGATGTATGAAGGGTCGAGAAGTTTCTTGATGCGCTCCACCGCGGCGCAGGCTACCTTCCGCTAGCAGTGGGACCGCACCGTCGGGTACGGGTTCACGGCCCGGCCGCCGCCGGGGTGGATCTCGAAGTGCAGATGGGGCGTGCCGCGCGCATTGCCCGTATCGCCCACCGTTGCGATCTGCTCGCCGGCGCTCACCGAACGGGACCCGCCCACGAAGCTCTGCAGGTGCGCATAGAAATACCGGTTGCCGTCGCCGCCGGACAACCACGCCTGGTTGCCGCCGCGGCCGCTGCTGCTGAAGCTCACCGAGCCGCTCACCACGGCATAGACCGCGGTGCCGTAGCCGGCCATCATGTCGACGCCCTGGTGTCGTCGGCCGCCCGATCGCGGCGCGCCCCATGAGTCACCAAAGGACGAGCCCGGCGCCGGGCAGCCGAAGTTCCCGACGACAACGATGCTCGACCCGCTGCCGCCCGATGAGCCACTCCGGCTACTCGCGGCTCGCCGCGCGCGCCGCAAACGCGCTTCGGCTTCACGTGCCCGTTGCTCGCGTGCGAGGCGGTCGCGCAGTTGTTGCTCCGCCCGCTCCGCGGCGGCCAGCGTCTCGCGCATGTCGGCTTCGCGTTGCTTGAGCTCGGCGACGACGGCTTCTTGGTCACCGAGTTGCGTATCGAGACTGCCCTCGAGGACGTGGAGGTCTTCTGTCATCGCACCGAGCCGATCGACGGCACTGTTGCCTTCGTCGTTGACGCGGTCGAGTAACTCGTTGCGCCGCATTGCGTCGAGCACGTCGTCGCTGTTGAGAATCGCTTCGACGTCGGAGTTACCACCCTTGTACGCCTCGAGTGCGCGTTCCTCTGCGACGACGGCGATCGCTTGTGCGTCTGCGTCGATGGTCGTAATGGTCTCGCGCGTCCGCTCGATGTCTTCTTCGAGACTCCAGTACTTCGTCTGCGCCTCTTCGTACCGCTCGGCCGCCTCGTTCGCGGCGCGCCGGGCCGTCGTGACGCGCGCTTCGGCTTCGGCCAACGGGTCCCGGGCGGCGTCTGCGACGGGCGCCGGCAAGACCAGCGCCAGGGCCACCGACGCCAACACGGCGCGGCGCAACGTCGGACGGGGAGGAAGGAGACGCACGAGCACCGCGGACGCTAACAGAGCGAGACCCGCCAAACGGAATTTCCTTCACGCTCCGCGATCTCCCCGCGCGGAGAATGGCTCAGATGCCTCCCGAGACCGGCGGCAGTATTGCCACCTCGGCGCCATCCGTGAGCCGGGTCGCGAGTCCCGCGACCGGCTCGTCACCGTCAATCCAGACGCGCGCCACGGAAAGGACCGCCGCGAACGCGTCGCCATACTCCGTCGACGCACGGTCGAGCAGCTCGCCAAGCGTCGCGACGCTCTCGACGTCGAAGTCGGCACGCGCGCGCCCAGCGGCATCGCGCGCCGACGCGAACAACAGCAGCCGCACCGACATCGCCGCAGCCGCTACCGCGGCGTGTCGATGTTCGTGCGCGCGATCGGGTAGGCCTCGAGTCGTGCGGGGTCGATGGGCGCACCCGTGACCTCGTCGACGCCGTACGTCCCCTCGTCGAGCCGGGCCAACGCCGCTTCGATCTCCGCGAGCTCGCTCTCGAGACCCTCGAGAATCGACAGATCTTTCTCGCGCTCGAAGGTTTCGGACGCCTGGTCGGCCGGGTGCTGATCGTAGTGGGTCAGTTCACCGACCTGATCGGCTTCGGTCTGCCCGATCCCTTCTTCACGCAAACTCGCGATGAGCCCGTGCACGCGCTCGCGCCCAGCCTCGAGACGCCGGCGTGCGGCGGCTTCGTCGAAATTCGCCATGTCTCGAACACTACCCACGCGCGCGACTCATGTCTCCTGCGCGAGCCGCGCGCGCAACTCGGCCGCGCGGTCGGCAGGGAGCGATTCGAGCAATCCGTACCGACCCGAGGTGTCTGCGGCCGCGAGCACGGCGAACGCGTCGAGTGGGCCGATCGGCGCGCAGGCCGCGAGCTCGAACGACGCGCGCTGCGGATCGGCGGCGAACGACAGAAGCACGGTGCCGAGCGGGAACATCGGCAACCAGCGCGCCACGATCAATTCCGGCGCGCCGCGAGCCGACGCGCTTCGTCCCGCAGCGGACCCGCGACCTCCTCGGGCGCGGCGGCGGCGACCACCTCGTACGCGGCCTGCACCGTCGCGGGATCGGCGATCGCGACGAGGCGGCGCACCAGCCGCACGCGTTCACCGACCGGAACGTCGGGAATCGCGAGGTGAAGCCCACACATCCACACTAAGGCGCCGGGATTCGTGCCAAGTGGTCCGTGCTCGAGATTCGTGAGCATCCTCGACACGATGGCGCGCGGTGGAGTCGGAGCAAGATCGGCAACGTCAAACGCGCGCGCGCCCCCGTGAACTGCATCGAACGCTCGCTCGCAACCCGCGAGATCGAGGCGCGCCCCGCCGTTGAACGGGTCGCACCAGACACTCGCCCCCGCGGCCTGGACGAGGAAGTGACCGGGCATTCCGATTCCGTGCACCGCGATACCGAGCCGACGACCGACCTCGATGCACAGCACCGACAGCGTGATCGGCAGCCCGGCGCGGCGCTCGATGACGGAGTCGAGAAACGAATTCTCGGGATCCCGGTAGCGCGCGGTGTTCCCGCGAAAGCCGAGCTGCTCAAAGAGCCGCACACGCACCGCCTCGAAGTCGGACCCGACGCACGACGCCGCGAGCTCGTCGATGCGCCCGCACCACGCATCGATATCGAGACCGGTGTGCGCGTGCGCGGCGATGCTCAGCGCCGCCACGTCGAGCCGCACGTCGAAGACGCCGGGTGCGATCGACGCGATGAAGCGCTCGGTCGGGTCCACGACGACGACCGTACCCGCCGATGCCGCCGGTAGACTGGCCGAGATGCGGCGCGGCGCGACTCAGGAATTGCGCGACATGATCGCCCGCCGGCTCCGCCAGCAACAACAGCGGATGACCGCCGTGCGTACGCACATCATCGACGTCCTCGCGGGCGCCGATCGTCCGCTCACGATCCCCGAGATCTTGGAACAGCGCCGCGCGCTGGCACAGAGCTCGGTGTACCGCAACCTCGTCGTGCTCGAACAAGCGGGGCTCGTGCACCGTGTGGTGACGCACGACGAGTTCGCCCGCTACGAGCTGGCCGAAGACCTCACTGGTCACCATCACCATCTCGTATGCTCGCAGTGTGGTCGTGTCGAGGACTTGGCGGCGTCTGACCGCATCGAGCGGTCCGTCGCCGCGGCCGTCGCCGACGCCGCGCGCCAGGCCGGCTTTCGGACCGAACACCATCGTCTCGATCTGGTAGGCACCTGCGCGGACTGCTCGTGAGCACATGACGAACGGTCGGCCCCATCGAAAGGGAAGCCGCATGAAGCGCCCAATGTGGACGCTCGCCACCGCCGCAGCAACGTTGACGTACGCCACCGCATGCGGCGGAGACGACAACGCTGAAAAGATCGTCGCACCCGACGGCACGCAAGCGTTCGGCAACGATCTCGCACACGACCATCTCGAAGGTGACCTCGACTACGACCAAACTCCGCCTGTCGGTGGCGCGCACAATCCGGTGTGGCAGAACTGCGGGGTTTACGACGAGCCGGTGCTGGACGAGAACGCGGTGCATTCGATGGAGCACGGCGCCGTGTGGATTGCCTACGCCGAAGATCTCCCGGCCGACGAGGTCGCGACGCTCACAGCGACCGGAAGGTCGTCGACGTTCGTGCTCGTGACGCCGTATCCCGGCCTCGAGGATCCGATCGTGCTCGGCGCGTGGGGGTACCAGCTCCGGGTTGACGACGCCGACGACCCCCGCGTGCAGGAGTTCGTCGACACGTTCGCGAACGGCCCGCAGACACCCGAGCCCGGAGCGCCGTGCCTCGATGGGATCGGCGACCCGTCGTAGCGAGCCGCTACTCGGTCGGCGCGGTCTCGGTGATCTTGCGCGTGATGTATTCGGAGAAGAAGCCCGCGTAGCGTTCCTGCAACCCAGGGTGCTTCCAGTCCCCACCGGTAATGAGGCGGCGGCACGACGGAGTGCCGCACTCGCACACGAACTCGTCGTAGTCGTTCGTGTCGCTCATCGCATAGTCGAAGCACAGCTCTTCGCCCGGTTCGACCTCGCGCATCGCGACCAACAGACACGAACCGACGATCCCGCAATTCGGTTCGCACGAGTGGTTCACGTAGTCCGCAGGCGCATACGGTGGCAGGCTGACGAGATACAGACGGTCGTCGATCTGCAGCGAGTGAGTGCGCAGATCGTCGTCGAGCGTGTCGAACTCGCCCCGCTCGACGACCTGCCCACCGAATCCGGCGACAGTCGTGCCGCTCGCAATGGCTGCGACGGCGAAGATGCCGAGCCCCTTCGGACCCGCCGAACGGACAGCTGCGTCGGGGTGGAGCCAGGATTGGTGCACGTCACCACGCCTTGGAGCATTGGGATCCGGGGTGCGCGCGGCGGTGTCCGGACCCGCACGGAAGGATCGGGAACACTACACCGGGTGAGCGCAGACACTTCGAGATGGCGGCGACCGCGATGATCAACGCGAGAATGGAACCATGAGTCGGCGCCAGCAAAAGGACAAGCTCTCGCGGCGGCGCGTCGCCTCGGTGCGCCGCGCGCCCGCGGTCCCGCGGCGGGCTCCCGTGCGGGCGGGTCGGCTGTCTCCGACGCGCGCCGTCCCCGCATCCATCCCGCGACCACCGTACGCGCCCGGCGCGGGCGGGCTCGTTCCCGCCGTACCGCCCGACGAATTGCACGCGCGGATGCGCACCGCCGGGCGGGCGGCTCGCGAGGTCCTCATGGCGGTGGCGGACGCGGTCCGGCCGGGAATCACCACCGACGAACTCGACGCGATTTGCCACGACGCGTGCATCGCGCGCGGCGGCTATCCGAGCCCGCTGCACTACAAGGGATTCCCGAAGTCACTCTGTACGTCGGTCAACGAGGTGATATGTCACGGAATTCCGGACGACCGCCCGTTGGTCGATGGCGACATCGTCAATTGTGACGTCACGATCTATCTCAACGGCGTGCACGGCGACCACAACGCGACGTTTCTCGTCGGCACCGTCGATGAGATCGGTCAGGCGCTGGTGCGGGTGACGAAAGAAGCAATGTGGAAAGGCATCGACGCCGTCCGTCCGGGCGGACGCGTGCACGACATCGGACGCGCGATCCAGGAGCACGCTGAAGCACATGGGTTTGGCGTCGTGCGCGCATTCGTCGGACACGGGATCAACGAAGAGTTCCACACCGCACCGTCTATCCCGCACTACTTCGACCCGCACGCGGACACACTGTTGCGGCCGGGTATGACGTTCACGATCGAGCCGATGATCACCGAGGGGTCGTGGGAGCTGGGTCGGATCTGGCCCGACGGATGGACCGCGCCCACCCGAGACCTCTCCCGCTGCGCGCAGTTCGAGCACACGATCCTCGTGACCGGTACCGGCGCCGAGGTCCTGACCACGCGGGCGGACGAGCCCCACGGGGCGTAAGTCTCGCCCACCGACTATTCTGAGAACCACTCTCAGTATGGTTCCGACCGTGGTCGCCCGCGGCGTCTCGTTCGCATACGGCGCGACGCCTGTCCTCACCGACGTCGATCTCGCGATCGGCGCGGGCGAGTTCGTCGCGCTCGCCGGGCCGAACGGCAGCGGCAAGTCGACGTTGCTCCGCGTGCTGCTCGGGCTGGCGCCGATCCAGCAGGGGACCGTGCAACTGCTTGGTGAAGATCCCCGCGCCCGACGCGATCGCTGGCGCGTCGGGTACGTGCCGCAGCGGCTCCAGCTGCCCGCCGACCTTCCTGCGACCGTCGACGAGGTGGTGCGGGCCGGGCGCATCGCGACGCGCGGCTGGTGGCGGTGGCCCAACGCGGCCGACCGCGACGCGGTCGATCACGCGCTCGACTCGGTCGCACTGACCGAGCTGCGCACCCGGAGGATGGGTGAGCTGTCGGGCGGCCAACAGCAGCGCGCGCTGATTGCCAAGGCGCTCGCCGGTGAACCGGCGCTGCTCGTGCTCGACGAGCCAGTTGCCGGCGTGGATGCCGAATCGCAACGACAGTTCCGCGACTCGCTGGTGCATCTCCTCGAGCATCACGGCACGACCGTGCTGCTCGTGTCGCACGAGCTCGGTGCCGTCGCCGACGATCTCGATCGCGTCATCGTGCTCAAGCATCGGATCCAGTTCGACGGCCCGCCG
The DNA here is from genome assembly GCA_052390615.1 of Actinomycetota bacterium. GTDB lineage: Bacteria > Actinomycetota > Acidimicrobiia > IMCC26256 > PALSA-610 > JBQTGT01. The sequence goes on from JBQTGT010000062.1 coordinate 69,479, forward strand.
GCCGAACTGTCGGCGCGCGGCGTGAGCCTCGGCATCCACGCCGAGGATCTCCCGCTCTGGCTGGAGGGCCTGACCTGATGCCGTGGCCATTCGAGCGCGAGTACATGCAGCTGGCGCTCGTCGCCGGCCTGGTCGTGGGCGCGTGCACACCCCTCATCGGGGTGTTTCTCGTCCAGAAGCGAATGTCGCTGATGGGAGACGGCATCGGGCACGTCGCGTTCGCGGGTGTCGCGGTCGGCCTGCTGACGGACGTCTGGCCGGTGTGGACCGCGCTGGTCGTGGCCGTCCTCGCCGCGGTCACGATCGAATGGTTGCGCGCCCACGGCCGGGCGTCGGGCGACCTCGCACTCGCGCTCTCATTCTACGGCGGGATCGCGCTGGCGGTCGTGCTCCTCGGCCGCGCCGACGCCGGGAACGCGAACGGCGACTCATATCTGTTCGGCTCGATCCTGACGGTGACCGAGTCCGACGTACGCGTCGTCGTCGCGCTGGGGGTCGTGATCGTCGCAACGATGCTCGTCGCCGGGCGTGCGTTGTTCGCGATCGTGCTCGACGAGGAGAGCGCCCGCGTCTCGGGGCTTCCAGTCGACGGGTTGAACACGGTGCTCGCGACGCTGACCGCGCTCACCATCGTCGCATCGATGCGGGTCGTCGGTGTGCTTCTCGTCGGCGCGCTCATGGTCGTGCCCGTGGCAACCAGTCGACTGGTGGCGCGCTCGTTCGGCGCGACGATGCTCGGCGCGGTCGGCATCGCCATCGGATCCGTCCTCGTTGGTCTGACGGCCGCGCGCGAATGGGATTTGCGACCGGGCGGCACGATCGTCTGTACCGCCGTCGCGGTGTTCGCCACGACCGCGATCGGCGGCGGGGTCACGCGACGCGGCCGCGTCGGATCGATACTGCCGAACCGCTGAGTCGCACTGCCGCGCGTGGTGCGCGAAATCGACTCTGTGGAGCCACGGCGTCGTTGGGCGACCGAAATTCGACTCTGTGGAGGATTGGGTACGCGGCGACGACCGCGAGACCGCTGGTAGGTTCGGCTCGTGCCGTCGTCAGGCGCCGGATCGAGTTCGCGACTCCTCACCGAGAAGGCACTCGTCACCGGATCGACCGCCGGCATCGGACGCGAGATCGCATACGAGTTCGCGCGCCAAGGCGCCGCGGTCGTCGTCACCGGCCGCGACGCGGCGCGAGGGAGCGAGATCGTCCGCGCCATCTCGGACGCCGGCGGCACGGCCACGTTCATCGCGGCCGAACTCTCCGATGAGAGCGAATGCACGCGGCTCGTCGACGGCGCGGCGACGACCCTCGACGGTCTGACCGTCCTCGTGAACAACGCGGCCGCCAGCGGCGCGACCGACGGCGCCGCGGGTGACCTTGCGACGGATGCCTGGAACGAGATCCTCCGCCTCGATCTGACCGCACCGTTCTGGTGCACGCGCGCCGCGCTCGCGCACATGACGCGCGCGCGGCGCGGCGCCATCGTCAACGTCTCGTCTCGGCAAGCGGAGCGGGCCGGCCCGGGCTTTGCGGCGTACAGCGCGGCCAAGGGCGGCCTCAACGCGCTGACGCGTTCGATCGCGGTCGACTACGCGTCGTATGGAATCCGCTGCAACACGATCAGCCCGGGATTCATCCTCAACGAGCGCCGCGACGCCGACCTCACCGACGACCGGCGGGCGCGGTACGAGGGCATGCACCTCACCCGGCTCGGCACCGCATCCGACATCGCGCTCGCGGCCGTGTACCTCGCGAGCCGCGAATCTGAGTTCGTCACCGGCACCAACCTCGAGCTCGACGGCGGGAGCAGCATCGCCCGCGGGCTGACGCTCGGATAGCGAGACGGCAGCGTGCATCCTCGAATCTGCGTCAGCGCGATCTGCACGTACAAGTGGTCGCTCAGCGAAGACCTCGCGTTCTGGGAGCGCGCTCGCATCAATCGCGTCGGCGTCTCGGTCGCCAAGGTCGAGGCGCACGGCTGGCTCGAGATGATCGGGCCGCGGATCGACGAAGAGGGCCACGAGCGGGCGATCGCCCGTGCCATCGGCGCCGTCGAGGATCCGCTCACGCCCACATGAACGCGCCGCCGTCGACCATGAACGTGTGGCCGGTGAGATAGCGGCAGCCGTCGCTGCACAAGAACCAGGCGACCGCGCCGATGTCTTCCTCGGGATCGCCCTGCCGGCGCATCGGACAATTCTCCATGAACTGCCGGTAGCCCTCGCTCTGCTGTCCCGCGCCGCCATGATGCGCCGCGGCCGCCGGCGCGATCGCATTCACGACGACACCGTCGATTGCCCACTCGCGCGCTGCCGTGCGCGTGAGCGCGCGGATCGCTTCCTTCGACGCGTTGTACGCGGCGAACCCCGTGCCGCCCGTGATGCCCATCGATGATGCAAAGTTGACGACGCGACCCCAGCCTTGCGCTTTCATGTGCGGGTAGGCGGCCTGCATCGCCCAGAGCGTGCCCTTCACGCCCGACGTGTAGAAGACGTCGACGTCGGACTCGGTGACATCTGCGATGGCCGCGAGCGGCCGGAACGTCTGCGCGTTGTTGACGAGACAGTCGACGCGGCCGAAACGCGAGACGGTACGCGCGATGAGGTCGATGATCTGCTCGCGCTGCTGGATATCGCATTCGACACCGACGTTTGGGATGCCGAGCTCGTCGAGCTGCGCGCAGGTCTCGCGCATGAGTTCGGGCTTCCACTCTGCGACCACGATCGACGCGCCACCCTTCCCGAGATGCAGCGCGATGCCGCGTCCGATTCCCTTCCCGGCACCGGTCACGACGGCAACCCGGCCGTCGACACCGTGCATCGCTCGCGCTTGTTCGATGGAGACCACGGTCGCTCCCGATTCGCGTGCGGCCGACCGTAGCCAGCCGTAGCGGGCGCCGTCATGACGACGAACGCCGTCCTGGTGACGGGAGCCGGGAGCGGCATCGGGCGGGCGACGGCGGTGGGCGTGGCGCGCGCGTCGGCGCGCTCGCGCACGAAACGGCCAGACGCGCGTGCCGCTCGGTCGCCGCGCGCCTGCCGACGACATCGCTAACGTCGTTGTCTGCGTGCTGTCCGACGCCGCGCGCGCTCCGTCACCGGTCAGGCAATTCCGGTCGAAGGCGGCGACACGATCAACTGAGCGCGCCCGAGGTGCCGGAAATGCCGCGTGTGACGAAAAGATTTTTCGATTGCGGTTGACCAGCGCCTTCTCGCGCGAGGTGGAGCGGTTCCCACGGACCGTGAGGATCGAGTTCGCCCGACGATGGGTCCTTCGTTAGGTTGACCCGTCATGCGCCGGCCCCGGTGCCGCCATCGAGCGGACCAAGGGCGCAGCGCCGGTGTGGCGGAGCACCGCTCGCGCGCCGCGCTGTCGTGTCACCGCGTCCTCACGGTCGCGCTCGTTGTCGCGCTCACATCTCTCCCGGTCGCGGCGGGCGCGCAGAGCACCGAAGATCGCATCGACGACCTCCGCGCGGCCATCGACGGGCTCGCGGTCGATTGGTTCGCGCACCAGGCCGAGGCGAGCCGGATCGACGCCGAGATCGCCGAGCTCGAACTCTGGGTCGCCGCCGCCGACGATCGCGCCGGCCGAGCGGCCGAGGTCGCGCAGGGTCACGCGCTGGAGATCTACAAGGGATCGGAGACCGCCCTCACGCCGGTGCTCGGTGGCTCGGACGCGTTGGACACCGCCCGGCGGGCGGAACTGTTCGACTCGGCGTCCGCCGAGAGCCGCGCCGCGATCGACGCGCTGACCACGGCCGCCGAGGACCTAGAGACCACGCGCGCGGCGCTTTCGCAGCGCCGCGACGACCAGCGGCGGACGGCGGCCACCCTCGCGGCGCAGCAGGAGGAACTCGTCGCCCAGCTGGCGACCCTCGAGGACCAGGCCGCCGCCGAAGCCGCGGCCGAGGCGGCGGCCGCCGCCGAGCGGGCTCGCGCGGCCGCCGCCCGTCGCGCCCGACCCAGGGCCGCGCCCGCGCGGTCGACCGAACCCGCCGGCGCCGCCGCGCCGGCGCCGAGTAGTGGCGTCCATCCTCAGCACGGCCACCCGTTCCTCTCGTGTACCCGCGAGCGCGAGAGCCGCGGCGACTACGGGGCCGTCAACCCCGCCGGCTACTACGGCGCCTATCAGTTCGCGCCCACCACGTGGGACGTCACCGCCAACCGCGCGGGGCGGATCGACCTCGTCGGTGTGCTGGCGTCGCGCGCCGGCCCGTACGACCAAGACGAGCTCGCGTGGGTGCTGTACCAGTGGCAGGGCGACAGCCCGTGGGGCGGTCGCTGCTAAAGCTGCGCGATTGCGTCGACGAGCGAACAGTCGGCCAGCGAACCGAGCACGAGGTCGGCTTCGCCGAGGTCGAGCTGCTTCGTGATCTCGTTCGGGACGACGACCACGTTCAGCCCCGCTGCCTTGGGGGCACGGATCCCGTTGGGTGAGTCCTCGACGGCGACCGCGGTCGCGGGCACGACGTCGAGCAACGCGCAGACGCTACCGGCGTCGTGCAAACCGGCGCCGCAAACGGGGAACTATTCGGGTTTTGCGGCGCAGGTACGTGTCGGCGACGAGCCCGCGCTAGTGACGCCGGCGCAGCGCCTTCGCCAGCGTGCCCACGCCAAGAAGCGTGACGCTCGCGAGCAGGATCATCGTCGCGAGTACGTTCACCTGCGGTGAGATCTCCCGTTGGAACGCGCCCGCGATCCGCAGCGGGAACGTAACGGTCTGACCAGACGTGAATGACGTGATGATGAAGTCATCGATCGAGAGCGAGGAGGCCAAGAGCGCCGCCGCCATGATGCCGGGCACGATCAGCGGGAACGTGACGCGCACAAAGGTTCGCATCGGTGGTGATCCGAGGTCCATGGCCGCGTCTTCGAGCGTCCAGTCGAAGCCGCGCAAACGCGCCTTCACCGTGAGCGCCACAAAGCTGACGCAGAACATGATGTGGGAGAGCGCGATCGTAAGAAAGCCACGTTCTTGGCCACGGTCGACGAAGAAATAAAGCAGCGACGCGCCGAGCACGATCTCCGGCGTCGTGAGCGGCAGCACGAGCAACAGATTGACGATCGCACCGCCGCGGAACCGGTAGCGCACGAGCGCCAGCGCGATCAGCGCCCCCAGGATCGTCGAGACGACCATCGCGATCGCGGCGATCTGCACGCTCCGCCACAACGCATCGTTGAGGGACCTATCGCGGAACGGGTCGGTCCAGTTGTCGAGGGTGAACCGCTGCCACTTCAGGTTGAATCGTCCGACGGGGTCGTTGAAACTGAAGAGCACGATCACGAAAATCGGCGCGAACAAGAACGCGAATCCGACGAGCGCCCACACGTTCAGGAACTGCGAACCGGTCCGCCGCAGCCACGGCGGCGCGGTGCGGCGCGCGACGACAGCAGTCACACCGCCGCCAGCTCGTCGGTGCCGAGCAGCTTGGCGTAGAGCAGCACGCCCGCGGTGATGATCGCCATCAGCACGAGCGCCATCGCCGCCGCACTCGGATACTGATTCTGTTCGAGGAACTGGTTCTGCACGATGTTGCCGATCATGCGGTTGTTGGGACCGCCGAGATACTGCGCGTTGACATAGTCGCCCGACGCTGGAATGAACGTCAGCAGCGTTCCCGCGAAGACGCCGGGCAACGAGAGTGGCAACACGACCTTCCGGAATGCTTGCCCGGCTGACGAGTACAGATCCTTCGCCGCCTCGACCAGCCGGACGTCGATCTTCTCGAGGCTGACGTAGATCGGCAGAATCATGAACGGCAAGAAGTTGTAGGTGAGGCCGCCGATCACCGCCCATTCGGTATTCATCAATCGCCCGTTGTCGAGGATGCCGAAAGACCCCAGGATTCCGTCGACGCCGAACATCTCGAACGTCCCGATCACGGGGCCGTTGTCACCGAAGATCGTCGTCCACGCGATCGTGCGAATCAGATACGACGTGAAGAACGGGACCACGACCAGACCGAGCAAGAAGTTGCGCCACCTGTCCGCGCGAAATGCGACGACGTACGCGAGCGGATACCCGATGACGACGCACAGCAGCGTGGCGATCGCCGCGTACGCGAACGAGCGCAGGAAGATGTCGCCGAACTCATCGAGTGCATCGCTGAAGTTCGCCAGTCGGAATGTGAGGTCGAACTCGAGCGTGAAGCGATTCTTCTGCTCCGAGAACGCGATCTTGACCAACGCCAACAGCGGGACGACGAAAAACAGCACGAGCCACAGCACGCCCGGCGACAACAGCGCGTACGGCTGCCATGTCCCGCGCCGGGTTCCGCCCGGCGCGTCATCCATGGGTCGACTCCGCGCTCCGCTCCCCGCCGGTCGCTGCGCTGTCGTCTCGATATCCATGGGTCGACTCCGCGCTCCGCTCCCCGCCGGTCGCTGCGCTGTCGTCTCGATATCCATGGGTCGA
>JBQTGT010000063.1:0-3270 GCA_052390615.1 Actinomycetota bacterium
GACGCCGAACAACGCGGCTGGACCGACGAAGTCGCACGACACCAACGCGTCGCCGACGCGCTCGACAGCCACCTCCGACAGCTCGATCGCGTCGCCCGCGCGGAACACAATGCTTGACCCGCCCCCGAGGGCCGGTTAATGCGGATCTTGTGGAGCTGGCAGCGTTGGATCAGCGGCCGGTCGAACACCGCGTTGACCGCGGCGGCGAGTGCTTTGGCTCCATCGAGCACACACAAGATCGGTCGGGTCATGTCCAGACCGCGTTCGCGCAGGTTCACGAGCAAGTCCTTGACGACCGTGGCGTTTTCGGTGTCGCCCTCGACCACAGCCAACGGGATCTTGGTGCCGTCGACGCTGATCCCGAGCGCCACGACGCACAGATGGTTGGCGAAGTGCACGCCGTCGATCAACAGGGCGACGAGCTCGAGCGTGGAAAGGTCCGAGCACATCATCTCGTCGAGCGCCCGCTCCGTCATCGCCACGAACCGGCGCGACACCGCCGAACGCGACGTCGCCGACGCGGCCTCGGTGACTGCGCTGCCCACGGGTTCAAGGCCAGTCGTGTAACGACGGGTCGAGAGCTTCGCCATCATCTTCTCGAGCGCCAACTCGCCGAGCAGCTCCGTGCCGTTGAACAGTTCATACGCCGGGACCGCGACCTCCGCGGCCCGGTCCGCGGTGCGGACCCGCGGCCGGCGCACCGCCACACGACGGCCGCCAAGCGTCACGCTGCCGGCCTCGTCGCCGTGACGCACCGCAGTCCGGTCAGGGTCGTGGCGGCCCTTCGGGCCGCAGATCGCGGCGACGCTCTCGCCCATCAACGCCTGCATCACCTGCAAGCCCGCGCCCACAGCGAGCGCCAGCAGCCCTTCTCGCATCGCGCCGGCGAGTTCGGCCATCGCCACGCTCACCCGGTCGGGCATCACAACCTCGGTGGTCGCCACCCGCGTCGTGTTCGTCTGGTAGTTGTTCTTCATGGTGGTTGGTCCCCTTGCTCGTCGTGTGTGACTTGGCAGTAGCGCCCGACACCTACCAGCAGGCAGGTCTCGAGCGGGGGACCGCCACCTCAAATCCACGACTACCGGGACAACCTCACCGATGGTGGTGCCGGGCGATTCATTCTCGTTACTTGTGCAGGCTGGTGGTGTCGATGAGGGTGGTGCCGGCGTTGGGCGTGGCGCGCCGTTCGACGCGTGCGCCGGTGTGGGCGGAGTTGGGGTTGAGGACGACTTGGACGTGTTGCCAACCGGACGCGTCGACGGTGTAGGTCTGGCAGTTCACTTCGTTGTATTGCGCGCCGCCAAAGGCCTGGACACCGAACGCGCCGCTGGTCGTAGCACCCGCAGACCGCACCCACGCGCTCGCGACGATGACGTCGCCGGGACGGGTGGCGACAGCAGTGTCTTGATAGATGTTGGCGCCCGCCGCACCAGGGCCGAACAGCCCTTCCGGGCCCAAGCCGTGGAGAGCTCGAATTTCGTACTCGGCTGCGATGGTCCTCGCCGAACCGCGGCGCTGCGGGCTGTCCGACGACGGGGACGTCGCCGTGGCCCACTCGCGGCCGCGTCTGCATTGCATGTTGCTATGCTCATCGCATGGCACAGCTGGTGACGAGGGTGGAGGACGACCTTGCAGCCGCCGTCGACGAACTTGTCGCCGCGGGCGTAGTGGCCAGCCGGTCGGAAGCCGTTCGGCTCGCTCTCGAGCGGCTTGTCGATCGCTATCGGCGCGGCGAGATTGGCGCTCAAATCAGGGCGGGCTATCGCGCCCTACCGCAGTCCGAAGCAGAGATCGCGTGGGTCGATGAGGCTTCCGCGCGGATGATCGCTGAGGAGCCTTGGTGACGACGATGCCGGCCCAGGGCGAGGTGTGGTGGGCCGAGGCCGAAGACAAGCGCCGCCCAGTCTTGATCGTGACGCGCACCGACGCGGTGCCGGTGCTCACATGGATCATCGTGGCACCAGTGACGCGCACTGTGCGCCGAATCCCGACCGAGGTGATCCTTGGCGCTGATCAAGGGCTCCCCGATGACTGTGTCGCGTCGTTCGACAATCTGCAGCCGATCCGACGCTCATTTCTGACCCAACGAGTCGGCCAGCTCGCGATCGACGAGCAGGACGAAATCTGCCGAGCCCTGCGAGCTCTCGCCGACTGTTGAGCCGGTACGCCCATGGGATCGATCAGGATTGAGAGGGTTGCTTCGAAGTGGAGGTCGGGCGGGGAGCCGCTGCGTTCGCGAATTGACGGTTCCGAGCGTTCGATCCGACTCGCGGCGAAGATCATTGCGAACAACAGATTCGAGCGCGGCGGAGCGCTGCAACAGGCTGCCTTGACGTCGGACTCCAATGTACGTACAGTTGTCCGTACATTGTGTCGATGGAGATCTCATGGCCGTGAAATCGGACCGCCTGGAGGCGAGGGTCTCGCCGGAGCAGCGCGCGCGTCTCGAGTGGGCCGCCACGATCGCCGGTACTTCGGTGTCAGCGTTCGTCGTGGATGCCGCGGTGGAGCGCGCAGACGAAGTCGTATCCGCACAAGTGTCGACCACGGTTCCCACCGACTATTTCGATCGCCTTTTGTTCGCGCTCGACCGAGCAGAGAGCGCGCCGACACTCGCGAAGGCCGCGCGACGCGTCAACCGCCGGCCTCGGATCGCTGCTCGGTGAGTCTTCGGGTCGCAGCGCTCGACGAGAGCCACGACCTCGAAGCGTTTGCATCCGGCAACACGGAACTCGATAGATGGCTTCAACTTCACGCCCGCGACGCGACGGGTCAAGGAACGCGTACTTACGTCGTGCTTGATGAGCAAGACACGGTAGTTGGATATTTCGCGATCGCGCCCCATGTGCTGTCCCGCGCGGACGCTCCCAAGAAAGTAGGTCGGGGAGCGCCGCGTCAGATCCCGGCGATCTTGCTTGCCAAGCTGGCCTTGAACGAACATCTGCAGGGCCAGGGGATCGGGGTCGAGCTCCTCGTGCGAGCGCTCAACACGATCGTCGACGCCGCGCGAACGGCGGGGGGCAAGCTTGTCGTCGTCGACGCGATCGACGCGCAAGCATCAGCGTTCTACCGGCATCATGATTTCGAGCCTTTGCCCGATCGGCCCGACCGACTCGTCATGAAACTCAGCACCGCTGCGCGAGCGAGGTTGACCCAGGTGTCGTAGAAGTTCAGTGGCGGTCCTCCGCCTCGTTCGTGCCGTGAGGCACGCTCGGGGTTCTCACGCCATCCAAGTGAAACGGAGGACCACCAATGAAGAAGCAAGCGTCG
>JBQTGT010000064.1:0-9168 GCA_052390615.1 Actinomycetota bacterium
CACCTCCGAAGTGCCCTCCTGCTCGGGAATCCTGTTGCCTTCGACAAGCACAGCTTCCCTTGCCAGGAGGGCGTTTTCGCGGACGCGCGACCGTCACCTCACAGAACCACATGAATGATCGGGGTTAGCGAACACGGGTCGAACTCCGACGTTGGTTCCGAGCGCCGAGGTGCCGACTCACGTCGGTGGGTCCGGGGCGGATCCGGGTGGTCGGGGCGGGTGGTGCGCCAGCCGGGCCGGGAAGCCGACACGTCCGTCGGCGGTGATGACGCCACGGGAGCGAAAGTGCTCGTGGGCGGCCATCTCGGCCGGGGTGAGAACGGGCGCGACCGGCGCGCCCGCGGCCGTCAACCGTGCGACTGCCTCGTCGCGATCGAGTCGGGCGATCGCGTCCGTGACGCCGGCGTTGCAGTCGTCGATGCGGTCGAGGCGCGCGGCATGGTCGAGGTCTCGCAGTCCGTCGAGCGCCAACGCGTCGCAGACCGCTCGCCAGAAGTCATCCTCGGCGATGACGCCGAGGGTGAGCCACTGGCCGTCGGCGCACTGGAACACGCCGTAGCCGGGCGAGCCGCGCACCCGCTCGGCGCGACCGCGCATCGCGCTGGCATCGGCGGGGCCCACCCACGACGCGATCACGTCGGCCATCGCAAGGTCGATGTACTCACCTTCACCGCTGCGACACTGGCGCACCCACGCCGCGCAGATGGCGAGCGCGGCGAAGGTGCCGGCGGCCAGATCGGCGATCGGCACGCGCGAGATCGTCGGGTCCGCATCACCGCGGGGCGCGAGCGCGCCCGCCAGCGCCTGATAGTTCACATCGTGTCCCGGCGTGTCGACGAACGGGCCCGTCTGGCCGTATCCCGAGAGCGAGCAGTAGACGATCGAGGCGTTGACACGCCTGATGTCGGGTTCGCTGACGCCGAGGCGGGCCGCGACGCCGGGGCGCCACCCTTCGCAGAACACGTCCGCCTTCGCCGCGAGCTCCCACGCCGCGGCGCGCCCTTCGTCAGTGCGCAGGTCGAGCAGCACGCTGCGCTTGTTCGACGCGATGTCACGAAACAGTTCAGGGAACGCGCGCATCGGGTCGCCGCCGGGCGGCTCGATCTTGCACACGTCGGCGCCCAGGTCGGCTAGGAGCTGCGTCGCGTACGGCAGCGGTCGCCAGATGCCAGCGTCGACGACGCGCATCCCCTCGAGCAGACCGCCGCCGGTCACGAGATGACACCCGCGGCGCGGAGGCGGGCCAGATCGTCGTCGCCGCAGCCGGCCAGCTCCCGCAGGACCGATTCGGTGCTCGCCCCGAACGGCTCGGCCGGCGCAAGGTCGACGCGGCCGGCGAAGGCGATCGGCAGGCGCGCGCCGCGAAAACCACTCGGCGCATCGGCGGGAGCGTCCGGATGGCGCAACGGTTCGAGCAGCGCGCGCGCTTGGATCGCGGGATCCTCGGCGGCGGCGACCGGATCACGCACCCGACCGGCCGGGAGGCCGATCGACAAGAACGCATCCTCGACATCGGCCGCCTGGCGCGCCGCGGTCCATGCTTCGATCTCACGATCGACCGCGGGCGCAGCGCCGGCGCGACTGCGTTGGTCTGGATACCGCTCGCGCAGGGCGGCGCGCTCCATCAGCTCGCACAGCTTGAAGAACTGCGTATCGCTCGTACACGTGACCGAGACCCACCCGTCGGCGCACTGGTACGTATTAATGGGCGCGCCGCGCGCGTCGGCATTGCCGGTGCGCACCGGGAGCCCGACGTGCGCGTAGTGGTCGACGGGTTCGTCCCAGACCAGCGCCGTCAGCACGTCGAGCATCGCGACGTCGACGAGCTGCCCTGCCCCCGTCGCGTCGCGGGTGCGCAGCGCGGCGACGATGCCGAGCGCGGCGAACACCGCGGTCGTGTGGTCTGCGATCGTGATCCCCGCGCGCAGCGGCGGCCCGTCCGCGAACCCGGTCTTGGCCATCAATCCCGAGAGCGCTTGGACGACGTTGTCCATCGCCGGTCGGTCGGCATCCTGTTGTCCGGAACCCGAGATCGAGCAGTACACGAGCCCCGGGTTGTCGGCCGCGAGCTCCCGATGTCCGAGCCCGAAGCGCGCCATCGTTCCGGGCGAGGAGTTCTCGACGAACACGTCGGCCCGGCCAGCGAGCGTTCGCAGCACTCGTTGACCGTCGGGATGGGTGGCGTCGACTGCGACCGAGCGCTTGCCGCGCGCCCGCTTGAGGAACGGCATCGCGATCGCCCCGTGCGCGTACTCGGACGACGAGCCGCCGGTCGGGAGCGCAAACGGCGGGAGGCGCCGGCTCGGCGAAGCGCGCGGCGACTCGACCGCCAGCACCTCCGCGCCGAGCGACGCGAGAAAGAACGAGCACAGCGGCCCCGCGACGAATCGGCTGAGGTCGAGGACCCGCACTCCCGCGAGCGGCGCGCTCATTGCGTCGCCTCTCGCAGTTGTTGGCGCAGCACGAACTTCTGGATCTTGCCGCTGGGCGTGCGCGGGAAGTCCGCGACCGCGCGTACTTCCTCGGGCCACTTCTGCTTCGCGAGCCCGGCCCCTTCGAGATGCGCGCGCAGCGCCCTCACGTCGGGCGCGACGGCGCCGACCTGCATGCGCACGAACGCGCATCCATGCTCGCCGAGCCGCTCATCGGGCGCGGCGACAACCGCGACTTCGGCCACCCCCGACATGCGGATCAGCTGTTCCTCTACCTCGGCCGAGCTCACGTTCTCACCACCGCGAATGATGATGTCCTTCTTGCGGTCGGTGATCGTGAGATAGCCGTCGGCATCGAGCACGCCGACGTCGCCCGTCATGAACCAGTCGCCCGGCGCGAACGACGCGGGCATGATCGTCGGGTCGGTGTAGCCCACGAAGCAGTCGGGGCCACGGCTCCAGATCTCACCCTGCTCACCACGCGGCACGTCCTCGCCGCGCTCGTCCACCAGGCGCATCTCGATCCCCGGTAGCGGCGCGCCGTCGGTGAACAGTCTCTTGTCGCGCGGAGTCTCGGCGTTGGAGCCCGTGATCGACGGATGTTCAGTGGATCCGAAGCTGCGCGTCGTCGCGATCCCGAGCCGTTCCGCGCGCTCGCCAACCGCGCCCGGTACCGGCGCGCCACCGAGGCCGATGAGCGGCATCAGCCGCGCGTGACGATCGGGGTCGAAGTCCGGATGGTCGAGCAAGCTGGTCAAGAAGTACGTCGCACCCTGGCCCGACGACACACCGTCTTCGAGCATCGCCGCGAGCACGCGACCGGGATCCCACACGTCGATGAGGTGTATCGGCTGGCGGCGCCAGACCGGCAACAGCAGCGCCGCCAGCATTCCGATGCCATGGCCCACGGGCGCGCCGACGAGCGCGGGTGGGGCCGCGGTCGCGGCCGGTTGGATGCCACCGAGCTGGCGAATCTCGGCGCCGATCGTGCGATGGGAGTGAATCACGCCCTTCGGATCCGAGGTAGTCCCCGACGTGTACGCGACGAGCGCGGGACTCATCGGGTCGACCGCCACCGGACCCTCGACGCCGTCGTCGGCAACCAACGCGTCGAACGCAAGATTCGGACCCGGCTCCTCGCCCACGACCGCGACCCATTCGAGATCCGGAAGGTCGGTGCGCATCACGTCGAGGTTGGCGACGAAATCGAGATGGCCGAACGTGTCCGCCGTGATCAGCGCCTTCACCCGCGTCCGGCGCAGGATGTACGACACTTCCTTCGGCCCGTAGAAGTGCACGATCGGTACCACCGTGGCGCCGAGGTATGCGATCGCGTAGAAGGTCGCCGCCGCTTCGGGCCAGTTCGGCAACTGGAACGCGACGGTGTCACCGCGTCCGATGCCTCGGGCGCGTAGACCCGTGGCGACGCGGCGCGCGAGCGCGTCGATCGCGCCGAGGGTGCCTCGGTACGGCCTGCGGTCGGAGCGGACGGTGAACGGCGCCGCGGCGGCCGCGTGCAGTCCCGCGGCGAGCACGGCGCCGAGCGCCTCGTCGTTCCAATATCCGTCGCGTACGTACTGCGCCGACCGTTCCGCGGGAACCGGGCGCAGTGAGAACTCCACGCGTGGGCTCAGGGTCGCGCGGGGCGCAGTTCGGCGAGGAACTGGTATGCGAACATCGACGGCCACACGCGCACCGCGACGCGATCGACTCGTCCCAACACGCGAGAAGCGGTACCGGCGGGCGCGCTCGCGCCGCCCCGTCCGAGCACTTCGAACGGCAGGCCGAGTGGCCGTAATCGTCCGACCTCGTAGCCGCTTTCGCGCGCGAGCTTGGCGAACGTGCGGCGAGTGAAGAACCGGACGTGGCCGGCGTCGAGAATGCCGCGTCGCTCGTACGCGAACCGGCCTACGGCGACGCGACCCCGCGGATACCAATGACCGAAGTTGGGGACGCACGCGAGGATCGCGCCGTCAGGACCGAGCAACCGGTGCGTGTCCTCGAGGACCCGATCGGGCCGACGGACGTGTTCGAGCACGTCGGCCGCGATCACGACGTCATACGAACCGGTGATCGATCCCGGGATGCCTTGGTCGAGGTCGGCTCGGACAAAGGCATCGACGCGCTCGTGGACGCCTTCGTGCACTTCGACGTCGACGCCGGTCACGTGCGCGCCCCGCTTGCGGAGCTCGGCCGCGAGGTGACCGCCGGCGCAGCCCAGATCGAGCACACGCGCGCGCGGTCGGGTCGTGACCCAATCGACGATCTGGTGGTGCGACGACAGGTCGCCTTCCTTGCGCTCGTAATCGCGCGACGCGAACGCAGTGTCGCCCGAGCCGAACCCGATCTTGTGCAGTCGGTAACGCAGGACGGCCGTCGAGACGTCGCGGGCGTACCCGAAGCCGTTCACGTAGCAGATCTCGTCGCCGTAGTACGTCGGGATCGGGATCTCGACGATCCGCTTCCCGGCTTCGACAAGCTGGATGATGATCTGCGTGTCGAAGTCGAACCCGTCGTGGTTGTCCTCGAACGGGATGTCGGCCAGCGCGGCGACGCGATACGCGCGATAGCCGGAGTGCCATTCGCTGAGCTGCGTCCCCATGACCGTGTTCTGGAACCGCGTGAGAATGCGGTTGCCGACGAACTTGTACACCGGCATTCCGCCTTGCCGGGCGCCGCCCTTCTGCATCATGCGCGACCCGAGGACGGCGTCGCACTCGCCGTCGACCAGCGGTTGCACGATGTTCGGGAGCTCCTCGGGCGCGTACTGGCCGTCGCCGTGCAGGAGCACAACGATGTCGAGGTCGTGCTCGATCGCCCAGCGGTACGCGGCCTTCTGGTTGCCGCCGTAGCCGAGGTTCCGTTCCCGGCGGATGATCGTCAGCGGCAATTCGTCGGAGAGCTGGCGGTACCCGAGGCCGACGAGGAACGTCGCGTCCTGGCTGGCGTCGTCGCAGACAAGTACTTCGCTGATCGAGGGCACGAACGACCGCGGGATTCGGTCCAGCACACGAGCCAGCGTCGACACGGCGTTGTATGCGACGACGACGATGCCGATGCGCTGCTCCACCGACCGTGACGCTACCACTGGGCTGCTCCGATCACCGCGGCAGACCGAGCACCCGCTCGCTGATGATGTTGCGTTGCACCTCGCTGGTGCCGCCGGGGATCGTCGCGCCGAAGCTGCGCAGGTACTGGATCGACCAGCTGCCCTCGCGCCACATCTGCGGACCCATCACGTCGATGTCTAGCGCGTCGACACCAAGTGCCTCGGCGCCGTAGAGCAGCGCGCGTTGCAACGACTCACTCCCGAACAGTTTCAGCAGCGAGTGCTCGGGCGATGCCTTGCCGCGCAGAAACTTGGAGAACCCGCGGTAGCCCATCGCGAGCAGCGCCTGCGCGTCGATGTGGAAGCCGGCGACTGCGTCTCGGAACCGCGGGTCGTCGCCGAGGCGGCCGTCGGCCGTGATGCGGTCTCCCATCGCGATCAACGCACGGACCGCGCGCTGTACGTCGTAGGCGTAGCCGATCCACAACATCGCACGTTCGTGCGCGAGCGACCCCTGGGTGATCGGCCAGCCGCCGTGCAGCGGCCCGAGAAGGTTCTCCGCCGGGACGCGGACGTCGCTGAAGAACACCTCGTTGAAGTCGCAGAAGTCGACGTCGCTCAGTTCCGGGAAGGGGCGTCGATCGACACCCGGCGAGACCATGTCGATGATCAGGGCGCTGATCCCTTTGTGCTTCGGTGCGTCGGGATCGGTGCGGACGAAGCACAGACACCAGTCCGCGTGGTGCGCGCCCGACGTCCACACCTTCTGGCCGTTGACGACGAACTCGTCGCCGACGAGCTCGGCGCGGGTCGTGAGGCTCGCGAGGTCGCTGCCCGCGTTCGGTTCGCTCATGCCGAGGCACCACGAGATCTCGGCGCGCAGGGTCGGGAGCAAGAACCGTTCTTGCTGCGCGTCGGTGCCGTAGTCGCGTAGTGATGGTGCGATGATGCCGAGACCCTGCGGATTCGCGCTGCGCAGGATCTCGCGCCGGCTCATCTCCTCGAAATAGATCATCTGCTGGGTTGGTGTCGCGTCGCGACCGCCGAGCTCGCGCGGCCAACCGGGAATCAGCCAGCCCTCGTCGAACAAACGCCGCTGCCACGCCCGCGCCCACGGCGGCATATGGGCACTCGACTGCTTCGGCTCCCGCATCATCTCGTCGCCGGGCGCATTGACTTCGAGCCACGCGACCAGCTCGCCACGGAACGCCTCGTCGACCGGCGCAAACTGCAGGCGCATCGCGAGCACGCTAGTTTCCGCGCCCGGTGGACTTCGAGTTCTCGAACGACCAGGAGATGTTGCGCGAATCCGTGCGGCGCTTCCTCTCGGAGCGCGCGCCGATCTCGTACGTGCGCGCGTGCTACGACGCGCCGTCGACGGGCCGCGACGATGTCTGGTCGGGGCTGGTCGCCCTCGGCGTCGTCGGCCTTGGCATGCTGGACAGCGCGGTCGTGCTCGAGGAGCTGGGTCGCGCGCTCAGCGCGACACCATTCGCGTCGTCCGCCATCGGTGCCGCGACGTTTCGTCCTCCGTCGGAGGCGATCGGCACCGTTGCCCTGTTCGAGGAGGGCCGTCGGTACGACTGGCGTACACCCGCGACGCGCGCTCGACCCGAGGGCGACGCGTGGCGACTCGACGGCGTGAAGGTGCACGTGCCCGACGCGTGCAGCGCCGAGGTCGTGTACGCCAGCGCGGTCGACAGTTCGGGCGATCTCGGTGTGTTCGAGGTCGAGGAGGTCGTCGCGGAGTCAACGCCGACTGTCGACGGCACACGCAAGGAGGGCCGCGTCATCCTCAACGGCGCGCTCGGTCGACGCGTCGGCGAGGCCGTGGACATCGCGGCGTGCCTCGATCGGCTGGCCGTCGCGTACGTCATCGACGGCGTCGGCGTTGCGCAGCGAGCGCTCGAGCTCGCGGTGGAGTACGCCAAGGAGCGAGTGCAGTTCGACAAGCCGATCGGTGCGTTCCAGGCGGTGCAGCATCTGTGCGCCGACATGCTGAAGACCGTCGAGCTCGGCCGCGCCGCGGGGCACTACGCGTGCTGGGCAATCGACAACGCCGACGCGTCCGAGGCGCACCGGGCCGCGACCCTTGCCCAAGCGTTCGCGAGCGAGGCGTTCGCGCAGTTGGGTGGCTCGGCGATCCAAGTGTTCGGCGGCATCGGCTTCACGTGGGAGCACGACATCCACCTGTATTACAAACGTCTGCTCACGATGTCCGTCGCGCTCGGCACCACCGACGACCACCTCGCCGAACTCGCCGCCATCGCCATCGACTGACTCGCAGGGACTGACGCCGTCCTCCCGCGCGCCGCGCGCGCCGCCCGCGCCGGCGCGCGCCGCCCGCGTCCTCAATTGTCCCCAAAGGACAAAACGCGCCCGTCAGGGTCCCCCACGGTCCCCAAAGGACAGAACGCGACGGGCAACATTGATCACGACGAACATCTCTCGTATCGTGACCTCGATTTCCCCCGGCGCTTCCCCGCGCATGACCATCGAAGCGCGGAGGACGTCGGAACGTGGATTCTCTTTCGAGATTGGCAAATCTCGCATCGCGGCAGCTTGGCCTTTTCACCCGGGCAATGGCGTACGAGGCCGGCATGACGAGCAAGCAGTTGCAGCGCTGTGTCCGCAATGGTGTCGTTGAGCGGCTGTCAAGAGGGCTCTTCCGGTTCACCGCCAGTACGCGCTCGTGGCATCAATCCGTGCTCGCGGCGTGCCTCGACGGCGGCCCCGATTGTGTTGCTTCCCATCGCACGGCCGCGTCACTGCACAGGTTCGACGGTTTTGCAGCCGGCGGCACTATCGAAGTCATGGTGCCGCATCATCTACGGCACCGGCGCATGGACGTGGTCGTACATCGAACTCGCGATTTACCAGCGCGCGACCGCTGCATGGTCGGGCCGATCCCCACGCTGTCGAAGGCCCGCACACTCATCACCTTGGGTGCCGTCGAGCCGGCAACAACTGTCGAAGAAGCACTCGATGGTGCCGAACGCGACCGGGGAATCCGGCGTGGCGAGGTGCTACACCGCTACAACGCGCTGCGGGTGCCTGGTCGCAACGGCATCGCCGCGATGACGCAGATCCTTGACCGGCGCGAGGCGGCGGCGCGCGTCCCGAGATCGGTACTCGAACGCCGCATGCTCCGACTCGTCGCCAGCGCCGGATTGCCCATGCCGACCCCGCGCTTCAGAGTCCGGCTGCTCGACGGACGAGTGGTCGAGCTCGACTTCGCATGGGTCGCGTGGAAGCTCGCCGTGGAGGTAGATGGGCACGGTGCGCACTCGGCGCGCCGCGCGCGTGCGAGCGACGCCGCGCGCGGGAATGCGCTCGGCGATGTCGGTTGGCGTCTGCGTCGCTACACGTGGGAACAGGTGTTGCGCGAGCCGAGCGCAGTATCGGCGTCGTTGCGACGTGCGCTCGCCGCGGCGTGATTTGTCCTTTGGGGACACGGCGCGCCCGCCATGGTCGCGTTCTGTCCTTTGGGGACAATTCCGGGCGCGGATGGTGAGGTGCGGCGACGCGACCGTGCGGACGGAGCGCGGAGCGCGGGCGTTAGTTAGCCCCGATCATTCATTGCCGGCTTGAGTTCTCGGGTTCGTGGTCGTGGGTGAGTTGCGAGGTGCTGGGTGGCAGCGCGCGGTTCGTGGTGCGTGGCTGTTTGGTGGTCGCGATGCCGGTTTC
>JBQTGT010000065.1:0-4541 GCA_052390615.1 Actinomycetota bacterium
AGGCGGGCGAGGTCCTTGCCCTTCCAGCCCAACGGCACGGCGATCATCCGCGCGTACCGGCCCACCCGCTGCGAATGCCCCGCCGTATACGGATCCTTCTCCTCCACCGCCGCGACCAACCCCGCCAGCACCTCACGTTCGGACTCGACCAGCCGCCGATACGAAGCGAACACCACCTGCACCATCACGAACGACGCCGCCGCCAACCCCAACACCACCAACCCGAACCGCACCGACAACTCACCCACCACCACACCGAACACGAACGGCACATACACACCCGGCAAATGCGGCACCAACTGCGCGGCCGCCACACGGAACCGAATCCGTTCGTACACGGCGAGGTACGCGCTGATAAGACTGCCATTCACCGCCGCATTCACCACCGCGAGCGGCAACGCCGCAACGCACAGTTCGAACGTCGAAGGGAACTCCGGAAGCGGCAACCAACCGAACACAACGGCAGCCGCGAGTGCCGGGAACCCGCACACGCCAAGCGTGCCGACGAGCGTGAGCCACTGATGGCGTGTGCGCGGGATCCGCCAGAACGCAGCGGACATCCCCACCAGTAACGGTCCCAACAACGGTGATGTGTCAGCGAACACGACGAGCGACGCGGCAACGACCATCGCCTGCGTCGATGCCGCGACGACGGCGCCATCGTCGGCGATGGCCTCGTAACGCGACGCAAGCGCGCTCAGGAAACACAACGCTACGAGCGGGCCCGCCGCGGGAAGCGACTCCACGGCGCCGAGCTCGGCCGACGCGCCGACCGCGGCGGCGCCGAGCCCGGGGAGCAGCCCGTCGTACGCGACCAGCCCGCCGAAACGGCGCGCCACGACCTCCGGGCGATCCATTCCCCACGGATCGGCACGGAGGCCGGGCCACCCCGAGCACGAACCTCAGAACGTGACCGGAACCACACCGCAGCGGGTGTGGTCCCGGTCACCCGACGACTACCGGGGCCTGAAGTTGGCGCCGCCGGCGAGGAGGACCGAAGCGAGGCTGGTGGCGAGGACGGTGATGCGGACTGTGATGTTCTTCATGGTGATCTCCCACTTGGTCTTGCCGCTCTCGTTGGCGACTGGGGTCATCATGTGGCGAGCGTCGGCCCGGAAACATTGGTCAGGTGAACAGTTCGCGGGGAGCGTTGACGCGCCCACAAGAGGCGGTCGAGGACACCGGGAGGGCCAACCGGCTCATGACGGAGCGCGCACACCAACACCCAACGTGGTAAGGCATGTGGCCTATGGAACACGACGAGTGATGTCTCTACCGTTTCCTGGCAGAGGTGACGGCCCAGGAATGGCCGATCGGGTGTGCTCTTCTGATTTGGCCCCACTTCGGCGGGTAGTGCTCGCCTGATTTGGCCCCACCCTGGTGGTGGGTGGCGGGTCCGCGCTGTCGTTATCGGCGGGCGGGACCGTGGGGGATGGCGAAGACGTCGAAGGTGCGGGTGCGGGCATCCCCCCAAACCGTGGAGGCCTCAACTATGAGGTGAGGCCATGCCAGAGACACGACGTCAGCATGCCAGAGACACGACGTCAGTACGACCCTGAGTTTCGCGAGGGTGCGGTGCGGATCGTTCGGGAGACCGGGAAGCCCATCGCAGCGGTGGCGCGGGACCTGGACATCAACGCGGGCACGTTGGCGAACTGGGTGAACAGGGACAAGATCGAGCGGGGGGAGACTGAGGGCCTGACCGTCGAGGACCGCGCCGAGATCACGCGGCTGCGTAAGGAGGTCGCCGAACTTCGGATGGAGCGTGATGTCCTCAAGCGATCCGTGGTCCTGTGGGTCAAGGAGGCGACACGATGACCGTGGCATCGTTCGTCGCCGCCCAGAGGACCGAGCACGGTGTCGGCCACGCGCGGGCGCTTCGGGCGCTCGGCATGCCCGCTTCGACGTTCTACAAGTGGCACAACCGTCCGCCGACACCCCGCCAGGTGCGCCGCGCTGAGCTCGACACGGCGGTGCGCGCCTCGTTCGAGGACTCGGGAGGCAACCCGGGCACCTACGGATCGCCGCGGGTACGCGAGGACCTCGTCGAGGCCGGTTGGCGGGTGTCGACCAAGACGGTGGCGGCCTCGATGGTCCGCCAGGGCCTGGCGGGCCGGTCGCCGAAACGCAAGCGCCGGTCCCTGACCCGGCCCGACAAGGCCGCGGCCCCGATCCCTGACCTGGTCGAACGCGACTTCGGCGCGGAGGCGATCAACCAGAAGTGGTGTGGGGACCTGACCGAGATCCCCACCGACGAGGGCGAGCTCTACCTGGCCACCGTCGAGGATCTCGCGTCGCGTCGCCTGCCGGGCTTCGCGATCGGTGAGCACCACGACGCGGCTCTCGCCAAGGCGGCGTTGTGCATGGCCGCCGCGGTGCGCGGCGGCGACATCGCCGGCGTGATCTTCCACACCGACAAGGGCGGCGAGTACACCGCCAACGTGTTCGCCCAAGCGTGCGCAGCGCTCTCGGTGATCCAGTCGATGGGCCGCGTCGGTTCCGCACTCGACAACGCCGCGGCCGAGAGCTTCAACTCGACCCTCGAGCACGAGCTGTTGTCGCGCCGGCGGTTCGCCACCAAAGAACAGGCGCGCCGCGAGGTCGCCGCGTTCATCGACCGCTACAACAACCGTCGCCGTCACAGCTCCGCGGAGATGAAGCCACCCGTCGTGTACGAACAGATCCTCGCCGCCCGTAACGCTGTCAAAGCTGCCGAACAGGACGAAGCGGCGTGACAACCTCCCTCTCAGTTGCCCGTAGACGCCCTCGCAGCGATCCGATGGCATCAACCTGCGGGCGAATGAGAGGCTCCAACCATCAATCCGGAACCCTCCACGAAACGGGGGGAAGCCCAGTGTACGAACAGATTCGTCGCGCTCGGGCGCAGGACGAGACGGTCGCGATCCGAGAGTTGGCTTGCCGGTTCCGGGTGCATCGGCGTGACGTGCGCGCGGCGTTGGCGTCGGCGGTGCCGCCGCCACGCAAGGTCGCGGCGCGGTCGGCACCGAAGATGGATGTCTGGAAGCCGATCGTGGATGGCTGGCTCGCGGCGGATCTTGATGCGCCGCGCAAGCAGCGGCACACGGCCCGGCGGGTGTGGCAGCGCCTCATCGTGGAGCATGACGCGCGGGTCGGTGAGTCCACGGTTCGCCGCTACGTCGCTTCGGTGCGCGCCCAACAGCAGTTGCCGCTGGTCGAGGTCAAGATCCCACAGACGCATCCGTTGGGCGCGGAAGCCGAGGTCGACTTCGGCACGATCAGCGTGTATCTCGCCGGGTTGTTGTGCGAGGTGTCGTTGTTCGTGATGCGCCTCTCGGCGTCGGGCCGCGGGTTCTGCCGGGCGTATTTGAACGAGGCGCAGGAAGTGTTCTTGGACGGTCACGTCCGCGCCTTCGCGCACTTCGGTGGTGTGCCGGGCCGTGTCCGCTACGACAATCTGAAAGCGGCGGTCGTGAAGGTCCTCAAGGGTCGCGACCGGCACGAGTCGGAACGGTTCGTCGCGTTGCGGTCGCACTACGGCTTCGACAGCTTCTTTTGCGTTCCCGGCATCGACGGCGCGCACGAGAAGGGCGGCGTCGAAGGCGAGATCGGCCGGTTCCGCCGCCGACATCTCGTGCCGGTCCCCAGGGTCTCCTCGATGGCCGAACTCAACGAGCTCCTCGCGGGGGCGATGGTGATCGACGACGGGCGGTTCATCGCGCATCGTCGGATCCCCGTCGGGGAGCACTTCGCGCTCGAAGCGCCCGCGCTGGCAGTGCTGCCCGTTGAGCCGTTCGACGTTGGGGTGCTCGGGTCGCATCGCGTGGACACGAAGTCGAGAGTGTGTGTCCGTCAATGCCACTACTCGGTCCCCGCGCGCTACGCCGGCCGGCGTCTCGATGTGCGCGTGAGCGCGGAGACGGTCGAGGTCTTCGACGGCGCCACGATCGTCGCCGCTCACGCTCGGGACCGCAAAGGCGGCGAGTGCCTGGTGCTCGATCACTACCTCGGCGAGCTCACCGACCGTCGCGTCACCGCGCGGGCGCATATCCGCGACCCGTGCGCAGAAGCTGTCGAGGCTCGCCTGCGCTTCGGCCGGGCTCGTGACGCGTGCGGCGCGCCACCATCGTTGCGTAAGGAAGTGAATGCTCTTCTCGACGACGCCTTTGCGGTTGCCGTGCCGCGCCGGGCACGGATCGACCCCGACGCCGTAGTGTTTCGCGACCGGCGCGAACGATGCTTGGACCCGATCGGTTCCCGGCACGATCACCGTCGCCATCCGGTCCACCCGCCACCGTTTCGGTGTCCCACCCAAACGGCGCAGCACCTCGTCGATGCCGACCACGACGTGCGGCTGGTCCATCGATTCGGAGAACCAGCCGCGGAACTTCGACGAGTGCGAGAGCGCGCCCACCAACACATACGCCGGTTCGCCGGGTCTGCCGCGGGTTCGGTTGACGTTCTTTGTGCGAGGTCGAGCCTCGCGGGAAGGATGTTCCGATGCCCAAGAGATTCCCACCGGAGTTCAAGCGTGATGTTGTCGCGGTCGCGCGTCGGGGTGG
>JBQTGT010000066.1:0-5409 GCA_052390615.1 Actinomycetota bacterium
GCACCGATGGGCGGCCACGCCCCGACGGGAACAAGTCCGCGAACATCTCATCGGGAAACAAGTCCCGGCGATGATCAGCCAGAAACGCCTCGACACTGCCCTCCGGCACCAACTGCCGGCACAACGCGGCCGCATCCAACAACACGCGGTTCGGATCAGACTTGCCCTGCACCCCGCCAGTCTGAACAGGCCGCGACCCGATCGCGAGCACCAACAGACGATTTCTTCAACAGCGTCCTAGGCCACCTCGGCGTGCGTCTCCCACACGGTGAGCTCGGCACCACGGTCGCCCGCGACGAGCGCGAGCGCGCCCGCGCCGGTGCATCGAATCGCGTCACCGGCATCCAGACGGCCCGCGCCGTCCACTGTCGCGGCGCCGCGCGCGACGAAGACGTGGACAAACGGGGCAGCGGGCACTGTGACGCGCGCCCCCGCGTCGAGTCGCGCGACCCACAGGGTGGCGTCGCGCTGGTGGATGCGAATCGCGGCGTCCGGCTCGCGACCCGACGCGAGCGGGAACAGCGCGTCGCCCGTCAGCCGGTCGCTGACATCAAACTCCTCGTACTCGGGGAGGATCCCGGTCGTGTCGGGCACGACCCACATCTGCAAGAGGTGGACGGGTTCGTCCTCGCTCGGGTTCACCTCGGAATGACGGATGCCGCGCCCGGCGCTCATGCGCTGCGCCAACCCCGGTTTGATCACGCCGTGGTTCCCCTCGCTGTCACGATGCTCGAGCGCACCGGCCAGCACCCACGTCACGATTTCCATATCGCGGTGGGGGTGAAGCGCGAAGCCGGTGGCCGGCGCAACGACGTCGTCGTTATGCACGAGGAGGAGGCCATGGTGCGTGTTCCGCGCGTCGTAGTGGTTCGAGAAACTGAAACTGTGCCACGACTCCAACCAATCCAGCTTGGTGTGGAATCGTTCGCCGTTGCGGCGAATGTCGATGGCTTTCGCGTGCATGGTCGACCTCCGAAATACTTGCGGATGCAACTATATGCAACCCGCCCGCATTCCCGAATCCACCTACGATTCTCCCGTGTTCGACTTCCCCGGCGCGACGGCGAAGATGGCCGTGATGCTCGCGTCGATTCCGAGCCCGTCGCGCGGGGTGATCGAGATCGGTCCGCTCGAACTGCACGCCTACGGCCTGATGCTCGCGCTCGGTGTGCTGGCCGCGGCCACTATCGCCGAACGGCGTTGGACTCGCGCCGGTGGCGAGCCCCGCACGATCGCAGAGATCGGCGTGCCGGTCATCGTCGCGGGAGTGCTCGGCGCGCGGATATACCACCTGTTCACGGGCTACGACTGGTCCGACGGGGGCATCACCGGCGCGCTCAAGATCTGGGAAGGAGGACTGTCGATCTGGGGTGCCGTTGCGGGTGGGGCGATCGCGGTGGTCGTCATCGCGCGCCGCAAGCACCTCTCCGCGCTTGCCCTCATGGACGCGATGGCGCCGGGCATCGCGGTGGCGCAGGCGATCGGCCGCTGGGGAAACTGGTTCAATCAAGAACTGTTCGGTCGGCCGACCGATCTGCCGTGGGGCCTCGAGATCGATCCCGACCAACGCCCGCCCGAACACTTCGACGCCGAAACGTTCCACCCGACGTTTCTCTACGAGTCATTGTGGTGCCTCGCGGTCGCGGTGACGATCGTCTGGGCCGAGCGGCGGCTCCGCTTGCGGGCGGGTCAACCGCTCGCGCTGTACATCGCGATGTATACGTTTGGTCGCATCTGGTTCGAAGCGTTGCGCGCCGATCCCGCGTCGGAGCTGCTCGGTGTGCGCTTCAACCTGCTGCTGTCGATCGTTCTCAGCGTCGGCGGCACGATCTGGTTCGTGGTTCTCGGCCGCCATGCCCGTGTGAAGGTCAGCGAAGTGCGCGTGGACGAGCGCAGCGAGCGCGACTGATCGGACATCACCCCTAGGGAACGTGCCCCGGTCGGGACCAGCGGCCGCGCGCGGTCAGCGCGCTTCCCTCTAGCGTGGGCGATCATGACGACCACCATTCCTCCCACTTCGACAATTGCGGCTCGCGTGGTCGCGGCCACGAAGGTCTACGGACAGGGCGACGCCGAGGTGCGCGCGCTCGACGGTGTCGACGTCGACTTCGAACGGGCGCGCTACACGGCGATCATGGGCCCGTCGGGTTCGGGCAAGTCGACGCTGCTGCACTGCGTCGCCGGACTCGACGCGCTGACGAGTGGCGAAGCGTGGATCGGCTCGATCCCACTGATCCAGCTCCGCGAGAAGGAACTGACAAGGGTGCGGCGCGACCACATCGGGTTCGTGTTCCAGGCCTTCAACCTCATCCCGACGTTGACCGCGCTCGAGAACATCACGTTGCCGCTCGCGCTCGCCCACCGTGAGCCCGACCCAGAATGGCTCGATCGCGTCATCGACATCGTGCGGCTGCGAGACCGCCTCGAGCACCGACCCTCCGAACTGTCCGGTGGCCAGCAGCAACGAGTCGCAGTTGCACGCGCGCTTGCCACCCGCCCCGACATCGTGTTTGCCGACGAACCGACCGGCAACCTCGATTCCAAGGCGAGCGCCGAGATCCTGGAGTTCATGCAGCTGGCCGTGCGCGACTTCGAGCAGACGATCGTGATGGTCACCCACGACCCGATCGCGGCGTCGTATGCGGACCGTGTCGTTTTCCTCGCGGATGGCCGGGTCGTCGACGAGCTGCGCGATCCCACGCCGGATGCGGTCCTCGGCATGTTGCGGAAACACGGGGACTGAACGCTCGTGTGGAAGGTGACGATCCGAGGGCTGATCGCACACAAGCTGCGGTTCGTGCTGACGGCGGTCGCGGTGATCCTCGGTGTCATGTTCGTCTCCGGGACCTTCGTGCTGACCGCGACGGTGAACAAGTCGTTCGACGACTTGATCGCCGACATCTTCGAGGGCACCGATGCCCAGGTCCGCGGGGTCGAGCTGGTGGGGAGTTCGTTCGTCGGCGAGACGCCGCGCCGACCGGTCCCTTCCGAAGCGCTGGAGGTGACGCGCGCGGTCGACGGTGTCGCGGTTGCGGAGCCGAGCGTCGAGGTCGGCTACGCGCAGGTCGTCGGCGCGGACGGCGAGGAGATCGGCGGCGGGTTCGGACCGCCGACGTTCGGGTTCTCGTGGACGGACAACGAGGATCTCAACCCGTTCCGACTCGAACCAGGGAGCGCCGAACCGGCGGCCGAGGACGAGATCGTCATCGACCGCGCCACCGCCGACGACGGCGACATCGCGGTGGGTGATCGCGTCGAGGTCCTCACCCAGCAGTCTCCCAAGCGGTACGAGGTCGTCGGCATCGCCAAGTTCGGTACCGAGGACTCTGCGCTCGGCGCTTCGATCATCCACTTCACGCTGCGCGAGGCGCAGCACATCTCGGATCTGGCGCCGAACGAGTTCAGCGATATTGGGGTCGTTGCCGACGACGGGGTCTCGCAGGACGACGTTCGCGATCGCATAGAGGCGACGCTCGCGAACCCCGACCTGGAAATCGTGACCGGCCGGACGCTCATCGAGGAGAACCAGAGCGAGGTCGACGATTTCATAAGGATCTTCAACTTGCTGTTATTGGGCTTCGCCTTCGTGTCGCTGCTGGTCGCGGTTTTCTTGATCTACAACACGTTCTCGATTGTCGTCGCACAGCGGACGCGCGAGATGGCGCTGCTGCGCGCGATCGGGGCCGGCACGCGGCAGGTGTGGGTGTCGATCGTCGTGGAGGCGGTGGTCGTCGGCGCGGTGGCGTCGGGACTCGGGTTCGCGGCGGGCGTCCTTGTCGCGCAGGGTTTGTTGTGGGTGCTCGGCGCCATTGGACTGGAGGTGCCTGCCCGCGGGCTCGTGATTCCGCCGGTCGCGCCAGTCGCGTCGATGGTGGTGGGCACGACCGTGACGGTGCTCGCGGCGGTCGTTCCGGCGCTCCGGGCATCGCGCGTCCCGCCGGTTGCCGCGCTCCGCGACGTCGCGATCGAGCGCCGCACCGGGTTCGGGCGCCGGTTCACGGTCGGTGCGGCGCTGACCTTCGGTGGTGCCGCGCTGATGCTGTACTCCTTGTTCACGGTGCCCGACAACGCCGTTGTCCTCGTCGGCATCGGCGCCGGGGCGATGTTCATCGGCGTCTTCGTGATCGGCCCGGTGATCGCCCGACCGCTGAGCCGCGTCATCGGCGCGCCACTCCCGCGCCTCAAGGGAATCACCGGTGTACTGGCGCGTGAGAACGCCGTCCGCAATCCGCGCCGCACCGCCGCAACCGCGACCGCATTGATGATCGGGGTGTCGCTCGTCGGGTTCATCACGATCTTCGCGGCATCGGCCAAGGAATCGATCTCGGTGACACTCGACCGTGAGTTGAAGACCGACTACATCGTCACCGCCGGTTCCGGCTTCGGCGGCATCGCCCTCAGCCCCGCGCTCGCCGAAGGGCTCGCCGCGCTGCCCGAACTCAGCGCGGTCACCGCCGTGCGCTACGCGGCGATGGACGTCGACGAAAGAACGCAGATCGTGACATCGTTCGATGCGCGCCAAGGCGAGGAGCTGCTCGATCTCGGCGTCGTCGCCGGATCGCTCGCGGCATTGACCGTCGACGGGGTCGCAATCACGCGGGAGTACGCCGACGCGCACGATCTTGCGCTCGACGCCGTGCTCGAGGTCACGTACCCGACGGGCCCCGACCACGCGATCGTCCAAGCGCTGTATGAAGGATCCGAGATCGGCATGAGCACAGACTTCACGATCTCGCTCGAGTCGTTCGACGCGAAGTTCGCGCCACAGCAGCGCCTCGACTGGTTGGTGTTCGCGAAGCTCGCGTCGGGGGTGAGTGCCGAGGAAGGACGGGCCGCCATCGAACCGGTGCTCGAGGACTACCCGACTGCGGAGCTCCGCGACAATGCCGAGTTCAAGGAACTCCAAGAACAGGCGATCGACACCGTGGTGAACATTGTCTACGGGCTGCTGTTCCTCGCCGCCTTCATCGCGATCATCGGAATTGCCAACACGCTCGCGCTTTCCGTGCACGAGCGCACTCGCGAGATCGGTCTGTTGCGAGCCGTCGGGATGGCACGCGCCCAGGTGAGGTCGGTCGTGCGATGGGAGTCGGTGATCATCGCGGTGCTGGGCGCGCTCCTCGGCGTTGCGCTGGGCCTGTTCTTCGGCTGGGCGGTCGTGCGGGCCGTCCGCGAGGAGGGCTTCACCGAGTTCGCGATCGCGCCGGGCCAGCTCCTCGCGGTGATTGTCGTCGCGAGCGTCGCGGGTGTCGGGGCCGCGTACTTCCCCGCCCGCCGCGCGGCGAAGCTCGACATCTTGCACGCCGTCGGCACCGAATAGCCCAACCCCCCGATGCGGGGATATAACCCCAAGGGTTTTGGGGGGTTGGGGCGCAGAGGGGGGGACCCCGGAGAGGCAACGGTAGGGTT
>JBQTGT010000067.1:0-7415 GCA_052390615.1 Actinomycetota bacterium
CACCTCCGAAGTGCCCTCCTGCTCGGGAATCCTGTTGCCTTCGACAAGCACAGCTTCCCTTGCCAGGAGGGCGTTTTCGCGGACGCGCGACCGTCACCTCACAGAACCACATGAATGATCGGGGCTAGTTGGGCACGAGCACTGCGACAGACTCATCCGTGTAGTACTCGCGATAGTCGAGGGCCTCGCGCCAGAAGTCGACGAGCTTCGATGGATCTGCGCAGTCGAGCACGAGATCGACCCTTGCCTTCCGGCCCATCGTGTACCTCCTAGATCGCTGCTACCCGAGCCGTGACCGGGTCGAATTCAGGTGTTGTCGTTCACCTTCGTGGCTTCTCGCTCACGGAGCAAACGAGCCTGCCGCGAAACAGATAGTCCGACGCCGCAAGGGACGCGAGCCGTTCGCGGAGTTCCACGAGCACTGTCTGGCGTCGCCCTGCGTTGAGCCCGGCGAGGCGAAGCCGATTCGTGCCGTGGCGCGTACGCAATTGCCAGAAGCTGTCGCGCTCGAACGTGTGCGCAACCGTTTCGTGCCACACCCGTACACAACGGAGTCGCGCGTCGGCGAGGAGCGCCTCGACGTCGTCAGTCGTTTCGAGTCCGCTGTGGTTGCTGTGCGCCGGCAAGGGTGGCACGCCGAACTCGTCGAGAGTCTGGTCCCACATTTTCGCAGCGACAGACGCTTCCTCCGACGCCCACGTGACGGTTCCGACCCGACCGCCCGGCCGCAGCACCCGTGTCGCCTCGCGAAGGCCTGCGTCTGGGTCGGTCAACATGAAGAGTACGTACGCAAGGAGCACGGCGTCGATGCTCTCGGAGGCGAAGGGAAGCGCGAGCGCGTCGGCGAGTACAGGAGTGGCGTGGCGACGTTGGTGCGCGAAGCGCAGCATTTCGGGTGCGGGATCAACGGAGACGACGGTGGCGTGCGGCGCGGCGGCGCGCAACGCAGGCGTGAGCGCACCCGTCCCGGCGCCGACATCGAGCACGCGGGACGCGTCGCCGAGCTCGAGCTGGCGCACGACGCTCGCCGCGGGTGGCAGGATCACGGGGCTCCACGCGTCGTCGTACGCGTCGGCACCATGCGCGTACACCTCGTTGGTCGTTGCGCGATCGCAACGGACCGTCATCCGGGCTTCCGGGCGAGGAATGCGTAGCCGTAGACGTCGTAGGCACGTGCCTTTTCTTCTCCGATCGCTCCGGAGAACGTGTCGACCGGTGGACCGATTTCCACGTCGATGAAACCTGCGTCTTCGAGCATCTTCTGCCAGCCCGCACGGGGCAGCCCGCCGGCGATTCAGCCGGTCCAGAGGTCGATGTCGCGCAGTGCCTCGGGCGGCACCGGCCGGCCGTTGGCAATATCGGCGAACTGCAGCGTGCCTCCCGATCGCAACACGCGACGGATCTCGTCGAACACGGCACGCTTGTCGGCGCAGAGGTTGATGACGCCGTTGGAGATGACGACGTCGGCCCACCCGTCTTCGACAGGCAACGCTTCGGCGAAGCCCTCACGGAACTCGACGTGCCCGAAGCCAAGCTGTGTCGCGGTCGTACGCGATTTGTCGAGCATCTCCGCCGTCATGTCGATCCCAATGACGTACCCTTCGGGACCAGCGAGCGACGCGGCGACGAACGAATCGAAGCCGGCGCCCGAGCCGATATCGACGACGCGTTCAACGGGGCTAATCGTGCGAACGGAGAACGGGTTGCCGACTCCGGCGAACGACTCGACGGCAGAATCGGGCAGCGCGTCGACGATCGCCGCGGCATAGCCGAGCCTCTGCGCGAGCGGACGTCCAGTGTGGAAGTGGTACGGGGCGTGTGGTTCGACCGCGACTTCTCGATACTTCTCGCGCACTTGCGCGCGCAGCGTGTCGACGTCGACCAGCAGATCGTCGGTCATCGCTCAGACTCCCTCGCCGACGGCGATCGGCAGACCGGCGCGCTTCCACTCGGGGAATCCGTCCTCGAGTCGCCGAGCACGGATCCCTCGGCGGCGTAACACACGGACGGCGTCGTCGGCGTAGACACAGAACGGTCCGCGGCAGTACGCGACGATCTCGCCGTCCCTGGGAATCGTGCGCAGGTGCCGTTTGACGTCGTCGGGTGGAAGCGAGCGCGCGCCGGGGATATGGCCGGCCGCGTATTCGGCAGTCGGACGCACGTCGATCACAACCACTTTGCGGCGCCGCAACCTCGCTGCGAGCTCATCGCGGGTGACCGCCTCGACGTCGCCGCGGTCGCCGAGGTAGGCGGCCGCAAGCCGCTCGATCCCCGCGACGTGCTCGGCGGCCACGTCGCGCAGTGCCGCCCACAGCTCGCCGACCCGCTCGCTCGCCAGCGCGTAGAACACACGGGTTCCCTCGCGACGGCTCGACAGCAAGCCGCCACGCAAGAGCGCCTGCAGATGATGTGAGGTGTTGGCGACGCTCTGCTCGATCTCGCCGGCGATCTCGTCGACCGAGCGCTCCCCCTGCGCGAGCACGTCCACGATCTCGGCCCGCCGTCCGCTGCCGAGCGCCTTGGCGACCGCGGCAAACGCGTCGAACAGGGAGTCCTTGGCTTCTCGTTCGCCCATCGGGAACGATCCTGCTGCGCTCCGAGCGGAATGTCAAGTATTCAAGTAACTACCTGACATCCTGACCCGGCGCGCGCAAGTATGTCCGAGGACCGAGGAGGCTCGAATGCGCCAGCAGAACGCGACGTGCGTCATTCCCGCCGCTCCCGACAGCGTGTTCGCCCTGATCACGAGTGTGGAGCGACTGCCGGAGTGGAACGGGTCCATCGTCCGCGTCGTCGAGTCCCCTGCGCAACTGACACCGGGTGCGGAGTGGGTCGTCGAGCTGTCGGCCCTGGGACAGTCGTGGCCGAGCCGCTCGACGGTCGTCGAGGTCGACGGCGCCGACCGCCGCTTCGTGTATCGGTCGCAGACCGACGACGGGAATCCGTCCTACGCCGAATGGACGTGGCGGGTCGCCGACGCGCCCGGAGGGTCCATGGTCACGGTGTCCTATGCCCTGCATCCCGCGACCTTTTGGCGTCGCGTGTTGCTCGCGAAGATCCGCGGCCGCCAGCTCCGGCGGCGAGAGCTGCCCGAGTCGCTCCGGGCGCTCGCATCGCTGGCGCCACCCGCCAGCTCATGACCGAGATCCTGTCGTCCGTCGACGAGGGCCTCGGTCACTCGTCGTACCTCGTCGACCTCGGCGACGGCCGCGCGCTCGTCGTCGACCCGCCTCGGGGCATGGGCACTCGGCGCGCTCATACTCGGCGTCGGAACCGCAATGGTCTACCCCACACTGCTCGCCGCGATCGGCGACGTCGCCCATCCCGGCTGGCGCGCGTCCGCGGTCGGCGTCTACCGGCTCTGGCGCGACGGCGGCTTCGCCGTGGGTGCACTCCTCGCCGGCATTCTCGCCGACACCTTCGGGATCGCGACCGCGATCTGGAGTGTCGCCGCGCTCACCGCACTCTCCGGCCTCGCAGTCATGGTGCGAATGTACGAGACCCATCCAATCCGGCACTGAGCGACTTCCGCTCGCGTCGTCAACCGGGCCGCGCGCTCAGCACCCACGTCGCCGCACCCGAGCGAGGGAGCGCGATCGACGCCTGATGGGACGCCGATCTGGTGCTCGATTTCGATGCCGGGGGGCGCGCCGGCGATTGTCGGCGGCCTGATCTCAGGTTTCGGTCCGCGACGACGACTGGAAACCATGCGGACCGCGCGCGCCCTGAAGATCGAGCCGCGCGCCGTGGGACCCGTCGATCTCGGTCCGGCTCCTGAGGTGCGTCCACTCGGAGAGCGGGCCGGAATAGCCATCGTTGCGCTCACCTCGGCGACCGTGTTGGTGACCGAGATCGTGGCTACGAGAATGATCGCGCCGTATGTCGGGGTCACGCTCGAGACGATCTCGGCCGTGATCGGTTGCATCCTCGCCGGCATCTCGATCGGCAACTGGACCGGAGGGCGACTTGCTGACTCGCGATCTCCCCGCGCGAGGTTGAGCTGCGCACTCATCGCGGGTGGCGTGTTGCTGTCGGTTGCGCCCGTGATCGTACGCGTGGTCGGCCCGCGAATCGCCGGCGAGGATCCGACGGCGGCGGTGCTGCTCACGATGAGCGCATTCTTCGTTCCTGCCGTGCTCCTGAGTACCGTCAGTCCGGTTGTCCTCAAGGGACTCGGACACGACCCGTCGCGGCTCGGTCGCGTCGCCGGAAACGTCTCGGCATTCGCCACCATCGGCGCGCTCGCTGGGAACTTCGGCGCCGGCTTCTTCCTCGTCGGCGCATTCCGCTCCGACACGATCCTCGCGACCGTCGGCATCGGCGTGGTCGTACTCGGGTGCGGCCTTCTCGTGAGCATGCGGAACCGCAACCGGCTCACAATGGCCGCGTGCGCAGGAGCTGCCGTCACGATGCTGCTCGGCGGCGCGTACGTTGACGGTCGGTTGCCGTGCACGAGCGAGACGAAATATGTCTGCCTCGACATCGCGCACGCGTCGGGAACATCGGAGTACTTGATCCGTAGCGATGTCTACAACAGCAGTTTCACGGACACGGCCGATCCGAGCGCGCTGCGCTTGAGCTATGCGCGCGATGTCGCCGCTGCGGTCCGGACGTCTGTGCCGCAGCCGAGCCGGTTCCTCTATGTCGGCGGCGGCGGATACACGTTGCCGCTGCACTTCGCCGACGCCTATCCACGTTCTACCCATACCGTGCTCGAGATCGATACCCAGCTCGTTGAGGAAGTGTCGAACGCGCTCCGGCTGCGTGACCATGCCCAACAAATCAGCACGACGGTCGGCGATGCTCGCGTCTCGATCGCCGGTCTCGACGACGCCCGATTCGACGTGATCGTCGGAGATGCATTCGCAGGGTTGTCGGTCCCGTGGCACCTCACGACCGTCGAGTTCCTGGCCGACGTGCGCGCGCGGCTTGCGGCCGAGGGGATCTACGTGATGAACGTGATCGATTCCGGCGACTATCGCTTCGCGAAGGCGGAGATCCGAACACTGCAGGCGGTGTTCGGGGATGTCGTTGTGCTGGCGCGGCCGGCGGTGTTCTTTGCTGAAGCGGGCCCGCGCACGAATCTCGTTCTGGTGGCCGGATCTGATCTTCCGAATGCCGACGACCTTTCCGCCGCCGCCAGAACACTCCGGTCGGACTCGGTCTCTCTCACGGGCGGAGACGTCGGTGCGTTCGTCGACGACGCGATCGTGCTGCGGGATCAGTTCGCACCGGTCGACCAGCTCATTGGGTCGCCGTAGCGGCGCGGGCGCG
The DNA here is from genome assembly GCA_052390615.1 of Actinomycetota bacterium. Lineage (GTDB taxonomy): Bacteria > Actinomycetota > Acidimicrobiia > IMCC26256 > PALSA-610 > JBQTGT01. The sequence continues at coordinate 5,275 of JBQTGT010000067.1, forward strand.
ACTTCAGCTCCAGAAGCTTCGTTCGCCGGGATGGGTGCTGTCGGACCGCGATGTGCGCGGGCTCCGAGGCGCCCGTCGCCATCGTTGCCTCTTCTCGGGCGGCGCGGCATCTCGGCCAACGACGACACGAGTTGCGAGCCAGGTCGTGACCGGCACCGATGCGACGAGGCCGATGCTGCCGACGAGGGTGCGGATGATCTCGGTTGCGATGACCTCGCTGTTTGCGACCGTGCCGAGCGATTGCTTGGAGAGAACGAATAGCAGCATGATCGGCAGCGCGGCGCCGGCATACGCGAGTGCGAGCGTGTTCACCGTTGACGCGATGTGATCACGACCAATGCGCACCGCTGCGATATAGAGCTGAACGCGCGACATCATTGGGTTGGCGTTGCGCAGCTCCGCGACGGCGGAGGCCTGCGTCACCGTGACGTCGTCGAGGGCTCCGAGCGCGCCGATGACAATGCCCGCAAGGACGAGGCCGTTGATGTCGACGTCAGCCGCCAAGCTGCCCAACACGAGCGCTTCCTCACTCGCGTAGCCGGAGAACCGCGCCAGCGCGGTGAAGGTCGCGGCGAGGATGACCGTGAGCGCCAGCGAGGCGAGCGTTCCCAGTAGTGCGACGGTCGTCAGGGTGTTGAAGCCGTGCGCCAAGTAGAGCGCGACGTACGCGATCGCTGCCGAGCCCAGTACCGCGACGATCAGCGGATCGTGGCCTTCGAGAATTCCGGGCAGCACGAACTGCAGGATCACCGCAATGCTGACGACGACGCCTCCGAGAGCGGCGAGGCCCCGAGCGCGGCCGAGGAGCACGACCGCGAGCGCAAAGACAACCCCGGCTGCGAAGAGAACGGGGCGCCGCTGTCGGTCGGCGAAGTTGTACTCGAATCCAGGTTCCGCGCCTTTCGTATACGACACGACGATGCGATCGCCATTACCGAGGTCTGGGTTCCCGGGAGCGTCGATCGAGAAGGAGAGCGTCCGCGTTTCGCCGTCGTCTGGTCCCTGCGTCAGCCGGACTGTCACCAGTTCGCAGGGGACGCCGTCCTCCGGCTCCGTACCAGGGCAGGGTCCGCTGCGCACCTCGGTGACTTTCGCTTCATAGGTGGTGTCAAGAAGAACGTTTTCCACCGCGGATTCGGCGTTTGTCCCGAAGCCGATCAGCAGCATGCCGACGACTACGAGACCTCCGACGGCAATAACTGCCCAGATGAGCGCCCGGCGCGTTGCCGGCGCGAGCGAGACATCGTGGGAGTGAGAGTGATCCGCGGCCATGTCGTGATTGTGGCTGTTACAACGAGTCGTAGCGGGGATTGAGGATCGCGTTCGTCCTTGCGGCTTCGAGACTTGAGCTGTCGCGCGCGCAACCTTGGCATGTTCGACGGTGACCGGGGGTTCATGCCGGGCGGACTTTCGGGCGCGAGCGCCGTCACCGTGATGACGGTCGACGGCGACCGATTCCCACTCGTCACCATCGAGCAACCGTCGACGGGCGGCGACAAACGCGCAGGTCCGCCAGTCGTCGGGCAACGGTGGAGGCACGAGACGCAACCGCCTCGACGCGTTTCCCAACCGCTCTTTCTGCAACGCGAGCTGCGCGACGGTGCGTTCCGCTCGCCCGGCTCCTCTAGGAGATTGCCCAGGGCTCGTATGTGAACACCCCGGTACGGCGTGAGAGCCGGTACTGCGCACCGCCGACGTCGATGACGGCTCCACCGCTGCGTTGGAAGACGAGGGAGAAGTCCGGCCGGCACCGGCACGTGTGGTTCTCGCAGCAGGGTCCGTCGCACAGCTCCCTGTCGGGCGCGCGTTGGTGCACGACGCTCAGCTCGTGCGCGACGTCGGCGTCGAGATAGGTCCAGACTCGTCCGGTGGTCGGGAAGGCGCGCGTGGGCACGATCTGGCCCGCGTCGAGCGCGGCTCGGTTGACCACCTGCAGGCTCACCGAGTCGTCCTCGACAGCCGCGCCCTGTCCGTCCCGGCCGGTCACACGCCGGGCGTCGCGTTCCCGGTCGGGGTGCGTGTGCGCGGGATCGGGCGACGTAGCGGAGCTGGTCCCGTCGAGGTCATCGGGCGCGGCCCCCCCGCGGGGGGGGGGCCCGGTGGTTATTGCGGCCCGGGGCGCACCCCGGGACGCGGCGGCC
>JBQTGT010000068.1:0-21569 GCA_052390615.1 Actinomycetota bacterium
CACGGCTTCCGTAACTTCGAGAACTACCGGCTACGCGTCCTACTCCACACCGGCGGGATCACCTGGCCGACACGACCATCACCACCGCGGATCCGAACCCCCGCTCCCCACTCAAACGCGTAGAGCCATCAAAGTTAGGTAGATCGCCCGACAGCCGAGCATCTGCCATCAAAGTCGATAACCGCGGCAGACGAGGGCGCTGTGGACGGCGGCCGCGACGTAGGCCGGTTCGTGTGTCACCTGCTCCCACGTGAAGCGTCGGAGACTCCAGTCAACGTCCGCGAGCTTGTTGGCGCGAACGTTGTCACTCGCACGCGCGCGCCGCGCCGCGTGAGTGCGATGTCCGTCTACCTCGATACCAAGTGTGAACTCGACCCACGCGAAGTCCAGCTCGATGACACTCCCGTCGCGCAGCCGCACTCGGAATCGGCTCACGGGGAGAGGAAGGCCCGCGCGTTCGAGAAGCCGCATCATGCGCCGTTCGAGAACTGAGCGCGGCACCCGCTCGAGCCGGTCTCGATGAGCGAGTACCTGTGTCAGCGCGCCAATACCCGTCCGGCCGGGGGCGCGCAGCGCCGTGTACCGACGGATGACGTCCGCGCGAGTGACAATGCGATCGCGCTCGGCGCCGTCGAACGCCTCTTCGACGGTATCGGCGGGGACGACTGCTCCGAGCAGCGCCAACGTTCGCGCCGCCGAGGTCGCCGGAATCGGGCCGATCCGACATCGGTCGCGCGCCGGAAGATCCCGAGTGTGATGTACAACGACGGAACGCCGGCGATGGCGAACGTTCATCGGAAGAAGGACCTCGACGACGACGCCCGGCGAGAACCCGTCGAACTTGTGCAGCGCAGCGGCAGTGCGGTGGGAAGCAACGCATTCCGGACCACCGTCGAGACACGCCGCCATCACGGCTTGATGCCACGTGCGCGTTGACGACGCGAAGCGAAAGACGCGACGGTTGAGTCGCTGTAGAACTCCGCGTAGCACGAGATTGCGGAGCTGCTCGTCGGTCAGGCCGCTGTCGCGTGCCTGCGCTCGGGTGAAGAGGCCGTATTGCTTCGCTGAAAACGCGCTGACGCGCGCGAGTGCGGTTGACAATTGCTTCCTCCGGAGTCGCGTCGACTGGTCGGAGGAAGCGCTCGGGAAGCAGAGCCGACGCTACCGAATACCGCAGCCGATGTCTACAGAGTCGCGTTTGATGTCAGTAGCCGGGGTGGCAGCCGAGGAAGCGGCCTTTGATGGCAATTCGTTGGACGCACACCAGTGGTCGGACACGCGTCCGTGGTTGGATGCGCGTCAGCCGACAGGGGAGGCCGCGGCGGAGGGTTCGGCGGGCTCGGCCTCCCGCTCGAGTTCGGGGTTGAGTTCGCACACGACGGCGACCGCGAGGACGACGCCGAGCAGGAGGAGCAGCGCGCCCATGAACCCGTACAGCTCCAAGCCCGCGAACAGGGCGAGCGCGGTGAGATACGGCCCCACGTGCAGCGTGTGGCGTTCGAGCCGACGCGTCACGAACCATTCGCCCACCGCGACCGCGACGAACGCGAGGGCGACGAACCACGCCGTGCGCGCCGAGTCGGCGGCCGCGAACACGACTATCGGGAGCGCACCGATGGCGAGTCCTGCAATCGGGATGAACGTCCACAGCGCGACCCATACGCCGAACGCCGCGGGGCCGGGGATGTCGGCAATCCGGGCGATCGTGAACGCGAGCACGCCTTCCACAACCACCTCGAGCGTCTTGACTCTCGCGTAGCCGAGCCCGCGGGCCGATGCACCACGCACGACCTGATCGATCCGCGCTCGCCGCCGCGCATCTCGGATCTGGCCGAGCGCGCCGCCGACGAGGGTCGGGCCCGAGAGCACGAAGAACAGCGTGAGGACGACGCCCGCGATGAAGGCAAGACCCCGATTCGCCGCGGACCTGATCGCTTCGGCGGTTGTGCCGCCGCGCAGTCGCTCGGGGATGGCGTCGACGAAGCGCTCGACCCGCTCGGTGAGTTCGATCTCGTGGAGCAGTTCGGAGTCGCGCTCGAGCTCGGCCGCGCGCTCCGGCGCCAATCGCTGGAGTCGCTTGGTTTCGTCGGAGACATCGTCGACGATCCGGTACGCCACGTAGCCGATCGATCCGAGGAGCAGAACGACGACGCACACCACGGCCAACCCGCGCGGGATCCAGCGCGCGAGGTATGTCACCGCCGGTTGGACCAGCGCGGCGACGGCCATCGCCGACACTGCCCACGCGATCACGCGCTTCGCATCGAGCGCGACCTCGAGTGCCAGAATTGTGAGCGCGATGGCGACAACGACCGCGAGTGCGGATCGCAACGACACCCGCACCGCCGCGCCAGGAGCGCCGGTCATGCGCGTCGCGTCGGCCATCCACCCGTACGATACCGACGTGTCCGACGACGCCGTCGCATCCCCCGCCGGGATCGACCTCGACCCTCGTTCCGCGCTGCCGATCGCGACCGCCGTTGCACTGCTCGCGACCTCGGTGTGGTTCGTGCGCTCGGTTCCCCGCACGGTGTCCGCGGTCGCCGTCGGAGCGTTGATCGCGCTCGCGCTGAATCCGCTCGTCGAAGCGCTCGAACGGCGGCTGTCGTGGCGCCGCCGGCGCGCCGCGGCGAGCGTGCTCGGTGGTTTCGCCGTTGTGTTCGCGCTCGGGCTGACGCTCGTCGCGCTCCCGACGATTCGCCAGGTTCAAGACATCGACGACGACATCCCCGAGGTCGTCGACGATCTTCAATCGCTCCCGATCGTCGGTGACGAGCTCGAAGACGACGCCGCGCAGGACGTGGAGGACTGGCTCGACGAACTGCCGGAACGATTGAGCGTCGATGCCAAACCCGTCGAACGCGCGGTAGGAACGGTAGCGGACGGCATCGCGGCGGGCTTCTTGACGCTGCTCCTCGCGATGGCGCTCTTGCTCGACGGCGATCACCTCGTGAATCTCACGCGCACCCTTGTGCCGATCCGGCGGCGCGCCGACGCGGACCGCATCGGACGGCTGGTCTACGACGTTGTCGGCAGGTACATCGCCGGGTCGCTGCTTGTGGCCGCGCTCGCGGGCACCGTCATGTTGAGCGCATCGCTCGTGCTCGGTCTCCCCCTCGCACCGCTGGTCGGCGTATGGGTTGCGATGACCAACATGATCCCGCAGATCGGGGGCTTCCTCGGCGCGGTGCCGTTCGTCCTTCTCGGCACGACCCAAGGCGCCGGCACCGGCCTCGCGTGCGTGGCGATCTTCCTCGTGTACCAGAACATCGAGAATCACGTCTTGCAACCGTTGATCGTCGGGCGCGCGGTCAAGCTGTCACCGCCGGCGACGATGGTCGCGGCACTGATCGGAGTCTCGGCCGGGGGCGTTGTCGGTGCGCTGTTCGCGGTGCCGATACTCGGCGCGTCGAAGGCCGTGTATCTCGCGTTCCGCGAGCGCCGTCCCTGAGGTGTGAATCCACTTGTCGGGAGATGAGTGGTGGCGCGCAGGGGTGTGGGGGCGGTAGCCCCCGCTCGCGGCGTAGCCGAGGGGTGGTTGCGGCGTGTGGTCAGGCGGCGGGTTCGAGCGTGACTTTGTGGCCCATGGCTTCGAGTTGCGCGACGAGCCGTCGTTGGCGTGCGGGGCTGTTGCGACGTTTCTCGAAGTAGTCGTTGCCGAGGTCGTTGTAGGGCTCGCCGGTGCTGAGCAGATGCCAGCAGATCACGAGAATGGAGTGACCGACAGCGACCGCGGCACGTTGAGAGCCGCGACGGCCTCGGATCTGTGCGTATTGGGCAGCCAGATAGGTGTTCTTGGTACGCGACGCGGCGTGCGCAGCCTCGACGAGTGCGACGTGCAGCCACTTGGAGCCGTGGCGGGTGGCACCGGATCGGTGTTTGCCGGCGGACTCGTTGTTGCCGGGGCACATGCCCGCCCAGGACGCGAGATGCCCAGCGGTCGGGAAGCGGGACATGTCGGTGCCGATCTCAGCGAGGATCACCTCGGCGCTGCGACGAGCCACGCCCGGGATCGTCACCAGCAACGTCACCGCCGCTTCGTAAGGGCTCAACAGTGCATCGATCCGTTCGCCGAGTTCGGTGATAGTGGCGTCGGCTTGATCGATCCGTCCGAGCATCGCTTTGCACAGCAATGCGTGATGGTCATCGAACCGTCCCACGAGCGCTTCTTGGAGCCGGGGGATCTTGGCGCGCATGCGGCCTTTGGCCATCTCCGCGAGGATTTCCGGGTCGCGTTGCCCGGCGATGAGCGCGTCGATCATCTCGCGTCCCGACTTGGTCAACACACGTGACGCAACCGAGGACAACTTCACACCCGCGTCTTCGAGCACCTTGTGGAGCCGCTGCGACTCGCGGCCGCGTTCTTCGATCACAACACGCCGATATCGGGTCAGGTCCCGCAACTGCCGGAACGGCTTGATCGGGATGAACGACGGTCGGACCAGCCCATGCTCGAGGAGCTGAGCACCCCACTGCGCATCGGCGACATCGGTCTTGCGGCCCGGCACGTTGCGCATATGCCGGGCGTTGATCACCCACACATCGTTGATAGCGCCTTCGAGGATCCAATGGACCGGCTTCCAATACACGCCGGTTGCTTCCATCCCCACCAGCATGACCTGTCGTTCGTTCAACCAGTCCGACAGCGCCAACAGCTGCGCGGTCGTCGTGGCGAACTCGGCGACCTCCTCCCGACGGCCGCCCGAGCTGCCCGGACCCCGCACACATGCCATCACAGTGTCGCGATGCACATCCAAGAATGCGCACCGCTCGACGATCACCTTCATCGACCCTCCTTCCCGTCGCGACAACGATGTGCCGACCGGATGGAGGTCTCGTCATCAAGAGACTGAGGTGCGTGCTCGAAGCAACAGAACGGAGCGCCACGAGACCTCCGCGTCAAACTAACCGCGGGCTCCGAGCGCCATAGACGAACGACGGCAGCCCGGCCGACGCACCAGATTCTCATCCGACGAGAGCGGCGCCGCCAGGCGTCATCCCAACTAGCCGGAAATGGCGTCGCTGGCCGTGGCGAGCACCGCGGCGATGTGTGCGTCGGCGATCGTGTAGCTGATGTGGCGGCCGTCGCGCTCGGCATCGACGAAGCGGCACCACTTGAGGCAGGCCAGATGGTTGGAGACCTTGGGTTGCGCGGCGCCGGTTGCGGCGACGAGTTCGCCGACGGTGTGGGGGCGCTGCAACAACAGCCCGAGGATCTCGAGCCGGGTCGGGTCGCCCAGCACCCGGAAGAACCGCGCCGCCGCGCTGTTCGTCGCCGCGTCGGCGGGCGCGGCGCTCTCGTCGTGCCGCGGGATCATCATCATCCATTATAACAGGTAACCCTGATGTGTTATCCGGCGCTCCGATGGCAGAACGATTCGGGAAGGTCAGGGCCGCCCCTTCGAGGAGCACGGCTACGGCGAGGGGCACCCAGCCCGTCGCGCGAACAGTTGCGCCGGCCTCGCCGCGGGCGCGCTCGGCCCGACGCCCACCCTGCTGCCCGCCTTCGTCGCCGCGAGTTCGAGCCACGCCTCCCAGGCTCGCGTGTACCTAAACTAAGGGCTGATGTCCCTTCGGGCGCGCTGAGTCGAGCCGGACCCCGGCACCTCGACGTTCCACAGCGAGTCGAAAGCCAGTACCGTCTGGCCATGGCTGAACTCATCATCATCGAAGTCGACTGCGACCCGGGCCTTTATCCGAAGGTCAACGGGATCCTCGGACTTGATCCCGACACGGGCTCGGGCGATTGGCCCAAGGGGCTACTGACCCACATCGGCGGCGGCGGTGACGGAACGGTTGTCGTCGTCGAGGTGTGGGAGTCGCGCGCCGATCAGGAGTCCTTCATGGCAACCAAGCTCGGTCCGGCACTTGGCCAGGCGGGAGTTGCTCAGCCGAAGCGCATGGAGTGGCTCAGCCTGCTGGGCAACATCAATCCCTAGCCAACCGCTTAGGCCGGACCAGGCCTCGACTCGACCCGAGCTTGGCACGCTGGTCGCGCCTGACTGCGCCGCGCTGGTCACCGTCGAGGTGCAGGAGGGTGTCGTCGGCGCCCGCAGCGCCGTTCCCGCCCTCGCCGCCGCCGCGGCACCGGCATTGTCGCGCATCGGCGCGCTCGCGGCCGCGGCCCGAGCCGCCGGCGTGCCGGTCGTGCACTGCACCGCCAAGATGCGGCCCGACCGGCTGGGTTCCAACCGCAACGCCCCCCTGTTCGCGCTCGCCGGACGCGCGCGTCCCAGCCCCGAGGCCGCCGCGGTGCACCCGGAGATCGGCGCCGCCCCGAGTGACCTGGTGTTGGCGCGCCTGCATGGCGTGTCGCCCATGACCGCCACGTCGCTCGACCCGATCCTGCGCAACCTCGGCGTTAGGACCGTCGTCGCGACGGGCGTGTCGGTGAACGTCGCGCTGCTCGGCCTCGCGTTCGAGGCCGTGAACCACGGTTACCAGCTCGTGCTGCCCCGCGACGCGACCGCGGGTGTCGACGACGCCTACGTCGACGCGGTCTACGCGAACACGTTGTCGCTGCTCGCCACCGTCACGACCGCCCAGGCCGTCATCGACGCGTGGGTGGCTGCGGTCAGCTGATCGCGCCCGCATCGCGGAGGGACGCGATGTGCGCGGCGTCGTAGCCGAGCACGTCGGCGAGGACGGCGTCGGTGTGCTCACCGAGCGCGGGCGCCGGGCGGGTAGCCGCGGCCGGCTTGGTGTCTTCGATGCGTATTGGCGAGCCGAGCATACGTACCGGCCCGGCTTGCGGGTGGTCGTGCTCGACGACGTCCGCGCGCGCGACAAACTGAGGATCGTCGAGCAGTTCGGCGGGCGCGTGTACCGGCGCGCCGGGCACGTCGGTCTCGATGAAGAAGCGCACCCACTCGGCCTGGGTGCGCGTCGCGAAAATCGCGGCCAGCTCGGCTCGCAGCGCGAGGTTCCCGCGGGCGTGCTCTCCGAACTCTGCTCCCGCGCCATCGAGAAGATCGTCGCGGCCGACTGCCCGGCAGAACCGCTCGAAGAAGTGGCGTTCGGAGGCCTGGAAGAGCACGGTGCGATCGTCCGCGGTGGCGTAGTACTGGTAGCGCACCGCATCGCGCATCGACGCGCCGCGTACCTCGATACCCGACAGGGCCGGGTCGACCCGTCCTGCGTTCCACGCAACGGCCGCGTCGGCTTGCGCGATGTCGAGGAACGCTCCTTCGCCGGTTGCCCGCGCGCGCATCACCGCCGCGAGCACACCGACCGTCGCGTACAGCGCCCCGGCCTGCGTCCCGATGTCGTTGTACCGGCGCGGGATGGCCGGGAATCCTTCCTCAGTGGTTTCGGGCGCGGCGTGTCCAGCGTAGGCGTCGTAGGCGACGCCGTGCGTCGCGAGGTCGCGGTAGGGACCCGTCTGGCCGAATCCCGAGAGCGCGCAGAACACGATCGCCGGGTGCACTTCGCGGAGCTGCGCGTACCCGAGGCCGCGACGTTCGAGCGCGCCGGCGCGCAGTCCCTCGACGACGACTTCGCTCGCGGCGACGAGATCGCGGAACACCGCGACGCCCTCGGCAGTGCGCAGGTCGAGCGCGATGCTGCGTTTGCCTCGGTTCCAACGCAGGTGGAGGAACGAGACTCCGTTCGCCGAGATCCCACCGACCGAACGCGTGTAGTCGCCGCGGCCCGGCTCCTCGATCTTGACCACGTCGGCACCGAGGTCGGCGAGGTGCATGCCGAGCATGTTCGGCGCGAGGAGCGCGACTTCGATGACGCGTAGCCCGTCGAGCATTGGCACATTCATGCGGCTACGACCTCCGGCCCTCCATCGCAGCGCGACGCACCGCCCGAGGTCGCGCCGCGCCTGCGGATCTGCGTCTCCATCTTGCGGTCAGTTTCCCGTGAAGTCCGGGCGCCGACCCTCCAGCAGCGAGCGGACTCCTTTGGCGCGGTCGTCGGTCTGTGAGACGAGCGCGGTCGCGGCTGCCTCCTCGGAGAACGCGGTCGCCATGTCGGACACGAGGGACCGTCGGTACAGGCGCTTGGTGAGCCCGAGGCTGCGGGTCGGGCCCTCGGCGAGGCGTTGCGCGAGCTCACCGGCGGTGGCGTCGACATCCTCGGCGGCCACGAGCCGGTTCACCGCGCCCCATGCGTGCAGCGTCTCCGACGTCAGTGCGTCGGAAAGCAACGCGGCCTCCATCAACCGGTGGAAGGGGAGGAGGCGCGGCAAGAAGAACGGGTCGCCGGCGTGCGGGACCATGCCCCGCCGCGCGAAGGCGTGGACCCAACGGGCGCCTTCCGCGGCGACGACGAGGTCGGCCAGCAGCGCGAGCATCCAACCCGCGCCGGCAACGGTGCCGTTCACCGCGCTCACGACCGGCGTCTCGAGTTCCCACAACGTGCGGAACAACTCTTGGTACGGCGCGACCGCGCGCCGGTAGTCGAGCACGTTTGTGGGGCGTGCCGCGGCGTCGGGTCCCCCCGGCGGCGCGAGGTCGGCGCCGGTGCAGAAGTCGGTGCCCGAGCCGCCGATCACGATGGCGCGCACGGCGGGATCGGTATCGGCGGCGATCAGCGCCGCCCGAAGCTCGTCGCGCGTCGCCGGGTCGATCGCATTGCGGGCCTCGGGCCGGTTCAGCGTAAGGCAACGGACCGCTCCGATGTCGTCGGCGAGGAGCGCCCCGCTGCTGGTCATCCATTGCTCCTGTCCGAGAAGGAGAAACGTTACCCTGACACCCTCGTCACCACCGGGGGACCGATGCGGGGGACGTGCGGACATGTCCGTGGTCACCGTCGTGTTACTGACCGCGTCGTGCAGTGGGGGAGACGACGACGATTCAGCGAGCGCGACCAGTGCGGCCAGCGCGACCATCGCGCCGACGAGACGGATTTCTGCCAGGCTCCTGACCGCGCCGAGATGGTCGCGCGCGCGGCCGAGACCGCGGAGTGCCCCGAGCTCGTGGGCTTCCAGGAGATCGACCGCGCCAACCCGACGTCGTGCCACCCGCGATGGACGAGGTGTGCGACGGGCGTTACGAGCTTGCGTGGGAGGAGTTCAACAGCCCGGACCGCACGATGGTGTTCAGCACCGTGCCGATCCTCGACCGCGGCTTTCTCGACCTCGCCGCCTACCCATGGGAGGCCTACTGGGTCCGCGTCGACGCGCCCGTCGGACCCGTCGACTTCCTCACGACGCACTTCGCGAGTAGCGCCAACAACCCCGCGTGCGAGGGCGATGGGTGCCCGCCGGTGTGCCCGACCGGGATCACTACGAACGCGTGCAACGCGATCGAGGTCGTCGCCGCGCTCGATGGTCAGAGCGAGGATGCGGTCCTCCAAATCGCGTCGGGCGACCTCGACGCCCGGCCCGGGAGCCCACCCTCGCGACGTTCGAGGCGGCGGGGTTCGTCGACGCCTGGCTCGCCTCGGGCGAGGCGGAGTGCGCTCCTGCCACCGGGCTGGGGTGTACCGGCGGACGGAACGGCCCGAGAACTTGCTCGACGGCCTCGACGTGCCGGACGGTCGCTACAGCTCGCGCATCGATTACGTGCTCGCTCGACCGGCACCGGACTGTGCGTTCGAGGCGACGCCCGAGCCCTTCGTAGCCGTTCCTCTCGCGGAGCCGTTCAACGGGCTGTACTGGTCGAGCGACCACGGCGGTGTGCTCGCCGAGCTCACCTGCGGTTGATTGCGGCGCGCAGCTCTGACTTGGCGACCTTGCCGCTCGGGGTGAGCGGGAGCTCGCTCAGCACCACGACCTGTTCGGGGTGCTTGCGGCGCGACACGCCGAGCGCAGCGAGGTGCGCGGTGAGGTCGACGAGGGTCGGCGGGTGAGCCAGGTCGGTCGGAACGACGCACGCGCAGGCGCGTTCGCCGGTACGCGGATCGGCCAACGCGACTACGGCAACCTGCTGTACCGCCGGGTGGCGTTCGAGGAGCTGCTCCACCTCGCGGGCGCTGATCTTCTCGCCGAGGCGGATCACGACATCTTTGCGTCGCCCGGTCACGGTGAGGTAGCCGTCGGCGTCGAGGACGCCGAGGTCGCCGGTGCGCAGCCACCGGTCGGGCGTAAACGCGGCGGCATCGAGCGCGGGGTCGCGGTAGCCGAGGAACAGCTCGGGCCCGCGCGCCTCGATCTCACCGTCGACAATGCGTACCTGGTTGGCGCCGATCGGCCGGCCGTCGGTGGTGGCCCGCCTGTCGTCGGGTTCGCCGGGACCGGCCGCCGACGTGATGCTCGGGAATTCGGTCGAGCCGTACCCGCGACCGGTGCGGACGCCGAGGCGCGAGGTCGCGCGCCGGATCAGGTCGGGCGGGACGTCGGCGCCGCCGCACGGAAAGACGGCCAAACTCGAGACGTCGAAACGTTCGAGGTCCGGATGGTCGACGGCACCCTGGAGAAAGGGTGTCGCGCCGCCCGAGAATGTGCCGCGCTCGACCTCGACGAGCGCGAGGAAGTCGCCGGGATCCCATCGCGCCATCAGGACCGCGGTCGCGCCGAGGTACAGCGGCAGCAGGATCCCGTACAAGAGGCCAGAGACGTGCGCGATCGGCGATGGCATCACGAACACGTCGTCCGCGCTGAGCTGGTGGTAGGCGGCTTGCGCCGCGCACTCGGCCAGGAGGGTGCCGTCGGAATGCAACACCCCCTTGGGTGCCGCCTCGGAACCCGACGTGTAGAGAAGGAACCTCGGCGCGCCCGGTATCTCGGACGCTGGCGCCGCGTGCGCCGGCGCTTCGCCGTCGAGCACCTCGTGGTCGTTTCGGTCCACGAAGATCGCGCTCTGACAGTCGGCGCGGAGACTCGCGACCTCGTGCGCATTGGCCGTCGCGAGGATTGGATTGTGGACCGCCCCGACGTGGTTCGCCGCGAGGCAGACCACGGTCGCGTCGATGCAGTTGGGGAGTTGCGACGACACCGTGTCGCCCGGTTGGACCCCGAGCTGTCGAAGCCGCCCGGCCGTCTGCCCGACGCGGCGCGCCAGCTGCGCGTACGTGATTCTTCGGCTGTCATTGACGATCGCGACTTTGTCCGGCGCGTTTGCGAGCAGCGCCGCAAACGTCGTCACCGCAGTCCTATCGCGGCGGCGAGCCGGTCGCGTTGGCGCGCGCGGGCACCGTACGCGAGTTCGAACGCCTTGGCGCGTCGCGTGTACAGGTGGAGGTCGTGCTCGGTGGAGAACCCGATCGCGCCGTGCACCTGGTGGGCATTGAGAAACACGCGCCGGATCGCGTCGTGCGCGTAGACGAGCGCGGCCGCGACCTCACGGTCGGCCGGTCCTTCCCGGTCGAGCGCCCACGCGGCTTGGTGCGCGAGGACGCGGCAGGCGTCGATGTCGGTGCGCATGTCGACGCAACGGTGGGCGACGGCCTGGAACGCGCCGATCGGGCGCCCGAATTGCTCGCGGTCGCGCGCGTGTTGAACGGCGAGCTCGAGCGCCCGTTGCGCGAGGCCGACCGCGTACGCCAGCGCTGCGATCGCGGCGTGGTCGACGACGCGGGCCAATAGCGAAGCACCTTCACCGGCGGAGCCGAGCGGCTCGGCATCCGTGCCGTCGAAGGTGATCTCGTAGAGCGGTTCACCACCGAGGTGATCGTGGCGGCGGCACGCGTGCCCCGACTGTTCGGGGTCGACGGCGACGAACCCCGCGGCGGTCGCGACGACGACGAGCCCGGCGGCGGTGGCGAACGGCACGAGCAGCTTCGTACCGCGCAGCGGCGGGTGACCCATCGTGGGTGTTGCCCACGGGTCGCGCATGCCCGGTTCGGTGACCGCGAGGGTCCCGACACAGTCACCGGCCGCGAGCGCCCGAAGCCAGCGGCGCCGTTGGCTCTCGCTTCCGGCCCAGAGCACGGGGAGCGTCGCGAGCACGGCGGACGCGACCAGCGGCACCGGCGCGGCGGCGCGCCCAACCTCCTCGCACACGACGGCGAGGTCGCCCAAGCCTCGCCCCGCGCCGCCGTACTCCGCGGGGACGAGCAGTCCCGCCCAGCCGAGCCCGGCCATCGCCCGCCACAACTCGAGGTCGTCTCCGCCGGGCGACATCTCGATCGCGCGCACCCGCGCGGTCGGGCACTCGCGAGCGACGAACGCCCGGGCCGTCTCGGCCAAGAGGCGTTGCTCGTCCGAGAGGGTCAGGTCCACGCGATCACCGCCCTTCGTTCATTGGGCCGCGGGCAGGTCGAGGCCGCGGCGGGCCACGATGTTCTTCTGCACCTCGAGCGTCCCCGCCGCGACCGTCGTCGGGATGTTGCGCGTCCAGTAGCGGTGCAGCTCACCTTCGAGCGGCGCGCGCGGATCACCGGCGCGCAACGCCCCCTCCGGGCCGAGCATCTCCAACCCGGCGTGGCCCACGGCCTGCTCGAGTTGCGTGTTGTGGATGCGGGCGACCGACGCCTCGACCGTGGGCACCGCGCCGGCAGCCTGCAACGAGATCGCGTGATAGCTCAACAGCCGCGCCGCCTCGTAACGCGCCGACAGCGAGGCGAGCACGGCCCGCACGTCGGGCTCGCGCGACTGCCCGGTCGTGTTGACGTGCTCGACCAGCATCTCGATGACGCGCCCGGCGCGCGCGTAACGGGCGATCCCGACGCGCTCGAAGGTGAGGCCGGCTCCGACCAGCTCCCAGCCGTGGTCGCGCTCGCCGAGCAGGCAGTCCCGGGGGACGACGACGCCGTCGAGGAACACCTCGCAGAACTCGTGGGGCCCGGCCATCGTGTCGATCGGGCGCACGGTGATTCCGGGCGTCGTCATGTCGAGAAGGAACAGACTCAGGCCCGCGTGCTTGGGAGCCTCCGGGTCCGTGCGGGCGAGCAGCAGGCACCAGTCGGCGGGCGCGTCCGCGTAGCTCGTCCAGATCTTCTGGCCTTCAATGACGAAGTTGTCGCCGTGATCGATGGCGCGAGTGCGCATCGCGGCGAGGTCGGAGCCCGCGTCGGGCTCGGAGAATCCCTGGCACCAGATCACCGCGCCGGCCGCCATCGACGGAAGGAACCGAGCCTGTTGGTCGGCGGTGCCGAACCGCATGATGAGTGGTCCGATGTAGTTGAGGTTCATGTACTGCGGCCCGCGCGGCTCTTCCGCGGCCCACATCTCCTCGCGTACCACCGTCTGCATCCACGGCCCCGCGCCCGCGCCGCCGTGCTCGGTTGGCCACGCGAGCGTCAGCCAGCCGCGCTCGGCGAGCTGCCGGCACACGCTCCGAGTGAGTGGCATGGCGCGTTCGTCGTCGACGAACATGCCGCGCCACCAGTCGGGCAGCGCGTCGTCGAGGAAGCGACGCAGCTCGGCGCGGAACCGTTCCTCCACGTCGGAGGAGGCGAAATCCATGTCAATGGCTCCTCAGCGGTCGGCGCGCACGATGCCGCCGTCGACGGTGAAGCAGCTACCGGTGATCCACGAACCCCAGTCCGACACCAGTAGGGCGACGAGGCCGGCGACGTCGCGCGGTTCGCCGAGACGACCGGCCGGGATCGGGCGCTTGCGCAAAGTCGCCTCGTACACCTCCTCGACCGACTTGCCGGTCGCGGCCGCGGATCGCTCCGCCGCCTCTTGCACACCCTCGCCGCGGATGAGGCCGGGCACGATGCAGTTGGTGAGCACGCCGTCGGCCGAGAAGGCGTTGGCGAGGTTCTTCGAGAAGTTGACCAGCGCGGCCTTTGCCGCGCCGTAGGGCCCGAAATATGGGTCGGGTTCGCGAGCGACGCGAGTCGAGATGTTCACGATGCGCCCGTAGCCGCGCTCGCGCATCGACGGGATCAGCGCGAGCGAGACGCGCACCGCGCTCATGAAGTTGAGTTCCAGGCTCGCCTCCCAATCGTCGTCGGTGCAGTCGAGCAGCGGCCTGGGCGCGCCCTTGCCGGCATTGTTCACGAGGATGTCGACATGCCCGAACCGTTCGAGCGCGTCGCGCGCCACCGCACGAGTGCCGTCAGGGGTTGAGACGTCGGCGACGACGACCTCGACCCGCGAGCCCATGGCGCGCACCTCGGCGGCGGTGGCCTCGAGCCGGTCGATGCGACGGGCCGCGAGAAGCATGTCGGCACCTTCCGCGGCGAGCGTCACCGCGATCTCCCGCCCGATGCCCTGGCTGCCTCCGGTGACGACTGCCACCCGCCCGCCAATCGCGAGGTCCACGATCGCGGAGCGTACCGGGCGGGTTAGGGTCGAACCCCGAGGCCAGGGGGAACGAATGGCAATCGACGACCGCACCGCAGCTGCCCGACCCCGTTCGGACAGTACGGCCGACGCCGTGACCGCCGAGGTCGTGCGCTCGGCCATGGAGACGGTCTGCTTCGAGATGGCGACCTACGTGTCGCGGCACGCGACGACCCCGATTCTCAATCAGTCGAACGAGCGCAACGCGACGATCCTCGACGCGACCGGCCGGCTGGCGGCGCTGTCGGTGGGCGTGCCGCAGTTCATGCTCACCTCGACGCTGCCGGTGCGCTTCGCTCTCGAGTTCTTCGGCGACGAGATCTACCCGGGCGACGTGATCGTGGCGAACGATCCGTACCACGGCGGCGGCCACTTGCCCGACGCAAATGTGTTCGCGCCCGTGTTCGCGGGCGACGAGCTCGTGCTGATCGCTTCGATCCAGTGCCACCACGGCGACACCGGTGGCGCGGTCGCCGGCGGGTACAACGTGAACGCCGACGACATCTGGGGCGAAGGCGTGCGCTACCCGGCGCTGAAGATCTTCGAGGCCGGGCGCGAGCGGCGCGACGTCGTGCTGTTGATGCGCACGAACAACCGGCTGCCCGGTTTCGTCGGCGACCTGCGCTCCCAAGTCGGAGCCGCGCAGCTCGGGGTACGGCGCCTCGGTGAGATTGTCGACCGCTACGGCCCCGACGTGGTGCGCGCCTGCGTCGATGCGAACATCGCCGAAACGGCGCGGCGACTTCGCGAGGAGTTCACTGCGTGGCCCGACGGCACCTACGTTGCCGACGCGTGGGTCGACAACGACCCGGTCGGCAACCTCGACATCCAGGTGCACGTCGCGGTAACGGTCGCCGGCGACCACCTCACGGTCGACTTCACCGGCTCCGACACGCGACCAGAGCTGCGCGCGTGGTCGACCTTCGGCAACACCCGCGGCTACGTGATCGCACAGCTCGCCAGCCTCGTCGACGCGTCGATCCCCAAGAACGAGGGCTTCTTCAATTCGGTGACGCTCGTCATCCCCGAGGGATGCTGCCTGAATCCCACGGTCGGCAAGCCGGTGTCATCCGGCACCCATCACCCCGGCGTCGAGGTGGGCGACGCGATCGCGCTCGCCCTCGCGCAGATCATCCCCGACCGCTGCGCGCCCCAGTCGTACAAGCTGGGCAGCCCCCGCCAGATGTGGGGCGACCATAACCCGCGTACGGGCCGGCCGTTCTTCGACCATGGTGGTGAGCTGTACGCCGGGTGGTGCGGCGCGGTGCGTGGAGTCGACGGCTGGGGCGCGCAGAACGCGTCGTTCGGCAACCTGATCAAGGCCACCGCCGAGATCAACGAAACGATTTTCCCGTACCTGCTGCGCGGTCGTGAGTACATCTGCGACGGCGGTGGCCCGGGCGAGTGGCGGGGTCTGCCGGGCAGCCGCATGGTCAAGCAGGTCCTGACCCCGACGCGCGTCAACCAGTACATGGTGAACCGCCGCCATGTGCACCCGGGCGTCAACGGCGGCAAGTCGGGGACAGGCGACCGTTGCTACCTGAAGGTCGGCGGCGCGCCGGAGGAAGTGATCGACGTCAAGGTCGCATGCAGCGGCGTGTTGCTCGAGCCGGGGGAGTGCCTCGTCTACGAATTCGGTGGGGGCGGCGGCTGGGGTGACCCGCTCGCGCGTGATCCCGAAGCCGTGCTCGAAGACGTCTGGGACGAGTTGGTGTCGCTCGAGGGGGCGCTTCGCGACTACGGCGTGGTCATCACGGGCTCCGTCGACGCGATGGACCTCGCGCTCGACGTCAGGGCGACCGAAGCCGTGCGCGCCGATCTGCGAACGTCCCCGGGCGCATGAGCTACCGGATCGGTGTCGATGTCGGCGGCACGTTCACCGACCTGGTGCTGGCGCGGCCCGACGGGTCGGTGCACCTGGAGAAGTCGCCGACGACGCCCGCCGACCAGTCGGAGGGGGTGATCACCGGCCTGGCGCTGCTCGCGGCGGCCGAGGGGACATCCCTGGCGCAACTCCTTGGCGCGACAACCGCGATCGTCCACGGCACGACCACCGGCGACAACACGATGATCCAGATGAACGGTACGCCCACCGGCGTCATCTGCTCCGAGGGCTTCCGCGACGAGATGGACCTCCGGCGCGGCTACAAGGAGGACATCTGGGACGCGGCGCTGCCGCAACCGCAGTCGATCGCGCGTCGCCGCGTGCGGCTCCCGGTGCCCGAGCGAATCGACGCCGACGGGAAGGTTGTCGTTGCCCTTGACGAGGACGCGGTCCGGGCCGCCGCCCGCCGGCTGCGCGCATTCGCGGTCCGGTCGATCGCGATCGCGTTCCTCCACTCCTACCTTCGACCCGACTACGAAGTGCGAGCCGGCGAGATCGTGCGCGAGGAATATCCCGACGTGGAGATGGTCTCGCTCTCGCACGAGGTGCTGCCGCGCGCACCCGAGTTCGAACGCACCTCCACGACGGTGGTCAACGCCTTCGTCGGCCCGGTGATCAGCCGCTACGTGCGGACCCTCGACGGGCGGCTGCGCGACGTGGGATTCGCGGGCGACCTCCTCATTGCGCGATCCAACGGCGGCGTGTGCACCCCGGCCGCTATCGAGCGCCGGGCGGTAGCAACGATCGGGTCGGGGCCGACCGGCGGCGCGGTGGCCGCCGCCGCGGCCGGTGAGACGGCGGGCCTGCGGGATCTGGTGAGCGTCGACATGGGTGGCACGTCCTACGACGTCTGCCTCGTCCGCGACGGGCGGCCCGAGGTGAAGACGGAGTGGAACTGGCGCCACCGCCAACTGATCCAGCTCCCGATGGTCGACGTGCAGTCGGTGGGCGCGGGTGGCGGTTCGATCGCGCGCGTGGCCGGCGGGCGGGTGCTCGTCGGGCCCGAGTCGGCCGGCGCCGTGCCGGGACCTGCCTGCTACGGGCTCGGTGGCACCGCGGCGACGGTCACCGACGCCGACGCGTTGCTCGGTCGCATCGACCCGACGCGTTTCGCGGCCGGGCGCCGCCACCTCGACCTCGATGTCGCGCGCGAGGCGCTGGCGCGTATCGGCGCGCCACTCGGACTCGACGCCCCCGCAACCGCGGCCGCCGTCGTCGCGGTTATCGACGCGTACATGACCGATGCCGTGCGCCGGGTGCTCGCCGTCGCGGGCGCCGATCCGCGCGAACTCGCGCTGGTCGCGTTCGGCGGCATGGGGCCGGTGCACGCGACCACCCAGGCCGCCGCGCTCGGCATGCGCCAGTGCCTCGTGCCGCTCGCCGCATCGGGATTCTCGGCGCTCGGTCTGCTCCTCGCCGACCACGTCGTCGACGAGACTCGCTCGTATCTCGCGCCGTGCAAAGAGGTCGATCTGGCCGAGCTCACCGCGGTTGGCGATCGACTCGACGCCGTCGCGTCGACCGAGTTCGCGGACGCGGGTGTGCCGGAGCCGCGCGTCGAGCGCCGCTGGTTCCTCAACCTCGTGTTCCCCGGGCAGACGTTCGACGTGTCCATCCCGCTGCAACGTCTCCCGGGTGCGCCCATTTCGGACACGGCAGTACGCGGCGCGGTCGACGAGTTCCACCGCCGCAACGCGGAAGCGCGCCTCATCGAGTCGAAAGCCGAAGAACCGCTCGTGCGCGGGCTCCGTCTCGTCGCCGTCGGCCGTACCGACCACCCCGCGCTCGCGGCGCCCTCGGCACCGGAACAACGGACCGCGGGCGGGCACCGCCGCGTCTACGTCGACGGCGCCTGGGTCGACGCCCCCGTTCTCGAGGTTTCCGTTCTCGCGCCGGGGAGCGCGCCCGTGACCGGCCCCGCGCTGATCGAGCTCCCCTTCAGCACGCTGTTGCTCCGACCCGGCGACCGCGCCACCGCCACGCCCGCGGGCGCCATCCTCGTCGACGTCGCGCCCTGAATGCCCGAATGGAGGTCGTGCACCATGTTCGAGTACGAGACGCTGCACTACGAGGAAGTCGACGGCGTCGCGTGGGTCACGCTCGACCGTCCCGACGTGCACAACGCGTTCAACGCGCAGATGCAGACCGAATTGAAGGCGTTGTGGCGCGGACTGCGCCACCACCACGACGTCCGCTGTGTCGTGCTCACCGGCCGCGGGGAGAAGGCGTTCTGCGTCGGCGTCGACCGCGCCGAGGCCATGGGGCACCTGGGCGAAGACGCGACCGCCACGTCGTGGGACTTCGACGACCCGGGCGAGAACCTCGGACCCAAGACCAACGACCTGTGGAAGCCAGTGATCGCGGCTGTGAACGGCATGGCTTGCGGCGGCGCGTTCTACATGCTCGGCGAGGTCGAGTTCGTCATCGCCGCCGAGCACGCCACGTTCTTCGACCCGCACGTCACGTACGGGATGACCGCGTGCTTCGAACCGATGCACATGCTCCAGAAGATGCCCTTCCACGAGATCATGCGGCTCACGCTCCTCGGCGCGCACGAGCGCATGTCGGCGCGCCGCGCCTACGAGATCGGCCTGGTCTCGGAGGTCGTACCGAAGGACGCGCTGCGCGACGCGGCGGCGTGGGCGGCAACCACGATCGCGTCGCAACCGCCGATTGCCGTCCAGTCCTCGGTGCGCGCGGTGTGGACAGCCCTTGAGCTCTCGCGCCGCCAGGCCTTGGACGCGGGCAAGATTCTCATCCGCGCCGGCACCGATGCCGAGTCGCTGCTCGAGGGTCAGCGGGTCTTCGCGTCGGGACAGCGGATCGAACACCGCGTGCGCTGAACCGACGACTTACCCGAGCAGTTCCATCCGCTGGGCGAAATCGCGCAGGCCTGCGACGGCCTCCTTCGAGCGGCGCCACGGCGCCACGATCAAGCGTGTCACGCCGGCTTCGGCCCAACGGTCCGCGTCGACCGGCGACTCGACCGGGCCGCCCACCACGACCTCGAATCCGTCGACCGCCCGACCGCGTTCGGCGAGCAGCCCGCGTAGCGTCGCAACATGCGCGGCGACGGACTCGACCGTGTGGGAGATGCCAACCCAGCCGTCGCCGTGCGCGGCCGCGCGCCGCAGCGCGGCCCGCGACTCTCCGCCCACGAGGATCGGCGGCCACGGACGTTGCACGGGCTTGGCCTCGAACACGACGCTCTCGAACGAGAAGCACTCGCCGTGGTGCGTTACCTCGGGCTCGGTCCACAGCCGCTTGCACACGGTGATGCACTCGTCGACCCGGCGACCTCGCGTCGAGAAGTCGAGTTGGGTCGCCGTCCATTCCTCTTCGAGCCAGGACGCGCCGATCCCGAAGACCGCGCGGCCGCCGCTGACGATGTCGAGGGTTTGCACGGCGCGCGCGGCGATGAACGGGTGGCGCAGCCCGATGTTGTAGACGTGCGTCGCGAGGCGAATCCGTTCCGTTGCACCGGCCAGGAATCCGAGGTAGGTGAACGCGTCGAAGACCGGCGTCTCGGGTGGGACCGGCGGATGGCTCTGGCCCGGATGCGGCGAACGCGACATCTGCCGCGGCAGCACCAGATGCTCGGGGAGCCACACCGACTCGAAGCCGAGTTGCTCGGCCTCGCGCGTCACGTCCAAGTAGAACGCCGGGTTCAGCCTCCCGAGTGCAACACCGAAGTCCACGACAACACGCTCCCGATCTCGCGACGAACCGTTCGCACGATCGCAGGTCTTCGAGTTTGTCAGGCCGCGGGTGCGCTGCGCATAGTCACCAGCTCATCAGGGGGCGCCGCGCTCTCCGACGACCGAGCGATCCACAGGTTCCGGTTATATCTCTCGCTGCCCAGAAGCCGATCTACCACGAGAAGATCACCGCCACGGGCGTCGAGGAGGCCGCGTGAACACGAAACCGAACACGCGTACGACGCTGTGGTGCGATCTGCGCCGAATCCCAACATCGTCCGGCACCAGAACATCTGGTTGAGTGCACTTGCCTCGTGTGTAATGGTCGAGTCCGCTCTTGGGCCGCCGCCGAGTTTGCGTCAGCGGTGTGGGTCGGTGTGCATCGGCCTGCGGGGAGGTGCAGCGTGAGGCGGATCAGCCGGTCGCTCGTGCGGGCGGTGGTGATCGCGGGCGCGCTGCTTGCGCTCGCGCCCGCCGAGGCCGAGGCGCTTCCCGACGCGTCGGGCGAGGTCAGCGTCCCTAACTTCGACATCCTCGACGTCGAGGCCGGCATCCTCCCAGAGGGACATCCGATGATCCCCACCGACACCCGGGGAATCGCCGTGTGGGTGCGAATCCAGTTCGGCGCCCCGTTCCCGCCACCGGACGACGTCCAGGGATGGGTCTTCTCGGACAGCAAGTTCTACCCCGACCCCGACAAGCCGGGTCAGACGATCCACGTCTCCGGATCCTTCAACCGGAACACCACCCAGGGGACCATCACCAGATCGAGCTGCGCCGCTGATACGTCGTCGTGTCCGCCGGCCTTCCCGGTGAAGACGCACCCGCAGCCCGACGGTTCGCTGATCATCGTGAACGGGCTCCCATCCCGCCCCCAGGAGATCAGCTTCCGCGCGGCTGCCACATTCCTACGACCTGGCACGACGAACCAGACCGAGCTCGACCAGTTCCCCGACAACCAAGTTCCGGTGCCGATCAACATGACGCCGGTCGACCCGGTCGTGGCGTCTGGGGAGACTACCGACGACGGAGGGTCCTCCGCCGTGATCATCATCGTGGTCGTCGCGGTCGTCGCCCTCGTCGGACTGGGGCTGGTCGTGTTCATCGTCCGTCGGCGGCCCACGGTCCCGCCCTACTGCGACTGGCAGCTCGTCTACGACGACGGCACGGCGAAGGGCAGGGTGCTGCGCCCGGCGCGCGGGAAGCGCTGCTGCGTGTACACCATCGAGGTCGGCTCCGCTTACCACATGCCCGAGTGGGCCGAGTACCGGCGGCAGCTTTCGGGTCCCGACCACCGCGGACCCGACTCGGACCGGCTGCGGCTCGTCGGGCCCCGAGGCCCGACCGATGTCGGCCTCGGTTTCGCGGACCTGGAGCTGGATGTGCGCAGCGGCCCGGCCGGCACGCTCGACTGGACGCAGGGGACCGGCGAGGCCCGCCCCACCGGATCGGAAGGGTCGTCGACGGTCGAGCGGCTCCTGGCCGACGGCTCTCCGACTGCCCCGTCCCTGGGCGCGCGACCCCAGTCGTGGCAGTTCGAGGAACCCCCGGACGTTGCTGGGCACCTGGTCTGGAGCGACGACACCAAGATCGAGATCACCGCCGTCCGCGAGTGCCCTTCCCGCTCCTACTTCTACGCCTGCGACGGCAAGGGTGAGGCCGGCGTCGACGTGACGCACGAGTGCACCAACGAGTCGGCCCGGGCCTCGAACTGTCCAGTCGAGCTGAGCACGGTCGCCGAGGTCACGGGGGAGATCCGCGGCGGCATCAACTACCTGGCCCGGGCCCCCACCGCGGGGGCGCCCCCTGGCCACGACCGGCCCCGCCCCCCAACGTCGCCCGCTCCCGCGCCCCCCCCCCCCCC
>JBQTGT010000069.1:0-2210 GCA_052390615.1 Actinomycetota bacterium
TGGCTCGGCCAACACCAGAAGCTGACCGAACACGAACCCGGCACACCCGCGCTCGTCGAGATGGGCGCCCGCCTCTACAGTCCCGCGCTCGGCCGGTTCCTCGAAATCGACCCCATCGAAGGCGGCACCGACAACGACTACACCTACGTTGGCGATCCCATCAACGCATTTGATCTCGACGGTCTGTGCAAGAAGAAGAACAAGAGCATCTGGGAGAAAGTCAAGAAGACGTTCTGCACGACGGGTGACGCGGTCACCGACAACCGCGTGTCGAAAGTTGCGAAGCGCAACCTCAGTACGCACGGAATCAGTCGGATCGGACACAGCACCGGAGCCTGGTACCACACGTTGCGCACAACCGGGTGTTGGGCCGGCGAGCGGAAAACGGGCGGGTGCGCAGGCGCGGCCGGTTTCCGGTCGGTCGCATCGGTCTCGTATGGGATCATTGCCGGATCGGTTGTCGGGATGGGGTGTGCCGCAACCTTCGGTGTTGCCACGCTCGGAATAGGGGCGTTCGCGTGCGGCATCGTTGGAGGGGGCGTCGGTTGGATGAGTGAGAAAACGGCGCGTGAATGGCTCGAAGATCGTTCCAAGCGAGGGTGGTAGCGGATGACGCGAGGTTTCTCCGTTCACGAACTGGTCACGAGCGTGAGCAAGGAGCGGCGGAGGTCGGCTGTATTCGCCGTGGCGTTCGTCGCGGGCCTCGCGCTCTGTCTCGCGCTTCGGGCGTTCCCGGCGGGGATGCTGATCGGGATGCTCGTGACGGTGCCCGGACTGCTGCTCCTCATGCTGAGGTGGGCGATCGCCGACCGTGAGGTCGAGGATCAGTCGGGGTGAAACGGCTCAGGAAGCCAGTCGGAGCAGCCAGTTGCGGAATTCGGTGGGGACGCGATGACGGCCGTCGCTCCCGCTTCGCGCGTGTGGACCGAGTTCGTCCGAGGAGAGCGCGTACAAGCACAGAATTGTCTGGACGTCGGGCCCGCCAAGTCCTGCAGGACGAAGACGGTCGGCACGACTACCCGCGTGACAAGCAGGACACGCAAGACGATGTGGACCTTGTGGATCGGCTGACGCGAGACCTTGTCGAGGTCTGGAGGTCGTCTGGAGTCGCGCGGCGCGCAGTGCTAACCGTCGCCGTCGTGTCGTTCGCCGCTGTGCCGGCGATCAATATTCTCTGGTTGAGCGCTGTCGAAGGCGAGTGGCTTGCGGCGTTGCTTTGCATTTCCATCTCTGGCGCGTTGGGCTATTGGATCATCGGCGGACTGGCTAGGCGCTGGGGATCCACACAAGAGATGTGGCACGGTTCTTCGGCGTATCGACATGACGAACGACGGGAGAGTTCGACCACGCATGATTCGTGATCGACCGCGCGCGCTCGGACTTCTCGTGTTCGGCATCTTGTCGCTGATCGCGGCTGTGATTGCGATCGCGACGGGGGGTACACGCCCGGCGGGCGCAGCGCTTGCGGTATGGCTCGCTTCGGCAGGAGTCTGGTTCCTGTTGATGGCGAGGCGTGGCGTTCGCGTGGACGTCGATGGGATCGTGATCGTTTCGCTTCTGCGTTCGCAGCGAGTGGAGTGGCGAGACATTTCGAGGTTTGGGCGAGCGGAGGTACGAAACGTTGTCGGCGAACGACTGACGAAACCCGTGCTGTTCCGCCGCGATGGCTCGATCGAAGTCCTGCCGGGGATCGAGGTCCACGGTGGCGTCTTGATCCCTCGGGGCCCAGAGTCTCGGTTCCCGGCGCTTGACGAACTCGACCGGCTCCACATGCGCCATCGGGAGGGCGGGTCGACACTCGACTGATGATCCCTCTTCACGCGATCCCGACCTTTCGGTCCTCGCCGTTCTCCTGGGAGCGTGCTCGCCGTACGCGTGCCCGACGACTGCGTCGACGCGCAGGCCCACGGCTTCGAGGCAGCGTTTCGCGAGCGACTCCGTCTTCGAGGTGACGACCACGATGGTGCGACCGCGCGCCCGGACCGCCGCGATCACCTACGACGCGCACGGGAACACCACACGCCTGGGTGACGTCACGCTCGGCTATGACCACGCCGACCGCCACCTGACCTCGAGTGCCGCGCGCAGGAACGTGGCGTTCGTGGTGGGGAACGCGTCGTCGCCGACGACGCCCGATCGCCAGATCCGCGATTGGATGGCCGGTCGTGGCTGGTCGGTGTCGTATGTCGACGACGACGGCTTCACCGCCG
>JBQTGT010000070.1:0-2481 GCA_052390615.1 Actinomycetota bacterium
TGCCGCTCTGCTCAGCGACGACGACCGCCTTGCCGAGCACATCCGCGACCGCCCGGGACGAGCCACCCGGAGACGTTCTCAGCCCGCAGCAGCCCGTCGATAACCCTCAAAGCCGGTTATGGACCCTAGAGCACCCGACCGATCGTCGGGCTGTCGCGGGTTCGACTCCCGTACCAAAGCACCACAGTCGGCTTGTAACCGACCCGCATGAAAGGCGGAACCTTTCATCCTGGAAACCGAAGGAGGGTGGGCGTTTGTTTGATCGGCTGTACCAGGTCGCGGGCGACCAGGTACGGCAGCACGTGTGAACGCCCTGCAGGGCGCGGGTTCCGCCGCGGCCCTCGCCCGGCACAGACTGCGCTGGTGCCTTCGCCCAGGAATTTCGAGGCGGGACTCGAGACGAAAGCGTTGTTCAGGGCGCACGAGCGCCGGTCGAGACTGCGGCTCAAGCGTCTCTCCGCGTTTTCACGTGTGATCGGCGAACGTTTCACCCTCTGACGGTGTCTTCTTCGCACAATTTTTCCCCGGGCGCGACCCGTGCTGTTGCAATGCGCGGTCTCTTGCGCCCCAGTTCCTTCCGCAAGGGAGGTGAGTGATGTTGGGTCTCAAGCGCTACAAGATTCGCAGCTATGAAATGGGGCTTCTGTTCCGCGACGGCGAGTTCCGCGGCCTGCTCACGGTCGGAACGCACTGGCGCATCGACCCGCTCGGCAAGCCGCGCGTCGACGTCGTGTCGCAGCGCGACCCGTGGCTCGTTCACGAAAAGCTCGACCTGATCGTGAAGTCGGGGGCGCTCGGCGACCGCGCCGTCGTTCTCGACCTCAATGACCACGAGCGGGCGCTGGTGTGGATCGAGGGCCGCTTCAGCCACATTCTGCCGGCCGGCCAGTACGCCTACTGGACGGGCCAGAAGCAGGTGCGGGTAGAGATCGTCGATGCGCGGCGGGTGCGTTTCGAGCACGATGAGTTCAAGGTGATCGTGCGCTCGCCTCTCGCGCAGCGGGTGCTTGACGTGTGCCGCGTCGAGCGTGACCACGGCGGCGTACTGTTCGTCGACGGTCGCTACGCCGACACGCTGGCGCCGGGCGAATACGCCTTCTGGAAGGGCCCGGCCGACGCGCGGGTGGTCGAAGTCGATCTGCGCGAAACGATGGTCGACGTGGGGGGTCAGGAGATCATGACGGCCGACAAGGTGACGTTGCGCCTCAACGCCGTCGTGACGTACAAGATCGCCGACGCCCGCCGGGCGGTCAGCCAGACCGACGACGTGCAGCAGGCACTGTACCGCGAAACGCAGCTCGTGCTGCGGGCCGTGGTGGGTGCCCGCGAGCTCGACGTGTTTCTGACCGACAAGGACGCGGTCGCCCGCGAGATCGAAGAGAGCGTTCGTCGTCGCGCGGGTGAATTGGGTCTCGAAATCGCTTCAGTCGGAATCCGCGACGTGATTCTGCCGGGCGACATGAAAGACCTGATGAACAAGGTGACCGAAGCCCGCAAGGCGGCCGAAGCGAACCTGATCGCGCGGCGTGAAGAGACGGCGGCGATCCGCAGTCAGGCCAACACGGCCCGGCTGTTGGCCGAAAGCCCGACCCTCATGCGGCTGCGCGAGCTGGAGGTTCTGGAGAAGATCGCCGCGGCCGGCAAGCTCAACATCGTGCTGGGCGAAAAGGGTCTTGCGGAAACGGTGGTCAACCTGCTGTGACCAGCGCCCGGCGAGTCGCAAGACTCGCCGGGCTTTTGGTGTGTGCCGAGCATGTTTCACAGTTTGAGGGTGCAAGTCCCTTATCCAGCCTGATGGAGGTGAAGGATTAGCGAAGCGCAAGGGCGTGGCCGCGAGGCGCACGTCTGAAAGAAGCGTGGAGCAAACACGCGAGCCGACGGACAGAAACCGGATATGAGGCGTGAGCGTCGGACGAGCTGGCAAGTGACAGCGAAGTCCAGGTCCATCAAAGGCGCAAAACGTAAATTCGGCGGTTGTGCGTGGAAGACGGTGAAACTTACCTCGGGAGGTCTGCTCTCCTGTCCCGGAATCGAGACTGGGCCAGCCGCAAGGCGGGGCGATCGGAGCGCAGAAGTCAGCAGAGGGCGTAATAGCGGCGGTCGGCAGGCGGAGCGGGACACTCGCCCGAAAGGGGAGAAACAGCCGGTGCTCCGTCAGGCCGTGACTGGCCCGTGAAGGCCCGAACGGTCCCCGGCGCGAGCCGGGATTGAATGGAGTGGTCAGTACGGACCGAACCTCATGGGCGACAAGCGGCAGAAAAACCGGCAGCTTACGCTGGCCTTTGCGGAGGAGAGTAGGAGTGAAGCTCCGATGGCCTCTCGCGAAGGGTCCGAATCGTCCGCGGCGGAGAGGAACCCGAACGCCCGGTGATGACGACCATCGTGGTCTTCACCACTTCACCAACCGAACCGCCGGATACGGACCCGTATGTCCGGTGGTGTGGGAGGGGAGGAGCCGCAAGGCTCCCCCCTATCCCGATT
>JBQTGT010000071.1:0-11273 GCA_052390615.1 Actinomycetota bacterium
GAAATCTCGACACCGGACGCCTGCCATGCATGACCGCTCCGTCGCGTCGCCACGCGTTTCCGGCAACAAGGCCACGGTCAACCCCCGATCGATCCTGCCGAAGGCCACTTCTTCGGCAGTCACCTAGTACTTGATCGTGCGGGCGCGCGATTTGTCGCCGAGCGCGAGAATGATGAGGACGACCACGAACGCCGCCATGACCGTGACGAACCCGCCCGGCGATATCCCGATGACGCCGTCGCCGGTGGCTTGGTCGTAGGTGAGGTCATAGGAGAAGAATGCGAACGCGTTGATCCAGAGGAATGCCCACGCGACCGAGACGCCGCGGCGGGCGAAGGTAAGGAACAGCGCGCCGAGGATGATCCACGGCAGCGTGAGGAACAGCCAGAACACGTCGCGCGTCGCGTACCAGGTGACCCGGCCGTCCTCGTCGTACTGCATTGGGATGTCAGCGGGCAGGTCGCCTCTGGTCGCGAGGATGTAGACGACAGTCAACAGATCGATCAGTCCGCCGAGGACCAGCAGCGTCCGCTGCGCCGTGCTCATACCGAAAAAAGGCTCCCCCGCGGTCACTGGGTGGTGATCGCGACTTCGGCCGCGGCTTCGGCGTCCACATGCTCAGGTCCGTCGAGCGCGATCTCGACCCGATCGAGAGCGCCGGAGTACGGGAACGGGCCTTCGTAGTCGTCGCACACCGCGAGGTTGCCGCCGCGCCCGCACCACAACCCGACGCCCGTGAGGGAGAAACGAATCGGTGTCATGCGTTTGATGTCGGCCCGCGCGACGACAGCGTCGTCGACGAGCAGTTCGCCCTGTCCGCCGTAACCGGCGGCTCGGGTGAACCGGAACGCGAGCACGTGGTGGCCCGGGGACAGCTGCAGGGGGGCGTCGACGCGGTAGATACGCCAGCCCGCCACGTTGTGCACGTATGACACGACGTCGTCACGAACGAAGAACGACCAGCCGCCGAGCCGCGAACCTTGCGAGCACAAGACGCCCTCGCCCGCACCCTCGACGTACGCGGTGATCGTGTGATCGCGGAGTCTGGTGTTGGCCGCAGCTTCCTCCGAGACCATGCCGGTGTGCGGCCAGTAGGTGTACAAGTCGCGTTGGGGCGCGGCGGGCGGTCGCTCGAACACGAACTCGGCGAACGCGCGGTTGTCGAGGGGCAGGACCTGGTTGCGCTCGGCCTCCGACCACCACAGATCAACGAGCGCGCGCAGCCGCTCCGGCTCGGTCGCCGCGAGGTCGCGCGTCTCCGACGGGTCGGTATCGACGTGGTACAGCTCCCATTCGGCGATGTCGAGGCCCGGCTTCGGATCCTGGATCGGGTGGTAGACGACCGCCTTCCAACCATCGTCGTAGATCGCGCGGCACCCGAACATCTCGTAGTACTGCACGCGATGACGGCTGGGCGCGGCCGCGTCTGTGAACGTTGGCCGGAAGCTCACGCCGTCGACATCCGAGGATGCGGGTATGCCGGCCGCGTCGAGCACGGTCGGCACGATGTCGATCGCATGAACGTACTGATCGCGTATTTCGCCGCCCGTCCTGATCCCGCGCGGCCACGACACGATGAGCGGATCGGCCACGCCGCCCTCGTGCACCTCGCGCTTCCACCGCCGAAACGGCGTATTTCCCGCCACGGTCCAACCCCACGGATAGTTGTTGTGCCACAGCGGTCCGCCGATCTCGTCGAGCACCTCCAGCGCTTCGGCGACTGTCCGCGGCGCGAAGTTCCACGCGCGCGCGTCGTTGAGCGACCCGACCAGTCCGCCCTCGCTGCTCGCACCGTTGTCGGAAACGAGCAGGACGACCGTGTTGTCGATGTTGTCGGAGACGGCAAGTCCGGCGATCAGGCGGCCCAACTCGTGGTCGGTATGTGAGAGGTACGCGGCGAACGCCTCCATGTAGCGCGCGTACACGCGCCGTTCGTCGTTGTCGAGGTTGTTCCATGCCGGTACCCACTTGGGGCGATCCGAGAGCCGCGTGCCCGACGGGAGAAGGCCCATCTCGAGCTGGCGGGCTAGCGTCCGCGCGCGCCACTCGTCCCAGCCCTCGTCAAACCGTCCGCGGTAGCGCTCGCGCCACTCTTGCGGCGATTGGTGCGGTGAATGGCACGCACCCGTCGCGAAGTACAAGAAGAACGGCTTGTCCGGATCGACATGGCGAAGGTCGCGCACGAATGTCAGCGCGTGATCGACGAGATCCTCGGTGAGGTGATATCCGTCGACGACCGATCGTGGTGCGTCGACGAAGTGACTGTCGTGCACGAGCGCCGGTGCGTTCTGGTGCGTCTCGCCCGGAAAGAAGCCGTAGAAGCGCTCGAAGCCGCGTCCGAGTGGCCAGCGCGTGCGCGTTGCGCCGAGCTGACACTCCTCGTCCGGCGTGAGGTGCCACTTCCCGACCGCCCACGCCGCATAGCCGTGCGGAACGAGCAACTCGGACAGGAACTGGTTCGCGAACGGAATGCGCGCGTCGTAGCCCGGAAAACCCGTGGCAAGATCGGTGATGCGGCCCATGCCGTTGCGATGATGGTTGCGACCGGTGAGGAGGCACGAGCGCGTGGGGGAGCACAGCGCAGTTGTGTGAAAGTTGCGGTAGCGCAGTCCAGTCGCGGCGAACGCGTCGCACGTTGGCGTGTCGAGATCGGAGCCGAAGCAGCCGAGCTGCGCGAAGCCGACGTCGTCGAGTACGACCAGCACGACGTTCGGCGCACCGGCCGGGGGCTCCCGGCGCGGCGGCCACCACGGCGTCGATTCCCAGTGGTACCGACCGATCGTGCCCTGAAACTCGCCGGGTTCCATCCTGCGAACTCTACGTCAGGAGTGACCGCCGGCCGCGAAGACGAGTGGCAGGTTGTCGGCCTGGCGAATGCCGCCGGAATAGTGGATCTCCGCGCCGTCCGCGATCGCGTACGCCGGGATGCGCCGGTGCCATTCCTCGATCGCGACACGGAGTTCCAGGCGCGCGAGGTGCGAACCCAAACAGCGATGCGGTCCGCCACCGAACGCGAGGTGCCGATTGCGCTCGCGATCGAAGACCGCCTCGTCGTGGCGCTCGAATTCGGCCGGGTCGCAATCGGCCGCGCCGACGAGCAGCGTCGCGCTATCGCCGGCTTTGCACTCCACGCCGCCGATTTCGACGTCCTGCACGATCTTGCGTGGCAGCATCATGACGGGCGTCTCGAGACGTAACAGCTCTTCGACGACGGCCGGCACGAGCGAGAAGTCGGAGGTGAGCGCGTCCCGTCGGTCGGGGTGGCGGGCGAGGTACACGATCATGCAGTCGAGCGTGGCCGTGACGGTGTCGAGGCCCCCGAGCAGCAGCAAGTGACACGCGCCGAGCAGCTCGGCCTCGGTCAGTGACCGGCCGTCGACCTCACCCTGCACGAGCGTCGTGAGGAGACGGCTGTCGGGATCGCGGCGCCGTTCCTCGAGCGCGATGCGGAAGTAGTCGGTGATCTCGTGACCGGTGCGCTCGCGGATTTCGGCCGCCTCGGCGTCGGTCTTGGCGTTGGGCCGAATCGTGTTGTCACGCCACTGCAAGAACATCGGTAGGTCGCTTTGCGGCAACCCCAACAGCGCGAGGAAGAACGTCGAAGGGAGCGGCGTCGCGAAGTCCTCGTGAAAGTCGCAGGTGCCGTTGCCGACGAAGCCGTCGATGACCTCGTTGACGAGCCTGCGCATCTCGGGCTCGAGCTCCGCCATCTTCTTTGGTGAGAACTGCGGGTCCATGAGCCGCCGGTACTTCGCATGGTCGGGCGGGTCGACCGACAGGGGGATCAGCGGCACCTCGTTGCCGATCTTCACGACATCCTCGGACGAGAAGACCTCCGGATGCTTCAGCGCCCACAACACGTCCTCGTAGAGCGTCAACGCGACGCTGTACTCGCCGATCGGGTTCAGGCTCCGCACAACCGGGCACTCCTCGTGCATCCTCCGGTACGCCGGAATCGGGTCGTCGGGCAGCCTCGTCGAGAGCAGCTCCATCAACACGTCGGGCTGGCGACCTTGCATATCGCTGCTCATGGCAGTTGTAACTCCTCGGGGACCGGGTGGCGGAACAGCTTCGATGCGTTCTCCCACGTGAGCTTGCGTACGTCCGCGGCCGGCAATCCGGCGAGCCCGTCGTGGGCCAACGCTTGCGTATCCGGCCATGTCGAGTCGGCGTGCGGATAGTCGCTCTCCAAGCAGATGTGGTCGATCCCGATGTGGTCGCGCAGCTGGATTGTCGAGCCGATATCTATCGTGCAGAACCAGAAATTGCGGCGCAGCGCGTCGGTCGGCGAGACGTTCGGATCGTCCCAGCCGTGCGAACCGACCGCTGAATGGTCGAGGACGTAGTCGACGCGATCGATCAGCATCGGGACCCAACTGATCCCGCCCTCGGAGAACGCGATCTTGATCTCAGGAAACCGAGTGGGGATGCGCGCCCACAACCAGTCGGCGGCAGTGACGAGCGCGTTCACCGGGAACAAGCTCGTGTAGAGCTCGAGCGGCGCGCCGGGTGAGCGCGCCGCGGTCCACGACGACGACCCGTTGTGCAGACACACAACGGTCTCGGTCTCCTCACAGGCGCCGAGGAACGGATCCCAATGGTCGGTGTGCATCGACGGGAGCCCGAGGTCGACCGGGTTCTCCGGGAAGCTCACAGCCTTCACGCCGCGCTCCGCGTTGCGGCGCACTTCACCCGCCGCGACGGCGGGGTCGTTCAGCCACGCGAGCTGGAGCGGGATGATCCGATCGGGATGAGGCCCGGTCCATTCCTCGATGTGCCACCCGTTCCACGCGCGCAGGCACGCCAGCCCGAGCTCTTCGTTCTTGGCGCGCGAGAAGATCGTGCCCGCGAATCCGGCGATCAGCGACGGGAAGCACAGGCTCGCGTAAATGCCGTCGAGATCCATGTCGCGAACGCGCGCTTCGATGTCGTAGCAACCGCGCCGCATCTCGTCGAAACGCGCCGGCTCCATGTTCCACTCGTCCTTTGGACGGCCCGCGACCGCGTTCAGCCCGACCTGGGGATACAAGTTGTCCTCGAACACCCAGGTCTCGCGTCCGTTGTCGAGGGTGACGACTCGCGGGGCGTCGTCCACGAGCTGCGCAGGCATCCGTCCGACGAACAGGTCGGCCGGTTCGATGAGGTGGTCGTCGACGGAGATGATCGTGTAGTGGCGGGCGCGCGGCGCGGGATCGGGCAGCAATGTCGCCGTCACGGCGCGTCGACTCCTTGCGTGCAGAAGCGCGCGAGGTACTCACCGAGTGCGTGCGCATCGTCGGCGCGGCCCGTGACGAGTTGGTGCACGCCTTCGACGAGCACACCGAATATCGTTTCCGCGTCGCGCGCGGAGTCGTCGGTATCGAGGAGTGGGGCGAGCAGATCCGTCAGCGGCGCAAGCGCGACCCGCTGGGCCTCGTAACGATGCTCGACCAAACGCCGGTGCTCGCGAACGAGCACGCCGGCGTAGCCCATGGCACCGGGCAACGTGAGCATGTCGAACAGCTCGGTGACGTAGGTTCGTACGCCATCGGGGCGGCGGTACCGATCGCCGATGCGGTCGCGCAACACGGCGGCGCCGGCGCGGCTGTCGTCGGCGAGCAGCGCGAGCAGGAGGTCGTCCTTGGCCGGGAAGCACCGATAGAACGACTTCAACGACAGTCCCGCCCGGCGGGCGACCTGGTGCACGGTGAAGGCCGCGCTCCCGGTCTCGTTGGCCAGGGCCCGAGCGGCGACGACGAACCGGTCGCCCCGGGTGTCGAGTTCCGAGCCCATCGCGTCGGCGCGCGCGGTGGGGCCCACAGCGGAGAACGTCATTCTCCGACATTCTTACCGGCCCGCCCCGCCGCGACAAGGGCTGCACCCGTCCAACTGGCGTGACACAGGCGCGCTATGCGCGCTTTTGTCACGCCAGTTCGGGGTGGGGCGGCGTCAGCGCTGTTCGATCGGCAGGTAGTCGCGGTCGGTCTTGCCCGTGTAGATCTGGCGGGGGCGCCCGATCTTCACCTTCGGGTTGCCGTGCCCTTCCTTCCAGTGCGCGATCCACCCGGGCAGGCGCCCGATCGCGAACAGCACCGTGAACATCTTCGTCGGGAAGCCCATCGCCCGGTAGATCAGCCCCGAGTAGAAGTCGACATTCGGGTACAGCTTGCGTTCGATGAAGTAGTCGTCGGTGAGCGCGACCTGCTCGAGCTCCAGCGCGATGTCGTACAGGTGATCGCGCGTGCCGAGCTCCTTCAGGACGCGCTCCGCCGCGTCCTTGATGATCGTGGCACGCGGGTCGTAGTTCTTGTACACGCGGTGACCGAATCCCGACAGCCGGAACTCGCTGTTCGGGTTCTTCGCGCGCTCGACGCTCTCGCGCACGTTGCCGCCTTCGTCGCGGATCTGCTCGAGCATCTCGATGACTGCCTGGTTCGCGCCGCCGTGCAGCGGACCCCACAACGCGTTGATACCGGCCGCGATCGAAGCGAACAGGTTGGCATCCGAGGAGCCGACGAGACGGACCGTCGATGTCGAGCAATTCTGCTCATGATCGGCGTGCAGGATGAGGAGCTGCTTCAACGCGTGCACGACGGTTTCGGAGACTTCGTACGGCTCCGACGGCACCGCGAACATCATCCGGAGGAAGTTCTCGATGAGATCGAGCGAGTTGTCGGGGTACAGGAAGGGCTGCCCGATCGACTTCTTGTAGGAATACGCCGCGATTGTCGGCAGCTTCGCCATGAGGCGAATCACCGACAGCTCGACTTGCTCGGGATCGTGCACGTCGTTCGAGTCCTGGTAGAAGGTCGAGAGAGCGCTGACGACAGCGGAGAGTGTCGCCATCGGGTGTGCGTCCTTCGGGAACCCGTCGTAGAAGCGCTTCACGTCCTCGTGGACGAGCGTGTGCTTGCGGATCTGCCGACTGAACTCGTCGCGCTGTTGCTCGGTCGGCAGTTCGCCGTATATCAGGAGCCACGCGGTTTCGAGGAACGACGGATGGGCCTGGTCGGCGAGGTCCTGGATGTCGTACCCGCGGTAGCGCAGGATGCCGGCGTCGCCGTCGATGAACGTAATCGACGACTCGGTCGAACCGGTGTTCATGTAGCCGTAGTCGAGTGTGATCAGGCCGCTTTGTGCGCGCAGTGTGGAGATGTCGATGGCCCGTTCACCCTCGCTGCCCTCGACGACCCGGAGCGGGACTTCCTTGTCGCCGTAGTGCAGCACGGCCGGCGTCTCGGACATCTGTGTCTCCCTGTTCTCGGGTGGGCGCGCACCCAGCAATCTACCGATGCCTGCACCGGGGGATCGGCGCGGCATGGCTACGCGTCTGATCGGCGCGCGAGACTCGACCCTTCATGGATTTCGACTTTTCGGCCGACCAGGTGGCGTTGCGCGACGGTGCGCGCGATCTGCTCGCGACCTACGCATCTCCCGAACGGGTGCGGCGCCACACGGAATCGGGCGAACCGTACGACCGCGAGCTCTGGCAGGCCATGGCCGCACAGGGCTGGCTCGGGATCGAGCAGGCCGAAGCCGACGGCGGCGTGGGTCTCGGCGCGGTCGAGGCGGCGATCCTCGCCGAGGAGCTGGGCCGGCACGCGGCACCCGCGCCGTACGTGCCGACGATTCTTGCGATCGATGCGTTCGCGCGCGCGGGCACCCGCGAATGGGTCGCGCGACTGATGGTCGGTGACGGGCTCGCATGCGTGGTCTGGGACTCGTCGCATCCTGTCGCGTACGCACCTTCGGCCGATGTTGCCGTGGTCGTCGATGCCGGCGGCGTGTTCGCCGTCGAACTCGACGAGCGTCCCGCGCGCGAGCCGGCGATGGATGTGACGCGCGAGCTCGGCTGGCTCGACGTCGGCCGGGGGCAGCGGACCGCCTTGGGTGGCCGCCAGGCGCGCCAGCGGCTGCTGGATCGGGGCGCGACGTTCGCGTCAGCCGAGATGTTGGGGGGCGCCGATCGCGCCCTCGAGATGTCAGTCGAGTACGCGAAAACTCGTGTGCAGTTCGGCCGACCCATCGGGTCGTTCCAGGCCGTCAAGCACCGCTGTGCCGACATGCTGGTGGATGTCGAAGGAATGCGCTCGACCGTCTATTGGGCGGCGTGGTGCATCGGAGCGGACGATCCCGATGCGTCGATCGGGGCGGCGGCCGCGAAGACGTGGTGCGGTGACGCGTCGAAACGGGTGATGGCGTCGGCGCTGCAAGTGCACGGCGGCATCGGATTCACCTGGGAGCATGATCTCCACTTCTTCTTGAAGCGATCACAGTACGAGCAACTCGTGTTCGGCGACGCGTCGGCCCATCGGGCCCGGCTGGTGGAGCTGCTGCGGGCACGAGTCGAAGCGGGGGAGAGTGTCGTCTGAGCCCGAAGTCGTCGCGCGGGAGAATTATCGACGCTGTCGACGGTAACGACCTCGACGAGCTGCTTCGCATCGTCGACTCGCTGTGTGACGCGCGAGACTGGGAACTGCTCGTCGAGCTCGGTGATCGCGCCCGTCGCGCGCTCGAGCGCGGACGCCAGCTCTGGCCCGCCGCCAGCCACGCCGAGTACCGGCTCGCGCTCGACGCACCATCCGAGTACGCGGCGGGGGTGCTCGTGGAGGATGCCGCCCGCTTCGCGATCGGGCCGTTGTCGGAAGTCGCGGCGTCGACCCATACCTGGGCGGCGCTCTCGCCGCACGTCGCGCCGGGACCGGTCGCGGCCCTCGCGGCTTACGAACGCGTGGTGCGCGGCGAACGCGTGGACCCGGCGACGGTCGCGCCGACTGAAGTGCTCACGGTCCCGCTCGCATTGCAGCGTT
Organism: Actinomycetota bacterium; assembly: GCA_052390615.1. Classification (GTDB taxonomy): domain Bacteria; phylum Actinomycetota; class Acidimicrobiia; order IMCC26256; family PALSA-610; genus JBQTGT01. The sequence goes on from JBQTGT010000071.1 coordinate 8,790, forward strand.
GGGAGCCCGACTACGAGGTCGCGACGTATTACCCCGACCGCTTGGAGGTCCCGGCACCCGTATTGCCGCGCGGCCGGGCGCTGATACTGCCCGAACCGGGCGCGCGCCTCGACGACGTTGGCGTCGAGCAGGCCATGCGCGATCTGGTGCGCGCGTGGACCGCAGGATCAGAGGGAGAGGCGCGAGTCGTCGCGGTCGAAGGCGACGCGCACGCCGCGATTGCGGCGCTGTCGCTCGAGGACGTGCGCGGCGCGTGGTGCTCGCTGCCCGAAGCAGTTGCGCTGCTCGCGTGGGCGGGTGCCAGCGGTGGTCGTCACGGCCGTCGGCGCGGCGCCGCGGCGGGTCGCGATCTCGCGTGGGGAGTGCTGCGGTCGTTGCTCGGGCTCGAACATGACGAGACACCGGCCGAAGAGGACGCCGACCGGCTGCGCTGGTGCGTGTTCTCAGCACGCGACGCGACGAGCGGGTGGATCCTGCGGCTCGCCGTCGACGACCCCGACGAACGCCTCGCCTGGGCGGTCGACGCGCGCGATCAGTAGTCGGAGCCGACGTCGGCGGCGGCTTCTTCCTGCACGACGGGATCGTCACCGATCTCCCCCGACGGTCCGACCGCAGACCACACGCCCCCCAGGCCGTGGCCGTTGGCGTCGCCCGCCGCCGCGTCACCGCTGAAGGCGTACAACGGCATGTCGTCGTAGGCGACCTGCGTCGGCCCGTCGGCACGGGCAAACGTCGAGAACCGCGACGCGTCGAGTCCGTCACCGATAACCGGATCGCCATCGACAGTCACCGGCGGCCACGCCGTTGCGCAACCCTCCGTGCAGGTGCTCTGGCCCGCGCTGTCGTTCGCGAAGGCGTAGAGCGTCTTACCGTCGGCGTTCACCAGCGTGTCACCAAGCGACGTTTCGGCCAGCGCGATCGTCGGCGCGACCTGGATGCCTTCCTCCTCGGCGAGTGTCGTCGCCGGCGCGTCCGTCGTGTCCGTCTCGGAGCCACTGGCGGCGACGGTCGTTGTCGCGTCGCCGTCGGACTCGACGGTCTCGTCATCATCATCGTCGCCGCCGCACGCGCCCAGCACGAGCGAGCAGGCAACGAGGGTCGGCAGGAGTCGTGATATACGGCGCATGCGTTTCCTTACGGATCGGGTGGCGCCGGGGTTCATGAACCCCGGCCAACCCGCGACCGTATCCTCGCAGGATGCCGCAGCTCGGCACGGACGAGGGTGTGCGCTCGACGTACGCCACGCATGGAGACGAGCTGTATCGGTTCGCGGTATCCGCTTGCAAGCCGCGGGTCTCGAGGTCGGCGATTGGTATTGGCGCTGGTGTACCGATGCGCGGCGGCGTGCGCGTCGCGGCCGGAACCTTCCGCGGCGCGCGTGACGAGGCTGACGTGACGCTGACCGTGGCGACGTCGTTGGCGGACGCGCGTCGCATTTGGGTCACTGACGCGCGAGACGATGTCGTACTCGATGTGCGCGTGTCGGCACCGAACGACGACGAACTCTCGATTGGCAGCCGACCCAGTCGCGGCCTTGCGAACAGTGAGATCCGCGCCCACTGCCAGCATTGACCATTTCTGTCGCGGCGACGTAGGTTCGCCCGACCATTGCTCGAGCGGGCGGTGGAGGGGAGTCATGAATTCCTTGCGGGGTACGAGACGGCGGCGCGCGCTGAGCGCCCTGATCGCGACGACCGCGCTCGCGGTCATTGTTGGAACATTCAGCAACGCGGGTGCTGAAGTAAGCAATCCCGGTGCGTTCGACGTCACGTTGTCGAACGGAACGCTGGCGCTCGACGGTGCGAGCATCGATGTTGCGTTCGACGGGTTGACGGCGACAGGTTCGGGAACGGTCGCGGCGGATGGGACGGTGTCGATCACGTCGCTCGCGTTCCCTCCGTTCGCGTTCGAGCTGTTGGCGACCGGTGGGCCGGGTACGGGCATTCCCGGTACGGCGTCGCCGGTGGCGACGCTGCCGTGGGCAGGGACGATCGATCCTGACACGGGAGCGCTGAGCATGACGGGTGAGCTGTTCACCAGTGTGGCCGTGCCGTTGCTGGGAGCGAGCGAGTGTTCGCTCGGCCCGCTGGCGCTCAACTTGACCACGGGGACGAGCGGCGCCTCGACGGGCCTTCCGTACGACAACACGACCGGTACCGCGGCCGTGGTCGATCACCTGTTCAGCATTCCGGAGTTGGTCTTCGACCCTGACACTGCGGCGGCGTGTCCGCAGACCGTGGTCGATTTGTTCAACCAGGGTTTGCCGTTCCCGGTCCCGTCCACCTTCGCGCGCATCGCGTTCGACGTCGCGGTCGATCCGATCCTTGCCGGCACGACGACGACCACAGACGAGTCGGCGCCGACGACTGTGGCGCCGACGACTGTGGCGCCGACGACTGTGGCGCCGACGACTGTGGCGCCGACGACTGTGGCGCAGACGACTGTGGCGCCGACGACTGTGGCGCCGACGACTGTGGCGCCGAC
>JBQTGT010000072.1:0-2510 GCA_052390615.1 Actinomycetota bacterium
CTCGAACCCGCCGCCTGACCACACGCCGCAACCACCCCTCGGCTACGCCGCGAGCGGGGGCTACCGCCCCCACACCCCTGCGCGCCACCACTCATCTCCCGACAAGTGGATTCACACCTCAGTCGCCAGCGACGGACTGCCGGTGCTGACCGGGATTCCGTGGACGCGACTACAACTTGCGAATGGCAAGAGGCTCTGGGTGACTGCTCTCCCGGGAGGTCGCGAGACCAAACAGGTGAGGAGCTTCACCGAAGACTTCGAGAAATGCCGACGAGAGACCGCCGTGGTCGACGACGATCGTCTTGCCTACGCGGACAGGTTCGACGCTCAACCGGCGCCGAACTGGCGATGGGCCGCTGGGTACTCGATCGCGCTTCTTGCTTGGGGCGTTTGCACTCTCACGGCGATCATCGTTTACCCGAGTCTCGTCGTGCCGGTCGGCTTGGTGTATTGGATCGGGATGACGGCCGCGTTAGTGATCACGCGCCGGCGCCGACCCAAGCGGTCGGTCTCTTCGTAGTTTTCGGACGTGGTCGCGAAACGCAACCTCCGTCCGCATGGGGGGTCTGCCGCGGGTTCGGTTGACATTCTTTGTGCGAGGCGGGGCCTCGCGGGGAGGATGTTCCGATGCCCAAGAAGTTCCCTGTGGAGTTCAAGCGTGATGTGGTCGCGGTCGCGCGTCGGGGTGACCTGACCAAGGCTGAGGTCGCGGCCGATTTCGGGATCGCGGAGGCCACGGTGCACCGTTGGTGCCGTCAGGCCGACATCGACGACGGCGTCAAGGACGGTCTCACGTCGGCGGAGCAGGCTGAGATCGTGAAGTTGCGCCGCACGAACCGCCGGCTCGAGATGGAGAACGAGATCCTGCGCCGCGCGGCCGCGTACTTCGCGAAGGACGCGCTCCCAAAATGAAGTTCCCGCTGGTCCGTGACCTGGCCGCTTCCGGGTTCCCGGTGCGGTTGACCTGCGGGGTGCTCGGCTTCTCGGCTCAGGCGTTCTACAAGTGGCTGGCGAAGCCGTGCTCGGATCGTGACCTCGACGACGCGTACGTGACCAACGCGATCGTCGACGTGCACGCCGACGACCCGGAGTTCGGCTACCGGTTCATCGCCGATGAGCTCGAGGCCGCCGGCAAGGCGGTGAACGAGCGGCGCGTCTGGCGGCTCTGCTCGCAGGCTCGGGTCTGGTCGACCACGACGCGTAAGGGCCGCAAGGCATACGGCAAGACGCCTGGGCCGGCGGTGCACGACGACCTCGTCCAGCGGAACTTCACCGCGCCGGCACCCGACGTCGTGTGGCTGACCGACATCACCGAGCACCCGACCGGCGAGGGCAAGCTCTACGTCTGTTCGATCAAGGACCTGTTCTCCAACCGGATCGTCGGCTACGCGATCGACGAGCGCATGACCGCGTCCCTCGCCGTCAGCGCGTTGCGCTCCGCGATCGCCAGGCGCGGACCGGCAAGCAACGTGATCGTTCACTCCGACCGCGGCGGCCAATTTCGCGCGAGGGACTTTCGCGCCGTGCTGAAGGCCGCCGGGCTCCGTGGCTCGATGGGCCGCGTCGCATCAGCCGCCGACAACGCCGCGATGGAGTCGTTCCACACACTGCTGCAGAAGAACGTTCTTGACCAGCGTCGCTGGCGGACACGCTCCGAGTTGCGCTACGAGATCATCTACTGGATCGAACACACCTACAACCGCCGTCGGCGTCAGCGCGCGCTCGGCAAACTCACACCCGTCGAGTACGAGCTCGCCATCACCCGGCCGCCCTGCCTCGAAGACGACGAAGCAGCATGATCACTCACAACCACCGTCAACCGAAGTCGCGGCAGTCCGGTCGCGATCAGCTCGGGTTTCTTGTGCGCCGGATGGGTCGCGTGACGGCGACGTTCGCGGACCTCGTCTACAGCGCGTAGGATCCGATACATCGTCGACACGCTGGCGATGTAGATGCCGTCGTCGAGGAGCTTGGCGTATACCGTCGCCGGCGCCTCGTCGACATGGTCGGGTTCGTGCAACACGCGCAGCACCTCCTTGCGTTCGATCTCGCTCAGCGCCCGAGGCTGCGGCACGGGTAGGCGTTCGGTCCGTTGGGGCGGCGGGCTCTGACGGTGCCGGCGATACCAGCGCGCCGGCGCCTCACCGAGCGCCGCGCAACCGGCGCGCACGCCGACCAGCGGTGCCAGCTCGGTCACGGCTTGGTCGATCACTTCGTCTCGCCCGTCTCGGTCGCGTTGTCGGTGGCGAGCTGCTCCAACAACGCTGAGAGTTTTCCCTGGACCTCGATCACCTTGCGGGCCTTGTCGAGCTCGCCTTCGAGACGATCGACACGACGGCGCAGCTGCGCGTTCTCGCGTTCGAGCGGATCGGCCGCCGTTCGACCGGCCGGCTTGGCCAACGCCTCGAGCGCACCCCGGTCACGTTGGGCACGCCACGCGGTGATCAGCGAGCTGTACAAGCCCTCGCGTCGCAGCAACGCACCCTTTCCAGCCTTGTCGAGCGTCTCGT
>JBQTGT010000073.1:0-1946 GCA_052390615.1 Actinomycetota bacterium
ACATGTCAGCCGCGGGGGCCGGTCACAATGCCTTCGTGAACGGCCGCGTCTCGACAACGTTCGGCGCTACGACTCAATCAATAGAAAGACTCCGCGCGATCTCCTCGACCAGCTCGGCGTTGCCCGGTTCGTCCTTCGCAACCACGGAGAACAGGAAGCCATTGCGCCCCCGCTTTGCGACCACAAACGCCCCAACGGCCGGCCCCGAATACTTGCTGTCTTGACGTTCAAACCGAGCAGTCGTCAAGAGCGCGCCGTCGGCACCCGTAATCGCGATCGATACCGCGGGGTCGTGTTGCTCATAGTCACGCTCGCGACCAAGGCAGGCGCGCGTCGCCAGCTGATCCGATGGTTCGACCGCTACAACCGAACGCGGCGTCACAGCCACTGCGGCTGGCGCGCCCCCATCGCGTACGAGAAGATCAACATGCAAACGCGGCGCGCCGCGTAAACCGAACCCTCCACGATCCGAGGGGAGTTCCACGCTGACGCGGCTGGTTAGTGGCGGGTGTGGTGGCGGGCGCGTTTGAGGCGGCGGGTGATGTGGCCGATGACGGCGGGATGGTTCGGGGCTGGGTAGGCGCGTTCGAACAGCGGTGTCGGGCCGGGGAGGACGTGGTCGTCGGGGTGTTCGAGCTCGTCGGTCGAGTAGGCGTCGCGCAGCGCTTGGAACGCGTCGAACTCGGGGGTGCCGGCGGCGGCGAGGATGTCGGTGACGAGTTGCGGTGGGGCGCCGGCCTCGCGTAGCCATTGGGCGATGCTGTGTTCCCAGGCGGTGCCGGTGTCATAGCCGGCGCGGGCGACGGCCGTCAGCGTGTCGGCCGCGTTTTCGTCGCCGAGGAGGCGCGTGTAGAGCTCGCGTTGGAGCTCGCGTGCGCTGCCGGTCGCGGCTTGGGCGCCGCCGATGAGCTCGACGGCGTGTTGGTGCACGGCGTCGGGGTGGGTGCGGATGCGGTCGACGGCGAGGTCGTCGATGGTCTGTGCGCCGTGGGCCGGGCAGTCGTGTTCGTCACCGGCGAAGGCGTACTCGTCGACGGCAACCACGCAGCCGCAGCTGATGGCCGCATGGGTTTGGGGTGGGGTCCAGGTGGAGCGGGGGCTTCGGGGTGCGACGAGCTGTTGGAGCGTGTCGCATAGCGCGGCGTCGAGGGGGTGGTAGGTGCTGGTGCGCAGGCGGGCGAACTGGCCGGGGATGAGCGAGACGTCGTGTTGGCCGTCGGTGAGGTCTTCGAACGCGATCGCGACGCGCAGGATCTGGCCGGCGCGATCGATCGCGGTGTCGGTGGCGAGCTCGGGTTCGTTGAGCTGGGCCCACAGGATCTGGCCGGCGTCGTAGAAGGCTTTGGTGGACTTGAGGATCGCGGCTGATTCCTCGACGATCTCCTCGCGGGTGTGCGGGAAGCCGCTGATGTAGCTCTCATCCAGGCAGCATTCGCCGACGCGTTCCATCCAGGCTGCGGCTTCGAGCTGGTCGGTGAGGTTCTCGTCGAGCCCGACGGTCTCGGCGAGCTGGCGGGCGTAGCGCGCGACGCGTGGCGCGCGGCCTTCGCTCACCAGCCCCGCGTACTCGGGTGCGACCGACGCCGCGTGCAGCCAGGCGAACAGGTTGGTGTGGGCTTGTTGGTTGCGACCGAACCCGTGGGCGAGCAGCGCGAGGGGGACGACCAAGATGGCGAGTGCACCCAGGCCGAGCCCGTCGGGATGCGCGGCGCCCAATGCGGCGAGGGGCCCGCAGGTGACCAGCGCGAGATCGGCGAGACGGTGGCGCCACTCGAGCTCGCCTCGCCGGGCCAAGACGTCTTGGGTGAGGACGGCCATCAGCGCGGCTTCGACCAAGGCGATCAGCGCACCCACCGTGCTCGTCGTCGCATCCAGCGGGCCGGCCACGACCGCATATGTGCCGATGGTCGCGGCTGCGACCACACAACGGGACGCGAACGGGCGGA
>JBQTGT010000074.1:0-12542 GCA_052390615.1 Actinomycetota bacterium
CGAAGCCGGCATCACCGCCCACGACGCGCTCACCATCCTCGCCGACGCCGGCACACCCGCCTGGGACGCCTGCGAAGGCCTCACCTACGGCGGCTACACCCGCCACGAAATCGAAACCGCGTAAACCGGACCCGCGGAAAGCAGCGAACGCGCCGCCGGGGTCGGTGATTCCACGAGAATCCACCCGTCGAGACGGTCCCGGCCCCCGGTGTGCCTGTATCAGAAATGTATCAATCCGTCGCGTGTTTCCGGCTGTCGCCGAGTGTCGTCGACTCGCGACGATGAGCGTAGGCCGTGATCAGACGGCACGCGCGGGACGCGGCGCTACACGACGGACGTGCCTTTTCGGATTTGCAAGCAGGGGGTCGTGGGTTCGAGTCCCATCGTCTCCACTCGATCGTTCCTGGTCCCGGCGTTGGTGTTCAGCCGTCGTGCTCGTGTGATCGTCCGGCGTGCCCACTGCGTGCCCACCAGCGAAGCGCTCGAGGTAGCGGACGATGTCAGCGTCCTGGCCGTCGATCACGTGCTGGTAGCGCAGCGACGCGGCCGCGGACGCGTGCCCGATGCGCGCCATCAGCGCTTTCAAGCTGGCGCCGCTCGCCGCGGCGAGAGTCGCTGCGGTGTGCCGCAGGTCGTGGAAGCGGAAGCCGGTAATGCCGACCTCTGCGGTCGCCGGCTCCCACACGCGGCGGCGGAAGTTGCTGCGCCGCATCGGTTCGCCGTCGGCGCTCGGGAACACGAGGCGGTCGTCACCCGGCAACGCGTAAAGGTCGATGTGCACGGCGAGCGATCGACCGACGAACGTCGGGATGCCGATCGTCCGCCTTCCGGCAGCGCTCTTCGGTGGTCCGAACGACAGCTGGCCGTTCACTTCTGCGAGCTTGCGTGTCACCGAGATCACGTTGTGCTCGAGGTCGACGTCGCGCCTGCGGAGCGCAGCAAGCTCGCCCCACCGCAGCCCGCTGTACGCGGCGGTGAACACGAGCGCTTCCCATCGCGGCCCAACCGCCGCTGCGATCGCGGCGACCTGTTCCGGTGTCGCGATCTGCATCTCCGGGTGCCGCTCGGTTCCCGCGCCCTTCAGCGTGCACGGCGAGCGAGCGATGATGCCTGCGTCGACAGCGCCGTCCATGACGCCGCGAAGCACGCGGTACGCCTTCGCCACCGTGTTGGGGCTGAGCTCCGACGAGTGCAGATCACCGAGCCACCGCTGTACCTCGGCGGCCGTGACACGGCCGACCGCCATCGCGCCGAAGCGCGGCACGACGTGACGGCGTAGGAGATAGCGGTAGAGGTCGACGGTCGAGGGCTGCAGGTTCGGTGTCTTCACGGCCAGCCATCGATCAGCCCACTCGTGGAACGGGACGTCGCCGAGGCGCGGGTCGTGCCAGTCGCCGCGGTGCATGTCCGTCTCGGCCGCCGACAGCCATCGTTGCGCGTCACCCTTCGTTGCGAACGTCGTCGGTGCACCGACGACGTTGCCGGCAGCGTCCCAGTAGCGCGCCTGCCACCGGCCCGACGGAAGCTTGCGCACCGATCCGAATCGACGCCGTGCCTGCATGTGTCGGCCTCCAGATGCTTCGAATCATCGAGGCCGACTGAACGGCGAGCGCCCGAAGGCGTAGTGAGATCGTAGATCCGCGCTGCGACACGCCACGCGGTTATGAGCCGGCATTCTCCAGCCGTTCGAGCCGAGCGCTGAGGCCGGCGATCGCGACCTGGGCCGTCGCTAGTTGCGCCTCGGCGAGCGCGAGTCGCGCACTGAGCTCGCGCTCGGGTTCGTCGCTGCCAACGGCAGCACCTGCAGGCGGACGAGAACCGTCCCCGCCCTCTCCGACTCGCCGGCAATCGAAGCCCAGCCGGAGCAGAACTCGTTGTGCCTCGAAGGTGGTGTAGGTCTGGCGCTCCCACCCGGTGACGACGGCGAGAATCTGTTTGGGTGGGAACTTGCGGTCACCCACGCTGACGAAGTGCTCGCGGATCGGTTCGGGCGACACACCCTTGAGCTTCGCCACGACCTGCTCACGGGTCAGATCGAGGTCTCGTCCTCCAACCGTGAACCTCATCGCGCCTCCTTACTGTAGTTACAGGTACTACTGTACCTTACAGTAAGTTACAGCCCTGTCAAGCTCGCAACGAGTCAGACTCTCGGCTTTCCGGGGTGACGGCGGTTCTGGTCGATCCAGTCGGCGATCTCGACCGGGTCGAACCGAAGCAGGTGGCCCCACTTGATGAACGGGATGCGACGCTCTGCGACGAGGCGTCGGATGTGGCGGATGTCGACGCCAAGGTGGTCGGCCAGTGCTGTGACGGTGAGCAGGTGGGGCAGCTCGCTCGCGTTGGTTTTCGTGGTCGACATGGCTGTATCTCCGGTTGTCGTTGACCTTTGCGCCTGCGTAGGCCTCGGCGCGACCTGAGACTTCGCGTTGAACCCGAGCGCGTCTCGTTGCCGACCACAGTCCGGCCGACAACACGACGCGGCCGTATAGCCGTCACCACCGATCACGTCACGACGTAGACCACGGCGCGCAAGCGCGGCGACAGAGTGACCGCGACGACTCCGCCGAGCACGGTCACCACGAAGTCCTCGACCGCGTCTCACGACCAGCGCGACAACCAAGCGCGAGCAAACACGATTGCAACCGATCCCGGTTGGCATCCCACGCGAGGTCGCAGTGGCCTGGTTCCGAATGATGGGCGTCGACTCCGTCGAATACCACCGTGCAACGGTGCTCGGTCGCGACGACGACCACGAAGGTTCAGCCGTCCTCTACTACGGCAGCCGGGGCGAGACGCCGCTGGCTTGGGGAGGTCGACTCGCCGAACGGCTCGGTCTCGTCGGCGCAGTCGATGACCCGAGCTACGACGCCATCTTCGGACCCGGGCGTGTCCACGATCCGCATCTCGGGATTCCGCTCGTGAGGAGGAAGCGCCCCGGTGTTGAACTGGTCGTCGCTGCGCACAAAACGGTCGCCATCCTCGGTGTCATCGGTCGAGCCGATGACATGCACGCGATCCTCGACGCCGAGAGCAACGCCACGCTCGCGTTCCTCGACGACTGGTTCGCGCGCCAGGGCGGCCGCCGCGGCAAGGCACAACGACGGACCCACACGCGTGGCCTGCTTTGGGCCCGCACCCGACACGCCACGTCGCGCGCCGCTGATCCTGCGCCGCACGATCACGTGCTCATCGCCAACCTCACCGAAATGCTCGACGACTGTGGCGGCTGGAAGGCGCTCGACACCGCCGGCATTCGCGACCTCGTACACGCGGCGACGATGGTCGGACGGCTTGCCGCCGCCGAGAAGGCCGTTCAGCTCGGCTACGCGATCGAGCCCGACCATGGCCCGTCGGGGAGGCTCGACCACTGGCGCATCGCGGGCATACCGCACGAGGTCGTCGACCACTTCTCCAAGCGAGGCGAAGCCATCGAGGAGGAGCTCGAGCGAGCCGGGTTCGGCTCCTACCGGGCACGAAGCGTGGCTGCCCGCAACAGCCGCCAGGCGAAGAAGAACGAGAAGCCCGAGGCCTTGCTTGTTCGGTGGTTGGACGAGCTCGACGCGATCGGCTGGCCGATCCGCAACCTCAGTTACCGGCTGGATCGAAGCAACCAGCCTCACCAGCCGCTGCGCGCCTTCAGCGACAGTGAGCGGTCCCAGCTTGTCCAGGAGGCGATCGGGCCGGGTGGCCTGCTCGCGAAGCGCAAGGCGTTCACCCGCGCCGACATCATTCGTGTTGTTGCGCCCGCGCTCTACGGGTGCAGCGCCGATGAACTCGACCGCGTCGTCACCGGGATCGTCCAGCACCGCGAGTGCGTCCCACTCGTGGGCCAGCCCGGCGCACGGGGCCGCGCTTGGGCCGCGGCGTCTGTGCTCGCGACCGAGCATGCCATTGAGGCCGTCGCGGAGCGACTCGTCGCCCGAGAGAACAGCGCCACCGTTGAGCGACTGGGTGCGTCGCGCGCCATCGCCGATAAAGAACTCGCGCTCAAACGCGCTCTGACGGGCAGCCAGCGGCACGCAATCGTTCGCGTTCTATCTTCGGGCCGCAGCCTCGACTTGGTCGTCGGCGTCGCAGGCTCCGGCAAGACCACCGCGCTCGATGTGATGCGCGCCGCCTACGAAGGCAGCGGCTACCGAGTTCTCGGGACGGCCGTCAGCGGCCAAGCCGCCCGCACCCTGCACGACGAAGCCGGTGTCGACAGCCGCACCATTGCGTCGCTCGTCTGGCGTCTCGCACACCAGCAGCTCGCTCTCGACGCGCGAACCGTGCTCATTATCGACGAGGCAGGCATGGCCGACGACCAAGCGATGCTCAAGCCCCTCGCCGCGGTCGACGTTGCTGGTGCCAAGGTCATCGTTGTCGGCGACCATCGCCAGCTCGACGCCGTCGAACCCGGCGGCGGACTCGAAGCTCTTGTCAACCGCCACGGGCCTGCCGTCCACGTCCTCGACGAGAACATCCGCCAACGCGATCCGGGTGAACGCGCGGCGCTCGAGCAGCTCCGCACGAGCAGCGTCTCCGACGCACTCAACTGGTACCACGAGCACGACCGCATCATCACCTCGCCCACGCGCGACGAGGCGCTCAACTCCGCCATCGACGCGTGGGAAGCCGACCTTCGAGCCGGCCACCAGTCGGTTCTGCTCGCCTGGCGACGGCGCGATGTCGCAGCGCTCAACGAACGAGCACGCCATCGTCGGGTCGCAGCCGGTGCGATCGAAGGTCCGGAGATCGAAGCACCCGGCGGCAAGCATTACGCCCGCGGCGATCGCGTCGTCACGCTTTCACCAGCGCACGACGGCCGCTTCGTTACCAGCGAGCGCGGCACGGTCGCCGTCGCCGCACCCGACCGTCTGACGATCCGGTTCGATGACGGCCGAACAGAAGTGCTCACCGGCGAAGAGTTCGCTACCGACCACGTCGACCACGCGTACGCTCTCACCGTCCACCGTATGCAGGGGGCGACCGTCGACCGCGCCCACATCTTCGCTGACGGTGGAGGTCGAGAGCTTGCCTACGTCGCTATGAGCCGTGCGCGCGACGCCACCAGCGCGTATGTCGTCGCAGATGGCTTCGACCAAGCTGTCGAAGACCTCGCGGTCGAATGGTCAGCTGATCGTCGTCAACGGTGGGTTCTCGACGTCGACGAACCAGCAGTCGACGAGCGGACACGACGGCCGAACCTCGCACGCCGAACCGAGAGCGCGCTCCGGCTCGCGCGGCTACGGAGCGAGCGCGACGCAGTCGAGGCCGTGGCGCCCGAAGCGGTCGATCGATTGCGCTCGCTGGATCTTCAGGTGCGACTCGAGCGAGTGGCACAGCGCGGTGAGCCTGGCCGCAGCATCGCCCGTGAGTGACCGGACCATCCCGAGTGCGCACCCGGGACGCGGGCGCGCACAGAGGCTCCTTCGCCGACGGACCCTCGGACGGTACGCTGCGTTGCCGAGGTCCAGCCCGCGTCGCTCGATGCGTGGACGGGTCCGGAGGCGTCGCGCGCGGCACGCAGCGAGACGATGCGTTCAGACAGTTGGCGTGCTCGCTTCCCCCGGCTCACTCGCACCGCAGGTGTTCGTTCTGCGCGACCGAGAATCACCGCTGTTGGGACGCGAGACAGTTACGGTCTCCTGCGGTGTTACCGGGCTCCGCGCGCAGCACGAGGACTTGCCGTACTATCGAACGCATGTTCGGGATCGGAAGTCCTCGTGCATATCAACCGACAGCTCCCGCTCTTCGCGGAACGCATGGTCGCCGCTGAGGTTTCGGTGGCAGACCCAGGCACCGACTACGGCGAGGTGTTCACCCGTCGCTGGGTCGTCGAACTCATCCTCGACCTCGCTGGATACACATCAGATCGCGACCTGGCCGGCTTGACGCTCGTCGAACCGTCGTGTGGGACGGGCGCGTTCCTCGTCCCGATCGTTGAGAGGCTCGTCGCGTCGAGCAAAGGACACGGTCGTCGCTTCGGGAACGTGAGCGGGGCTCTTCGTGCGTTCGACGTGCTTGAGGCGAACGCGGAGCGGTCACGCAAAGCAGTCGCAGCCGCGTTGCGCGGCGCCGGCGTCCGTCCGAACACGGCCGATCGACTGGCGAGCGAATGGGTGACTACGGGTGACTTCCTCCTGCCAACCGAAGTCACACCCAAGGTCGACTTCGTCGTGGGGAACCCGCCCTACGTGCGCCTCGAGAGCGTTCCGCGACCGGTGATGGAGGCGTATCGCAGCGCCTACTCGACGATGCGCGGGCGTAGCGATCTCTACGTCGGCTTTATCGAACGAGGACTCGATCTGCTCAAGCCGGAGGGCGTGCTTGGATACATCTGCGCAGACCGCTGGATGCGCAACCAGTACGGAGCCGACCTAAGAGCACTGATCAGCGAGTGCTACGCCGTCGACACAGTCATAGCGATGCACGACGTCGATGCATTCGAGGACGCGGTATCTGCGTATCCAGCGATCATCGTCCTGCGAAACAGCACGCAGGCGCGCACAACGGTGGTCGAAGCGAATGGGTCCTTCGGTGAGACCGACGCTGCGAACTTGGCAGCCTGGGTTCGTCGATCACGTCCACAGGCGCTCAATGCGCCGACCTTCCAGGCCTCGCGCATTGATGACTGGTTCGATGGCCATGACCTGTGGCCGTCCGGCTCACCTGCTCAGCTCGCCGCAATCGCTGACCTCGAGTCGCGGTTCCCGCCGCTCGAGGACACGAGCACAGGTACGCGCGTGGGCATCGGCGTTGCGACCGGATGCGACAGGGTCTTCATCACTCGTGATTCCGCGCTCGTGGAGCCCGACCGTCTCCTACCGCTCGTGCAGGCCGGCGATACCGCAAGTGGAGACGTCGTCTGGTCGGGTACCTACCTCGTCAACCCGTGGAACGGCGATGGCCTCGTCGACCTCGAGCCGTATCCCCGCTTGAGGCGATACTTCGAGTCAAATGCTGAAGAGCTTCGGGCCCGGCATGTCGCGCGGAAGCGGCCCGTGCAGTGGTACAGGACGATCGATCGCGTCGACCCAGACCTGCTCCACCGATCCAAGCTCGTGCTACCCGACCTCAAGGCAGCCGCGCATCCGGTGCTCGACGACGGAACCTGCTACCCGCATCACAACCTCTACTACGTCGTATCAGACACCTGGGACCTCGAGGTCCTCGGCGGTCTCCTGCTCTCCGACATCGCCAACCTGTTCGTTGGGAGCTACTGCGTGAAGATGCGCGGCGGCTGCTACCGATTCCAGGCTCAGTACCTCCGTCGAATCCGTGTGCCATGTCGCGAGTCGATCTCGAAGCGCGATGCACGAGCTCTGTCGAGAGCCTTCATCTCCCGCGACGCCGAGGCAGCCACATGGGCGGCGCTGCGCGTCTATGGTCTCTCGGAACTTCCCGGTCATCGCGTGAATCTCGGATAGGAACGCCCGTCGTACCACGCGATGCCTTCGCGGAACGTCGAGGAGGACGCGCCGATGCAGCTCGGTCGATCGCCGGTGTCGCTGGTCGATCTGCTTCGGGAGGGCCTGCTGCACCCTGGCCAAGAGTTGTCGTTTCGGCGAGGTTCCGGGACGAAGGGCTACGTCACCGCGGAGGGCACGATCCGGTTCGAGGGATGTGAGTATGCAAGCCCCTCGACGGCTGCGCGAGCAGCAGCCGGGGGCACGTCGACGAATGGTTGGACTGCGTGGTACGCCGACACGGCTGCCGGCCTGAGGTCGCTTGCACAGCTTCGCTCACAGCTATCGACCGCAGCGATCGAGAAGTGACTGCACGGCTCGCGCATCGTGCGCCTGGACCCGCCCGTCCGGCTCGCGAGTAGCTTCCACGCGTGCCGCCGAAGGAAGACACGTTCACGCCGTTCGAGGCGATCTTGCAGCCGGCGCCACTGACGTCGCCGTGGCTCGATCAGCAATACGAACCCGACCTGCATCTTCTGGAACGACTCGTCTCGGTTCCGGTGGCGGCGGGCGCGACGACCGAAACCGGCCGCTTCCCGAAGGCCTTCGATGTTTGGGCTGCGCACGAGCTGAGGCGCTGCGGTTTCGAGCCCGATGAGGTATGGCCGCGCGCCACGCGGCCGCGCGTCCTTCCTCGCGACTTAAAGCTTCTGATCGAGCGCTTCGTTCCCGCAGCTGACCGCGAGAAGCTCTCTGATTTCCTCGCCAACCACAGCAACGCGGCGATGGTGGCTCCAGTTGATGCCCGCGTGTTGGGACGTGTGTACACGAAACAAGCCGACGTCCTCATTGCTCACTGGGCAAGGGGAGTCGAGTTGCTCGTCTCGACCAAGACGATGGTCAGCAGCTACGGCAACAATCTGCGGAATCGCTTCGAAGAGTCATACGGCGACGCGGTCAACCTCCGAGGCCGCTTCCCGATGGCAGCACTCGGGTTTCTGTACGCGGTCAGAAGCAACATCCCCGCTGGTGATCTCGTTTTCCTCCGAGACATGCTCGACAAGCTGCGCGAGCCATCCGGCTACGACGCGACCTGCCTCGTCGTCGTCGAGTGGGACAACGACGGTCCGGTCACGCTCCGCCTCGATCTGATGGACGAGAACGTGAGCCCTCGAGGTTCATGACCGACCTTGTAGACGCGATCCTCGATCGAACGCCGATCGATCATCACGTCGAGGTTCGAAACAGACAAGCGCACGTCGAGCTCCCGGTGGCGGAAGGCCAGCTCGATGCCGAGGCGACCGACGAGGCGTAGGGGCGCTCTACGCGGAGGGGTCTTCGTAGATACGCGCCGATCAGCCCCACCGAACCGAATGGGGCTCGATAGGTCGCTGAGGAAATTCCCGGGCAACCATTTCTACAACGTGTCGAATAGCCGTCGCAGTGCGACGGGAAGCCGGGCGCGAGTCGTCTCGACGCAGCCCGCCCTGATGCGGTTGCGTGAACGCATGTGTCGCGATTCGACGATGCAGTCACTCCCGTCGAAGACGACGGCGACCACTGTCCCTGGCCATGTGAAAGTCCTCGCTGGTGGCCGGGAGAAGTCCTCGCGGTGAGCGTGTAGGTATCCGCCGTTGGGCCGCCTCGAGCGGCGAGCGTGACCGGTTGCGAAACCGAGGTCCGCTCAACCACTCGAGGGGCTGCCCAGTGTTATCAGCGAGGAAGTCGATGGACGTTGTTTCTGCATATGAGGCTGTGGGTTCCTATCGCGGCGCCGCCGAGGTGTGCGGGGTCGATCCGAAGACGGTGAAGCGCAAGGTCGCCCAGCGCGGTGCCGGCGCGCTCGACGAGGAACGTGCGTCGCGAGCCCGTGTGGTGCGCAACACCGATGTCGCCGCAGTGCTGGTCGCGGATCGTGTGGCTGAGACGCGAGCGAAGATTTCGGCGAAGCGGCTGTTGCCGGTCGCGCGGACTGCGGGTTATGCCGGGTCGGCGCGGAACTTCCGGCGGCTGGTCGCGGAGAAGAAGCGGGCGTGGCGTGCTGAGCAGGGCCGTCGGGAGCATCGGCCGGGTGTGTGGTTGGCGGGCGAGACGTTGGTGATCGATTGGGGCACGATCGGCGGCCTGCACGTGTTCTGCGCGGTGTTGGCGTGGTCGCGGGTGCGGTTCGTCAGGTTCGCTCGCGACGAGACCGCGGCCACGACACTCGCGTTCCTCGCGGAGTGTTTCGAAGCGCTTGGTGGTGTGCCGGCGAAGGTACTGGCGGATCGGATGGGGTGTCTCAAGTCGGGGGGTCGTCGCGAACGTGGTGATCCCGACCGCGACCCACGTGCGGTTCGCGACCCATTACGGGTTCAGCCCGGATTTCTGCCACGCGCACGATCCGACCTCGAAAGGCATCGTCGAGCGTCTGGTCGGTTACGCGAAGTCGGATCTGGTGATCCCGGCCGACGGCTGGAACGGTGACCTGGTCGCAGCGAACGCGGACGCGGGTCGCTGGTGCGTCGAGGTGAACGCGGCGACACATTCGGAGACCTGCGCGGTTCCGGCCGAGCGGCTCGACGAGGAACGTCCGTTGTTGCGGCCGTTGCCGACCGCCAGGCCGCGGATCGGTCGGGTCGAGCGCCGCAAGGTCGATCGGCTCTCAACCGTGCGGGTGGTCTCGGCGCGTTACTCGGTGCCGTCACGACTGGTCGGCGCACAGGTCGAGGTCGTCACCCATGACGACGTCGTGCGCGTCTACGACGCTACGGGCGAGTTGATCGCCGAGCATGCTCAGCAGCCACCGGGCGCAACATCGATCCGTGATGAGCACTACAGCTCACCGCGACGGCTGCCGCAACGCGCGCCGCGGCCGCGCACGACAGTCGAGCACGAGTTCCTCGCGCTCGGTGAGATCGCCGAACAGTTTGTGCGGGGCGGCGCCGCCGCCGGTGTCGCGACCCTGGCACGGGAACTCGACGTGATCGTCAACGAACTGATCCCCGCGCACGGCGGCGATGCCGTCGTCAAGGCAATGGCTCGCGCGGTCCGGTTCGGTCGCTTCCGCGCTGATGACGTGCGGTCGATCCTCGCGATCGGACCCGCCACCGTCGAACCGGCCCCGGCCGGTGACGATCTGGCCGTGATCGATCTGCCTGCCGGTGAACTGCGTTCGTTTGACGCGTATCGGATCGAGGGCCTCGGATGACCGCCCCCAATCCAGCGCCGCCGCTCGCCGCTGATCTCGAAGCCGCGTTGCGACGCTTGCGGCTCGCAGCGGTGCGCAAGAACGCGCCCGAGGTGCTCGCCACCGCACGTTCGCAACGTTGGGCACCCGAAGATGTGCTCCGCACCCTCGTTGAACTCGAGATCGTCGCCCGCGATGAGTCCAACGCCCGGAACCGGCTCGCCGCCGCGCGGTTCCCCGTCACGAAAACGCTCGACGAGTTCGCACTCGCCGAATCCTCGATCGCTCGCAAGACCTACGACCATCTCGTCACGCTCGAATGGATCCACCGAAGCGAGAACCTCTGCCTCATCGGTCCCGCCGGCACCGGCAAGACCCACATGCTCATCGCGCTCGGTCACGCCGCCATCGCGGCCGGTCGACGCGTTCGCTACTTCACCGCCGTCGATCTCATTGAGCATTGCTATCGCGCCACCGCCGACAACACCGTCGGTCGCACGATCGAACAGCTCTGCCGGCACGACCTGATCATCGTCGACGAGATCGGATTCGCGCCCCTCGATCACGCCAGCGCGCAACTCATGTTCCGTGTCGTCGCAGCAGCCTACGAACGCCGATCACTCGCGATCGCGTCGCACCACCCGTTCGAGAAATGGGGACGGTTCCTGCCCGACCAAGCGACCGGCACCAGTCTCCTCGACCGGCTCTGCCACCACGCCCACATCATCACCACGACCGGCGATAGTTACCGGCTCCGACACCGCAAAGGAGCCGCCTGACGCGAGGACTTTTCTCGGCCACCAGCGAGGACCGCCGATGGCCACACGCGAGGACACTCACCTGGCCGTTGACAGACCACGATCCCGCTGCCGCCGGCCTCACTCGTAAACATGAGATCAGCGCTCGGCCCAGGTGCCCTTCGCACCCAGTTCCGCGAGTGCAGCCGCGCATCCGCAAGTAGGCGGGCCATCTCCGACGCCGATGTCGGACGGCGCGATGGGTTAGGGTCGAGCGCACGCTCAACGACTGTCGTTATAGATCGATGGACGTGCGGAGCAATGTCGCGCAGCCGCGGCCGCTCGGAGTTCCGCATCTTCGTCGCGAGGTCGGCTTCGTGCTCGGCGTCGTATGGCCACGCACTCGTAAGCAACCGCCACAGGCTCGCAGCCGCGGAGAAGAGGTCGCTCTGGACAGTGAGGCGACCACCATCGAAGCCCTCTGGTGCGCGACAACGCTGGTTGCCTGCCGCGGGGGACGTTCCGTCATCATCAATGTTCGCAGCGAGTCCGAAGTCCCCGAGTAGGGCATGGTCGAGCGTATTCAGGAAGATGTTGCCGGGAGTGAGATCGCGGTGCAGCACGCGCCGCCGGTGGCAGTAGTCGAGGCCGACGAGTGCCTGTCTCACCCATCGCACCGCGTGCTCTGGAGGAACGCCGACGCCAGACACGATCTGGTCTTCTGTTGAACCGAGCGCAGCAACGTCTGTGGCGATGAAGGGCACGTCAAGGTGCACACCGGCGTTGAAGACACGCAGGACGTGCGGGCTTTCCAGCGCTGTGAGGGCGTGTGCTTCACGAACAACGAGCGACTCCTCACCGACGCTCAGGAGCTTGAGCGCGAGGTCGCGTCCAATCTTCGTGTCTCGAACGAGGAAGACGACGCCGTTGCCACCTTCGCCGAGGCGGTCTTGGATCTCGTAGCGCTCGGCGAAGGCCGTCATTCGGAAGACGGTACGGTGATCGGGATGTCCGCGGTGGGATTCAGCTGCAACGTCGAGCGTGGACGCGTGACCGTCCGGGGGATCGCAATCGATGACGGCGTTGCCGACGAGGTGTTCTTGTACCGTACGGTTGCTTCCGAGGAGGATGACCCGCTCGCCGTGGAACTTCGTGGCGGCCTCCTGATGGATCATACGGTCAGGCTGTGACAGCGATGGTGGACGGGTCGTTGGCGCCGACGGCGTGACGCAGCGCGGCGGCGAGCTT
>JBQTGT010000075.1:0-51594 GCA_052390615.1 Actinomycetota bacterium
TCAACGCGCGCTCGGCAAACTCACCCCCGTCGAGTTCGAACTCGCCTTCAGCCCACCGCCCTGCCTCGAAGACAACGAAGCAGCATGACCACTCAAAACCACCGTCAACCAAGGTCGCGGCAGACCCGACCTCCCATTACATGCCACCGATCGTGCGACGCACGGACCCGCGATGTCAGGGTCGAAGGTCCCGAATGGATGGGCACCAATTCGCTCGTCTGGCGTCGAGGGCGCGAACACCGTCAAACACCAGCACGCCCAGCCCAGACGGAACCAGCGCCGACCTCTCTAACCGCGTCTCGGCGCCACAAGTGCCCACGCATGCAACTTGTTTTGCATTTCGGAAGGCCGGCTGCTCGCAGCTCGGCTCAATGCGGCCGATGTCGCATGGGCGGTCAGGCGCGAAGCAGCGCCTTCGCGAACTCGCGCATTCCGTCGGCGAACGCGATCTCGGCGGAGAACCCGATCGCCGCAGCCGCGCGCTCGGCCGACGCGACGACGTGGCGGACATCACCAGGCCGCCACTCGCCCGTCACCACGGGCGCCGGCGCACCGATTCCGGCCTCGTCGGCGAGTGCGGTTGCGAGATCGAGCACGGTGTGCGCCGTGCCACTCGCGACGTTGAGCGGACCGTCGTACGCCGTGGCACCGGTGAGGGCGAGCACGTTTGCGCGCGCGACATCGCGCACGTGGACGAAGTCGCGGCGCTGGCCGCCGTCTTCGAACACCCGCGGCGCTTCGCCTCGCTCCAGCGCGCTGCGGAAGATGCTTGCCACTCCCGCGTACGGCGTGTTGCGGGGCATCAGCGGCCCGTACACGTTGTGGTAGCGCAGCGAGGCAATCGTGCAGCCGGGATGCTCACGAACGTATGACGCGCCCAGATGCTCTTGCGCGAGTTTGGTGAGCGCGTACACGTTACGCGGATCGGTCGGTGCATCCTCGTCGATCGTCACCGAACGCAACGGGCACCCGCACATCGGGCACGGCGGCTCGAACTCGCCGGCAATGAGTGCATCCAGCGCCCGCGGCGCGGGCCGCACACGGCTGTGCTCCACACACTCGTACATTCCCTCGCCGTACACGACCATGCTGCTCGCGAGGACGATCCGCCCGGCGAAACCCGCATCGTGCAGCGCGGCGAGCAACGCCGCCGTGGCACCGACGTTGTGATGGGCGTAGGCGGGGGCATCACCGAAGTCGAGGCCGAGACCCACCATCGCGGCCTGATGACAGACGAGATCGAGGCCGGCAACCGCACGTGCCACGAGTTCCGGATCGGCGACGTCACCCCAGAGGTACTCGACGTCGCCTTCGAGTGTCGGCGGCGCCACATCGTGAGCCGCGGGGAGCACCGCGTCGACAACACGCACCGCCAACCCGTGCGCGAGCAGCGCCTCCACGATGTGCGCGCCGATGAAACCGCACCCGCCGGTCACCAACACCGGCGCGGTCACGCCGGCCGCACCGGATGCAAAGGCAGGACGATGGTGAAACGGGCCCCGCCGTTGTCGTTCGCGACCGTGATCGCGCCATTGTGAGCCTCGACGAGGCTGCGGGCGATCGCGAGGCCGAGGCCCGCACCGTCACCACGGCGCGCGGGGTCACCTCGGAACGCCACGTCGAAGACGCGCGGGAGATCCTCGCTGCGAATGCCGCCCCCGGAGTCGAGGACGGACACGAACGCCCCGTCGCGCGCGGTACCAGCCTCGACGACGACCGTTCCGTCGGCGGGCGTATGGCGGATAGCGTTTTCGAGAATGTTGCGGAGCACCCGCAGGAGCTCCGGCGCCGACGCGGTGAGTTCGGGAGCCGAGCCGTCGAGCTGCCCGACGAGGTGGACGCCTTTCGCCGCCGCGACCGGAGTCGCACCGGCCAGCGCGTCGGAGACGAGGTCGCCGAGCGAGATACGTTCGAGCTCGAGTTCGATCACGCCCGCCTGGGTCCGGCTCAGCTCGAACAGATCGTCGACGAGGGTAGTCAGGTGGTCGGCCTCCTCGCGCAGCGTTCGGTAGTAACGGCGCGTCGTCTCGGCGTCGGCGACGACTCCGTCCTCGAGCGCCTCGGCGATGGCGCGGATACCGGCGAGCGGTGTGCGGAGATCGTGCGACACCCAGGCGACGAGCTCCCGTCTCGAAGCTTCGAGCGCCCGTTCGCGTGTTCGCGCGCTGTTCAGTCGCGTCGAGGTCTCGTCGAGCTCACGCGCGAGCCGGGCCAGCTCGCGCGGCGCGTCGACCCGAGTCGTGCCGACGGGACCCGCGGTGCCAACCTGCCGCGCGGCCGCGACGAGAGATTGCTCGGCGCGCCCGACCCGGCGGCCGAGCAAGAGTGCACCGGCGATCGCGACGGCTCCCGCCGCCGCGAGCGCGACGTCGAGCACCGCGACGTCGTCGGACGCCACGAGCATGCGATGGGACGCGACTCTGACCCCGACGGCAACGGAGCCGATGGCGCTGAGCGCGACGACCACCGTTTGCGCGGCGACGCTGCGACCGCGCAGAGCCCGCAAGGCGATCGCACCGAGGCAGAGCGCCGCGGCCGCGGTCGCGGCGGCGACGACGACGAGTTCGAGAGCGTGGTCGCCAGTCATTCGTCGAACCGGTAACCGACCCCCCACACCGTCGTGACGAGTGCGGGTTGGGATGGGTCCGCTTCGATCTTCTCGCGCAACCGGCGGATGTGGACGGTGACCGTCGCGGTGTCGCCGTAGGTAAAACCCCAAACGCTTTCGAGGAGCTCCTCGCGCGAGAACGCGGTGCGCGGGTTGCGCATCAGATACACGAGGAGCTCGAACTCGCGCGCCGTGAGCAGTACGAGGTCTCCGGCCTTGCGCACCTCTCGGGCCTGGACGTCAACCCGCAGATCCCCCGCTTCGAGCGCCTGCGCAGTGAGCTCGGGGAGCGGCGCCGCCGCGCGCCGCAACACGGCCTTCACACGCGACACGAGTTCGCGCGGCGAGAAGGGCTTGCTCATGTAGTCGTCGGCGCCCAACTCGAGTCCGACGATCCGGTCGTCCTCGTCGCCGCGCGCGGTGAGCATGATGACGGGGACGGGGGTGCGGTCGCGCAGGCGGCGGCACACTTCGAGGCCGTCGATACCCGGCAGCATGAGGTCGAGCACGACGAGATCGGGCCGGCTCGCTTCGGCCCGCGCGAGCGCCGCCGTTCCGTCGGCCGCTGCTTCGACGGCGTAGCCCTCGCGTTCGAGGTAGCGGGTCACGACTTCGGACACCGTCGGGTCGTCCTCGACCACGAGCACGTTCACCATCCGGTCCTCACCGCCGTCTGCAGGGACAGGGCCCACGCCATCTGGAGCGCGAGCCAACGACTCCCCATGTTCGCGCCGCCACGGAGGGCCGCGGCCGCCGGGAGCAGCCAAACGGCGAATGGCAGCCAGATCCGCTCGACTTCGAGCTTCGACATGCCGCTGAGGTTGGCGGCGGCGACCGCCACGAGTGCCCCTCCGACCAGCCACACGAGGTTCCCGCGGAGCCGTGTGATGCCGACGACAGTGGCGGGGCCAACCACGATCGCGAGCGCCGCGATGTTCGCAAGGAGGGCGTACGAATAGGGTCGAGTGCTCGCCACGCCGTCGAAGTAGGCCCCGCGCGTGAACAGGAAACCTTCGACGTAGTTGAAACCGAGGCCATAGGCGACGAGGAGTACGCCGAACGCGGCAATGCCGGCGCGCGTCAAGGCCGCGACCCGGTGCGTACGCAGCGCAACCATCCCGGGAATCGCGACCAGCAACAGCGCGCCGTAGCTGCACAGCATCGCGGCGCCGAACAGCGCGCCGCCGAACAGAAGGGCGAAACGGGTGGTGGGCGTCAAGATGCCACGGATCAAGAAGGCGACCGCGCATGCACCCACCGCGGCGAAGAATGCGTCGGCACTCGACCCGAACCACAACACCGCCGGCGCCAGCGCGACAAACGGCAGAGCGGCGCGCGCGGTGTCTTCGCCGGCAACGTCGCGAACTGCGACCAAGACGGCGACCACCGAGACCGCCCCGGCGCCGATACAGAGCACAGCCGCCCACCCCGCGCCGCCGAGGCCCACGCGGTCGAGCGCCCACAGCACGACGACAAATCCCGGCGGGTGCGCCTGCGTGTGCGTCGCGTACGACTCGGAATTGGCGGTGAAGTGCCAGACGAACGGGAAGATCGATCCGATGCCGTCGACGTCGCGTAGGTATTCGTGGCGGTTGTCGAGTCCTTCCAGGAACCCGGCGCGGCCGCGAGTCGCGTTGAGCACGATGGTCCATGTCGCCGCCATGGTGAATGCGGTAGCCAGAGCCGCGCGCCACGCGACGCGCGAGGTGACGTGGGGCACTGCGAAGAGAAGGCCGCATCCGACTACGATCGCAACGGCGACAGCGAACCCGCCGCGGGGTGCCCATTCGGCATGCAGCGGCGGGACGCCGACCTTGAGCACGTGGCCGGCATCCAGCAGGTGTTGACCCCAGCGGTTCGCGACGACGAGCACGAGTACGAAGCTCGCCACCGCAAGCGCCGCGCCGAGAGCGCCCTGTTTTCGCCGCGGTGACTCGACCAGCGTGGCGACGTCGACATGCACGCGAGGATCCTACGGATCGAGCTCGGTCGCACCCGCGCGCGTCGTCGCGAGTTTCGCGAATCGTAAGCAGATTCGCGTTCACGAACCGCGCACGTCTCCGTACGGTGGCAGCGGTGATCGATGTCATCCTCCCCGTGCTCGACGAGGCGCAAGCAATTCCCATCGTCCTCGCTCGCCTTCCCGCCCAGTACCGAGCCGTCGTGGTCGACAACGGCTCGACCGACCGCTCCGTCGAAATCGCGAACGACCTCGGTGCCCTCGTGGTAACGGAACCGCGCCGCGGCTTCGGTGCCGCGTGTTACGCTGGTCTGCTCGCGGCGCGCACCGAAGTCGTGTGCTTCATGGACTGCGACGCGTCACTGGATGCCGCGCAACTCCCGCTGGTTGCCGACCCTGTATGCGAGGGAACAGTCGATCTCATGATCGGCACCCGGCACGCAGCGCCGGGCGCGTGGCCCGCGCACGCGCGGCTGGCGAATCGGGTGCTGGGCGCGATCGTCCGCCGACGCGCCGGTGTCGCGATTGCGGACCTCGGACCGATGCGGGCCGCGCGTCGTGACGCGCTCGTCGCGCTCGAACTGCGCGACCGGCGCTTCGGTTGGCCACTCGAGATGGTGCTGCGAGCGGCCGAAGCGGGTTGGCGGATCGACCAGACCGAGGTCGAGTACGCACTCCGGATCGGGAAGTCGAAGGTCACGGGAACGGCGCGCGGTACCGCCCGCGCGGTCCGCGACATGGCGGCGGTGCTGCGCCAGTGATCGCGGCGACGATCATCGTCATCGCCAAGGCGCCTGTGCCGGGTCGGGTGAAGACGCGCTTGTGCCCACCCTGCACCGACGTTCTCGCGGCCGAAATCGCGGGCGCCGCGATCGCTGACACGCTCGCCACGATTGCCGCGGTTCCCGTCGCCCGGCGCGTTGTTGCCCTCGACGGTGAGCCCGGGCCGTGGCTGTCGGCCGCCTTCGACGTGGTACCGCAAGTCGCGGGCGCGTTCGGCGCCCGCCTCGCCGCCGCTTTTGCCGCTGTGGACGGCCCCGCCTTCCTCGTCGGCATGGACACACCGCAACTCACACGCGCCGGCATCGAACGCGCCCTGCACGCACTGCTCCGCCACGATGTCGATGCCGTCCTGGGTCCGGCTGCCGACGGCGGGTGGTGGGGGATGGGTCTGAGTCGAGCCAACGCGCGTGTCTTCGACGGGGTCCCGATGAGTACCGCCCAGACCGTCGCGTACCAGCTCCGGCAGATGCGGGCGCTGGGACTGCGCACGACGATTCTCGATGTTCTGCGCGACGTGGACGACTTCGATGACGCGTTGGCGGTCGCCAAACATGTTCCGGGTTCTGCATTCGCGCGCACTGTCGACCATGTGGCCCGGCGCATTCGGATTTCGGAACGCGTGTGACGCCACCGGTCGACGCGACGGTCTCACTGCACGGGCGGGACGGCGCGGTGCACTATGCCCCGGAGTGGTCGGCCGACGCCGACGCCGTCGACGCGCGAGTCCTCACCCGCGCGGTCGCGCCTGTGATCGACATCGGATGCGGCCCGGGACGACACGTCGCGGCGCTCGCCCGGCTTGGGTGCGTAGTGCTCGGCATCGACATTGCCGCGCCGGCGCTTGAGATCGCGCGCGGGCGTGGCGTCGTCGCGTTGGAGCGGTCGGTGTTCCGGCGCGTGCCCGGCGCCGGTCGGTGGCGTACGGCGCTCTTACTCGACGGCAATTTGGGCATCGGGGGCGACCCCGAACGACTGCTCGTTCGCGTGCGCGAGCTCCTCGTGCCCGGCGGATGTGCGCTCGTGGAGGCCGCACCACCGGGGCAGTGCGGCGATCCGGTAACCGTCCGCCTCGATGTCGGTGCGCGGTCGGGTCCGTGGTTCATGCTCGCACCGGTCGCAATCGACGACGTCGAGGGAATCGCCCGCGACGCGCAGTTCTCGGTCGTAGCCCG
Source organism: Actinomycetota bacterium (assembly GCA_052390615.1). Taxonomy (GTDB): domain Bacteria; phylum Actinomycetota; class Acidimicrobiia; order IMCC26256; family PALSA-610; genus JBQTGT01. The sequence continues at coordinate 6,524 of JBQTGT010000075.1, forward strand.
GTGGCTCGACGAGGGCCGCTGGTTCGCGGCGCTCGAGTCGCGGTGATCTCCCGGGCGGTTCGCGCGGTCCAGGCTCGGTTCTCGAGCAACCTGCGCGACGAGCGCACGGCCGCGCTGCTCGGTGCCGCGCTCGGCGTCACGTTCTCAGTGTGCTTCGCGACCGGACTCTGGTCGCATCTCGTACAGACTCCACCGTCGTGGTTCTCGCGTCCGCCGCGTCCGGCCGGCTTGTACCGGGTTACGCAGGGACTGCACATTGCCTCCGGCATCGCGACGATTCCCCTCTTGCTCGCCAAGCTGTGGGTCGTCTACCCGAAGCTATTCGTATGGCCGCCCTTTCGCGGCGTCGCGCAGTTCGTCGAGCGGGTGTCGCTCCTTCCCCTCATCGGCGGCGGCCTGTTCCTGGTCGGCACCGGGCTCGCGAACGTCAACCTGTGGTACCCGTGGCCGTTCGGATTTCGGGAAGCGCATTATCGGGCTGCGTGGATCACCATCGGCGCCCTCGTCGTGCACGTCGGCGCGAAGTGGGCGACCACACGGACGCACCTCACACGGCGCCGCGCGCACGCTCCCGGGCCCGAAGACCGCGAGCGGCGCGCCTTCCTCGGCACGATCGTGGCCGCCGCGGGTGTCGTGACCCTCGCGACCGTTGGCCAAACCGTTGGCCCGCTCCGCAAGCTCGCGCTGCTCGCACCCCGCCGTCCCGACACAGGCCCGCAGGGATTTCCGGTAAACCGGACCGCGCGGGCGGCACGCGTCGTCGACAGTGCGAACGCGCCCGACTACCGCCTCGTGGTTACCGGCCGCGTCGACCGCGAGCTGTCGCTCGGACGTGAGGAACTGGCGGCGATGGCCGACCACGAAGCGACGCTGCCGATTGCATGCGTGCAGGGCTGGAGCGCGTCGGCGCGCTGGCGCGGCGTACGGGTACGGGATCTCCTCGAGGCCGCCGGGGCACCGGGTGGCGCGTCGGTACGCGTCGAGTCGCTGCAACCTCGGGGCGCGTTCCGCCGATCGCTGCTCGAACCCTCCGAGATCGCGGACGGCGACACGCTGCTCGCGCTCGAAGTCAACGGGGAGCCGTTGCACATCGACCATGGCTTCCCGGTGCGGCTCGTCGGCCCGAACCGGCCCGGCGTGCTCCAGACGAAGTGGGTGGCCAGGATGGTCGTGCTGTGAGCGAGCGCGCACCCGACGAGCTCGGCACCCGGTTCTGGATCTTCGCAGTGCTGGGTGCCGCGGTCATGGCCTACGGCGTCTGGGGTGCGCTCGACGAGTCGGCGGCGACGCATCCGCGGTCGTTGGCGACGTGGATCGTCGGCGCCGACCTGCTGCACGATTTCCTGATCGCTCCGCTCGTCGCGACTGTCGGCGCCGCGATCGCGCGTGTCGTGCGCGAGCCGTGGCGAACCCCGGTGCGCGCGGGAGTGATCGTCACCGCGGTTGTCGTCGTGGTCGGTTTCCCGGCGTGGGGCGGCTACGGTCGCGACCGCGTGCCCGACAACACGTCGGTGGCGCCGCTCGACTACACGACAGCGATCCTGACCGTGCTGAGCGGGGTCTGGCTGGGTGCAGCGCTGTGGGCGCTGGCTCGGGCTCGCGCGGCCCGCCACGCGAATGAGCGGTAACGCGATCGTTACCACTCATTCGATCAGTTCTGGGGAGACCGACCCTTTCTCGGCGCTCGGCGACCCGTGTTCGGGGTGAAGGCGCGTTCTGTCTTTTGGGGACGCGGCGCGCCGGCCCCATGCCGGGGGCAGGGGTCTGCGGGCTCCAAACCATTCAACCGGACGGCGAAATCCGTCGAATCCGAAGTGGATGGACGTGACAACGCCCGCCGCCGCATCGGTCCAGTATCCGTCGCCGCGAGCCGAAACGCGGCCGCCAGGCCGGTCCACGCTGATCTCGCTCGACAATGTCACGCGTACGTACAAGATGGGTGGCGAGATCGTCCGCGCCCTCGACGACGTGTCGATCGACATTGGCCGCGGCGACTTCGTGGCGATACTGGGCCCGTCCGGATCGGGGAAGTCGACCCTCGCCAACATCATCGGGGGTCTCGACCGGCCGAACTCGGGCAAGGTGACGGTCGCCGGCCTGGATCTGTCGCGCGCCCGTGACAAGAAGCTCTCCGCCTATCGAAGCCGACAGGTCGGGTTCGTCTTCCAGTCGTTCAACCTGTTGCCGCAGGCAACCGCGCTCGAGAACGTGATGACGCCGCTCGTGTTCGGACAGATTTCCAGCCGCAAACGCAAGGCCCGTGCTCGGGAATGCCTGGAAGCCGTCGGTCTCGGTGACCGGACGCGTCACAAACCCCGACAGCTTTCAGGTGGGCAGCGCCAGCGCGTGGCGATCGCGCGTGCCCTCGCCAACCGACCCTCGATCGTGATCGCCGACGAACCGACCGGAAATCTCGACTCCGCGCGCGGGGCCGAGATCATGCAACTGCTCGAGCAGCTCAATCGCGACGAGCACGTCACGTTGCTGGTGATCACCCACGACGAGCGCGTGGCCGGGCGCGCGGACCGCGTGCTCGAGATCCACGATGGCCGCCTGACCGAGCGGCGGACATGACGTGAGGTTCCGCGATCAGGTCGGCGCCGCGATGCGTCAGCTCGGGCGGCAGAAGCTCCGTTCGACATTGACGATCATGGCCGTCGTCATCGGCGCGACGTCGGTGACGATCACACTGGCCCTCGTTATGAGCGCCAAGAGCTTCGTGTACAACCACTTCCAGTCGACCGGCGAGCTCGAACAAGTCATCGTGACGCGTGAGCCTGATCTCAGCTACCAGGAGGCGCGCTACGCGGGTGGCGGAAGCGACGAGGTCGGTGTGCCGTTGTCGGACGAGATCGCGAGCCAGATCGGGGACCTGCCTCACGTTGCCGGTGTAGCCGCGACCGCGCAACCGTATGTCTTCGACCACGTCGAGCTCGGCGGCGAACGCTTCGCGATCGAGGCCACGCAGGCCGAGGACACGAATGGCGTCATTGTCCACACGATGGCCGCCGGCCGCGACTTCACGAGTGCCGACACCTCGGGAGTGGTTCTCGTTAGCAAGTCGTACGCCAACAAGCTCGGATACGAGGGCCGCTACGACGAGCTCGTCAGTCAGGCGCTCACGCTCGTCACGCACCCCCACTACAGCGGCGACGGCGCGCCGTTACGCCAGCCCGGCCAGCCAACGTCGCAGGAGCCGACGCACTTGTCCGCCACAGTTGCCGGCGTCGTCGCCAACGAGGGCGAGACGATCTACTTCACGCTGGCATGGGCGCGCAGCCTCTTGACATCGCAGCGCTACGAGATGACACCCGGAAGTGACCAGTCGACCATGGTGTTGCAGAACGAGCTCGAGCAACGCGGCTACAGCACCCTCGTTGTGAAGGCCGACAGTGAGGACCACGTCGAAGAGGTTGCGACGACGATCCGGACGCTCGGATTCGGCGCCGCCACCGGCCGCAGCTTCGTCGAGATGCAGATGAACGGGTTCGACGCCCTTGGCTTCATCCTCGGTGGGATCGGTGGGATCGCGCTCGTCGTCGCCGTACTCGGCGTGGTCAACACGATGGTGATGGCGATCCTGGAGCGCACGCGCGAGATCGGCATCATGCGTGCCTGCGGCGCCACCCGCGTCGCGATCAAACGGCTCTTCAAGTTGGAGGCTGCGTTCCTCGGTTTCTGGGGCGGCGTCTTCGGCGTTGCGGCCGGATTCGGGTTGACGCGCCTCGCCAACATTCTAGTAAACAAGCAATTGATTGCCGGCGGCATGGCAGCACGGGACATCGTCGGACTCCCCGTGCGGCTCGCGTTCTTCGTCATCGCGGGCACCAGCGTGCTCGGATTGCTGGCGGGTTGGTACCCGGCCCGGCGCGCCGCGCGCCTCGATCCCGTCACTGCCCTCCACCACGAGTGACCGCCGCGGTCGCCGTGTGCCAGGACTGGGGTGCGTATGTAGATGCCCCGGGCGATGCCCGTCGGCGCGGTCAGACTTCGTGGCGCGCAAAGCGTCCTTACCTACCGCGAGCAACCAAGAGAGGTCGAGTGACGCAGCGATGACTGATCGAATCGATCGCTATCCGAAGGAACGGCCGTAGTCGAGCTGAAACGTGCGCGAGATCCAATCGGCGCCGTCGTGCTCCCAAGAACCGTCGGGACTAGGCCGGGCGCCGGAGAGAACTTCGGCTCGGACGCGTGCCATCTGCGCGGACCGGTCGTGCACGGCCTGCGCGGCGCCGGAGTCGAAGATCACTTCAAGGGTTCGCTCGTACTTCCACGCGGGATGAAATCCCATGTGCACGTAGAGATCGCGCAAGAACTCGCACGCGAGGAGTAGGCTACCTGTGAACGCGACCGGCGCGTCGAGCCCTTCGTACCTCGCGATATGTTCGTGTTGGTCGAACGCCGGCCGGACATCGAACAGCGTCGGGGCGTTATCGACGAGACCACCACTCGATTGTTGCTTGAAACCGATTCGCAGACCGTGCAGGAGCAGCTGCTGATCGGCGATGACGTACGTGCAGATGAATCCGCGCCAGCACGCTGTGTGCAGCGCCACTGGCTCCAGCCCATGGTCTCCCGGTTCGAATAACCCCGTGCCGTTCACGCCGACGAGTTGGTACATCTCGTCGCCATATCCGACGAGGTCGTGTATCTGCGCCGTCATGTACGGCTCGCTGCAAGCGCGCGACACGGGGAAGTCGGTTCCGCAAATGCTCGCCCGGCGTCGGCCATGATTGTCTTGTGGCAACCGATTTCGACGCCGTCACGGCTGCGAACCGCTTCACCGCCGAATGGGCCGCCCGCCAGAAACCGGGTTCCTCCGTGTTCTCGGGCGTCGGCGCGTGGGTCTTGTTGGCTGCGCTCGCGAGCGGAGCGGACGGCCGCGCGCGTCGCGAGCTGGAGCGAGCTGTCGGCGTCGCGGGCGCAGACGCGGCCGCGAGCGTCAACGCGGTCTTTCGTGCGTTGGTGAAGAACCCGGCCGTGCACGCCGCGCTGGCGGTGTGGGTGCAACGCGACGTCCCCCTCGAGCGTCGGTGGGTGCGCGCGTTGCCTTCTGGCCTCGTTGCCGCGCTCAAGGGTAAACCGGACGTCGATCAAGCCGCGATGGACCGCTGGGTCGTGAAGGCGACGAAGGGCGAACTGCTCACGCTTCCTGTCGCTGTAAATCGCGAGACGCTGATGGTGCTCGCGAGCGCCCTCGTGGTTCACACAAGATGGGTCGACACCTTCACGGCCTATTCGCCGCTGTTCGAGAACGGACCGTGGTCGGGGATCGCTACGCAGGGACTCCATCGTGTGACGGCCGCTATCGATCAGGTTCGAGTCGTTCCCACCGTCGTCGGGCCAGTGTCCCTCCTGCGCGTCGAGGGCATCGACGATGTCGACGTGTATCTCGCCCGAGGAACGGACGAGGCGGCCACGCGCGCGGTGCTCCGCCACGCGATCGAGGAACTGGCCGCGCCCGGCGAGAGCGAACGCGCCCTCGCCGAAGGTGAACCTGGACCCGGTGTGAAGGTCGCGGTCGTCGATTCGCACGTCCCCGGGGATTTCCTGATCGTGGAGACGGTCGCCTTCGACGTGGCGGCCAGCCACGATCTGCTCGATGATCCGGCCTTCGGCCTCGTCGCCGCATCCGAGATCGTGCCCGGCCACTTTCCCGGGATCAGCACGACGCCCCTGGCCGTCGGTCAAGCTCGACAAGACGTCACCGCGCGCTTCACCGAAGAGGGCTTCGCCGCCGCGGCGGTCACCGCAGCCGCAATGCCAGCGGGCGCGCGGATGCCGCCGCCGCAGTTCCGCGTGCGGCACGTGCACGTGACATTCGACCGACCATTCGTATTCGCCGCAGTCCATCGTCCGAGCGGCCTCGTGTTGGTCGCCGGCTGCGTCGACACGCCGACTCCCGCACCGAGCCGATAGCCCGTTTCCGAAGTGGATCATGGACCCGTCCCTTTGTCGGTCGGCGCCACCATCGCGATCCTCCATGATCGTCCCGCCAGCGTACGGGCGTGGGCACTCGCGCGCCTCCGTCGCCCGGACACGAATTCACCGCGAGTCCAGGCCGAGTGTCCCAGCCGCTCGTCGCCGCGAACCGGCGGCAGGGCGTACCTGACATCGGCCGCGCGGCCGATGCATTCGTAGCCGGACGGCACGCTTGAACTGGTCGCGTAGGGGATGTCACGGCAGTCGTAGCTCGCTCTGATTGCGATGGCTTCAGGCCGGGCGTGGGGGAGGCGTTCTCGGCCAACTCCGGACTCCAACACGCGAGCACGCGCGGCCGATTCGGACGGGCCGTGAACAACCACGCCTTGACTCGCCCGGTCGCCTCGTTATGCCGAACCAGTTAGTTCACTATGACGACGACCATCAACCGCAGATTTGCCGCGCTTGGAGACCCCACTCGCGTCGAGATCATGGCGCGCTTGAGTAGAGGCGCGGCAACGGTGAGCGAATTGGCCGAGCCGTACGACATGTTGCTGCGCGGGGTCCTCAAGCACGTGGAACTGCTCGAGGACGCCGGACTGGTGCGCACCCACAAGGTCGGTCGGGTCCGGCACTGCGCGCTCGACGAACGCGCGCTCGACGAGACGACGCGGTGGATCGAGCAGCTGCGACGTCGGTGGGAGCGCCGCATCGATCGTTTCGAGGAGTACGCATGCGACCGGGAGGGCCGATGAGCGACGACACAACACTGAGGATCGAGCGAGTGATCGATGCCGCAGGGGAGTGGTGTTCCGCGCGTGGACCACACGCGAGGCGACGGAGGAGTGGTATCGCGACGGTGACGATCATGTCGTCAACGTCGTGGAGCTCGACCTGCGGGTCGGCGGTCATCGTCGCGTCGAGTTCGGACCTCGAGGCCAGACGCCGTACGTCGAGACGGGCACCTACGTGGATGTCGATCCGCCCCACAAGCTCGTGCTCGTCGGCGGGCTTGATGGCGTGACTACGCCGTGGCACGACACGCGCGTCACAGTTGTGTTCGAGGAGGAAGACGGCAATACGCGCTTGACGCTCGTCCACGAGGGCTTCCCGTCGTCGATCGAGCGCGACAACGCCGCGCACGGCTGGCCCGGTTTCATCGACCGGCTGGAGCGCATCGTGTCGAGCCGCGGGGGAGCGGAATAACCGCGAGCGTGACTTTCACGCGTCACCGATCACGTCGCATGCGGCAGGTCACCTGAACGCGGATCAGAAGGTTTCGGAGTGGCGCAGCCCGGTCTCGTCGTCGACGATGTCGCGTTCGTCGTCGTCGATTGCCACACTCGCTTCGTAGGACGTGAGGTCGATGTCGATCATGTCCTCGTCGTCGAAGTCGTCGAACTCGGCGTCGAGACGCTGCGCTGCTTCCAACTGGAGCGGTATCCGGCCGTGGTCGACCTCGAACAGGTCGTCGTCGATCGCAGCCGCGAAGCTCTGCAGCTCCTCTCGAAGCTCGGAACGCAGCGACTCGAGCAGCTGGGCGTCGTGGTCGCGTTGCGCGTCGACGAACTCCTGCAGAACGGCATATGTGCGCTTGCGACCAAGTCGGCTCTGAAGTTCGACGTCGCGCTTCGTTGCGAGATCGAGCACGTTCACGCGCCCACGGAGTCCGTCGACGAGCGTCCGGGGGAGACGTTCGCAGCGACCGCGAGTCTGGCGGGCGACCTCGAGGGCCCAACCCGTGAGCTCGCCGGTCGTGCCCCGGGCTTGGGCGACGAGATCAGACAGGACGTGAAGGAGTTGTGCCCGACGCAACTGCGCGGCGTCCGTCCAGGCCGCCGCTTGGCGCTTCCAATCAGGAAACTGCGGCATTGTCTCGACCCTTTGACCACAGCCCACCCGGACAAGCGGGCGAGGCAAGAAAAGGCTACGACGACGGGCCGCCGGCCCCGCGGATGGTCGCGCTGTGTCAGCGCGCCACGACGGCCTCGGTGACGACTCGGGACGCATCGGCGGGTCCGAAGGTCGGCGGTTGGGGCTGCGCTTCGCCGGTGCCGAGCCGGACGACGACCGTGTTCGTGCCGGGGTCGATCTGAATCACCTGATTCCCGAGGCCGAGGGCCCAGAACGTGTCTTCGGGCGCGCCGGGGACCAGCTGGCCGCGTTCGGTTTGGGGGTTCGAGGCCGCCTCGATGTTCGTCGCGGTCAGCGCGTTGCCCACGATGCCTTCGTGATTCAGCCACCACAGGAGTCCGTACGCGGCGTTCAGCTCCGTCGAGGGCGCGCCGGTCGCCTGGTCGACCCACTCCTCCGACACGATCTGCGTGTCGTTCCACCGGCCCTTGTTGAGCATCAGGAGCCCAAAGCGCGCCATGTCACGACACGTTGAGTGCACGCCCATGAACATCAGCGCGTTTCCCGAGTTGTCGGTCGTCATCTCGGTGTCGGCCATGCCCAACGGTCCGAACAGCCGCTCCTGCGCGAACTGCGTCACCTCGGTGCCGGTCGCCTCCTGCACGACGCGTTGCAGCGTCTGGATCGCGGAATTGTTGTACGCCCACACCGTTCCGGGCCGATCTGGCTGGTCGAGCGCGATCGCGAACGCCGTCCGATCAGCGGCCCGAATCATGTCGACGTAATCGAGCGCCAGGCTCCACTGCCGACCGGAGTCGTTGCTGAGCAGATTGCGCACCGTGACCGCCTCCGCAAGCGTGTCCCGCCACTCGTCGATGTACATGGATGCCGAGTCGTCAATGTCGAGCGCCCCGTCGTCCTGCGCGATACCCACGAGCGTGCTCGCGTACGACTTCGACGCCGAGAACACTTCCTGTGCCGAGCCCTCGTTCGTGTCGCGGAAGTACCACTCGCCCGCGATCCTGCCGTCGCGCACGACGAGGAGGCAGTTCGATTTGCCCTCCTCCGCGACCGCCGCGATCTCTTCGAGCGTGACCGCGTCGAGCCCGACCTCGGCTGGTGTCACCGTCTCCCACGACGCCCCCGGCGCCGACGCGCCCGCCGGTATCGACGCAGTGCTCGAGGCCCTCGCGATGGTCGTCGTCGGCGTGGACTGCGCCTCGTCGTCATCACCACCAGAACACGCAGCGGTGAGCGCGAGCGCGCAGACGATGGCGACTGAGGACCGAGCGAGACGCATCGCAGCAGAATGTCACGCGCCGCCGCCCGGGAGCGAGGCGGCGGATGTCGGAACGCGTCCCCAGGCTTCGATCAGTACCCTCGCACCTCCGGCCCAAGATGGGTTGCGCGCGGACGCGTTCTCGGGCGAGGCTCGACGGCGATGGCCCTATCACCGAAGCAAGAAGAGCTGTGTCACCAGACGCAGTGGGACTTCAGCGATCTGCGCGCGCTGTTCATCAACTGCACGTTGAAGCGGTCGCCGGAGCAGTCCCACACCCGGGGGCTCGCCGACATCTCGATGGAGATCATGCGCCGGCAAGGCGTGACGGTGGAGCTTGTACGCGCGATCGACCACGAGATCGCCACGGGCGTGTGGCCCGACATGACCGAGCACGGCTGGGAACGTGACGACTGGCCGGCGATCTTCGCACAGGTCGATGCGGCGCACATTCTGGTGCTGTGCACTCCAATATGGCTCGGCGAGAAATCGTCCGTCTGCACGCAGGTCATCGAGCGGCTGTACGGCAACAGTCATCTCCTGAACGATGCCGGCCAGTACGCGTACTACGGACGCGTCGGCGGGTGTCTCGTGACCGGCAACGAGGACGGCGTGAAGCACTGCGCGATGAACGTCCTGTACTCGTTGCAGCACCTCGGCTACGTCGTTCCGCCGCAAGCGGACGCGGGCTGGATTGGCGAAGCCGGTCCCGGTCCGTCGTACCTCGATCCTGGTTCGGGTGGTCCGGAGAACGACTTCACCAACCGCAACACGACGTTCATGACGTGGAACCTGCTGCACCTCGCGCGCCTGATCACCGACGCCGGCGGCATTCCCGCGCACGGCAATCAGCGTTCCGAGTGGGACGCGGGTTGTCGTTTCGACTTCCCCAACCCGGAACACCGCTGATCTCAATCGTGCATCAGGACGCGACGAGCTCGAAGAGCGCTCCGGTCGGGTCGGTTGCCTGCGCCAAGCGTCCGTACGGCGTGTCCTCGGCGGGAATGACGATCGCACCGCCGAGCTCCACGATCCGCGCCAGTGCGGCGTCGGCATCGCCTACGCCGAAGTAGACCGACCAGTGCGAGCGCGTGCTCGTCGGAGCCGAGCGTCGTGTGACGGAACTCGGGCGTGTCGCTCACAACGTGGGTGTCCCACTTGAACACGTCGCGGTAGAAGCGCACTGCCGCGTCGTAGTCGCACGTCGCGCCGCGAATCTGTCGGCCGCGGAACGCGAGCGGGCCGCCGGTCAAAACCGGCGGCCCGCGTCATCAATGTGTTCGCGACTCAGATGGGGCGGACGTTCTGCGCCTCTTCGCCCTTGCGACCGGGCGCGGTCTCGAACTCGACGCGCTGACCCTCTTCGAGGGTCTTGTACCCGTCGCCTTGAATCGCCGAGAAGTGGACGAACACGTCGTCGCCTTGCTCGCGCGAAATGAAGCCGAAACCCTTGTCGGCATTGAAGAACTTGACAGTGCCTTGTTGCACAGAAGACTCGTTTCTCGTTTGTCGACGCCCGATGAGTCCGGACGACGCCCGCAGCAGTGTAGGACACACCCAGCCCGGCGCCAGAGCCCGGCTACAAATCGAGTACAATGGGCAGATAGCGCGGTCGGACGCGCATCCCGGACTCTTCTCGGCCTCCTCTCGCAGCGGTGCTCGAGTTTGCACCCCCTCTGCTGCGCACCGTGCAAGCAACGGCACGAAGGAGTGCACATGATGAGCCCGCGAACGCGACCCATCCGATGAATTCGGATCGTGGTGCCCTCGAACGCAGCGTGGCCCGCCTGGCGTCGGAACGCACCGCGCTGTTCTGCCGTTCGAGCCATAGCTTCGGGCTGTCGGTCGTAGACCAAGGTCGCCTCAAGACGATCGAGCGCGAGCTCGACGAGACGTTCACGTCGCTCCGGCGACTTCGCGCCGCGCGTGACGTCGCCCGATTCGCCCGCGAAGATCCGGTGCTCCGAAGGGCGATTGCCCGGCGCGAAGTCAGCGGAACCACACGATGACGAGCGTCGTCGCGACGTCGGAGGCGTGAGCCGCGCACCCGCACTGATAGTGTAGTTCTCAATAAGTACCGCCCGTACCGGGTCGAGGTTGAGCGTGAGTGCACGCTCCCCGGTGGTGTTGGCAGCGGTGCCCCGCCTCATGCGGCCGACCCACCTCGTCCGGCCGATGCTCGTCGTTGCCTTCCGGCTCGCTCGAGTGAGTGCAGCCATCCATGCAACGACCCCGCGTGTGCGGGGAACCAGGAGTAATTGTGGCCAATAATTTCGCTGCCCTCGGCGTTTCCGAGGCGCTCGTCGCCGCGCTCGATGCGCGCGGCATTCGCGAACCGTTCGACGTGCAAGCCGCAACCATTCCCGACGCGCTCGCCGGGCGCGACGTGTGTGGGCGGGCGCCGACCGGTTCGGGCAAGACCATCGCGTTCGGCGTGCCGCTGGTCAGCCGGATCTCGCGCGCGCAGAAGCGTCAACCTACGGCGCTGATCCTCGCGCCGACACGCGAGCTCGCGGCGCAAATCGCGCGCGAGCTCGCGCCGCTCGCCGCGGCCGTGGCCCGGCGCGTGTTCGCCGTCTACGGCGGCGTCGGCTACGAACCGCAGCGGCGCCAGCTCAACCGGGGCGTCGACGTTCTCGTGGCCTGCCCGGGCCGTCTCGGTGATCTCCTGGGTCAGAACGCCCTCGATCTGGGCGCGGTTGAGGTTGTCGTCATCGACGAAGCGGACCGGATGGCCGACATGGGCTTCCTGCCCGATGTGCGACGTCTCCTCGACGCGACGCCGCGCAGTCGTCAGACATTGCTGTTCTCCGCCACGCTCGACGGCGCGGTCGGTGTCCTGACCCGCGACCACCAGACCAATCCCGTTCGCCACGACAGCGGCGGACCGGAACCCGACGGCCGCGGCGCCCATCACGTGTTTTGGCGCGTCGAGGGTCCGAATCGCGCCCAAGTCGCGGCCGAGGTCGTTCCCGTCGCGGGACCGACAATCGTGTTCTGCCGGACCCGCCGCGGCGCCGACCGTTTGGCATCGCAACTCGAGCGCAACGGTGTGCGCACCGACGCGATCCACGGCGGACGTTCGCAGAAGCAGCGTGACCGCGCCCTCGCGGCGTTCACCCACGGCCACGTGGACGCGCTCGTCGCCACCGACGTCGCGGCGCGCGGCATTCACGTCGAGGGCGTCGCGTGTGTCGTGCACTTCGACACACCAGAGGACTCCAAGGCGTACCTCCACCGGTCGGGTCGCACCGCCCGGGCGGGTGCCGCGGGCCTGGTCGTATCGTTTGTTCCTCACGCTGATCGTCGGGACGTGTCGCGCATGCAACGCGTGCTCGATATCCCGGGCGAGTTGACGGCACCGGACTTCCCGGCGCTCGTACAGCTGATCGGCGCGCCGCCCGTCCGGCGGTCGCAACCGAGGTTGCAGCCGAAGTCGCAGCCGAAGTCGCAGCCGCGAACGCGAGCGCGGCGGCCGCAACAACGCCGGAGCCGACGCCGAGTCTGAAGTGGCGTGACTGGAGCGCGCCTGACGCGCTTGTGTCACGCCAGTTCGGCGAAGGTGGTCAGGCGGGGAGGCCGTCGACGAACACGACTGTGTTCGTGCGCACCGCCGGAACGCGCGTGCCCGGCAAGATCGTGCCGACCAGATTGCAGGGATCGGTCGCGTTCACGGTCACCCGCTCACCCGAACAGGTCAGCTTGCGCACGTACGCAAGCTGTTCCGCTGCCTCGACCACGGCGAACTGCTCGCCGCCGAAGCCGGCAACGAAGCGGCCACCGCGCACGAGCCCGCGGTCTTCGAGCCGGCGCAACGCGCGCTGCATGTCTCGCCACGGAACGCCGACGGACTCGCGTTGCGCGAGATCGCGGAACACGACGCCCCAGCGCCGCAACCACAGCTCCGCGACGGCCTCGGCCAGCTCGTCGGGATCCATGTCGACGCCGGTGGACGGGACCAGCGACCAGCGGCCACTTGCTGCGCCACGCGCCCGGCCCGCGCGCATCAACCGGGACAGCGGTGCGGGTTCGGAGCGCCGTTCGACGCGCCGGCGGATCGCGCCGAAGCCGTCGGAGCTGATGAGCCCCATTGCGACGCCGCTCCACAGCGCCCGCTCGATGTCCGCGGGGAGACGATTCGTGGCCGCGACGAAGTCGGTCGCAAAGCACGCACCCCGCGCCCGCAGCACCTCTACGACCTCGGCGGTCGCCCCAAGAGCCGGATCCACCGGATCAGCACCGCCGCGCGCGGCTTCGAGCAGCCAGCCGAAGTCGTCGCGGAACACCACTGCGATGCGTGTCGCCTTGTTGGGCGGCCCGACCGGCGTGTCGGCGTCACGTTGCGGCGCGCTGAGCCGCAACCACCCCACCTCGCCGTCGTGACACAGCCGGTCGAGCGCGGCGGGGTCGTAGGTGCGCAGCCGGCGCGCGTACAGCTCGCGCTCCCATACCGTGGCCGCGGCCTCCCAACCCTGGAGCTGCGCCACGACGGTCGCGAGCCCGGCGTCCCCCGCGAGCTGCGTGCCCGGCGCGAGGTGCTGCCATCGCAACACGAATCGCATGAACTCCTGCGCAGTCGCGGGGTCCGTGCGCTCTCGTCGCGACCGCCGCGAGTACGCGTGCATGCGCGCGAGGAGGCGGCGCGCGATCCATTCGGTGGCGCGCGTTCCCGGTGCGTAGCGACCGGTCAGCGCGGTACCCTCGTTCTGCAACGCCGCGAGCGCGTATTCCACCCGTGCCGTCGGCAGCCCGCACGTGGCGGCGAGCAGGGCCACAGTGGTGATCCCGGCCAACTCGAGGTGACCGCGAACGACGGCGACGATCGCCGCGTCGTCGCCGTCGCGCACCCGCTGTGCCTCGTCGAGCATCTCGGTCGCGCACCACCGTGGCGCGCCATCATGGTCGACGACCTGACCGCGTCGCCGCGCGCAGAGCTCGTCCCACAGTTCTTGCCATTCGGACCGTGGGGCCGCGACGACCAACGAGCACAGCAGATCGTGGAGGTCGTCGGCGGTTTCGGGTCGGGGGGCGATCTCCTCGTGCACGCGCGCGATTGCGTCGGGGTCGAGCTGTCCGATCGACGCGAGGTCGACGTTGAGGCCGCGCCGGAGCGTCACTGCGTTGGTTCGCCGGTTCTGGAGTTCCTCGTCGTCGAGGAATGCGTACGGGCGCGCCGTCAGGATCTCGTGCGCGAGCACCGACGGTTCCGTCGTGTCGACGGTGTGCACCCGGACCTCGCCGGATTCGATCGACACCAGCAGCGCGCGTACGCCGTCGACGTCGAGCGCCTCGTGCAGGGTGTCGTACATTGTCTGGCGGACGATCAGATGGTCGGGGATCTCGACTGGCCCGACGACGTTTTCCTGGCACGCGGCCGCTTGCGGGAACACGGCCGCCATCATGTCGTCGGCCTCCATGCGCTGGATCGGCGGCGGGTTGCGCCGCCCCCCGCGGAAACGCAGCACCAGCAGCGCCCGGTTGAGGTTCCATCGCCAGCGCGAGAGGAACATCGGCGCGTCGAGGACGGCCTGCTCCAGCGTCGTCTCGACCGAGTCGCTGTGAACGTAGCGAGCGACTTCGTCGAGCGGGAAGCTGTGGTGCGGGCCGAGCGACAGCACAACCGCGTCGTCGCTCGCCGCGGCTTGCAGCTCGAAGTTGAACGTCCGGCAGAACTTCTTGCGCAATGCGAGGCCGAACGCGCGGTTGATGCGGCCGCCGTAGGGAGAGTGCAGGACGAGTTGCATGCCGCCGGTCTCGTCGAAGAATCGTTCGAGCACGAGTGTGTTCAGCGTCGGTGTCGCGCCGAGCGCGGCCCGCCCCGCGGCGATGTAGTCGACGAGCATCGTGGCCGCCGCACGGTCGATTCCTGTGGTCGCGCCGACCCAGTCGCGCGCGCCGTCGGCTCCGTCCTGGCCGAGGAAGTCGTCGACCCGCCGTCGGAGATCGGAGACGCTCTGCGAGAGTTCCGTCGTGCGCGCCGGCGCTTCACCGGTCCAGAACGGCACGGTCGGCGGCGCGGTGCCAGCGTCGCGCACGCGTACCACGCCCGCTTCGATGCGGCGGATCTGCCACGAGTGCGTGCCCAGCAAGAAGATGTCGCCAACCATCGACTCGACGGCCCAGTCCTCGTTCACGGTGCCGATGAACGTGTCGTCGGGTTCGGCGACGACGCGGTAGTCGCCGATCTCGGGGATGGCGCCGCCCGAGGTCAACGCCGCAAGTCGAGCGCCGCGGCGGCCGCGCACCTCGCCGTTGACCGCGTCGTGGTGCACGTAACGCCCGCGCTCGCCTCGACCCGTGTGCACGCCGTTGGCGACGAGCTCGATCACCGCGTCGAACGTCGCGCGCGTGAGCTCCGAGTACGGCGCGGCGCGCCGCACCAACTCGTACAGGTCGTCGGTGCGCCACTCTTTGGCCGCGACCTCGGCCACGATCTGCTGGGCGAGGATGTCGAGCGGCGCACGCGGTGCTTCGATCGCATCGAGGTCTCCGGCGCGCACCGCGCCGAGCAACGCCGCGCACTCGACCAACTCGTCGCGCGTCAGCGGGTACAGCCGCCCTTTGGGGACGCCGGCGCGGGAGTGATTCGAGCGCCCGACGCGCTGCCGTAACGTGGCGATGCTGCGCGGCGACCCGATCTGGCACACCAGCTCGACCGGTCCGATATCGATGCCGAGCTCGAGCGACGCGGTGGCGACGAGCGCGCGCAACTCGCCCGCGCGCAGCCGCGTCTCGACGCGGTGGCGCCGGTCCTTCGACAGACTCCCGTGGTGGGCGGCGACCACATCTTCGCCGAGCCGTTCGCCGAGCTGATGGGCGACGCGCTCCGCGAGACGCCGAGTGTTGACGAATGCGATCGTCGTGCGGTGCTCGCGCACATGGGCCGCGATGCGATCGAGCACGTCCGCCATCTGCTCGGCGCTCGTGACTGCTTCGAGCTCCCCGTCCGGCAACTCGATCGCGAGGTCGAGGTCGCGTCGATGTCCGGCGTCGACGATCTGCGGCAGCGGCCGGTCGCCGACGAGCAACCGGGCGACCGTTTCGATCGGGCGCTGGGTGGCGGAGAGCCCAACGCGACTGGGACGGGTGTCGCAGAGCGCTTCGAGCCGTTCGAGCGTGAGCGCGAGATGCGGCCCGCGCTTGTCGCGCGCGACCGCGTGGATCTCGTCGACGATGACTGTCTCGACGGTTCGCAGCGCGTGCCGGCCGCTCGCGCTCGTCACCAGGAGATAGAGCGACTCGGGCGTGGTGATCACGAAGCTTGGTGGTGTGCGCACCATCCGCGCCCGGTCCGCGCTGGGCGTGTCGCCGGTACGCACCGCGACTCGAATCGGGGGCGCGTCGAAGCCGAGCTCACCCGCGATCTCGGCGATCTCGCGCAGCGGCCGTTCCAGGTTCTCGGCGATGTCGACCGCAAGGGCCTTCAGCGGCGACACGTACACGACGCGCGCGATGCCATCGATCGGTTGCCCGGCGTCGTGCGCGAGATACAGCCGGTTGATGCCGACGAGGAAGCCGGCGAGCGTCTTGCCCGATCCCGTCGGCGCCGCGACCAGCGTGTCCGCGCCCGCGGCGATGTGCGGCCACGCGTCGCGCTGGGGCGGGGTCGGGCCCTCAGGGAAGCGGCGGCGGAACCAGGTGCCGACCGCGGGGTGGAAGCCGTCGACGTCGGCGGGCACTCCGAGCACGAGCTGGCGCGGCTGGGCAATGACTGTCGCCATGGGCTGATCCTTGCGCATCGGCGGGCGCCCGGAGCATAGCGAACGTACGTTCGGGGCGCTCGGGCACCGGCGGCACGACTCCGCCGGTGCCCGCGATGAGTTTCCGTGGCGGCTCGCGGTCGACGGAGACGTGGCGCCAACAGGAGCCGCTCGAACCATGACACGAGATGACCAGTTTGTCGCGCAGACTCGGAGCGGTACCGTCCCAACGCGGCCGCACGGGGCCGCGCTGATCGCGCGTGAGGAGCAGCGGCGCCGATGACTCGCCTGGCAACCGATGATCTCGATCTCGACGAGCGGCTCGAAGCGCACCGCAAGGAGCTGACTGGCTACTGCTATCGAATGCTCGGCTCGCCGTTCGACGCGCAAGATGCCGTCCAGGACACGTTCGTTCGCGCGTGGAAGAACTTCGATCGCTTCGAAGGCCGCTCGACCATGCGTTCGTGGCTGTACAGCATCGCCACGAACGTCTGCCTCGACATGTTGAACGGTCGCAAGCGGCGCGCGATGCCGGTCGACCTAACGGTTCCATCACGCGGCGACGGTCCGCCCGGCGCGATCCGGCCCGAGAACACGTGGATCCGGCCGATTCCCGACGCGACCGTTGCCGCGCCCGAGACCGATCCGGCCGAGGTCGCGGTGGCACGCGAGACGATCCGCGTCGCGTTCGTGACCGCGCTGCAGCATCTCCCGACTCGCCAGCGCGCCGTGTTGATCCTGCGCGACGTCCTGCGTTGGCGCGCAACCGAAGTGGCCGAGCTCCTCGAGACGACGGTCGTGTCGGTCAACAGCGCGCTGCAGCGCGCGCGGTCGACGATCTCGGCCGCCGATCTGACCGCCTCCGAGGCGATCGAACCGACCGACGACGCGCAACGGGCGCTGCTCACGCGCTACGTGGACGCGTTCGAGCGCTTCGACATCGACTCGCTCATCTCGCTGCTCCACGAGGACGCGACGCTCACCATGCCGCCGTACGAGATGTGGATGCATGGCCGCGACGCGTTCGACCGGTGGTTGCGCGGCGGCGGAGCCGGTTGTCGCGGCTCGCGTTTGATGCCGACGATCGCGAACGGTGCCCCTGCGTTCGGGCAGTGGCGACCGGACCCCGACGGCGGCTATTCGCCATGGGCGATCCACGTGCTGGAGCTCTCAGCGGGAGCCATCAGCGGGATCCACTTCTTCGTCGATCCCGAACTGTTCGCGCTGTTCGGGTTGCCCGATCGACTCGAGGATTGACGAGACCGGCACGATTGCTCGCAATCCGGCCAGATCCAACAGATCCCGCAACTTGGCGTTCGCGTTGCACAACTCCAGCGAACGCCCGAGCCGCCGCGCCGTGAGTTGCAGCCGCGCGAGCGCGTCGAGGGTGACATCGTCGGGATCGCGGAGCTCGCGCACGTCGCACGTCAGCGGCGCGTCCCCGCTCGCTTCCAAGAGCAGCCGCGCACGTTCGCACAACTCGAATGTCCCGTCGCGGGCGATCGGACCACGAACGATCATCACGCGTGACGTCGTCGAACCGTTGGGCGCGACCAACGGAGCCTCCTCCGGTATTCCGTTGTTGCGTTCGTGCATTGAGACGGATCAACGGCGCGGAACTCACCACCCGTGGGCCTCGCCCTGACAGCAACCCGTGCGCGACGATGGGCGAATGGAGCAGACGCTGTTCGAAGACGTCGGCGACGTCCTCCGTGGATTGATCCCGTCCGAGCTAGGAGAGCTCCACCACCGTGCTCATCGGTACGGGATCAAGGTGTGGTTCGGATCCGAACAGCCGACGCGTGAGCACTACGAGGCGCAGGTGATCGGTGCCAAGCATGTTCGCGACGCGAGGCATCTCGCGATCGAGGTCGGGTTTCATTCGGAGCACCCCGAAGCCGCGCAGAACGACGCGACGATCGAGTTGTTGCAGTCATCGGAGCGCCGGTGGCGCAAGGCGATCGGGAAGGAAGCCGTCGTCGGTCCGTTTCTCGGACGCGCGGACGTCTGGCGCCGTATTTCGCAGACGTGGCCCGATCCGAACCTCGAAGAGCGCGAGCTCGCGTTCGAGCTCGGCGTCCGCCTGACCGACTACGTCACCGCGCTCGAATCGCTCCGCCGACGCGCATAGGCGCCACACCGGTTGCCGATGGTGCAAATGGCGACGCTACGGCTTCTCTTTGCAGCGGGTCCAGAGGTGGACGAAGTTGTCGGGACCCTGCACGACGTTGAGCAGCGCCTGCGAGAGCTTCGACCCACCGGCAGTGGATGCCAACGTGCAACCCGAGGGTGACCACGCCACGTCGGTGACGAGCTCGGCGTGTCCGACGAGCGTGTCGAAGCTGCTGGCGTTCGCGGCGTTGAACACGTAGATCTGCTCGTCGGCAGCGCCCACGGCGAGGAGCGCGCCGTCGGGACTCCAGTCGAGCCCGTAAAACGAGACTGCCGGCGACCCCGTCGCGACGTAGACAACCCTCCCGGTGCGCGACTCGTACATGGACAGCTTGCCGTCGGTACCGACCGCGGCAAGGCGTTTGCCGTCGGGCGAGTAGCGGACGTTCCACACCTGCTTGTGCCCGCCTTCGCTCCACAGTGGCGTGGGCGCGAGCAGCGCCGCGTTCTGGTGGTACCACGCGAGATGTCCGCTCCCGCCGCGCTTGGCGAACGCGGCGATCGTCGCCGCGTCCCACCGATCCTTCTCAGGATCGAAGGTCCACTCGGAGACGTGTCCGCTTTTGTTCCCGGCGGCGAGGCGGTAGGGGGCGGAGTGAGTTCCGTTCGCGTCCGGTGCCCACCGTACCGACAGGTAGCTGCCGCCTTCGTCGTCCCACCAGAGCTTGATCACCTTGAACTGGTCATCGCCGGGTGCGATCTGCCAGATGCGGACGGTGCCGTCCTTGCTGGCGCCGGCGAGATACTTGCCGTCGGGTGAGAACGCGAGCGCGAGGATCCAACCGTCGATGTCCACGAGCTGCGCGACGCCGCCCTCGTCCGCCTTGAACTGTCCTCGGTTGCAGCCGGTCGCGCCCGTGCCGTTGGCGTCCCATATCTTCACGGCGTGGTCGGAGGCGCCGTCGACGATCACCTCACGGTCGTCGAGATGAGGGTTCTTCGCCGCCCAAGTGTTGGCCATCGTGTAGAAGTAGTGGCAGTTGAAAGACTTGGCGAGGCGGCGGTTCGCCACGTCGATCGTGCGCGTGTCGTAGCGCTGCGAAGTTTCAGGGTCGTTGAAACGTCCGCCGACCGCGATCCCGGTACCGTCCGGCGACCATGAGAGTGTGAGCCCGCGCCCGGGAAGCGCGATCGCCCCGGCCGGCGCGAGGCGCGTCCCAGGAGTGGTCGGGGTCGTCGTCGGCGGTCGGGTCGTCGTGGGTGTGGTGGTCGGCGGCCGGGTCGTAGGAGGCGTGGTGGGCGGGACCGTCGGCGGTTGGCTGGTGGCATCGACGTATACCCGTACGCGCGCGCTCGCCGAGGTGTCGCCACCGGGGTAGAGCGCTTCGGCACGCAACGAATGCTGGCGGCTCGCGCCCTTGGTGTCCCAGGAGATCGCGAACGGTGCCTTCGTGTCGACGCCCAGCACGCGACTCCCGCTCGTGAACGTGACCGAAGTCGGCGTGCCGGTGGCGGTCGCGCTGAGGGTGACCACGCCGCTGAGCACCGAGTTCGGCGCGGGCGCGACTATGGTCACGTGGTTCGCCGCGTTCGCCGGCGGCGCGACTGCCGTCACGACCGCGATTACTGCCACAGCTATTCCGACGCGTCGCCGCACCGCCGCTCCCCCCTGGGCGTCTGAGTTGGCGGCAGTCGCCGCTCGTCCATTCATCGGCCGCGGCGGCGGCGACAGTTGAGAAATGGTGCGATTCACGACGCGGCGAGCCACGAGCCGTGTGCTCCGCGTCGGTTGCCGACGCCCTTGGCATCCATCGCCGCTGGTCCCTTCCGTGGGACGTGCAAATCCGTCGGCGAGAGTGTATCTCGACCTGGACAATTCCGACATCCTGGTAGGAACTGGCAAACGGCGGCGTGGGCTTGTGTGTCGTGCTTGCTTCGGGGAATGTTCGCACCATGACGAACGGGGCCGCGCGCCATCAGGAGGTGCTCAAGGCGACCGCCGCACTCGAAGCGAACATGCGCACGCAAACGGTGCCCGTGAACGTGTTCGAGACATCCGGCGCGTTGGTGGTCGTCGCGCCGATCCCCGCGGTCATACCCGAGGACGTGACGATCGAATTGCGCGACCGGAGTTTGCGTTTCTGGGCACACGTTCGCAGCGCCGCGCCGCGCGACTACCTGCTGCACGAGTGGGACTACGGCGGGTATGAGCGCGCGGTCGAGTTGCCGCCGGGATACGGGATGGCCGTCGAAGCGTCGCTCGGCCGCGGGCAGCTCGCGATTCGTGTGTTGCGCGGCCCGGCGCCCGCGTCAACGATCACGGCCAAACCGCGACGCGATTAGGTCGCCGCGGCACGCCCGCCGTCAGCGCGGATGGGCGGCTTCGAGGGGCTCCCCCGCCAAGCGGGCGACGATCGTCCCAAGGAAGTTCGGGCACTGGGTCAGGTCGTCGTGCCGGCAGCGCAGCACGTGTTCGAGCGCGACCCGCGCGACCCGCTTCTGGTAGATCTGGCGGTCGAGCTCGTCGAGTTTGTTACGCGCCGACGCGCGCCACTCGGCGCGGGTGTCGGGCGCCGCGAAGAGGTGTTTGATCTCGGTGAGCGAGAACCCGACATCGCGCAACAGCAAGATGACGCCGACGAGGTCAACCGTCGACTGCGAGTAGCGCCGCTGGCCCGAAACGCGCACTGGCGGCGGGACGAGACCCAGCTCCTCGTAGTAGCGCAGCGCGGAGGTCGCGAGGCCGGTGCGGCGGGCCAGCTCCCCGATGGTGAGCAGCGCCGGTGCAGCCATTGACTTCAAGTGTACTTGAAGTTGTTCACTGCTGGACATGGGACTCCGCAGCACGCTCGTCCGCCAGTTCGGCGAACCGCACGGGGCGCTCGGCCGCGTGGCCGGGTGGGTGATGGCACACCGAGCGTCGAACGTGCGTCGCAACTGCTGGGTTGTCGATGTGCTCGAACTCGATCCGACCGATCACGTGCTCGAGATCGGTTGCGGTCCCGGCATCGCGATCGCGGCGCTCGCCACCGCCGTCCCGGCCGGTTGTGTCTATGGCGTCGACCATTCCACGCTGATGGTGCGCCAAGCGACCCGCCGCAATGCGCCTGCTGTCCGCGCCGGTCAGGTCTCCATCACGCGCGCGTCTGTGGCCGACCTGCCCGCGTTCGAACCGTTGGACGCGATCATCGCGGTGAACTCCATGGGGTTCTGGCCTGCACCGGGCGCGCGCCTCAAAGAGCTCCGCACACATTTGCGCGTGGGAGGCCGCATCGCGATCGCGTCCCAGCCTCGCTCCGCGAACGCGGACGCCGCGACCTCGCGCACCGCCGCGGTCGAAATCGAAGAGCTGCTCGTGTCGGCCGGGTTCGCGCCTCCGCTGGTCGAAGTGCTCGAGCTCGATCCGCCGGTCGTGTGCGTGATCGCGACGAACGAGTAAGCGCCTACGGCGCGACCGTGGTTGTCGGCTCCGCCGACGCTCCGACGGTCGTCGGGGAGCTGATGGGCAGCTCGATCGTCGTTGTGGCGCCGGCCGGCTGCGTGTCGAGGAGCTCGACTACGAACCACAGCGCTTCGTTGGGACCGATGAGTGGTACTTCGTTCGGGGTGTTGGTCGGAATGCCGTTGGGGCCGTACGCGAGATCCGACGGGATGCCGAGCAGGCGCTGCCCGCCGACTTTCATCCCCGGCAGGCCGTCCTGCCAGCCCGCGATGAAGCTGTCGAGCGCGGCGTGAGCGGGTTCGGGCGCACCGAACGACACGTCGAAGATCCGGCCGCTCGAGCACGCGACTCCGATGTAGTGGATCGTGACCGTGTCGCCCGCTTTCAGCTCGGCGCCGGTGCCTGGTTTCAAATCCTCGATGACGAGCTCGGTCGGCGCGGGGCCGACCCGCACCGGAACGTCGGGGGCGCCTTCGGGGATCGGGTCGGACACTCGCACGCAGGGGGCGGACACCGGCTGGTCACCCGCCGCGTCCGGCGTCGAACCCGCCGACGCGTCGACGGTCGGGTCGTCGTCGTCGCCCGCGCTCAACGCGAACGCGACCGCCACGATCGCCGCGATCCCCAATCCGGCGAGCGCCACCGCCCAACGCCGCTGCCGCGCGCGTCGCGACGCCCACACCTCGGCGGCGGCGCGCGCCTCGCGGTTCGCTTCGCGTCGGGCCCGGTTCCGTGCGCTCACAGAGCCCACGTTAGGTGTCGTCGCTTGACGGATGGCGCCACGGGCACTACATCGCCTGCATGCGCCGCCCTCTCGTAATCGCCCTCGCCGTCGTCGGACTGCTGAGCACCGGTTGTCTTCCGACGATCCGCCCCGGTGGACCGGCGCCGCTGCGGTACCGAGACTTGGTGTTCGGAACGGTCTCGGTGACATCGAACATCGAATACGGCACTGCGGTGAACCAATTGAATGAAACCGTCAGCCTGAAGATGGACGTGTACCAGCCGAACGGTGACACGGTCGCGAGTCGACCGGCGATTGTGTGGATCCACGGCGGGGGGTTCTCGAGCGGGACGAAGACGTCACCCGAAATCGTCGACGAAGCGAACGAGTTCGCCCGTCGGGGTTTCGTGTCGGTCTCCATTTCGTACCGTCTGTGGCCGGGTGGGTGCTTCCCGGTCTCGGCGCAGTGTGTGATCGCGATCGGGCAGGCGGCAGAGGACGCGCGCAATGCGGTGAAGTATCTGCGCGACAACGTGACGACATACGGCATCGACACGACTCGCATCGCCGCCGCGGGAACCTCCGCCGGCGCGATCACCGCGCTCAACGTCGGCTACGACTCGAGCGACCCGGCGAAGGCTGTGCGCGCGACCGTTTCGCTCTCGGGCGCGAAGATCGGTCCGAGCGCGGGCCCGGGCGACGCGCCGAGCCTGTTGTTCCACGGGACGAATGATTCGCTCGTTCCGTACCAGTGGGCCGTGAACACCGTGAACGAGGCCAAGGCCGCCGGTCTGCGGTCGTTCTTGACGACGTGGGAGGGCGCCGGTCATGTGCCCTACGTGCAGAACCGCCAGCAGATCCTCGATCAAACGACGAACTTCCTCTACTGGGACATGAATCTCGCGCTCGCCGCGCGATGACCGAGCCCCCGGCGTCCGTTAGCGCGCGGGCAGTTCGACGCGCGTGATCGGAGCACCGGGAACGATCTGGCGGACCAACCCGGAGATGGTCTTCGTCGGGCCGATGTCGACGAACGCGGTGCAGCCGAGTTCGCCGGCGAGCGTCATGACGCAGTCTGCCCAGCGCACCGGTTGCGTGAGCTGGCGCGTGAGCAAATCGCCCCAGTCCGCGGTGCCGTCGTGGTGGCGCGCGTCCGCGTTCGCGACGACACCTGGGTCGCCTGGTGCGAATCGCACTGCGGCGAGCGCCGCCCGCAGCTCCGGTTCGGCGCCCGCCATGAGCGGGCTGTGGAATGCGCCGCCGACCTTCAGCGGCAACACCTTGCCGTGGGCCCGGCAGGCATCGGCGGCCAAGCGGACGCCGTCGCTGTCCCCCGCGAGCACGAGCTGCGTCGGGGCGTTGCGGTTGGCGATCCAGACGCGCGCGCCGCTGCGCTGGAGGTCCCCGATGATTGCGCCGACCGTATCCGGATTCGGCGAGATGACCGCCGCCATCGTGCCCGGGTGTGCGCGCGCCGCCTCCAACATCGCCGCGCCGCGCGCCGCTACAAGGCCTGCGGCCGAACCGACGTCGAGGATGCCGGCGGCGACCAACGCCGCGTACTCGCCGAGGCTGTGCCCGGCGCACCCGCGGTACGCAACGCCGCGCGCGCGGTCATAGGTCCAGGCGACCATCTCGAAGGCGAATGTTGCGATTTGGGCGCGGTCCGTCCGCTGCAGCGTCTCGTCGTCGGCGTGCAACAGGAGTTCGGCGACGTCGTGCCCCGACGCCTCGGCGACGTGCTCGATGATCGACCAGGCGTCGTTGTCGCGCCAGCGCGCGCCCATGCCGTGGTGCTGGGCGCCTTGGCCCGCGAAGACCAGCGCGGTCGCGTCGTCCGACGGTGCGGTGTGCCGGTCGCCCACCGCGGCGATGCTACGGGCGACGATGGCCCCCGTTCCCTGCCGTATCGCCTATAAAGGTCTAAGCACAACGAATACCGCGAGGCTCTGCCGCTTTGGGTGCTGCTGGACTTCGAAGCGCGCGTGACTACCAAATACTGTAAGGACAGGGGGGTGAAAAGACCCTCAATCCGTTCGTGCGGGGGTGCGGTTCGTGCCCCCACCATGCGCCGTATCCCCCGCACGACGACGGCGTCGGCGAGACCGCCGTTCGCCCGGTTGTTCGCACGCGAGAGCCCCGCCGGGTGGGGACCGGCGGGGCTCACGAGCGCGAGGATCGAGTGGGGGCCGATCCTCGGCGTTTGCGGGAAATCGTACCGCTGATGCGGTTCGCGCGGGCGGAGATCGCTGCGGCACCGCGTCGGTCACGGGTTTCAGCCCGTCGCCGAGCGGGCCGGTGGCCGCCGCCGCACCGCCGAGCACCTGGTTGCACGCGTCTATGAACTCCGGCGAGCCGCCAGCCGCGGGCGCGAGCGCGACACACAGGACCGTTGGGGTGTGCTGCGCAGCTGGAGGTGGCTGCCGCCGCCGCCCTTCGTCAGCGCGTTGCACGCGGTCGTCAACGCCAACGGGTCCGCGCCCGCGCCCTCCAGCTGCGCAGCGAGTTGCGCGCAGCCGTCGCCAACCGGTGCTGCCACCTCGGGCGGAAGGGGTCCGCCCTCGTTGGCGGGCGGCGTCACGATGACGCGCGCGCGCACTTCCACCGACGACGCCGACGGGTCTTCCTGGTCGAGGTGCACGCGGCCGCCGACCTTCCCCGACAGCCCCTCTTGCGGCTTCACGTCGATCGGAATCGTGGCCCGATGGGTCGCCGGATCACCCGTCGCGTCTTCCACGACGATCGCGGTCGCGTCGACGTCTTCGAATCGCGCGGTGAGCTGCGCACTCAACCCGCCGCTCGCGTCGACCGTCGCCGGCACCGGATCAGAGGTCCACACCCCCGCGGCATCAACGAAGCTCGCGCTGGTGTCGGCGTCGCTCGCCGCCCAGTTTGCACCGGCGACGTCGACAGTGTCGCCGACAGTCATCTCGGCCGCCGATGCCGACGCGCTCGGCGGCGGCGGTGCGGTCGTCGTGGTTTCGCCGTTCCCCGGCTCGCGGGCACGAACGCGAGCAACGGGATGGCGGCGACGAGGGCAGTGACTCCCGACCGCAGTGCTGTCTGGCGAGCTGACATAGTTCCTCCTTGTCCACTTCGGCCCGCGGCGTATCCGCGAGCCGGCGGGACGTCGGATGGGGAGATTTCGGCGGTTCGCCAGGCCGATGGGCGGAGATCCGCCTCTGAGCCCCAATCCGGTCCAGTGGAACCCCGGGGAGCCGCCAGTCGCCAGAATGACCGGCGATGCGCGTCACGTTCCTCGGTCACGTCGGGATGTTCGTCGAGACCGATCACGGCTCGGTGCTCTGCGACCCGTGGTTTACGCCCGCGTACTTCGGTTCGTGGTTTCCCTTCCCGCGCAACGACCGGCTCGACCTCCGAGCGTTCGCCAACCCCGATTTCCTCTACATCTCGCACCTGCATCGCGATCACTTCGACCCGGAGTTCCTGGCCCGCCATGTCGATAGGGGCGCGCGGGTGTTGCTCCCCGACTTCCGGGCGCCGTTTCTCGAACGCGAGCTGCGCGCGCTCGGCTTCGAGCACGTCGTGCGCACGCGCGACGGCGAACCGATCGATGTCGACGGTCTGGAGATCACGATCTTCGCGATGAACACACCTGCTGACGGTCCGCTCGGCGACTCCGCGCTCGCGCTCGCCGATGACACCGCACGGGTCCTGAACCAAAACGATGCGCGGCCCGGCGACCCGAACGCCCTGGCCGCGCGCGGACCGTTTGACGCGCACATCCTCCAGTTCTCGGGTGCGATCTGGTATCCGATCGTGTACGACTTTGCGAATGGCGCCCGGCTCGCCGGTGAAAAGCGCGTGAACCAGATGGCGCGAGCGCGTCAGTACATCGACTGGGTCGGCGCGGCCAACGTGTTCCCGTGTGCTGGTCCGCCCTGCTTCCTCGACGCCGACCTTTTCACACTCAACGATGTCGATCGGGATCCGACGAACATCTTTCCTGACCAGACGGTGTTCCTCGAGCGGCTCGCAGCCGAGGGCGTGACGACTGCGCATTTGATTGTGCCGGGCTCGAGGATCGAGCTCGATCGAGGTTCGTGTCTGGTCGCGCACCCCGAGCCCGAGCCCGCGGTGATGCGCCCGTTCCTCGACAAGGCTGCGTACCTGCGCGAGTACCAATCGGACTGGAGTGAATGGCTGGCCGACGAACGAGCGGGATGGTCTGGCGGCCACGTCGATCTCGTCGCGGCACTGGCGCCGTGGTTCGAGCCACTGCTCGCGCGGGCGCCGATCACGGCGGCGGGCATTGCGGGCAACGTCGTGCTCGACGTCGCTGACGATGCGGTGTGCATCGACTTCGTCGAGAGTCGCGTGCGCCGGTGGAACTGCGAGCCATACGTGTACAAGGTCGAGGTCGCGCGCGAGTTGGTCGAATCGCTCGTTGAGCGACACGTCGAGGACTGGGTGAACTCCCTGTTCCTGTCGTGCCGATTCCGCGCGCAGCGTCCGGGGCCCTTCAACGAGTACGTCATGACCTTCTTCAAGGCGCTGTCACCCGAACGCATCGCGTTCGTCGAGCGCTACTACCTCGAAGCCCGACGTCCCGACGAGTTCTTCGAACGGGACGGTTGGCGTATCGAGCGGTGGTGTCCGCACCGCCAGGCCGATCTCACGCGGTTCGGTGAGATCGAAGACGGCGTGCTCACGTGCGCGTTGCACCACTGGCAGTTCGACCTCGAGTCGGGTCGGTGCCTGACGAGCGACGACCGCCACCTGCGCTGCGCCCGCGTGGAAAGATCCCAGCAATGAACGTCTCGTTCAACCATGTCGGCCAGTGCGTCACCGATCTGGAGCGCTCGAAGCGGTTCTATGTGGAACTGCTCGAGTTCGTGCTCGAACGCGAGATCCATCCACCCGACGGCCTGTCGTCGCAGCTCATGGGGCTCACGTCGCCGCTCGGCTTCACTGCGTCGTACCTCGTGCGTGACGGCCTTGTCTTGGAGCTGCTCCGCTTTGCCGCGCCCGAGCAGGCGCAGCCGCACCGTCCGCGCCCGATGAACGAGCCCGGACTCACGCACGTCTCACTCAGCGTGGAGGATCTCGACGGCGTCCTGGCGCGGATCGGGCAGTACGGCGGGGAAGTGCTCGCCGCCACGAACATCGGCAACGGCGTGTTCGTGCGCGACCCGGACGGACAGCTCGTCGAGCTGCTTCCGATGTCGTACCGGCGCGGCTTGGACGCCAAGGGCCAGCGCTAGCCCTGGATCGTGTACCTGCGCCGCAAACCCCGAATAGTTCCCGGTTTGCGGCGCAGGTTTGCGCTACTCGCGGATGTTGGCGCCGGGAAATGCGCTGCCGAACGCGCGTCGCAGTAGTGGCGTGCTGGCGTCGAGCAGTGTGGTGAGATCGTTGGCCGCCGTTGGCGCCGGGTCGCTCGGTCGAGGCCGGCCGGTTTCGCCCAGGACGATCACCGCGCGCCGCGCCCGTTCGTCACACACGCGCCAACCGCGGGGGAGCGCCACGACGCTGGCGTGACGCGCGCACAGATCGCCGGCGCGCGCCGCGCCAGTGTCGAGATCCACGATGCACGCCTCGCGATCGGTCGGTTGGAAGCGCAACGTCGCGGCCGCAGGGGTCGAGCAGCCGGGACGCGCGCACAGCCGCGCGGAGTGCGGCCCGTAGCGTCGGGCCCAGTTCGGCCCGGCGTACGCCGGTTGGAGCATGTGCTGCACGTCTGACCCTTCGAATACTGGACTTGTTGGTGGCCGGTGGCCCGACGCTCCCCCGGCGGTCCCCATATTGGCGTGCGGGCATGCGCGAGAGGCAAGCCAGAGACCAAGAAATTCTCGCAACTTCCGTAGACCGCGGCGCGAGCGCACCCGTCGCGGTGGGCGCGCTAGACGGCGCCGGACGCTTCGAACGCCCGGGCCAGGAGCGGCGTGTGCGCCGCGAGCAGCCGGCGGACCTCGGCGATGGGCGTGCTCACGACGGGATCGTGGAGTGTGGGCGCCGCGTCGGCCTCAGGAAGGTCAGCCGCCACGCGACGGTCGTCGAGTTCCCAGCCCTGCGGCGGAGTGAGCACTCGGGCATGACGCTCGCAGAGCTCACCGGCGCGCGCGGCGCCGTCGCGAGGCGCGTCGAGCCACACCGTGCGGACGCGCGCGTCGAACGTGAACGTCGCGGTCGCCAAGGCGCTGCAACCCGACCGAGCACACTGTCGTCGTCGCACGTCCGCACCGTACCGTCTTGCACCGACGGCGCGTGTCATGCTTCGGCGGTGCAAGGTGGCTGGTCGGTGCGCGTGCCGGCGTCCTCGGCGAACCTCGGTCCCGCGTTCGACGCGGTCGCGCTCGCGCTCGACGAGTACGTCACCGTCAGCGACAACGGCGCGCCCGAATCCGAGACCCATCCCGCGGTACGGGCGTTCCGCCAGATCGGCGGAGAGGGACCACTTTCGGTGCGGGCGTCCATTCCGGGCGGCCGCGGGTTGGGCTATTCCGGTGCGGCACGCGTGGCGGGGGTGCTGGCGGCGTACGTCCAGCGGGGCCGCGGTGCCTGGGACTCCCGGGCCGACATCTTGCGCGAGGCGAGCGCCATGGAAGGCCACGCCGACAACGTCGCCGCGTCATTGCACGGTGGGATCGTCGCGGTGGCCGGCGCGCGGGTCGTGCGGGTACCCCTGGCACGCGAGCCGGCGATCGTCGTGTGGGTCCCCGACAGGGAGATGGCGACGACGAGCGCGCGGCGCCTGCTGCCCGAGCAGGTTCCCTTCGACGATGCCGTATTCAACGTCGGGCGGACGGCGTTGCTGGTCGCCGCGCTCGCGGCGGGCGACGTGGAGGCGCTGCGCACCGCGACCGAAGACCGGCTGCACCAGGACCGGCGTCTGTCGCGTGTGCACGACTCTCGTATCGCGATCGAGTCGGCACTCGCGGCCGGCGCGTGGGCGGCTTGGCTGTCGGGATCGGGACCGTCGGTGGCCGCGCTCGCGGACCCCGGGTCGGCCGACGGCATCGCCGCCGCGATGCCGGCAAGTGGGCGCGTCATGCTGTGTCGTCTCGACGACGAAGGAGCCGCGGTGACGCGCTTTGAGCCACTGACCGGTCCCGCGTTGTCCCCAAAGGACAATTCGAGCCGCTGACGGAGCGAGGGTTGTCATGAAGGTCAACGGGGCAGTCGTCGTCGTCACGGGTGCGGCAGGCGGGATCGGCGCCGCGCTCGCGCGCCGGTTCGCGAACGACGGCGCGCGCGCCGTCGTGGTGAGCGACGTGCACGATCCACTCGAAGCCGTCGCCGCCGAGATCGGCGGCACCGCGATTCGCTGCGACGTGCGCGATCCTGCGGCGGTCGCCGAGCTCGTCGAGCGAGTCGAAGACCAGCACGGTCCGATCGACCTGTTCTGCTCGAACGCGGGTGTCGCGATCCTCGGGGGGCCCGAGGTGCCCGACGACCTCTGGCAGCTGAGCCTGGACGTGAACGTGATGGCGCACGTCTACGCCGCGCGGGCCTTGGTGCCGCGCATGATCGCCCGGGGCGGCGGCTACCTGTTGCAGACCGCGTCGGCCGCGGGCCTGCTCACGCAGCTCGGTTCGGCGCCATACGCAGTTTCCAAGCACGCGGCGGTCGCGTTCGCGGAATATCTCTCGATCACCTACGGTGACCAGGGCATCAAGGTGTCGGTGCTGGCGCCGCAGGCGGTGCGCACCGCGATGACAGCGGGCGTCCCGGGCGGCGGCGTCGCCGGCGTCGACGGCATGCTCGAGCCCGACGACGTCGCGCAGGCCGTGGCGCGCGGGCTCGAAGCCGAGGAGTTCTTGATCCTCCCGCACCCGCAGGTGCTCGAGTACCTGCGCCGCAAGACGGCGGACTACGACCGGTGGCTGTCGGGAATGCGCCGCCTCCAGTTGCGCTTCGACCAACCGCCGTGATGCCGCTCGACGCCGTACTCGCCGAGCTCGCCGCTACCGCGAGCGTTGACGAGTCGCGCGCCACACGGTGAGCGCGGCGCCGAGGACAGTGAGCCCGATCCTGGTGAGGTCGACGACCGGCCGCACAGTGACACCGTCGGGCCCGGCTTCGATCACGGCGACCGGCCGGCCCGCGCCGTAGCCACCGCCGCCGCCGCCGCCGTTGTGGTGGTTGTCGCCGCCCCAGCCGAATCCTCCCGAGCTCTCGACCGTCGCGGCCGTGATCACGACCCGGTCGCCGACCGGAACCGGATCCCGAAACACCTGCGCGGCGGAGACGTCGACGATACGGCCGAGGGCGTCGGCAACGCTCCCGCCGATGGAGTCGGTCTTGGCGGTCGACGATACGTCGTTCATCGTTGCCCCCTTGCGTGCTGCGCGACGCGCGCGCCGATGACGGCGGCCGCCGTACCCAGCACGATCGCACGTGTGACGGTGCGCTGCACGTCGCGAATGGCGACGACATCGCGCGTGCCGTCACCGTTGAGGACCTCGACGTGCGATGGCCGCGCCTCGACGCGGAAGACGGCGGCGTGGCGGCCCCCAACGCGCAGCGCCCGGGCGCGGGAGACGAGCGTTAGCGTGCGGCCTTCGACGGCCACCGGACCGGTTGTCGCCTCGATTCGCGACAAGAGCTGCACGCGCTCATTATCGACCGGATGCGGGCGGAACTTGGTGACGCTCGCGCGTTCAGGTCCGCAGCTCTCGCCTCAGCGCCCGCTGCACCGCGCCGGCGCCGCACATGCCGTGCACGCCCGCGCCGGGTGGCGTGGAGGCCGAGCACAGGTAGACGCCATCGGCCAGCCGATAGGGGTCGAGCGCCAACCGCGGCCGCGCGACGAGCTGTAGGCCCGACAGCGAGCCGCCCCCGATGTCACCGCCCACGTTGTTCGGGTTGCGGGCCGCGAGGTCAGCCGGTGCGATCGTGTGTCGGCACAGCACGACGTCGCGAAAACCCGGGGCGAACCGTTCGAGCTGGGCCTCGATGCGATCGGTCATGTCGACCGTCGATCCGTTCGGTACGTGGCAGTACGCCCACAGGGTGTGCTTTCCCTCGGGCGCGCGCGTCGAATCGAAGACGCTCTGTTGGGCGACGAGGACAAACGGCCGCTCCGGGTGTTCGCCGCGCGCCACCTCCCGCTCGGCCGCGATGACCTCATCCGCGGTTCCACCCACGTGAACGGTGCCGGCGTCACCGCATTCGGCGGCGGTCCACGGCACCGGCGCCGACAGCGCGTAGTCGAGCTTGAACGCGGCCGGTCCCCGCCGGAAGCGCGCGAGCCCGCGCCGGACACGCGGCGCGAGTCGGTCACCGGCGATGTGCAGCGCCGCGTACGGACTGGTGTCAAGGAAGTACGCGCGCGCCGCGGGGAGCGCATCGATCGTCGTGACGCGCTCGCCGGTCACGATCTCGGCGCCGCCGTCACTCGCCGCCGCCGCGAGCCCATCGACGAGGCGTTGCGTTCCACCCCGAATCGCGGGCCAGCCCACCGCGTGACCGGCGGCGCCGAGCACCAACGCGAACGACGCGGTCGCGGGGTGCGAAAGCGCCAGCATCGAGTGGGCGGCCATCCCCAAGAACAGCGCCTGCGCCCGCGACGTCGAGAATCGCTTCGCGTAGGCCGTCGCCGGCGAGAGCGCAGGCAGGCCGAACTGG
This sequence comes from Actinomycetota bacterium, assembly GCA_052390615.1. Classification (GTDB taxonomy): domain Bacteria; phylum Actinomycetota; class Acidimicrobiia; order IMCC26256; family PALSA-610; genus JBQTGT01. The sequence continues at coordinate 39,148 of JBQTGT010000075.1, forward strand.
GCGAGCACGAGGGGGTGGCGAGGTACGTGCAGCAGCGGACCCGACAGCTCTTCGATCAACGTGTCCCACGCACGCGCGTGCGGCGCGAACCAAGTTTCCCAGCGCCGGTCGCCCAGCGCGATGGCGGTGGCGGGCAACGACCGATCGAGGATGGCGGCCGTCCCATCGGGCAGCGGGTGCGCCAGTGGACGTATCGGGTGCGCGGCTTCGACGCCGCGCGCTTCTAGATCGAGCGGCGCGAACGCCGGTGACCCCGCGGCCAGCGGATGGATCGCCCCGCACACGTCGTGCGCGAAGCCGGGCAGGGTGAGTTCCTCGGTGCGCGCGCCACCGCCGATGTGTGGTGCGGCTTCGAGCACGAGCACCGAGCGCCCGCGCTGTGCGAGCAGCGCCGCGGCGGTGAGGCCGTTCGGTCCCGCGCCGACGACGACCGCGTCGTAGGACTCGCGGGCGGGTGTCACACACCGAGTTTGCTACGAGTACGGCACCGGTATCGGATCGGGCGCGGCGCGCGGCGCGAGCGCGGCCGCCAGCCCCGTGAGGCGCTCGGGCTGGACGCGATACCACGCCCATTTCCCTCGCTTTTCGCGGGCGAGGAGCCCGGCCTCGGTCAGGACCGACAGGTGGTGACTCACCGTCGGCTGCGAGCGCGCGAGCGGTCCCAGCGGCTGGCACGCACAGACCTCCCCCGCGGGCGCGCGAGCGATCATGTGCACCAACCGCAGCCGCACCGGGTCGGCGATGACCTTGAACGCGTCGGCGAGGTCGCGCGCGTCCGAGTCGGAGAAGGTCGCGCCGAGCACCGGCTCGCAACACTTCACGGCTTGGTCACCCGCACGCGTCCGGCGCGCACGCGAACGTGGGGGAGTCGGCGAGAACGGTGTAGATCTCCCACGGCTCGCCGTCGGGGCCCTGCACCCACGCCTTGTCCTGTTCGGCGTAGCAGCAAGTGGTCTCGCCCTCGACGCGAGCCTCGAGCCCCGCCGCGACGACCCGCTGGGTCGAGGCCGCGACGCCTTCCCGATCTTCGACCTCGATGCCGAGATGGTTCAGAGTGCCGCCCGGCCCGGCGCCTTCGAAGAGCACCAGCTTGAGCGGCGGGTCGGCGACCGCGAAGTTCGCATAGCCCGGCCGCTCCTTGGCGGGCGCGGTGCCGAACAGCCGCGTGTAGAACGCGACGGCGGCTTCGAGGTCGGTGACGTTGAGGGCGAGTTGTACGCGGGCCATGGGGAACCTCACACGGGGATTCGGGGTCGGCGCGGACGCATCGACGTCGGTCTATCTAAACGGATACATCGACTATCGTCAATCTATTTTGTGGGGCGATTTCGTTGGATTTGTCGATCTCTTTGGGAAATGACGCGGGTGGGCTAGTCCCGGCGGTCGAGGCCCGCCCGCGCGGGGGCTCGTGACGGCGACGGGCCCTGGTTCCATGGGCCTACGCACCGCCCTGACCAGGAGTTTCCGGTTCCCAGCCTGGCACTGGGTCTGGTTAGCGTCGACGGGTCGCCGTCGGGAAATCGACGGCGTCGCCGCGTCCGGCTCGGCGGGGAGCCGCTCGTTCGTGTCGTCCCCGTGGGGAGGTTCCGTACATGCCCATACGCGTCTCGCATGAGCACGCCGATGCGTGCGTGCTCGACCATCTGCATACCCCGGCCACCGCGCTCGCCGGGGTTGCGAGCAAGGCGGCGGTCGGATCCGCTCCCCCCACTTCTCCCGGTCGGGCCCGCATCGGACGGCGCCTCGCCCCGACCCGCCGCCTCCTCGCGCTGTTCTGCGTGACCGGGGCGCTCCTGCTGGCGGGCGGCGCCGCCCTCGACGCCGACTCCCCGAGCGCGCCGTCCCCCGCCCCGAACGCGGTGCGCGCGTTGGGCGGTGCACCCGAGCTCGGGGCGAGCACCGGCCTCGATCTCAACGCCGGCGTCGTCGACATCGCGGCCCATCCGTCCGAGGACGGCTACTGGCTCGTCTCGTCGGACGGCGGCGTGTTCGCGTACGGCGCGTCGAACTTCTTGGGCTCGGCGGGCGGGCTCCAACTCAACGGGCTCGTCGTCGGTATGGCGGCGACGCCCTCCGCGCAGGGGTACTGGTTGGTCGGTGCAGACGGCGGCGTCTTTTCCTACGGCGACGCGCCGTTCCTCGGTTCTCTCGGGGGCGAGCCCCTCGTCTCGCCGATCCTTTCGATCGCGGCGACGCCGAGCGGGCGGGGCTATTGGCTCGTCGCCGCCGACGGCGGCGTCTTCGCGTTCGGCGACGCCACGTTCCACGGCAGCGCGACCAGCGCTGACCTCGCGACGTCAGTCGTCGGGGTTGCCGCGACACCGACCGGCGCTGGCTACTGGCTGCTCGCGGCCGATGGGGGCGTGTTCGCGTTCGGCGACGCCGCGTTCGTCGGCGCCAATGTTGACCCTGAGGACGCGAACGCGTTCTCGATCGCGGCCGCGCCTGACGGCGGCTACTGGGTGTTGCGGACGAGCGGTGTCGTCGAATCGTTCGACGCGGCCCCGCTCGGCGATGTCGGCGCCGGCGACGACCCGGCTGTGGGCATCGCGCCGCGCCGCGCCGGCGGCGCGTGGGTCGCGCTCGGCGAAGGTCCACGCGCTCTCGCGGCTGCACCCGACGCCGAGCCCGCACCAGGTCCGGACGTCTCGCAGCATCCGTTCCTCACGTGCACGCGTCGCATCGAGTCCGGCGGCAACTACGGCGCGGTGAACCCGTCCGGTCGCTACCGCGGCGCGTATCAATTCGCGCGTGCGACCTGGGACAACACCGCTCGCCACGCCGGCCGGCTCGACCTCGTCGGCATCGACCCGGCGGCCGCCCCGCCGCCCGACCAGGATTTCCTGGCGCTGCACCTCTACGAGTGGCAGGGCGCGTCCCCATGGTTGGGGCGCTGCTCGGGACGCTGACGTCCGCGCTGGTGTCCCCAAAGGACAGTTCGCGCCCGTATCGTGCAACCCGATGACCGGTTCGGCGCCCGACCTCGCGATCGGGGGCTTCAGCGACGACGGCCCGTGGGTCGTCGACCCCGACGCGATGCCATGGCGCCGCGACGTCGAGCGGCTGCGGGCCCAGTCGCGGGCCCTCGTCCCCGACTGGCTCGAGGTCGGGCACAGTCCGCCGCTCGGCCGGCTCGGGCGCGTCGTCGCGCAGGTAGGGCTCGCCCTCGGCGTCTGGGCGGTGCGCGAACGGGGCCGGGAGACCAGCCGCGCCGGGCTCTCGCGCCGGTTGCGCGTCGCGTTCGCACACCTCGGTCCGACGTACATCAAGATGGGCCAGATCATCTCCGGGGGCGAGGGCATGTTCCCCGAAGAGCTCGCCGCCGAGTTCCGACTGCTCCGCGACCGCGTGCCGCCCGAATCGTTCGAGCGCGTCCGTCGCGTCGTGGAGCTCGAGCTCGGCCGATCGCTCGACGATGCGTTCGAGTCGTTCGAGCGCACGCCGATCGCGGCGGCGTCGATCGCGCAGGTGCACGCGGCGCGTCTGCGGAGTGGCGAAGACGTCGTGGTGAAAGTCCAGCGTCCGAACATCGCGCGGCTCGTGCGCCAGGACATCGAAGCGATGTCGTGGCTGGCGCCGAAACTGATCGGCCGCATCCCGGTGGCCGCGCTCGCGAATCCGCCCGCGCTCGTCGAGCTGTTTGCAGAGACGATTGTCGAAGAGCTCGACTTCCGGCTCGAGGCCGAGAACATGCTCGACGTCGCGCGGGTGCTCGCCGAGACCGGCCAGCGGGCGATGTTGGTGCCGCGGCCGCACCCGACGCTGGTCACCCGGCGCTTGCTCGTGATGGAACGGCTGTCCGGTCTGGCGTGGGACGACGTGCGCGGCATGAAGGACGCCGGGGTCGACACCGAAGCGGTGTTGCACGCTGGACTCGTCGGGTTCATGGAGGGCGCCATGCTGTACGGCGTCTTCCACGGTGACCTGCACGGCGGGAACCTGATGGTGCAACCCGACGGCCGCACGGTGTTGATGGACTTCGGCATCACGGGCCGCCTCGACGAGACGAAGCGACTCGCATTCCTGATGCTGTTGGTGGGTGCGACGACCGGTGACACGATCGGTCAGCTCGGCGCGCTCCGCGACCTCGGCGCGTTCCCGCCCGACACCGACCTCGAAGAAGTCTTCCGCGAGCTCGGCCTCGACCGCACGATCGACCCGACGCAGTTGTCGGCCGACGAGCTGGTCCACGAACTCCAAGACCTGACGAAGAAGCTGCTGGCATACGGGGCGCGCGCGCCGAAGGAGCTCATGCTGTTCGTGAAGAACATGATGTTCCTCGACGGTGCGATCGCGACGCTCGCGCCCGACCTCGACATCCTCGAGGAGATCCAACAGGTGCACGCGGAGATCGCCCAGCGCCACGGCGAGCGCCTCGCCGCCGAGCTCGGGCTCGACCCGAAGGTCGCCAACGATTTCGACATGGACGCGATCAAGGCCGCGATGGGAATCTCTCGCGACGTCGAAAAGCTGACGTACCGCGACGTGCAAGACCGCCGCGAGATCATCAAGTCCCGCCTCGAAGAACGCCGCAAGAAGAAATAAAGACGCATCGTGGGGACGGTCGCTCGCGGGCTCTCGAACGCGGAGCTGGCCGGGGAGCCCTTCATGTCGCACGCGACCGCGAAGACGCACGTCAGCCGTCTGCTGACGAAGCTCGACGCGCGCGACCGGGCCCAGCTCGCGGTCCTCGCGTACGAATCGGGCGTCGTCGTCCCCAGCTCGTCGTAGCCGCGGCCCGCCCATTTGTCAGCACGGGCGCCACTGGTGCACCGTGGCGGTGTGGCAGCGACGCCAGTTCGGAGACTGGTCGGCCGGCGGATTCTCGTCGTCGGCGCGGGCACGCGGCCGACCGCGGATCCCGACGCGCCCGTGGGCAACGGCCGCGCGATATCGGTGCTCGCCGCTCGTGAAGGCGCGACGATCGCGTGCGCCGACCGCGACAAGGACGCGGCCGAGGCGACCGCACAGCTCGTTCGCGACGAGGACGCAGACGCGACCGTGGTCGTCGGCGACGTCACGAACGAGGCGGACTGTGCCCAGATCGTCGAAGACGCGGCCGGCGCGCTCGGCGGACTCGACGGTCTCGTGTGCAACGTCGGTATCGGCGGTGGGCGCGGCCTCGAAGGCACGTCGAGCCGCGACTGGGACGACGTGTTCGCCGTCAACGCCCGCGCCCACTTCCTGCTGTGCCGCGCCGCGTTGCCGTTGATCTCCGATGGCGGCGCGATCGTGTTCATCTCGTCGCTGGCCGCGCTTCGTCCTGGGAGCCGCCTCCCCGCGTACGACGCGTCGAAGGCTGCGCTCGCGGGGCTCTGTCGTCACGTCGCGCTCGAAGGCGCGCCGCGCGCCGTGCGCGCCAACGTCGTCGCACCCGGCCTCGTCGACACGCCGCTCGGACGACTCGCGACCCGGGGCCGCCCCGGTCGCGCCGCGACTCGCATTCCGCTCGGTCGCCAAGCAACCGCGTGGGAGATCGCGGCACCGGTCGTGTTCTTGCTGTCGGCCGATGCGAGCTATATCACCGGGCAAGTGCTCGCCGTCGATGGTGGGCTCTCGACCCTGTGACGTAGCGTGCGGTCATGACGAAGTACCAGGGATACGACCACGAAGAAGTCGAAGCCGCGTTCCGCAACTACTGGCAGCTCGGCGCCGTCGGCGAGGACTGGGACGCGTGGTGCGACGAGTGCTTCACCGAGGATGTCACATACATCGAGCACATCCTCGGGAACAAGCAAGGCCGCGAAGCAGTCCGCGCGTGGATCACCTCGATCATGGAGGAATACGGCACGATCTACACCGCGTACGAGTGGCACATGATCCACCCTACGCGCCGGGGCCGAGTCGTCGTGTACATGCAGAACCGGCGCGACAACCCCGAGCCGGGCGCACCGCCGATCGACTTCCCCGGAATCACCGTGCTCCAGTACGCGGGCGACGGCAAGTTCTCGCTCGAAGAAGACTTCTGGTCGCTCACCGAAGGCACCGCGACGAAGAAGCGGTACGAGCAAGCGTGTCGCGACTTCGATCCCGACCACCCGAAGAAGCGCACGCGCGACAATTGGGGTTACGGTCCCGACTGGACCCACGGCGCGTCGACGTATGCGGAGAGCCGCGGCGCGAAGCGGTGGAAATAGGGCACGGTGCCGGAGGCACCGCAGATGCAGGCCCTCGCGGAGCGGCTCGAAGCGTGGCTCGATGGCGCCACGCTCGAAGGCTACGACCCCTTGGGTTTCACCGGGCTGAAGACGTTCGACCCGCCGCCGGAAGCACTTGTCGGTCAGTCGGTCGTGCGCGTCGGACGGCGCGCCAAGTATCTCGCGATCGAGTTCGACAACGACCTGCGCGTGCTCGTCCACCTCTCACAAGCCGGTCGCATGGACTTCGAGTCGCCGCCGAAGCGCACCAGGCCGAAGGGATCGGTTGTCCGGCTGCGCTTCTCGGACGATCGTGCCGTGCTCGTACGCGAGCACGGCACCGAGCGCAAAGCCGGTTGGTGGGTGCTCGCCTCGGAGGACGACGGTCCGCTCGCGAAGCTCGGCCCCGAAGCGACGAGCGCGGAGTTCTCGGACTGGCTGCGTACCTCCGCCGACGGGCGCCGCATCCACACGATCCTGCGCGATCAGCGCACCGTCGCCGGCGTCGGCCGTGGCTATGCCGACGACGTGTTGCACCGGGCGCAGCTGTCGCCGTACGCATCGCTCAAGTCCTTGACCGGGGGCGACCGCGGACGTTTGATCGCGGCGCTCGATGAAGTGCTGGCCGAAGGGTTGGAGCGCGAGCGGTCGCGCACGGGCGGGTTGTCGCAGAACAAGCTCGGCGAGCACTTCACGGTGCACGGCAAGCACCGTTTGCCGTGTCCCGTTTGCGGTACCGACCTCGCGCGCGTGTCGTACGAGTCGCACGAGGTCGTGTACTGCCCGCAGTGTCAGACGGGCGGCAAGATCCTCGCCGACCGTCGGCTGTCGCGATTGATCAAGTGATCAGGTCACCGTGACCGTTACCGCAGCCGACGGACCCGAGCGGTTGCCCTGCGCGTCGAACGCGACGACGACGTAGGTCCACGTTCCCCGCCCGGGCTTGTCGGTGATGTTCGACCGTCTCGCGGTTCTTACCGACTTGCCGTTGCGCTGCACGTCGTAGCGGATCTCGCCGGTGCCGCCGGTCGACGCGTTCCACGACAGTTTCACGTTGCGGCGGGCGAGCGAGATCTTGACGCCGGCGGGTGTCGTCGGGCCGCCCGTCGGCTGCCCGTTCGTGGCGGTCACGGTTGCGACCTCGCTGCGGAGCCCGCTGCGGTCAACGGCCTGGATCGACCATGTCGCACTGGCGCCGGGTGGCATCGCGGCGTCATAGAACGGGCTCGCGACGATGTACGAGCTGGTCTGTCCGCGCGTCACGATGTACTGGCCAACTTCGTCGTTGTCGACGGATGCCGACCAGCTGACCATGGTGAACTGCGGTGCGAACTGCACGTTCAGGCCCGTCGGTTTCGACGGTGGCGTGGTGTCCAGCGGCGTGGTCGTCGCGACGACCGTGGCCGCGGGCCCGAGGTTGGTACTCCGGTCGCGGGCGCGCACAGCCCAAGTATGGGTGGTGCCGGGCGAGAGGCCGGTGTCGGTGAACCGCGGCAGCGCAGTGCGGGCAACGACAACGCTGTCCCGAGCGACGTCGTAGTCCAGCACGAGGTCGTTGTCGGTCGCGTTGTCCCATGCCAACTCGACCGTGGTGGAATGCGTCGCGACGACGCGGAGATTCGGGGGCGCGCTCGGAGGGGTCGGGTCGGGCTTCGGGAAGGTAATCGTGACAGTCGCGCCGGTGGCATCGATCCGGTCGGTCGTGATACGCAGGCCGGTGATCGGATCGACGAATGTTTGGCCCGCCAAGAGCGCACCGTCGGTCATCGACGACGTTGCCGGGGTCATGTCCAGCAGTTGTGGCTTCGGGGAGGAGCGCTCGTTCAGCCGGATGCTGACGCCCTTTGTTGCGGTGTCGGTCGCGCTGAACGCGTCGAACGGCGCGTAGTTGGCGCGCAGATCGAGATCGAGCGTCGACGTCGAGAACGGCCGGGCGACGCGCAACAGTTGCGGGTGCGCGCCTGCGTGCAGCGGGGCGAGGTGATACTGACCGTCCGCGGTGATCGACTGCGCCGGGATCCATCCGTAACGGGCGGCGTGCACGGCGGTGTGCGTGCGCAGGCCGTGACCCATCACCGAGTAAGGATCTCCGTACTCGTCGCGCTGGCACGAGGCCGAGAGCGTGACGGGCCCGCCCGCAGGGCTCGTGCACCGGGCTGCGGAGGCGTGCTCCGCACCGAAGTTGTGCCCGAGTTCGTGCGCGGCGGTGTACATATCCGGTGCCCCATTGATGAACGAGGTGACGCCACCGATGTATCCGAGACCGTCCCACCGACAGCTCGGCGTGCGCGGGAACTCGACGATCACGTGGTCGTAGCCGGCCAGGTTCACGCCCGCTCGGGTGGCCTTTTCGCGCGCGTCCTGTTCCCACGTGATGTATTGGCAGGAGATGCTCCGACTCGGGAGCTCGTACCAGCCGAACACGTCACCGGAAATACTCACCTTTCCGTCCGAGGAAGAGCGGTAGAACGCGTCGACGCTTCCCGTCGCACCGAACAAGACGTTGCGGACATCCGATGTCGTGTACGGCGTGCTGTCATCGTCTCTGAAGTTGACCATGAGGACCGCCACGCGCTTGGTGCCGGTGACGGCAGTGGCGGTCACGGCCGCGGGCGCCGCCGTGACGGAGGTCGCGACGAGCGCGGAACCGTTTGCGTGGCCGCGGACGCGGACGCGTTTGCCGGCCAGACGCGTCACATCCCGTCCGCCCGTCTCGAGACGCAGCGGCGCGCGGCCTGGGCGGATGAGGATGAAGTCGTGCGCAACCATCCGGGTTTGGTGGGCGAAGTCGTCGCCGTGCGCAACGACGAGGGTGCCTTCCAGCGCCGCATTCGGTGCCGGCGTCGGGGCGCCCGAGGCGGGCGCGGCGGGAGCGCCGGCGGCGAGGGCGAACGTCGCGAGCATGAGACGGGTCGCGCCGGTCCTTCGCGTGCCCATCCCTGCCGCTCCCCAGTAAGGCGGATTTATCCCTTTTATCCAGTTTAGACCAAGGGTGGGGAACGAGGGCGAGGCGTGACGTCCACCCGCGTGCCGGCTCAACGAATCGCCACCGTGACGATGTTCGAGGGCGTCGACTTCTTGCCGTTGGGGGAGACCCCGACGATGCGGTAGGTCCACGTTCCCGCGCCGGGAGTATCGGTGTACGCGAGGTTTCGGCGCTCCGTCACCCGGCGTCCGCGCTGGATCTGGTAGTGGTCGACCCCGTCGACGGCCGTCCACGAGAGGAACACGCGCCCTCGCCGGCCGAGACGAGCGGAGAGCACCGATGCCGACCGGCCGTTCCCGGCCGCGGTCTCGAGGGTGACGGTCGCGGTCGGTGAGTAGTTCGCGGCGGCGTCGAACGCTTCGACCGTGAACGTGTACTGGGATGCCGGGGCCAGACCGGAGATGTTGAACGACAGATTGGGTGTGGTGCCGAGCACCGCGGCGCCACGCTTGATGCGATAGCCCCGCACGCCCACGTTGTCAGCCGCCGCATTCCACGCGAGCGCGACCGACGTCGATGTCGGTGTGGCTCGCAGGCTGGTCGGCGCACTCGGTGGTGTCCGATCGGGCGCGGTTGTCGGCGGCGGATCCGGGCGCGGGATGGTGCCGGTGAACGCCGCCGCCGGTCCGACGGTGCCCGCGGCGTCGTACGCAGCGACGGTCCAGGTATGTGTGGATCCGGCCGGCAGCAGCTCGGTGAAGTTCGTCGGGGCCGCGTTGCTTCGCGACTGCCCGTTGCGCGTGACGCGATAGCCCACCACGCCGACGTTGTCGGTCGCCGCATTCCACTTGATCGTCGTGTAGGAGTTCGCGCCCGCCGGATCGAAGCCCCCAAACCCCAGGCCGGTCACCGTGCTCGGCGCGGCCGTGTCAGGCGCCGAAGGAGTTGTGACGGCGAGGGTCGCGGCGGGTCCGACGTTACCGTCGGCGTCGACGGCTTCGACCTTGTATTGATATGTCGTGCTCGGTTGGGTTGCACCGTCGCGGTACACGAGCCCGGAAGGTGACCCGAGCAGAGTGGCACCGCGGGTCACGCGATACCCGGCGACGCGGTTGTTGTCGGTTGCACCGTTCCACGCCAGGTCGACGAGGTCCGGGCCGACCGCCGCAGCCCGTAGGTTTCCCGGCGCGCTCGGCTTCGTCATGTCGCGCGTGGCCGCCGTCCCGTCCATGTTCACGGTGACGGTCGAGCCACCGGCGTCGACCGAATCGACGCGGATCGTGAGCCCGGTATCGGGGTCGGTAAAGGTATTGCCGGGCAGGAGCGCGGCGTCGGAGAACGTCGCGGTCGCGGGCGTCATGTCGAGCAGCTCGGTGCGCGGTTCTATTTTCGACGTGTACTTGACGATGTCCGTGAGGTCGAGGCGGATGTTGACACCGCGCGCGCCGGTGTCGGCGCCACTGAAGGTGTCGTACGGCGGGTGGTCCTGGCGGATGTCGAGGTCGAAGCTGGACTCCGTCGTGCCGCGCGGGACGCGGAGCGCTTGCGGGCTGCCGCCGCTGTGGAGTCGCGCGACGCGGTACGTGCCGCTGCGGGTCACCGTCGCCGCGGCCTGCCACCCGAAACGGTGCGCGTGCATGGCGTGGTGGGTACGCGTCGACGCTCCCATGATCGAGTACGGATCGCCGTACTCGTTGGTCGTGCAATTGGACGAGATCGGGACGGGCACTCCGGATTCCCGGCAGCGCCGAGTCGACGCGTGCAGGGCGCCGAAGTTGTGTCCGAGCTCGTGCGCGATGACGCCGAGCGATCGTCGCCCGTTGATCCACGAGCTGGCGGCGTTGACGTAGGCGAGTCCGGCCCATCCGCAGCCCGCCACATTCGGGAACATATAGATGATGTGCTTGTAGGACGCCCAGTCCACGCCGGCGTTAGTCGCGGCGGCGCGCGCCTGCGTGGCCCAGGTCGTGTAGGCGCAGCCCGCCGCCGGCGCGGCGATGGGGTACCAGCCGAACACGTCGCCCGAGAGGCTCGTCTGGTCGTCTGACGACGCGCGCACGAACTGGTCGACGCTGGTCGCGGGAGCCGGCGCGAAGAGGGTGTCGTGGACTTGTTGTGTCGCCCACGGTTGGCTCGGGTTGTTGGGGAAGTTGAACAGCAGGACCGCGACACGAGTGCTTCCGGCGGCGGCCACCGGCGCTGGTACCGCCGCCGCGCTCACAGCTGTGATGTTGGTGTCGTCGAGGACGGCGCCGCGCAATCGACCTCGCGCCCGCACGCGCCGATTGGCGATCCGGCGGCCGGTGTCGTCGTCGATGTCGAGCCGGACCGGTCGCCGGCCGCGTCGATGCAGCTCGAAGTCGTGGAACACCTCGCCACCGGCGAAGTCATCACCGTGCACCTCGATGACGACGCCTTCGAGCACGTCCGGCGCGAGCACTTCTTGTGCACTTGACGCGTTCGGCGCCGCGCCGATGAACACGGCACAGCTCGCGAGTGCCGCGACCGCACGAACGGCGACGCGGGCGTGGCGCTGACCCATCCTTGGTTCCCCGGGCCCCGTCCTTGGAGCCTCGTACGAAAGGGGACTTTAGGCGCAGAACGGACGCGAGTTTCGGGATCGACGGTGGAAATCACTCGGTCTGGCGCGACCCGCTGCGCGATGCGCCACGTCCCGTCACCGTCGCCGGGTTCGATGTCCTGACCGGCGACCAACGCCAACAGGCCGACCGCGTCGGCCTGCTCGCCCTCAAGCGACGCCTCTTCGACTGCGATGAGAATCGCGAGCGCATCGTTCACGAGCCCGGTGACGAGCGCGGTCTTGGCGATCGGGTCGTCCCAGGCGATCGTCGGCTTGCCCGCATGGTCATAATCATGGGCGACCACGTCCACTGATGCCGCGGTCGGGACCACACGGCGGACTCGACGGATCGCAGAGATCAACTGGGTCACCGTGTCTTGGGTCGCGACCGCGTCGTCGAGCAACGTCGAGTCCAACGCCCGACGCGTCCTGCCCTTCAGCACACCGGTCTCGGTGACGACTGCACGCACGGCATCGAAGATCCGCTCCGGTGCATCGCTGCGGCGCAGCCGCGCCCGCCAATAGGTGAGCACCGAATAGTCGAAGCCGACATTGTCCAACGCGAGCCCGGCCGCGACCTTCCACGAGATCCGATCACGTAACGCCTTCGCCGCGTCACGATCGGACAGACCCTCGAGCGCTTGCAACACCATCACGGTCGCGATCACATCCGCTGGCACCGATGGGCGGCCACGCCCCGACGGGAACAAGTCCGCGAACATCTCATCGGGAAACAAGTCCCGGCGATGATCAGCCAGAAACGCCTCGACACTGCCCTCCGGCACCAACTGCCGGCACAACGC
>JBQTGT010000076.1:0-1616 GCA_052390615.1 Actinomycetota bacterium
CGCCCAGGTCGCCCGTCATCTTCTCCGCGCGCTCGCTCACCCACGCCTCCCGTAACGCCGGGATCTGACGTTCGAAATCTGCCAACGCGCCGGCCAGATGCTCGAGCCAGCGGCCCAGCGCCCGGGCTCGGTCGTCCAGCTGTTCGGCCATCGCTTCGAGCTCACGCGCAGAACCGACCGTCATCGTCACGGTCCCGCCCACCGGTCCGCGGCCACAACCCCCTGCATCACCGAACGGAGCGCGATCTGCGCGGCTCGGCACTGCACCGCAAACGCATCGACCACGCGCGCGGCCACAGCGTCGAACTCGTCCAGCGCTCCGTGATCACTCAATCGAAAGACTCCGAGCGATCTCCTCGACCAGCACGTCGTTGCCCGGCTCGTCCTTCGCCACAACCGAAAGGACATAGGCGTCGTCACCCCTTTTCGCGATGACGAACGCACCGACTCCAGGACCCCGGTACGCACCGATTGTCGTGTCGAGCTGCGCGTTCAGGACGAGCGCGCCATCGGCACCTACAATCTCGATCGGTTTCGCGGCACCGTTTGCGTCGAAGTTCGTGGCGTAGCGGAGGAGCGATGCGCCGTACATCGCCTCGAGTTGCTCGAGCGGCACCGCCAGCTCTTTACGCGAGAGGCCGGCCTTCGCCGAACCGTCTTGCGCCTCGACCGCGAGGGCGAGTGAGTATTCCACGAAGGTTTGCTCGTCGCTCCGTTGCCAATCTCGCGGCGTACGAATGCTCGCATCGCCTGTAGTCCATTCACCGGGCAATGCGTTCGACGCGGCCGAACCCGTAGTGGTCACAGTCGGCACCTCACTGTCGTCCCCGCCGGAACACGACGCGACCAGTACCGCAACCAGACCCGAGACGACAACAGGGGCGAGCCTGTGGCGCACGGTCGTCCTTTCATCTTGGCGCGAGACGTGCGACCTCTACTTCGGCGGTGATGCCGAGCTCGACGGCCGGGTTGGGGACCGAGAATCCGAAACCGTACTGGTCGGAGTCGCTGCCAAAGGTCTGGCTGGTCTGGTTCACGCCGGACGCGGTCGTATCGTTGGCGATCAGGTCGAGCGCCTCGGCGTCGAGCGCGACGCTACCGGGCGCGAACGCGAAGTCGCGGACCAGCTCGGCCGCACGGCGCCCGTCGGGGCTGTCGAGGTCGAACGTCGTCATGCACATGGTGACCTCGTCGCGCCTCTCGGTCGTGACGACCGCCGTGACTGATGACATTTTGAATTCGTTGTCGTACAGGACTTGGACGTCGATCATGCCCGACTCGTTCAGACCGCGGGTATTGAGGGCACTCGGACCGCCCGAGAAGCCAACTTCGGCGACGGTGGCGCCCCTGCGAATAATGCGCTGCCCGCGTAGCCCGTCGGTGGTGTAGACGTCGCCGAGGGCAACACCGAGCGCGGCCGAGGACTCCGCGTCCAAGCCCCCCGTCGCCAATCGAGCGTCGCCGGCGAACGATGTCGCGGCGGCGGCGAAGGTCATGATCGGCGGAGGCATCTCGAATTCGGCGATGTTTTCGATCATGCGGCGGGTGTCGGCGAGGTTGGGGACGCCGGGGATTGCGTCGAGGGTGTCGCTGAGCCAGCCGCCGATGTCGTCGAG
>JBQTGT010000077.1:0-2074 GCA_052390615.1 Actinomycetota bacterium
ACCGTCGCTCATCGTCAGGGATCTCCCGTCGTCGCAGCCGTAGAACAGCCGCAACGATGGTGGGATCCCTGACCCACACGGTGGACCCCCCAGCCACCTCACACTCCCCACTCCAACGCGAAGAGCCTGTAATCGGCGAGCAGCTCATCGAGCAGCTCCTAGCGGATCTCTGCCATGACGCTTCCCTCCCGAGGCAGACTCCGCCTGCCTCAAGTCTGGCGTCACTCACACAGACGATCGGACACCCTCAGCCGCGACTCACCCACGCAACCATTCCCGGAGTTCCTCACACGCGCGCAACGCGTACGGGTTCCTGATTCCGAAGTTCTCGAACGCAGCCGACAGGGGCGCGAGGATGATCTCTTCGCCGCTGGTCAACACCACCCGCGGCGCCAGCCCCTTGTCCGTGCATGTGATCTCGGCGATTTCGCTCCTCGGCACCTCCTGGCGCCTCAGGTACCGGACCACGAGGACCTCACCGCGCGTCTCGACTCTCGAACGAACAAGATAGATGCAAGCCGCACTCGTCACGGCGAAGTTGACTGCAGCAACGACAAGATGTGCAGGATCGGATGGTTCGAGGAATGGAAGCACAACGAGGAAGACCCATACGAGGTACGTCGCGGCAACTCCAAGCCTCATTGAGGGCGCGGCAAACACTCGATCTCCCTGCACGCGCCTCATGGCATTCCGCCTCGATACCACCGTGCACCATTCCAGAGATAGCCGACCCATCCCATGGTCGCGCGCGTTGACGATGCACCGAATACCGTCGTTGCGGTCACGGCTCGCGACCAACCGAGCGTACCCGCGAACGCGCCGGATACCGCTCCTCCGCCCGCTGCCCTCAAGTATCCCAGCGCCCCTCCGCCGCGACCCTGAACGGCGTGGTTTGCCACGCTCAACGAGGCTCCCGCAGCGGCGCCTACGAGCAGGGCGCAGCCCAGCCCTGCGCTCGCCGTGCAGAATGCTCCCGCTGCGAACGCAGCCGCCGCACCCCGCACAATCCGATTGTTCAGCGCGCTCTTCGCGACATTCTTAAGTCCAGTTGCGCTGAAGTTGCGCTTGGCGAACTCCTTCGTGTTGTGTGCGGCACGCTTGACAGTCTTCGCAACACTCTTCGCCGGACACGACCAACAGATTCTGCCGTCGAGGTCCCACGTGTTGATGGGGTCGCCTGCGACGTAGTCGTAGTCGTTGGCGGAGCCGCCTTCTACCGGGTCGATTTCGAGGAAGCGGCCGAGGGCGGGTGTGTAGAGGCGGGCGCCCATTTCGATGAGGGTGGGGGTGCCGGGTTCGTGTTCGCTCAGTTTCTGGTGTTGGCCGAGCCAGCCGTAGTCGGCGTTGCCGTGCGCGGTGTCGGGCAACGACGACGTGAGCTGGTTGCCGTAGGGGTCGTAGGCGTAGGTCCCGGTCTTGGTTCCGGTGCTGTCGGTGGTGGCGATGATGTCGCCGTGGAGGTTGGGGTAGGCCCACACATCAGGCTGTCCCGTCCGTTTGGTGAGCCCGACCCCACCGGGCAAGCCGAAGCTCCGCTCGAGGACCGCGCGTGTCGCGTCCTGCACGACGTCGGGGCTGTCACCGCTACCGGTGTATCCGTAGCGTTCGACGACGGTGCCGCCGATACTGCGGGCGACGATCCGGTCGGTGGCGTCGCGGATGTAGCGGATCTCGGGTACGGCCCAGCCGATCGCACCCTCGAGGAGACGCCAGCCGGTCGCGTTCAACCGTGTCGAGAGCGTGTTGAGTGGTAAGCCGACGCGGCGGGCGGGTGCGGTGACGCCGACCATGGTGGTGGCGGCCTCGTAGCCGAACAGCACCGCCCGCTGGGTGTTCCCGGGTTGGGTCGCGGCAACGATCGCGGACGGCGCGGGCTTCGCCCATGACATGGCCATTTGTGCCGACGCGATTGTTTGGGTGCCCGACAGGTTCCGTGTCATCGGCCGCGCGGGTGACGGTACGGCGACGGTGGTGCCCGATGCGGTGCCGTAGTCGGTGTTCGCGACCGTTCCGGTCATTCCCAGCTGCGGGTAGAGGCCCTCGTCCCATGCGACGACCGGGATCGCGACGTCGC
>JBQTGT010000078.1:0-7756 GCA_052390615.1 Actinomycetota bacterium
TCCACACGAACGACGCCGACCATCAGCGCCTCCCTCGAAGCGAGTGTCCGCCTCCGCTCAGCGCCGCGGGTGGACCCTCACGCCACCGAACCGAGGACCAGCGATGAAGGCCGGTAAACGGAGAACATTCTGGCGAAGGTCTCCAAGGCCGACCAGGCCGAGGTGAAGGCCGACTACTGGAAGATCTTCGACATCGACGCCGAACCCGGCGACGCCGCCATCCGCGAAGCGCACGCGCACGCCAAGGCATTCGCGGTCAAGTGGCGCAAGAAATACCCGGGCGCGGTCGAGTGCCTCGAACGCGATCTCGACGCGCTGTTCGAACACCTCCGGTTCCCCGTCGAGCACTGGAAGCGCATCCGGCACTCGAACTTCATCGAACGCAGCTTCGGTGAGACCCGCCGACGCGTCAAGGTGATCGGTCGGCTTCCCGGCGAGACGAGTTGCCTCACGCTCGTGTGGGCCGTGCTCGACCGCGCATCACGCGGCTGGCGCGGCTTCACGATGAGCACCGTCGCGCTCCGCCGCCTACAAGACCTCCGCCGCGAACACCTCACGCCGACCAACAAGAAGGAGACTGTCGCACCCGCCGCGTAGAATCACAACGGAGCCTGCGACCCGCGTCGTTTACACCAACCGCGGGACGCCACCGTGCCCACGCCCGCCCAACTTTCCACCACTGACCCCCGATGCAGAGGCGAAGTTTCGCGTATCACTATACGTTCTGGGTTCGGACCCCGCGACCGTCAGTGCCGCGGGTCTCGCTCGCCGGCTGCAACCAGGCCGGCCTGCTTTCGGACCAGGAATTGTGACATCGATCGAGCAAGCGCGGGAATTGCGGCGGGTACGACACACAGGCGAGGACAGACGGATCTCGCCTGACCCTTCTCGATTGCGGTCGTGATGTGCCGTGCCGCCCGCGACGGCGAGACGGCGAGACGGCGAGACAGCCATTCCGTGCCGGTTCCTGCCACGGCTTCGGCGAGAAGGTCGGTCATCACCGGACCAAGCATCACTTGGACGACCGTGATGCCGGCAGGACGAAGTTCCTCGGACAGCGCATCGCTTGCGGCCGTCAGTGCGGCTTTCGATGCGGCGTAATACCCGAGCAGCGGAACCGGAGTGAGTGGTGCCATCGATGTCACGTTGACGATCACACCGGACCCGCGTCGGCGCATCTCGGGCGACAACTCATGTATCAGTGCAAGCGGTGACCAGTAGTTCGCCTCGAACATTCGTCGCGCGACGTCGGCATCTCCGACGTCAGCTTGCGCCGCCTTCACGATCATCGCGGCATTGTTCACGATGATGTCGACCTGGCCGAGGGCCTCGGCTGCCCGCTTCGCGAAAGCGCGCGCATCATCGACTGACGTCAGATCGACGGGCAACACCTCGGGCCGATCGCCGCCTGCCAACGCGACGTCATCCGCGAGTGCCTCGAGCGCCTCATGGTTGCGAGCGCCGAGCGCGAGCCGCACTCCCGCTTTCCCGAGTTCCAGCGCGAGCCCGCGCCCAACGCCTCTCGATGCACCCGTGATGAGACAGGTTTTTCCCGTCAAGACGCGCACTTGCCCGCCTCTCTCATGTATGACTGCCGCACATCATCGCACGGGGCATGCGCGCCGCCGGACCGATCAGGCGGCCGCGCAACCCACAGCACCAGCAGGCGAGCCAAAGTTGGCGAGCGGGCAATGGGTCCTGTTCTACAGTGAGGTCATGGGCGCACAGCACGTCCTCACTGCAGTCGCGTGGCCGTACGCGAACGGCCCGAGGCACATCGGACACATCGCCGGCTTCGGCATTCCGAGCGACGTGTTCGCGAGGTTTCGTCGCATGAGCGGCGATCAGGTGCTCATGGTGTCGGGCACCGATGAGCACGGTACGCCGATACAAGTCCAGGCCGACCGCGAGGGCACGACCGCCCAGGAACTCGTGTCCCGGTACAACCGCGTCATCGTCAACGACCTCAACGACCTCGGTCTTTCCTATGACCTCTTCACGCGTACCGCGACACGGAACCACCACAACGTCGTGAAGAAGATCTTCTCATCGCTGTACCGCAACGGCTATATCGTCGAGCGCTCGCAGCGGTCCGCGATATCTCCGTCCACCGGGCGCACGCTCCCAGACCGGTATATCGAGGGAGCGTGCCCGATCTGCGGCTATGACGGCGCGCGCGGCGACCAGTGCGAGAACTGCGGAAACCAACTCGAGCCCCAGGACCTCATAAATCCCCGCAGCAAGATCAGCGGCGAAGTACCCCAGTTCGTCGATTCACCACAGATGTTCCTCGAGCTTCCCGCGTTTGCGGAGACGCTCGGCAAGTGGCTCGAGTCACGTGTGGGATGGCGGAGCAACGTCCTCAACTTCTCATTGCGACTCGTCGAGGACCTGAAGCCGCGCGCGATCACTCGCGATCTCGACTGGGGCGTACACGTACCCCTGCCCGGTTGGGAGGACCGCGACGACAAGCGCATCTACGTGTGGTTCGACGCAGTCATCGGCTATCTCTCCGCGTCCGTCGAGTGGGCTCGCCGCAAGGGGGACAGCGATGCGTGGCAACCGTGGTGGTCCGAGAACGCGGCGGCTGTGTACTTCATGGGCAAGGACAACGTCGTTTTCCACACCGTGATCTGGCCCTCGATGCTTCTCGGCGCGAGCGGACGGCCCCACGGTGAGCCCGGTGCCTTCGGAGTGCTGCGGCTGCCGTCGGAAGTGGCGTCGAGCGAGTTCCTCACGATGGAGGGAAAGAAGTTCTCCAGCAGCAGGTCCGTCGTGATCTATGTGCGTGACGTCCTCGACCGGTACGGCGCCGACGCGCTGCGATTCTTCCTTGCGGCCGCCGGTCCGGAGACCTCGGATACGGACTTCACTTGGGATCAGTTCGTCGTTCGCAACAACACCGAGCTCGTCGCGGGCTGGGGAAACCTGGTCCAGCGATCCCTGAGCCTCGTCGCAAAGAACCTCGGCAAGATCCCGGCGCCCCACGATCTCAAGGACGTCGACCACGACCTGCTGGCAGGAGGACGCAGTGCGTTCGACGTCGTCGGCGAGTCGCTCGCGCATTCGCATGTGCGGACGGCAATGACCGACATCATGCGATTGGTTTCGAGTGCGAACAAGTACCTCTCGGATCAGGAGCCGTGGAAACTCGTCAACGCTGATCCCGCGCGGTTCGAAACAGTGATGCACTGCGCGTTGCAGCTCGTGAGCGACTGCAACACGCTGCTGACCCCCGTGATCCCCGAAGCGGCCGATCGCGTGGCGGCCATGCTCGGTCATCGAACGACATGGGCGGGTCAACCGCGCATAGACGAGGTGACGGACCTCGATGACGGTCGTCCGTACCCGGTGATCACCGGGGACTACGACACGATCGCACCCTGGCAGTCGCGTCCGATCGTGACTGATACCGCGATCAGCCCACCGACGCCGCTCTTCCGCAAGCTTGACTCCTCGATCGTCGACGAGGAGCTGGCCCGGCTGGAGCGCGATGCAGCAGCCCCCTGACCGATCACGATCGCTCTCCCTGACACTCGGGACCAGCGCGCTCGCTCGGGGAGGGGCCGACGTGGTCGCGGTCGTGGCGGCGGCGGCCGACGCCGGCTTCGGCGCCATCGACGTCTCGCGGTCTTGGGGGCCACTCGAGCTGTTGTCGGGGACGCGGTTGCCCGTCCACCTCCGCGTGTCACCCGTCAACGCGCGCCCCGGTGAGCACGGCCCGTCGATCGCGGAGGCGTACCCAGCGCACGACTTGGTGGCCGAGATCGACGCCGCGCGCTGCGCCGGGTTGGAGCTCGCACGGGTGACATTCCACACCTGGTTCTCTTCGTGGGCAGGGAATGTCGACGCTTCCGAACTGCTCGGACTCGTGCGCAACCAAGACGTGGCCGTCGGCATCGCGTGCCCCGACAGCAATCCTGACGCCGCGCTCGCCGTGGCGTCCGACGTCGACGCGATCTCGCTCCAGCTGAACGTCTCGAACCAGCGGTCGACGCGTTACGGCTCGGTGTACCGCGACGCAGGCTGCGCCGTCGAAGCACGCGCGCCGTTCGACGCGGGCGCAGCCGTTGGCGTCGCGCTTTACGATCACGACGCGGCGCGCCGTCGAGTCTTTGCGCCGTTCGAGCCGGAGGTGCGACGCCTCGTCCGTACCGTCGAGGTGGCTTCGGCCGCCGCCGAGTTGACGCCCGCAGAACTCTGCGTGCGATGGGTCGTCTCGCATCCGTGGGTGACAGAGCTGTGCGTCGGTGCGTCCAGCGAGGCGCAGATCGGCGAGATCGCGCAGGCCGCCGCGGCGGGACCGCTCGACCCGAGCCTCGTCCAGTCGCTTGAGGCGGTCGACTGGAGTTGGCGCTACGACGATTGAACGGGCGCGTCTGACGCGTCGAGCCCACCGACCGGCTCGCTCCATGACTGCCAGTTCCCGTCCACGTCGAAGAACCTCGAGCGTCCCGGCGGTGCCGGGCGTCCGTCGACAAGCACGGCGTCGGTCGGCACCGGGCGCCACCACGGTTCGCCGCCGAGCTTCGCTTCGAGGAGCTCGCGCGACGACCCGCGACTGCCTCGAACCAATTCCACCGCGACCGGCTCGTGCACGGAGACCCATCGAAAGTCGCCCGACAGGCGCAGGACGTCGCGCGTATTCGGTCTCGCCGCGTGGCTCGTTAGGCAGTGGAACGCAACGACGTCGCCACACCGGTAGTCCGCGCTCGCCCAATCGGCATCGCGCGGGTCAAGGAGATCGAGCGGCACCTGCGGGCCCCGCTGGCTCCCGGGCCGCAATGCCAGGCCGCCGTGCGCGAGGTCGATGTCCATCAGCGCGACCCAGGTTGTGATCATGTCGTTCACGCCCCAATACGAGAAGTCCTGATGCGTGAACCGACCGGGTTCGGTCTTCAATCGCGCCGGCGGCGTCGCACGAAGCACCTTTGACGGCAACGGCCAGCACTCTCCGATCAGGTACGAGACCAACTCGCCGAGCGCGTCGAGGTACGGCAGTCGATTGAACGCGGCTGACGCGGCCGCGCGTCGGTATGCCGGGTCGGGCTGCGCGGTGGCGGCCGAGTAGCCGGCCGAAAGACGACCGTCGCGGTCGACCCAGCTCACCTCTCGGAAGATCTCGAGAATCGCGTTCGCCGCTTCGGCGGCTTCGTCGACGACCAACTCGCGGACGAACACATAGCCGTCCTCGGCGAGGGCACGCTGCAGACCGACTGCGTCGCCAACCAGACTTGAGCCGTCGCGCAGTTCGCGCATCATCCAGCTACCTCAGACCACGACGATGGCGGAGCTACCAATGATACTGTGCGTGCGCGTGCCCACCAGTGTCGCCGCGAACGCCGCCGACGGATTCGGCGTCCCGAACCTGAGCGCGACCCGAGCACAGGTCGACTGCTTCCGCGAGGCCGTGTTGCGCGACGTCGCCGCGCTCGGCGCACACGGTGCCCGCCGCGGCGCGGTGTCCGACCCGTGCGTCGACGCGCTCCTGGAAGCGCTCAGGAACTTGCATGCTGACGACGTCCGCAGCGAACTGATCCAGGCCTACTTCATTGCGCTCGAAACGGCTCGGGGCACCGGGGTCGACGCCTACGGACAAGCAATCCTCAAGTTGGGAAACGCGCTGCTGCCCAGCGCGGCCGCGGGTCGCATTCCCGGCCCGCTCCCGGTCTTCGCCGACGGGGAGGGTGTACGCGTCGCGGCGGCGGACCCGTCCTACCGAGCGCGGCTCGCGGTGACAAACCAGATCGCGTCGGCCGAGTCGATCGCCGGCGTCGCGGGCGAGCTGCTCGGGGCCGTTGCCGAGACGTGGATCGCGCCCGCCGGCGGCGCCGCGATCGGCATCCGCGACACGACCGCGCCGGTGCAATACGAGATCGACAAATACAGCGAGCGCACGTCGGCGCTCGCGGGCTACGACGTGGAACTCCGGCTCCTGGACCACGCCAGCGAGGACGGGTGCGCCGTTCTCCGCGGCTTGCAAGAAGCGATACAGCTCGTGCATGAGATCCAACCCGAGGCCGCTTCCGAGATCCAGATCCTCACGGAGTACGTCGTGCCCCTCGACGGCCGGCAGTTCGTTGGCGGTTCCGACATCTTTTTGTTCGGCGCGACCTTTCTCAAGCTTGAGCCGGCATGGTCGACGCTTTGCTACGCCGACCATCTGGTACACGAGGCGGCGCATCAGCTGCTCCATGCCGTGCAAGAGGTCGAGCCGCTGCTCCTCAACCGTGATCAGATCGGTCAGCCTTCGCCGATCCGTACCGACTCGAGGCCGCTGTACGGCACCTTCCACGCGACGTTCGTCTTCCTGCGCCTCTGTCTGTTGATGGAAGCGACGTTGGATCGCGGCCCGTCCGAGTTCGCCGAGGAAGCCGAGATCCGCCTGCACCGCCACCTGCTCGGGCTCAGGCAGGGACTCCAGATCATCTTCGAGCACGGGAGTCTTTCGACAACGGGTGCGGCCGCGCTCGCGCATTGGACGTCGATCGCAAACGATCTGACCACACGCTTTGGCTCGCCCGATCCGCGTTGTTACGAGCAGCTCGACTGGGACTACGAGCCGGCGGACGGATCGCTTCCGCTGTGGCCGGTCTAGCTCCGCATCGCGCCGTGTGCTGACGGAGACGCTGCTCGACGAGGCGGTCGTCGTGACACCGCTCTCGCGGCGCCTCGGCGTCTACTTCGCCGATGCCGAACTCGCGGTCGATCGTCGCGGCCGGCGCGTCGTGCTCGGGGCGAGCAGCGTGTCCGTCGGTGAGCGCAAGGCAATCGGGAAGTGCAAGAACGAGCTGATCGAGCGGTGGGCCCTTCTCGAGTGGAGTGGGCAGAGCGCCCGCCGTTGCCGCAGGTCGGCATGGTCACGGGAACCGAAGTTGGACCGAGCGCGGCTCACGCGGCGCAGCGTCCCGACGCGACTGGCACGTGCGCGGGACACATCGACCGCAGGTTGGAAGTTCAACTCCACGGACTGCTCGAGGTCCTTGAGCGCGATGCCATCACGACGCTGTTCGATGAAGGGCGCGGCTCGCTTCGCCGAGTCGCGCCGCCGGGCTCGCCACTCACGAAGGTCGCGAATCGATGGGGTGGGCAAATCCATACATGGACCGTCGCTCGGTCTCATCTGCCGTGCACGGCACTCGCGGTGTGGGTCGGCCGCGGCGGCGGCGCCATCGGATCGGCCTGCCGCCCCGAGGCAACTTCGGCCCTCAACCATGCAGTCGCGGAAGCGGTCATGATGAGTACCACGGCGCGCCATTGGACCCGGCGCAGCGACGTGCCCGACGAGTACGCGGGCGTGGTGTGGGCTTCGCTCCATATCGAGGAGCTCCTCGCCCAGCTGACCCAGCGCGAGGCGCCGGGCGACGTCACGGAACTCGATTCGACCGCCGGGCCGGATGCGGTCATGACGGCGGTCCAAGGCGTCTTCGGGACGGAGCCACTCGTCGCCGAACTTCCCCTGCTCCACGGCCACCTGCCGGATCGCGGGGTCTGGCGCGTCGACATCCCCGGCGCTCGCTCGCCCGCATCGGCGACCCGCCGGCCGTGGCCCGTCGGCTGAGGACTGTGGCGGAAAACCATTTGGTCGATAAGTCGGACTGCTTGTCATATGCTGCGACCTGATCGTCTCCCTCTGTGTCAACCTCGTGTGAGGCAGGTCGGACTGCTGTTTCATTGAGTTGAGAGGGCGGGGAAGGACACTCCCCGATGAGCAAGACCATCACCGATTCGTTGACCGCGCGCGTCGATGCTGGCG
>JBQTGT010000079.1:0-2816 GCA_052390615.1 Actinomycetota bacterium
GGCTCCGCCAGCACCAAGCCCGCAACCGCAAACACACCAGCCGAGGAGGTGATCGCTAGCCTGACGGTCCCACCACGGTGGGGAATTTCGGCGAGCAACACTGGGGAATTTCAGCGAGCGTCGTCAGCTCTGCAGCGCGCGCGCCCAGAAGTGCCCGAACAGATCGGTGGTGTGGCCGAGGTTCACATCTGCGTTCGGCGCCCACAGCTGTCCGAACACGGTCGAGTCTCTCCCGAACGAAATGGCGGCCGCGTCGCGCGCGCGCTGGCCCTCGACGAAGATCTGGGCGTCGCACGAGTTGGGCCCGCCGATCGTTCCGCCCGGCACGCGCAGCGCGCGCTCGATGCGGATCACGGAACCGGCGTGCGTGTCGAGGAACGCATGCCGTTGGACGTGCAGCTCACAGAACGTGTAGGTCCCGGCCGTCAGCGTGACGGTCCCGTCGATCGAAACGTGCGGGTAACTCCCCGGCGGGAGGACACCGCCGGTGTAGGTCTGCATCGGACCGTCGACACAGTCGAACGACGGGAACGGCGGCAGATTCGTCACCAAGGGTTCCGGTTGACTCGGTTCATACCAGCCGCCATTGTCGATCGAGTTCGCGTTCGGCTCGTGGCCGGAGCGCTCTCGCTGCGTCACCCACACGTCCCAGATATCGCAACCACCGCCGAGCTTGGCGGTGTCGGCGACGACTTGCGTGTGCGGATCCATCCCAACGTCGAGTCCGTCGCCGGGGCCGAGACACATCACGAGTCGAGGTTCGCCGCGTTCAGCCCGCCCCAGCGCGTTCACACCGATGTTGCCCCCTCGGATCTCGGAGCGGCCCGCGCGATCGTCGCCTTTCAGCTGGATCGACTCCAACGCGAACAGCACGTAGCTCGACAGGTCGCGATCCGCCGGTCGCGAGGGTCCGCCGGCGGCGCCCGCTCCGAGCGCTCCGAGCGCGCCCGACACCGCGACGAGCGTGGCGGCCAGCGCCGCGATTCGACGGGTCGCACCGAGTCGCGGTCGCATCGCCATTGGTCCCCCCACAGATGTCGGCGTCTCCAAGAGGATCGTCCTCCCGGCATCGTCGACTTGAGCGCGGGAGTACAGGCCCTTTGCCCGGAATCTGCGGTATGTCGAGAATCGCGAGGCGTCGGGCGGCCCCCTATGTCGGGGGAAGCGTCGGCTCGGGCGTGCTGCTCGAGGTCGTTGTGCCCGGAGTTGTTGTCGGCGGTGTCGTTGTCGGCGGCGGCGTGCTCGGCGGTGTCGTGCTCGGCGGTGTCGTGCTCGGCGGGGTCGTCGTCGTTTGCTCCGACGGCGGAAGATCCGCGTTGATGTTGATTCCCCAGTCGGACGAGAACGAGCGCGCCCACAGCCGGCCGTAGACATCCGTCTGGTTCCCGAGGCCGACTCTGGCGTTGGGCGCGAACAGCTGCGCGGCAACGACACCACCGCGACCGAACGCGACCGTGTCGCCGTTGACGATGAGCTTGGCATTGCGGCTGGTGCGATCGCCGAACTCGCCGCTCGGCATCCGGAAGTTGCCCCACACCCGCACCTCGGTGTCGGGTTGCATCATGAGCTTGGTGCGCCGGTCGAGGTTCAAGTCGCAGAATGTGTACACGCCCGACCGCAATCGCACCGCGCCGCGCATGGTCACGTCCCCGTATACACCAGGGGCGACGTGGCTCAAGGCACGGTCGAAACCGATCGTGTCGGGGAGGTTGGCGAGGCACGGCGCCCAGTCGCGCTGCTCGATCGGTATCGGCAGTTCACCCGGCTCGAGGAGGTCGTCACCATCCGTCGGATCCGCGAGGAGCGGCGTCGGCGCGTCGGACGGATACCACGTCCCGAACGTCAACGTGTGGGCCTGCGGATTGCTGTCGTTGCAGCAAAAGCCCAACTTGACGTCCCACATCACGCACGCGCGCGCGATATCGCCGGTGTCGGCCACGACCTGGGTGCCTTCGTCCATCTGGATCGCGACGCCGTCACCGGCACCGTTGCACATCCGCAGCCTCGGCATCCCGCGATCGGCGAACCCGGGGGTGTTCACACCGACGTTGCCGCCGCGAATCACGCCGCGGCCTTCCACGTTCGATCCCTTGACGTTGATCGAATCGAGCGCGAACAAAGCGTAGTTATTGAGGTCGGTATCGAACGGAATCGACGGGTCCGACTTCGGGTGCTGGAGCGCGGGATCGCCGGACTGCAGCAAGTCGCCGGCGGCGGCCGGACCGCCAATCGCGAGCGCGAGCAGGCCGAGCGCGCACAGCACTCGGCGACGACCACCCCGCCGTTCGACCAAGCGAGTCATGTTGCTCTCCCCTCCTGGGCGCCGTTTCGCATGTTCGACGCGGGATGAGGAGCTCGCGGTGTCATGCGTGATCCTCGTCGAATCGAATTCGGGCACGCCGTCGCGGTTCACACGTTGGTCACTTGCGATCGTATGCGGCGATAGCTTGCCAAACGCCCGGACGGCGTGCGAATGGTCATTCTTGGTGGCGATCGCCACCGGAGGACGCCGACGATGGGTGGGCGCCCGAAGGCGAACTCCGCCCTCGAGGCATGTCAGAGGTGCGCACGGACAACGCGATCGCGGGGCGCTCGCGATATTCGCGCGTGCCCCATGATCTCCCCCCTGCGACCTCCGGCGTGGTGTCGCGCCCGCTCGCAGGCGCGACAGGCCGGATGTCCGTGCTACCGATCCGCGTGCACGTTCGGCACTATGTCGGCGGCACTATGTCGGCGGCACGGTCGTCGGCGGCACGGTCGTCGGCGGCACGGTCGTCGGCGGCACGGTCGTCGGCGGCACGGTCGTCGGCGGCCAC
>JBQTGT010000080.1:0-3520 GCA_052390615.1 Actinomycetota bacterium
TCGTCGTCGCATCCAGCGGGCCGGCCACGACCGCATATGTGCCGATGGTCGCGGCTGCGACCACACAACGGGACGCGAACGGGCGGATCGCGCGGTGCTCACGGGCGATGGCCGCGAGGACGATCCCGCCCGCGATCGCGCCGATCGCGTGCGGGAGGCTGAGCGCGTGGAGGGCGACCAGCATCGGGATCAGCGACAACGGCCGCGTGTCGCGCCGCAACGGCCGCAAGCACACCAGCTCACCGGCCGCGACGAGCGCACCCAACGAGACCGTGACCGCACCCAGCAGTCCCGCGCCGATCGCGACGACCCCGAAGCCGGTCGCCAACGCGACGTCGTGCGCCAGGCGCGCCCGCGTCGGCTTTTCGATCTCGGCGTCGTCGGGAGCGGCTTCGCCGTCGTGCAACGTCTTACCCAACGCCGCCTTCGGCGGCGGCGTCTCATAGACCGTGACCTCTTCCTCGGTCCCGGCGCCGTAGAGCTCCGCGCGGCCGTCGAGCTCCGCGCTCAACGCGTCGACCGTCGCGCGGTGGAACTGCTTGTCGGCCTTGTCGTACATCTCGTGCAACGCCGCGGTCTGGGTATGCGGCAGCCGGTAGGCACGCGTCGAGGTCATCGCATCGAACGCGTCCGCCGCATGCACAATGTGCGCGGGGCGCACCGCGCCGTCCAACGCGGCACGGTCCTCACGGCCCGACGCCACCGTCGCCGCGTCGGCCAACATCGGGATGCGGGCCAAGATCGCCGCACCCGCCGGCTCGTGACGCAACATCAACACACGTTCGTCGTCATCCAGCGGGCCGGCCTTGCGCAACACGTGATTCGGGACCGCAAGCTTGCCGATGTCGTGCATCAACCCGTGGCGCTCCACACGCGCCAACGCCGCGCCCTTCAACCCCAGATGCCCCCCGATATAGCGAGCGAACCGCGCCACACGCGCCGAGTGGCCGGCGGTATAGGGGTCCTTGCGCTCCACCGCCGCGATCAAGCCCTCACAGGTCTGACGCTCGCTCTCCACCAGCTTGCGATACGAGGCGAACACCGCCTGCACCATCACCAACGTCGCCGCCGCCAACCCGAACACCACCAACCCGAACCGCAACGACAACTCACCCACAAACGCACCGAACAAGAACGACAAGTAGACTCCACCCGCGGTCGCGAACAGCATCCGAGCTGCGTCACGCAAGGAAATGCGCTCGATCAACGCGATGTACGGCGCCATCAACGCGCCGTTCACGGCCGCATACGCGACAGACAGCGGCAGCGCGACGGCCGCGAGCGTCAACGCCGACGGTGAGCTCGAGAGATTGAAGGCGCCGAGCAACGCACCGACAGCCAACGCCGGCAGGCCGTTGACGCCGAGAATCGCGATGGCGGTGAAACCGTGGTGACGATTGCGAGGTAGGCGCCAGAATGCCGCGGCCATTCCCACCAGCAGCGGGCCCAGCAGTGGCGACGTATCGCGGAAGGCGAGCGCCGCGGCCGCGATCACCATGCCTTGCGCTGATGCCGCGACCTTGCCATTCTCGTCGCCGTCGGCGTTGAACCGCAGCGACAGCGCGCTCAACGCGCAAAGCAGAACCAGGATCGAGACTTGGGGTAGCGACGCGCTCGCGGCGAGTACGCCTGCGATCGCCAGTGATCCCAGGGCGTAGCCCACGCACAGGCGCTCATGTCGTTGCAGGCCGTGTTGGCGCGCTACCGCCGCTTCTTCGTCCACCCGTGCGTGTTCGGGCGCGCTGCAACAACCCTTGATGCGCGAGGGCGCCTATGTGACGGAACTGACTTGGTGGTGCGTGCTTACTTGGGGCTCCACCCGGCGCCGCCGGCGAGGGCGATTGCCATGACGCTGGCGGCCAACACGATGAGGCGGGTCTTGACGTTCTGCATGGTTGCTCCCTGGGTCCTGCGCCACCGAGGCTCGGTGACTGCACTCATCCTGCGGGAGCAGCCCGCTTCGCAATATTGAACAGGTGACCAGTTTGCGTAGAGCGTTCCCATTCCTACGTAGCGTAGGCTTCTCGTCTCAAGTTGTGTTCTCTTGTCCCAGACTGCCTCGCGTTCTACGCTGCCGCTCATGAGGGGATGGGCGATCGCACTCGGCCTGGCGCTGGCCGCCGGCTGTAGCGGGGGAGACGACGATTCCGACGAGTCGGTGACGACCACGCCCGCGACCGGCTCGTCCACGCTGCCCGCGACGACCACGACCGAGCCCGAGCCGACGACCACGACGACGGTCCCGCTCTACTCGTTCGACGGCTCGGTGCCGCCACCGCCGTTGGTCAACACCGGCACCGATTACGAGGCGATCTACCGCAGCCTCGACGCCTACCAACACTGGCTCTACGGCCACAACCCCGATCCCCAGCTGATCGACGAGATCGTAATTCCCGGCACTCCTCTCTACGACGCGTTCGAGCGGGACATCGGCATTCTGCTCGACGATGACTCGCGGGCCTACGACACCGCGTCGGTGATCACCAGCGTCCAGGTGATCACCGCAGAACCCAGGTCGGTCACGCTGTCCGTCCAGTACACCGACGACCGCAGGGTGCTTGTGGCTCGCGACGGCCGCATCCTGGACGACGCGTTGCTCTCATCACCGTCACAGTCGATTGCCGTCCTCGGTATCGACCAAGAAAGCATCTGGCGTCTAGTTACCGTCGAGGACGCGAGCTCGCCCGAGGTCGAGATATGAGGCGCGCGATTGTTGTCGCGGCGATTGCGTTCGTGGTTGCACCGCCGGTGCCCGCGGCCGCGGGCGATGCAGATGTCACGGGCTGGCTCGAGAGCAACGAGAACGGTGGGGTTGTCGGCGTCGGCGGAACCCTTGGGGATGACGGTGGTGGCACCGTTCGAGACGATGGCGCGATAGTGCGAGCCTCGCCGGGGCGGTTGCCGGGCCCGTACGTGTATGTATCGCATGCGGTGTTCTTCTTCGGCGGTGGGTTCGCCGATCATCTGTGTGCGACGGGTGCTGGAGAACTGGGTTGGCGCTACGACGTGCAGGTCATCGAGCGTGCGACCGCCAAGCAGGTTCGTGCCTATCAGGTGTGTGTGGCGTTGCCGGATCCGAGTGATGTGTCGAAGCCGCCGGCGCCGCCGGTGGTGCCGGAGCTGCCGACCTATGAGGAGATTTGGGCGAGTGCTCGGTTGCCAAAGCCGACGCTCGGTGTGAATCCGGCGGGGTTCGGGATCACGGGACTGGAGACGTGGTTGTGGAGCGCGGCGGTGGAGCCGGTGGTTATTGGCGTGTCGCTCGGCGGTTACACCGTGACCGGGACTGCAACGCCGGTCGCGTATCGCTTCGATCCCGGTGACGGCGCCGCAACCACTGCTGAGTCGCCGGGCAGCGAGGCGGACCCCGCCGCGCGTCACCTCTATGAGACGAAGGGCATGTATCGGCTGGCGGTGGGGGTGACGTGGCGGGCGGAGGCGGTGATGACCGGTCCCGACGTCGACACGCCGGTTACCGTCGATCTCGGCGAAGCGACGATCACCGCGACTCGCGGCTATC
>JBQTGT010000081.1:0-58739 GCA_052390615.1 Actinomycetota bacterium
GGACCCAACCCTCGTTCCCTCCCCGCCGCGCTTCCGATCGGGCGCCGGCGCGCCCGGTGCGGCCGGGGTCGTCGCGGACCCCGCCGCGGCCGCGGCGGCCGCCGCGACCTCGGATGCGGGAGTCGCCACCGTGATCGTCACGTCGGCGGTGTCGCAGCCGCTGGGGATCAGCGGGTCGGTGCTGGCCACCGAGCACAGCGTGTAGGCGAACGTGTCGGTTCCCGCGAACCCGGCGGCGGGCGCGTAGGTCATCGAGTTGTCGGCGTTCTTCGTCGCGACGCCGTGCGCCGGCGGCGTAGTAATGGCCAGCGACGAGAGATCGATGTCGAGGGTCGTGTTCTTGACGTCGTTCGCCAGGACGTTGACGACGACGGGTGTGTTGGTCGGCGTCGTCGCGACGTCACTCACGGCCGTCGGCGCGCCGGGCGCGGGCGGCGCGACGATCTTCACGCTGTTGATCGTGTTGGCGGGCGGCGTGCACTCCAAGCGGATCGAGAGCGCCGGCAACGTCGCGCTCGTGACGCGCGCGTCGACTTGGAAGCTGGCAACCGAACCGCTCAACGTCGTACCCACCGCGCCCGTCGTGAGCGGGATCGTGATCGAAGGAGTCTGGAAGGTTGATCCGCCGGGGAAGAAGGCGCTGCCGGCGACCGGGCTGACGCTCCCGAGCTGTGAGCCCGGCAGTGTCAAGCGCAACGTCGTCGGGTTGATCGCGACCATCGACGGGTCGAGCACGGAGCCGCCGGCGAGGGTTGGTGTTCCGATCGCGGCCGCGCCGGAGATCGCGAAGGCGAGCTGGATGTCCTTGATCTCCAAGATCGTCAGGTCGCCAACCGGGGTGCCCGGGGCGGTGGCCGGCAACTCGATCGGCCCCGACCCGGTCGGCAGGTCGAACGCCAGTCCAGCGGGCAGCTCGGTGACCCCCGCTCCGATCGACGGCAGCGGCAGGGTCTGGGTGAGGCCCGCGACCGGCAGCGCCGCGCCCTTGGAACCGTCGGCGTTCACCGCGAACGCGTTGCACGGCGCAGTGATGTCGGCGGCGCCGGCCGGTCCGCCAGGGAATGCGACCAACGACGCGGCGCCGAGCGCGGCCGCGAGTGCATGGCGAATCGGCTGAGTCCCGGCCACGACGCCTCCCCGCAAGATCGGGCGCAGACCATGTCATACGGGACTGTACGAGAAACGGGGCATGGGCGCACGGGCGGCGAGCCGGGACGCGCCGAGGGCCCGGCCGGAAGCCGGGCCCTCGAAGACGTACGAGCGCTCAGCGCGTGATCGGGCGGTGGCGGCGCACCAGGGCCATCGCGCCCGCGCCGACGCCGACCAACAGCGCGCCGAGAAGTCCGAGCGGCGCCGAAGAGCCGCCGGTGACCGGCAACGTCGCGGGCGGAGCGGTAACCGGCGCTTCGGGCGCGACCGTCGGTACGGTCGTTCCCTGGATCGACGAGACCGTCACCGTCACGTTCGCGAAGTGGCAGGGCCCCTGGTCGAGCACAGTCGGAGCCACCGTCGTGGTGGTCGTCGTCGTCTCCTCCTCTTCCTGCCCCTCGACGGTCGTCGATGTGGTCGACGACGTCGAGGTCGTCGTGACCGGGATCCCGACGGAGCAGACCTCGTACTGGAAGGTGTCACCGCCGCTGAAGCCGGCGTTCGGCGTGTAGGTGATGCCGCCTGCGCCGACGGTCGCGGTGCCCTTGGTCGGCGCCGTCTTGATCTTGAGAGACGCCGGATCGATGGCGCGGTCGGATGCGGCGGTGTCGTTGGCCAAGACGTTGATCGTCACGGGCGCGCCCGCAGGAGTCGAGGCAGTGTCGTTGACCGCGGTCGGGGCGCCCGGCGGCGGCGGAGGCGGCGGCGGCGCGACGACGAGCGTGCTCGACAGCACGACCGGCCCCGCGCTCACCAACGCGTTCGGCGGCGCCACGCAGGTCGTCGCCGCGGCGAGGCCGATCGCGAGGTTCGCCGTCAGCGTGTTGCCCACGAGGGACGTCTGGATCGTCGTGCCGACCGCACCGGCCAGGACCTTGAACGTGACGACCGGACTGGTGAGCGTCCCTCCGCCCGGAACGGGAGTCGTCGTGCTGATCGTCAGCGTATCGGAGGTGTAGACGGGGGTTCCCGCCGTGCCGGGTGCGCCGTTGATGAGCGGCGGGCCCGACGCGACCGCGGAGCCGTCGACGATGGTTCCCCCGGTCACTCGGTACGTCGAGGTGATGTTCGTGAAGCTGTTGATCACGAGCCCGGTGCTGGTGGCCGGGAGCACCGTCGAGCCGCCGGGCAGCGTAAGCGTGAGCTCGGTGCCCGCGCCGACCTCGGCCGGCGCTTGCACCTCGAAGTTCGCCATCTGCGGTTGACGTCCGGGGGCGACCGGGTCGCCGTCGACCTTGATGCCGCTGCCGGGCGGGACGCCGGGCAGGAGGGCCTCACAGTCGAGGCCGATCGCGACCGGCGCGGCGTCAGCCGGTGCGGCGACGACGATGCCGGCGACTGCGATGGTGCCGACCGCGGCAAGTCGCGCCGCGCGCCGAGAGAATCGTTGCATGTGTAGCCCCCAGAATCCTGATCGCGGTACTACCGCGTTCCCACTTCCGCCGTCACTCCCAAGCCAGAGTACGCGCTCCCCGCGCGAATTGCCACCCCCAGTGACCACGGAACGGGAGCGTTCGGACGCGCTGAGGGCCCGGCCAGGCGGCCGGGCCCTCAGTTCTAGCCGAACGCTCAGCGCGTGTTCGGGCGGTGGCGGCGCACGAGAGCGACCGCGCCGGCCCCCATGAGCACGAAGAGCGCGCCGAGGAACCCGAGCGGTGCCGACGAGGAGGTCCCGGTGACCGGGAGTGTCGCGGCCGGTGCGGGCGCCGCCGCCTGCGCGGCCGGCGCAGCCGGCGGCGCAGGTGGCGGCGCCGCCGCCTGCACCGACGCGACGTTCACCGTCACGTTCGCAAAGTGACAGGGTCCGACATCGAGTCCCGGCGCGGTCGTCGTCGTCGCCGGCGCGGTCGTCGTCGTGTTCTCGTTGTCAAGGGTCGTGGTTGTCGTTGGTGCCGCCGTCGTCGTCGTGACCGGGATCCCGACAGAACAGATCTCGTACTGGAAGGTGTCACCGCCGCTGAAGCCGGCATTCGGCGTGTAGGTGATCCCGCCGGCGCCGACGGTCGCGGTGCCCTTGGTCGGCGCGGTCTTGATCTTCAGCGACGCCGGATCGATGGCGCGGTCGGATGCGGCGGTGTCGTTGGCCAACACGTTGACCGTCACGCCCGCGCCCGCGGTGGTCGACACGACGTCGTTGACGGCGGTCGGCGCACCCGGCGGCGGCGGGGGCGGCGGCGGCGCCACGACGAGCGTGCTCGAGAGGATGGGCGACGCACCGCTGTTGAACACGTTCGGCGGGGCCACGCAGACCGCCCTCCCGGGCACCTGGAAGTTCGGACCGATGTACGCCGTCAGCGTGTTGCCGTCCAGGGTCACCGTGATCGTCGACCCGATCGCGCCCGCGAGCACTTTGAAGGTGATGTCGGGCGGCGTGATCACACCACCGGTGGCGGTGCTCACCGGGCCGTCGGTGCCGACGGTGATTGTGTTGGCCGTGTAGATCGTCGGTGCCGCGGGTACCGCAACGCCGTCGGCGAGCGGCGGCCCGGACGCGACTCCGGAGTCCGCAACGATGGTCGCGCCTGTCACTCTGTAGGTCGCGGTGATGTTCGTGTAGTCGAACACCCGGAGGCCCGTGCTCCTCGCCGGGAGCTTGGTCGCGCGACTGGGGATCTTCACTGTCATCTCCGCGCCGGCCGGGGTCTCGGCCGGGGCCTCGACGCCGAAGATCACCTTCTGCGCGTCACGCTCGGGCGTACCCCCTTCGGTTGGGCCGCCGTCACCGTCGATGAGGACAGTGATCGGAGTCGAGCTGGATTCGAACAAGTGGGCGACGCAGTCGAGGCCGATCTCGACCGGCGCGGCGCCGGCCGAATTCGAGAAGACGGTCCCCGCCATGGCGAGTGCGCCGATGGCCACAACGCCCATCGCGCGTCGAGTACTCACGTGCATGTTGCTTTCCCCCAGTTGTGTGCCCGCTCGGTCACGGGAGCCCGTACCCGTAGTCCGATCAGCTTATGCCCACTCTGGGCGGTTTGTCATATGCGGGGTATTTCCACAAATTGGTATGGTTCGGACACCGGTAGTGCGCCAACGCACAAGGCGTCAAGGTGCGTGCCGGTGACGGTGACGGGCACGCGGGCGATGTTGCGCCCGAGATCAGGTGAGCGCGCGCTCCGCGAGACGGCGGGCAATGACCCGCAGACACAGCGTCTCGTCCGCGCCCTCGAAGATCGACAGCACGCGGGCGTCGACGAACAGGCGCGAGATCGAGAACTCCTCGGCGTAGCCCATACCGCCGTGGAGCTGCATGGCTTCGCGCGTCACCCACTCGGCCGCTCGGCAGACGTAGGCCTTGACCATCGACGCTTCGAGGGTGCCCTCGCCGGCGGCCATCATGCGGGCGACCTCGTAGGAGAACTGGCGGCCGGCCTGCACGAGCGCGGCCATGCGCGCCAGCTTCGCTCGCGACAACTCGTACTCGAAGATCGGTTGGCCGAACACGCGCCGTTCCAGCGAGTAGGCCAGCGCCGCCTCGAAGGCGGCTTGCATCACGCCGACCGCGCGCGCCGCGGTTTGCAGCCGGCCATTCTCGAAGCCGGCCATCTGGAGATAGAAGCCCCGGCCGAGCCCGGCCTCGCCCCCGATGAGGTTCTCCGCGGGCACGAACCAGTCGTCGAACGCGACTTCGAAGGAGTGCATGCCGCGGTATCCGATCGTGTCGATCGCGCGGCCCTCGATCTTGCCGCCCCGGCCGTCACCGAACGCGAACGCGTGCCCCTCCGCCCGGGGTTTCTCGACGACGAACACCGAGAGGCCGCGGTGTCCAAGCGTTCGGTCGGAGTCCGTGCGCGCGAGCAGCATCAGCACGTCGGCGCGGCCGGCGAACGTCGCCCACGTCTTGACGCCGTTGACGCGCCAGCCACCGTCGGTTGGTACCGCGGTCACCGTGACGCCCGCGACGTCGGAGCCATAGTCGGGTTCGGTCACCATGATCCCTGCCATCAACTCGCCGCTCGCGATGCGCGGCAACCATCTCTGCTTCTGTTCCTCGGTCCCGCCCGCGACGAGCGCGCGCGTGAGGATCTCGGGACGCGTGACGAGTGAGCCGCCGATGCCGAGCGAACCCCGCGAGAGCTCCTCGGTCGCGACGACCATGCCGATGTAGTCGTGCGCGCCCCCGGTCGCAAAGCCGCCGTACTCCTCGGGAACCGACAGGCCGAAGCCGCCGATCTCCGCCAGGCCCTGGATGATCTCCTCGGGAACGTCGGCGTTCGTGCGGTGCACGTGCTCGGCGGCCGGGCGGATCTTGTCCTCGGCGAAACGCCGGAAGGTCTCGGCGACCAGCTCGAAATCGTCCGATAGGTGCGCGGGGCCCGTGCCGTGCTTCGCGCACTGTTCCGCCAGCACGGCAAGGAACGCGGGCGCGCGATGCTCCGCGACGAACGGCATCGCGCCAACCAGCGCGTCGTCGTCGACGCCCCA
Source organism: Actinomycetota bacterium (assembly GCA_052390615.1). Lineage (GTDB taxonomy): Bacteria > Actinomycetota > Acidimicrobiia > IMCC26256 > PALSA-610 > JBQTGT01. Next base: position 5,575 of record JBQTGT010000081.1, read on the forward strand.
TAATGCGCCGCGGCCGATGAGCCGCGCGGCCACGTCCGCGACCGCATCCGCCACGAACGCACGAGCCAACCGCGACTCCGTGTCGCCGTGCTCGCCGTAGTCGCACATCACCTTCGCGCCCTCGACTGCGGCGGCCGAGTGCGCGACGTCGTACGCGAGGACCTGGTGTTCGTCGAGACGCGCGACCGAGATCCGCCCGTCCTCGGCGGCCAGGGCCGCGAGTGTGGCCGTGCCGCGTTCGACAACGTCGGCCGCGTGGTCGACGGCCGCGCGGGCGCCGGCGAGCTGATCCGTCACGGCGCGCACGCTACCCACGCCGGCGACGCGCACCTAACTTGGCCGCCGACGCGCTAACCGACCGTGATGGGAACCGTGACGCCGATCGTCGTGGGCGACGTCGACGGCGGCGGTTCGCCGATCGTGGTCGGCGGCGAGGTCACAATCGTCGGCGGAGCCGTCGTTGCTGTTGTCGGCACCGGCGTGGTCGGATCGTCGTCGGTCGTGTCGTCGGTCGTGTCGTCGGTCGCGGTTGTCGGCGTGGTCGCGGTCGAGGGCGACGTGCGTGCGCCGCGCCCGTCCGACCCGCCGCTCGAACCGCCGCCCTGACGAACGGTGTAGCTGATCCTGTTCTCCGGGTCGGCTTGCGCGTTGATCTCGAAACGCGCGTCGATCAACGCGAACACCGCACGCGCGAGATACTCGGCGCCAACGGACGTGAAGTGGACACCGTCACCGATACGCACTCGCAACGTGTCGCCGTTTGCGGTCTCGACCGTGTCGGAGTAGTCGCCGTTCTCATCGCTGAAGAGCCGGTATGCGTCCACGTAGACGACCTCGGGCGCGTGCGTGCGGGCTTCCTCTCGCATCACGCGGTTGAGCTCGACCGCGCCGCGATTGCGAAGTTCAGTGCGCATCGTTGGCGTGCCGATCCACAACACGACGCGACCCGGGTTCTCGCCGACGAGGATGTCCATCATCTCGGCGACCTTGTCGCGGTAGTCCGGCTCCCAGTCGGGGATGCCGTCGTCGTCGCCGTCGTGCGAGTTGACGATCGCGACGTCGTTGGCGCCGATCATGAACGCGACGACCTCTGGATCCGCTTCCTCCATGGCGTCCTCCCCGGTACTACGCCAGTTGCGGACGTTGCTCGCGAGGCCGCTCGAGATCTTGTAGTCGACCTGCGTTGCGACGATCCCGGTCGCGGCCGTCAGCTCGCCCAGCGCGGGGCCGAGCGCACCCGCGAGCGAGTCGCCGCCAACCCAAAGGCGCAGCGGGTCGTCGTGCGACAACGATCGACCCGAGTCGTCGCTGTCGAGAAATCGAAGTTCGGGAAGCTCGACGTCTCCGAAGGTTTCGTCTTGAATGGTCTCGCTCGGGCGATGCGTTTGCGTGCTCGCGGCATCTTCGCTGAGCGTGATCGCGACGACCGTGCCCGCACCGCCGAGTAACGCGACCCCGGCGGCGATGGCCGCCCATCCCCAGCGTCGGCGACGACGCCTCGCGAGGCGCTCAGTCCGGGATTCGGGGAGGACGTCGTCGTCGGAAGGCATGGTTGCAGAAGCGATGAGGCGCGATCGGCGCCATGATCCTACCGGCGGGCGCTCCCTATGCGGTCTCGCCCTGGGAGCCGACCTGGGTGCGGTACAGGTCGGTGTAGACCCCACCGCGTGCGAGCAGTTGCGCATGGGTGCCGGTTTCGACGATCCGGCCCTCGTCGACGACGACGATGCGGTCGGCGCCGACGATGGTCGACAACCGGTGGGCGATGACTATCGCGGTTCGGCCGGTGAGCGCGTCTTCGAGCGCGCGCTGGATCGCGACCTCGGACTCCGAGTCCAAATGGGAAGTCGCTTCGTCGAGGATGACGATCGCGGGATCCTTCAACAACACCCGCGCGATCGCCAGCCGTTGCTTTTCCCCGCCCGACATGCGGTACCCGCGCTCGCCGACGATCGTATCCAGGCCCTCGGGCAGCGACGCCACCAGATCCCGGATGCGCGCCGCCTCGAGCGCCTGATGAAGTTCGTCGTCAGTCGCCTCGGGTCGCGCGAACTGCAAGTTGGCGCGGATCGTGTCGTGGAACAGATGGGGATCCTGGGCAACGAGCCCCACGGCGGCGTGCAATGACTCCTGCGTGACGTGCCGGACGTCCATCCCATCGACGCGTACCGCGCCCTGCACGACATCGTGCACGCGCGGGATCAGCATCGCCATCGTCGTCTTGCCGGCTCCCGACGGTCCCACCAGGGCGACGGTTTCGCCGGGCTCGACGGTGAGCGACAGGTCGCGCAGCATCCAATCGCTCGGCTCGCTCGAAGGCGTTGTGCTGTCGCCCTCCAGGGATGGCAGCGAGACGTTGCGACCCGGAGGGTGACGGAACCAGACCTGGTCGAACTCGACTCGTCCAGTCGGCGCGCGCAGCTCGGCCGCGTCGGGCGCGTCGTTGATTGCGTGGGGAAAGTCGAGCACTTCGAACACGCGCTCGAATGACACGAGGGCGGTGAGCACTTCGACCCGCGCGTTCGTGAGCTGGGCGAGCGGCTGGTAGATCTGGTTCACGTACAGGACGAAGGCGGCGACGGTGCCGGCTGTCAGTGATCCCGAGATCGCGAGGTTGCCGCCGATCCAGTACACCACCGCGCTGCCGACCGCGGCGACGAGGCCGAGCGCGACGAACAGCACGCGGCCGTAAATGGCGGAGCGCACGCCGACATCCCGCACGCCCGCTGCTCGTTTCTCGAACTCGTCGCGTTCGCGGCGCGGCGATCCGAACAGCTTGGCGACGAGCGCGCCCGCGACGTTGAAGCGCTCCGCGGTGAGGATGTTCATCTGCGCGTTCAGCTGCATTCCCTCGCGAGTGATCGCTTGCAACTTCGGGCCGAGGCGGCGAGCCGGCCACAGGAACGCAGGGAGGATCAACAGTGTAAGGACGGTCAGGCGCCATTCGAGCGCGAGCATGATGGCGAGCGTGACAACGAGCGTGATCGCGTTCGAGATGACTGTTCCGAGCGTGCTGGTGACCGCTTGTTGCGCGCCGATGACATCGCTGTTGAGTCGTGACTGCAACGCACCCGTTTGGGTTCGGGTAAAGAACGCGATCGGCATGTGCTGGACGTGATCGAAGAGCGCGACGCGCAGGTCATGGATCAGCCCTTCGCCGATGCGGGCGGAAAACCAGCGCTGCACCAGCGACATCACGGCGCTGAAGAGGGCGAGGGCGACGGCCGCCGCGGCAAGACGAGCGACGAGTCCCCGGTCCCGTTCGGGAACGGCGTCGTCGAGCAGACTCCGGAACAGCAGCGGCGCCAGGGCGGTCGCCACCGCCGCGGCGACGACCGTCAGCATGAAGCCGATCAGCAGCCGGCGATACGGCTGGATGTAGTGCAGCACGCGCCGCAATACCGCGCGATCGACCCGTCGGCGCCGGAGCTCGTCGTCGCGCGAGAAACCCATGACCGTGCGGTGATCCATCATTTGGCGGCCACCGTACCGGCGCCGCCAGAGTCGCCGGATGCGAGGTGGGCCGACGGAATGGCGGTCTGTAGCGTGAGCCCATGAGCACCGATCCGGAAGTGCGACGCGAAGTCGTCGCGACCGTGCGTCGCTTCGTCGCCCGAGAGGTCATTCCGGTCGCGACGGCGATGGAGCACGAAGACGCGTACCCCGAAGCGATCGTCGAGCAAATGAAATCGCTCGGATTGTTCGGTCTCACGATCCCGGAGGCGCACGGCGGGCTCGGTCTCGACCTGCTCACCTACATCGGCGTCGTCGAAGAGCTTGCGTACGGCTGGATGTCGCTGTCGGGCATCCTGAACACCCACACGATCGCGGCGCACCTCATCGTCAACCACGGCACCGATGCCCAGCAGCGGCGGTGGCTGCCGCGCCTCGCGACCGGCGAGCTGCGGGGCTGTCTCTCGTTGTCGGAGGCCGACGCCGGCAGCGATACGCGCAACCTCTCGTGTCGAGCCGTCCGCGACGGCGACGAGTACGTCGTGAACGGCACGAAGTTCTGGGTCACCAACGGCGAACGCGCCGGCATCGTCGCGCTCGCGGCTCGTACGGACGAGGGCATCTCCTGTCTCATCGTCGAGAAGGAACCCGGCGCGACGAGTGGTGGCCTCACCGTCAGCAAGAACATCCCGAAGCTCGGGTACAAGGGCATCGAGACGGTCGAGATGTCGTACGTCGACCACCGAGTACCGGCCGAGGCGCTGCTCGGCGACGCGGGCCGCGGCCTCGGCTACATCCTCGGCGCGCTCGAAGTCGGACGCATCAACATCGCGGCGCGCGCCGTCGGCGTTGCGCGCGCCGCCTTCGACGCGTCGCTGCAGTACGCGCAGCAACGCCACACGTTCGGCAAGCCGATCGCGCAGCACCAGGCGATCCAGATGAAGCTCGCCGACATGGCGACCAAGCTCGAGGCGGCGCGGTTGCTCACCCGCAGCGCCGCCGAGCGCAAGCAGGCCGGCGAGCGCGCCGACGCCGAGGCCGGGATGGCGAAGCTGTTCGCGAGCGAAGCCGCGTTCGAGATCGCGACCGACGCGATGCGGATCCACGGTGGGACCGGGTACACGACCGAAACGCCGATCGAGCGCTACTACCGCGACGCACCGCTGATGATCATTGGCGAGGGCACCAACGAGATTCAGCGCCTCGTGATCGCCCGCGCATTGCTCGCGCGTGCACAGATGCCCTCGTAACCGACGTCTGTGCACAAAAGGGTCGCGAGTCGGATATGTGTTTGTGCACGACACGACGCCGCGCTCGCGCCGTGCGAGGACGAAATCATGCGCGCCGTCGTGTTTTCTTGACGGGCGTCGCCCACGCGGTGCAACGTTGTCGCGCCATGCCAGCCGCGTGGACTTCCGACGTGTCGGAGGGTGGGGCGGAGTTGCGCAGGAGTTTCACCAGCATCGAAGTGGGGTGGTCGCACACCAACAGCGCTGCAGGCGTCTCGCGCGCTCATTCAGCTGTGTTTGCACGTGAGCAACGAAGTTCTCCAATAGGGGGGAAACCACTTTGAAGCCAACGAATCCACTCAAGAGACTGCTCGCGGTCGGCGTCGTCGCCGGCGTCGCGTCAGTCGGTCTCGGCGCCTTCGGCCCCGCCGCGGACGCCACGGTCAACGTCGGTGCCATCAACTGCAAGTCGACGACGATCCTCGGTCCCGTCTACATCCGCAACCCAAGCGTCTCGCACGTGACCGGTCCTGTGTGGGCGGCGCGTGGTGTCGCGGCGACGATCATCAACGAAAGCGGCTTGACGGTCCTCCCGCGCACTGTGGGCCCGGCGACCATAGGCAGCTATGAAGACCTCGTCAACACGTCACAAATCGTCGGCATCAACGGCGGTACGGCCGTCTCGTCGACCGCAGTTACCACGGGTCCCGTTCCCGGTCTCACGTTCTTCTACGACCCTGACCTCGCCGACATTCCCGGCCCGGTTCCGATGAACGGTGTGACGACGTATCCGCACGCCCTGGACGGCGCGCTCGGGCCGTTCCCGGCGCCGACGGTCGTCGTGACCGGTCCGTTGCCGCTTGTTGGCGTGCCCGGCACGTTCGACATCACGACGACGCTCGACCCGGGTGTCGGAACCCTGCCGACCGGTTCGACTCCGGGGAACCCCGGCGCGGGACTCTTCACGCCCGACGTCCCGATCAGTATCACGAGCACGGTCCCCATCGCGACCGCGACGGACGGCACCATCTCGATGGTCTCGACGAGCACCACGCTCAAGGCGAACGTGACCGCTCCGATCGTGACATCGGCGGTGACGAGCTGCGGACCGTCGGCAACGCCGACGCACGTGATCAACGTCCAGACCGACGGTGCGGCAACGACGGCCGCGCACCCGGTCATCGCGTGTGACCCGACAGCCGGCACGGGTGGCGTCTTCAAGGACTCCAAGGGCTGGTGGAGCCAGGACACGAACCTCGCGACCGCCGAGAACTACGCGGGGAGCCTCAGCGGCACCACTACGTGGGACGGGTGCATCGCACCCGACACTCGGCTCGCCGACTGGGTCTTGTCCAAGAACGGTGCGCTCGTCGCCGACTCGTTGGCGTTGGCCAAGGCGGCCATCGCGGTGAAGGCGAAGCACTTCGGCAACTGCACGCAGGTCGACGAGATCAGCGCGGCAGGGCGCGTCCACGCGGCGAACAGCGTGAACGCGTACGAAGCGCAGGGCACCGTGGCCGCCAAATGGCTGACGGCCGCGAACCTGCCGTCGAAGGTCAAGGCGTCGACGATCTACGGGGCGATCCGCCTCGTGCTCGACTCGTCAGGGGGCACGGCGGCACCGGCCATGCGGCTCGACGCCGTCGGCGTCGTCACCAAGGGTGCCGGTATCGGCGGCACCGCGACTTGGGTCTCGGAGGTCGACAACACCCAGGCCGGAGCCCTCGCCATCATTGCCTGCAACGCGCCCGGCTACGCGCCGCCCGCAGTGGGCAGCTTCCCCCTCGCGCTGGCGCCGTTTATGAACCTGTTGACTGACGTCGACGCGGTTCTCCAGATCAACGCGCCGTAGGCGAGAGCTGACACCACGTCACCATGACGTGATGACGTGCGGGACGGCCCACCCTCGGGTGGGCCGTCCTCGCGTCGGGCGACCGTTACGCTGTCCCTTCTCATTGCCGGGAGTATCCGTGTTGCTCCGCTGCATCGCCATCACAGTGACCGCGTTGACCGGCATCGGCCTCACCGCCTGTAACGGTGACGACGACGAAACGCGTCCGGACGCGTCGGCCACGACGGCAACGACGCCCGGCGACGACACGACGACGTCGTTGCCCAACTCCGTTCCGGAAAGCGACTGGGACCCTGGAGCCCTCGTAGTTGCCGAAGGGCTGGCCCAGGACATCCGCGACGGCGATGTCGCCTGCGACACGTACACCGTCGACGACTACGCGCTCCTCGCGATCGACTTTGCGAACAGGATTCCGATTCCGCTCGCCAGCACGTCGTGCGTAGGGCCGGGTGGCGAGGACTTCACCTTCGAGGTGTTCGCCGACGAGGTCGAGCGCGAGAACTTCGTGGCCTCCAAGCTGCAGGTCATCTGCGCGACCGTCGCCGAGGGAGGCATCGACTTCCCCGGGCTTCCGACCGTCGAAGGCCCCAGATGGCTGATCGAACCCGACGAGGACGGCACCGCGCAGTTGCTCGCCGACCTCGTCGGCGGCGGGTTCGTGCTCCGCACTTGCCCGACCGCGACCTCGTCAACCTGACCGACCCGCGTCAGAAGACTTCGAGGCAGGTCCAGACGAACTGCCGCGCGTCGATCAGCTGCGCGTCCGACTGGCCATAGAGCTGGAGCGCGCTGGTCACGTCTCCCGGCCCACACCCGTACCGGAGTCCCTCGGCCGCGATGTCGACCGAGCCGGCCACCGGCCGACTCGCTCCGGCCCACACCACGATTCCGGCCTCCTCGTCGAGATAGGTGGGTTCGGCACTCGTTCCGTCCGCGAACCCGAATTCGGCCGAGTCGATCGGGGCGGGGACCACGCCGACCACGATGTCATGGTCGGTGGTGATGCCACTCGAGTACGGAAAATCGATGCGGAACCCGAGCGGCGTGTCGGGCGGCACGGCGGAGTCGCAATGCGTCGGCTCGCGGACGAGATCGAGCTCGGGGTTGGTTTCGAGTCGCCAGCACACGCCGCCACCGGACGCGGGCGCGCGCGACAGCGTCCACTCGAGGCCGTCGTCGTCGCCGGAAGCGAGTTCCTCGAACTCGCCCTCTCGCGCCGGCTCTCCGTTCGCGGTCGTGACGAGCGGCGTGGTCGAACCCACCGTCGTCGGCGGCGGCCCGTCCGCTTCACCACCATCGTCGCCGCGGCACGCGCCGAGCGCGAGCGTTACCGCGACCGCCATGTATGCGCAGCGTCGGCGCGCCGGCTCTGCCGCGGCGCTCAATCGTCGTCGATGATCGTCGCGACGCCGACGCCATCGAGGATCGACGCCCCGTTGGGCAGCGATAAGAGCAGTTGGAACGTCTCGGTCGACTCGTCGATCGTGTCGCCTCTGATTGCGACGCTGACGGTCTTCGTGGTCTCGCCCGGTCCGAACTCTACGACGCCGTTGGTTGCGACATAGTCGCCGGGCTGGCGCGCCGACTTGTCGACAGTGGCATAGGTAAGGGTGGCCGCCGCGGTCGGTGGATTCGTCAGCGAGACGACGAAGTTCAGCGTCTGCGTCCCGCTGTTGCCTTCGGTGATCGACGCGTCGCTCACCTTCGCACTCGGCGGATCGAGGTCGAGGATCCAGCCGAGGGCGTTGGCGTCGGCGATCGTCGCACCGACGGGGTTCGACAACACGACCCCGAAGTGCTCGAGCACCGCCTCACCGACCGTGTCGCCCTTCACGGCGACCGGCAGCGTCTTGAGCGTCTCGCCGGGCAGGAACTCCATCGTGTTGACCCGCCGACCGTAATCGGACCCCGATATTGCCGTGCCGTCCACCGTGACGTACTTGACCGTCACCTTGACCGGCGCCGGCGACGACAGCGTGATGACGAAGTTGGCAGGCACTGTATTGGCATCCGGTTCGATCGCGACCGCGTCGGCGATGCGCAGCGTGCGGGCACCCGGCACGGTTGTCGTCGTTGTTGTCGTGGTCGTGGTCGTCGGTGGGGTCGTTGTCGTCGTTGTCGTCGTCGTCGTGGTCGTTGTCATCGGTGGGGTCGTGGTCGAGGTCGTGGTGGTCGTTGGCGCAGTCGTCGTCGTGGTCGGCGGAGGAGGCGCGAGGACTGGAGTGTCGTCGACGCCGATGTCGTCGTCGCCGGTCTCGTCGGAGTCGTTGCTCAACGCGACCTGCACCGTGACGAGCGACCCGCCCGGCGCACTCACGATGCCTGACAGTTGCAGGGGAGGCAGCGACCCCCCCGCGGAGGCCCGCGCCAGCGTCGTGCAACTTCCGGGCGTACACGCCCAGCTCGTCCCCGCGCCGGTCAGCGTCACACCGTTCGACGCGAAGTCGATGGTCACCGGAGGGTCCGACTGCGTCGCGCCCACGTTCACGATGCCGACGGTGTAGGTCAGTGACGCGCCCGTCGTCGTCGACGCACCGCCGTCGTCGACGTCGACGGCCAACCCGACGGGGGGCGCGATCGGCGTGCTCGACTCCGCGCCGTTGTTCGTGTCGTTCACGTCGCCGGTGACAGCAACCTCGACCCCGACGTCGATCGAGTCGCCCCACTCGCCGAGCGCGCCGCCCTTGACTTCGAGCGGCGTGGTGGCGCCACCGGGCGGGATCGCGGTGTTGAATCGGCAGATGAGCGTGTCCGGCTCTGGTCGGTTGCAGTTCCAACCTTGACCGGTGGCGCGCAGGTCGCCCAACTCGGACGATGTGGCGGTGACGGTGATGGGTGTGGGCGCAGTGAAATCGCCGAGGTTGCGCACGATCACCGGATGGCGCGCGATCTTCGCCGCGACGAAGTACGCGGAGACAGGTGTGATCTCGATCGAGGCATCGGGCGCCGGCCCGACCTGGACGATGACGGCCGCGCTGTCGTTGTTCGCCACGATGTCGCCGGGATGGGTGACGCGCGCCTCGAGCGCCATCGTTGTGGCGTCGGCCGCGGCCGTCGTCGAGACGTGCAACGTCGCGAACGCGTTCCCGGGCGCCAGCGCCGCGGCGGTTGTGCACGTCATCGGGGCGCTGCCCGCGCAGGTCCAGCCCGGGCCGGTGCCGGTGACGGATGCGGTGTTCTGCGTGGTGACACGCAGGCTCAGGGTGCCGAAGCTGGTGCCGGCGCCGCGGTTGGTGATAGTGACCGCCGCGGTCGCGGTGCCGCCCGGCGCGACTTTGGCGAAACTCGGTGTCGCGGTTGCCGCGAGGTCGGGTGTTCGCGCGGCGGTGAACACCTCCGCGAAGTCGTTCGTGGGGTCGACGTCGGACCACGGCGCCAAAAACGCCCAGCCGACGATGTTCTCGGTCGCGACCGGTACCGCGACGAGCAATGCCGGCAGGGTCGTCCGTCCGGGTACCGGACCGGGCGTGGTGCAGGCGAGGTTGCGGCCGTCGACCGAGCATTGCCATCCGGCGCCACCGGCAAAGCTGACCTGCGGTGCGCTGAACGCCATCCGGAGGCTCACGGGGCCGGTCGCGGTGTCGTCGCCGAGGTTGGAGACGACGAACAAGTAGAGCGCGCTCGTGCCGTAATTCGCAGCGGTCGTACCCTGCGCGATCAGCGCTAGGTCGGCTGGAGTCGCAGCCGCCGCGGGCGCGACCGGTGCGAGCACCGATGCGGCCAGCAGCACTCCCGACGTCAGCTTCGCGACGATGCTCAACGGGTTCATTCTCCCCCGCGCCGAACCACTCGAACGTCATGTGAGCACTCGCGCCCTGCGCCTGTCCAGCGCCAGGGTGCTTCGTGCGCACTTGTGCAGATTCTCTCGATACGCTCGAAGGCATGACCGTCCACGAGCGACCGTTCGGCCGGTACTACGAGGACTTCGAGGTCGGTGACGTCTACAAGCACTGGCCCGGCAAGACCATCACGGAGTACGACGACCACCTCTTTTGCATGATCACGATGAACCACCATCCGCTGCACACGGATGCGTGGTACGCCGAGCGGACGACGCAGTTCGCCAAGAACGTCGTCGTCGGCAACCTCGTGTACTCGTTGGTGTTGGGGATGTCAGTGCCCGATGTCAGCGGTGCCGCGATCGCGAACCTGGAGGTGGAGACGCTGCAACACAAGATGCCGACGTTCCACGGCGACACCATCTACGCCGAGACCCGGGTGCTCGACAAGAAGGAGTCGCAGAGCAAGCCCGACCGCGGTGTGGTCGGTGTCGAGACGCGCGGGTTCAACCAGCGCGGCGAGGAGGTCTGCTACTTCCGGCGCAAGGTGATGGTGCCAAAGCGCGCGGCCGCTCCGAGGCGCGAACGCCCGTACGAGTCGCCCTCGGAGTGAACGCGCCTCCCTGCCTGTTCTGCGAGATCGCGGCGGGAGACGCACCCGCGCACGTCGTGCTCGACGAGCCCGACGTTGTCGCGTTCCTCGACATTCGTCCTGTGTTCAAGGGTCACGTGTTGGTCATCCCGCGCGCGCACGTCGAGACCCTTCGCGATGTCGCCGATGAACTGCTCGTTCCGTTGTTCGGCGCCGTTCGTCGCTGCGCCGCGGCAGTCGTCACCGGGCTCGGCGCGCAAGGTTCATGGGTCGCGCAGAACAACGTCGTGAGCCAAGCGGTCCCGCACGTGCACGTGCACGTCGTGCCCCGCGCCAAGGGCGACGGCCTCCGCGGGTTCTTCTGGCCCCGCCAGAAGTACGACGGCGAGGACGAGATGGCCGACTTCGCCCAGCGGCTGCGCGCCGCCCTCGCCTGAGCCGTTCCCCCCGCGGCGTCGATAGACCCACAATTCCTAGGGTCTATCGACGCATCCAGTCGGTTCGGGGGTCTTGACGCCTTGACTTGGCCTTGACTTCTTGACTTTGTTCTCGTGTAATTATGTAATCAGTGTATGACGACCGCCGAGGCGGAGACGCTGGCGGGCTGGTTTGCGGGACGCGTGCCCGACGACTGGTTCAGCGCGCCCCCAGAAGTGATGGTGGATCGCGACGAGATCCTCGTCGTGGGGGAGCTCGCCGAGCCCGAGTATCCGAAGGGCGCGGACGACGCGGCCCGCGGCGCCGCGCGCGGGGCGCGGATCCAGCGGTTCCGTGAGGAAACGCGCGAGCAGCGCATGCGCATCGCCGACGAAGCGCAGCGGCGCACCGGATGCAAGGTGGCGTGGGGCGCGTGCTGCGGCGACGAGCGCGTGGTGTTCACCAGCCTGGCGATTCCCGTGATGACGCGCTTGAAGATGGGGGAACGGCACGTGCTCGACACCCTGGTCGGCGCGGGCGTGGCGCGCAGCCGGTCCGACGCGCTGGCGTGGTGCGTGCGGCTCGTGCGCGATCACGAAGGGGAGTGGATCCGCCAACTCCAGGACGCGCTCGTCGGCGTGCGAGACGCGCGCGCCGCGGGGCCGACTCCGGGCGGCTGAACCCGCGCGTCTCAGCAGGCGAGCGTGAAGCGCAAGCCGGCGAGGTCGCCGTCGCCCCACCGCACCAAGATGTTCGACGCCGGGTTCATGACCGAGCTGGGATCGTCGACATGGTCGAGACCGAGCACGTGGCCGAGTTCGTGGATCGCGACCTGGCCCCAACCGGCTCCTGTCCAGTCGTGGCGAGATCCGGGAATCGGGAGGAAGGAGCTGAAGTTGCTGGCGAGCCAGAAGTGACCGCGATTGGGAGGGGCGGGCAGGGCCGCGCCGAGCACGACGCCGGTTTCGGGCCGTCCGATGTTCGCACCCGACAGATCGGCCCAACCGGCGACCACCGTGTCGTCGGGAATCGCCTCGTCGCCGACCGTGCCGCCGTACGCGAACGCCATCCCGGTGACGCGGGCGGCGTAGTCGAACAACTCCTCGTACAGCTCGAACGCGCCCGCCGGCGCCTCGCGCGGGTCGAATCTCCACGTCGCGCCGCGGCAGCGGCTCCAGTCGGAACCCGCGATGAGGCCGAACCCGCCCCGCGCCGTATCAAAGGTGTCGGACTGCGCGCGACCAGACCACGCCACCCACGTGCCGTTCCCGTCGAGTGTCATCGCGATCGCGATCGCCGTCGCGCCCGCGTGAGGATTTCCCGTCGGGATCGCGATCTGCGCCCCCTGCGCGCCGGAACGGTGCGTCCAGACGCCGCCGGTCTCGTCGAGCACGACATACCCCGAACCGTCGGGCAGCGAGGCGATGTCCGTCGCGAGGTCCGTGACGAAGTCCTCGCCGCCGCGGAACGGCGCGTCGCCGAACGAGTAGATCGCGCCGTCGCGACCGAGGAGCCAGTACCCGCCGTTTGTGATCGAAGGCGCGAGGGCGACGATGGGCGCGGACAGCGGAACGCTTCCGAGTGAGCCACGGAACCCGGCGTCGCCGAATGCGAACACGCCACCATCCTCGGCGACGAGCCAGTAGCCCCGTCCGCTGGTCGTAGGGATGATGCCGATCATCGGCGCGTTGAGACGCGTGGCGCCCATCGAACCAAAGAACTGTGCGTCGCCGAATGCGAACACGCCGCCGTCACCCGCGACGAACCAGTATCCGTTGCCGGTCGGTGTCGCCGCCATCCGCAGAGCCGGCGAGTTCAGCCGAAGGTTGCCGGTCGAGCCGAAGAAGCGTGCGTCGCCATAGGAGAACACGCCGCCGTCGCCCGCGAGCAAGTAGTAGCCCTGGCCGGTAACGCTCGGCGCGATGTCGACGATCGGTCGGTTCAGCAGCAGGTTGCCGGTCGACCCGAAGTTCCCCGCGGTGCCCGCCGCCGCAACCGAATCGCGGACAGGCATCTCCGCCGCGGCCGTATGTGCCGACGCGACCACGAGAATCGCGACGAGTACCGCCGGTGCACTGAGTCGGCGCGTCATCGTCACGTCAGCACGCGCTTGCGGAAGCCGTCGATGCCGAGCCAGAGCAGCACCGAAGTCGCGCCGATCAACGCCGTGTAGACGGCGAGCAGGCTCATGTGCGGGACCGACGTGAGCGCCGCGCGTAGCCCTTCGTTCATGTACACCAATGGATTCACCAGGACCGACCACTTGAGCCAGCCGATCGGATCAAGACTCGACCATGGGTAGTACACCCCGCCAAGCATGCTCATCGGCATCACGAGGATGCTGAACATCAGCGAGACCTGACGAGGTTCCACCCTCGTGCCGATCGCGAGCCCCAGGGAGCCGGCGAGGACGCACGCGACGGGCACGATGGTGCAGAGGGTGAGCCAGTCCACATCGAGGTGAACGTCGGTCGCGGGGACGAGCAGCACGATCGGCAACGTGATCACGGCGGCCATCGCCGCCTGGATCGCGCCCGATGCCACCTTCTGCATCGCCACTGCCCAGACCGGGAGCGGCGCGATCACACGGTCCTCGATCTCACGCGTGTACCCGAACTCTGATACCAGCGGCAACGCGACGGCTTGGATGCCTTGGAAGATCAACCCGAAGCCGATGAGCCCGGGTGCCAAGAGTGTCGAGAACTCGGCGGCCGCGCGCCCACTCCCGCCGATCCCTTGCCCGATCTTCGGGAACACGTACGCGAACACGAACGTCGTCAGCAGCGGCTGCATCACCGTGCGCATCAGGAACGGGACGAGCTGCTTGCGAACGACGCGCAGGTCACGAAACAGCATCGCGCCGAAGGCCGAGACTGCGGCGCGTCGGCTCGTCGTCGGATCGGTGAGCGTCGTCTTCATCGCCCGTTACTCTCGCAGATCCTTGCCTGTGAGGCTGATGAAGACGGTCTCGAGCGTCGGCGCCGTGACGCCGACGTCGAAGACGCCGTAGCCGGCGCGGTCGGCGATCGTGAGGATCTCGGGGAGCGTCGGTCCGCCGTGGCGCACGTACACGTACACGGTGTCGTCGACGACGCGGCCGCCGTCGACGTCCGGCATCGTCTCGAGCAATGTCACCAGCGCCCGGCGATCACCGGCGACGTGCAAGCGCACCTCTGTGTCCACACCAACCGTTGCCTTGAGGCGCGCGGGTGTGTCGAGCGCGAGCAGCCGTCCCCGATCCATGATGGCGACGCGATCGCAGAGCTGGTCTGCCTCTTCCATGTAGTGCGTCGTCAACAGGATCGTCTGGCCGTCGGCGTGGAGCTCGCGCACGACATCCCACAACGCGATGCGACTCTGCGGGTCGAGCCCGGCGGTCGGTTCGTCGAGGAACAAGATGCGCGGGCGGTGCATGATCGCCCGCGCGACCATCAGACGCTGGGCCATGCCGCCCGAAAGCTGGTCCACCTCCGCACGAGCGCGATCGGCGAGCCGGAACCTGTCGAGCAGCTCGTCGGCTGCCGCGCGTGCTTCGCGCGGGCTCATGCCGAAGTAGCGGCCGTGGAAGTACAGGTTTTCGCCGACGTCGAGCGATCGGTCGAGCGTGTTGGTCTGCGGCACGACACCGATGACGCGTTTCGTCGCGGCGGGACGGCGCGCGACGTCGATGCCGGCGATCCACGCCGCGCCCGCGGTCGGTACCACTCGCGTCGTGAGCATGCCGACTGTTGTCGTCTTGCCCGCGCCGTTCGGCCCGAGCAGTCCGAAGATCTCACCCGGCCGAACGCCGAGGTCGAGCCCGTCGACGGCGCGCACCGTGCCGCCGCGGCCGTGGAAGACCTTGGTAAGGCCCTCGGTGCGGATGACGTCTTCCGGGGGCGCGGGGCCACGAGGATCGGTTGCGACCTCGACGGCCACGCAGCCTCCGACGCGTTCGGGAGTGCGTCCATGTTATGACCACGTCGCAGTGCGAGGACGTGTGACGAAATGCACCGTTCGCGCGGAATCGTGAAGGTGCGCGCCCGGTACGGGCGCGTCGGCGACGTTGCGGGGACGCCCATGTTGCAGGGTCCCGTTGCGCGCCGTAGCGTCGCCGCCGCAGTCCCCCTGTCGCTGGGTCGGAGGGAATCGTGGGTGCATTACGTGGGAGCGGTCGGCGTCGCGTGGTCGCGTCGCTCGCGGCCGGTCTCGGTGCCGCTGGTCTGCTCGTCATTGCGCAGGGCGCCGGCGCCGGGGTGTCGAACCCCGGTGCGTTCGACATCACGTTGTCGAACGGGACGTTGGCGATCGACGGTGCGAGCATCGATGTCGCGTTCGATGGGTTGACTGGGACGGGTTCGGGAACGGTGACCCCCGACGGCACCGTGTCGATCGCGGCGCTCGTCCTGCCGCCGTTCGACTTCGAGCTGTTGGCGACCGGTGGGCCGGGCACCGGAATCCCTGGGACGGCGTCGCCGGTGGCGACGCTGCCGTGGTCGGGGACGATCGATCCCGACACGGGTGAGCTCACCGTGTCCGGTGACCTGATCACGAATGTCGCGGTGCCGGCGCTGGGCGCGTCGCAGTGCCCGCTCGGACCGCTGGCGCTCAACATGACGACCGGTACGAGCGGCGCGTCGATGGGCGTGGCGTACGACGACACGACCGGCACCGCATCGATCGTCGACCACCTGTTCGGCATTCCGGCGCTGGTCTTCGATCCCGACAACGCGGCTGCGTGCCCGACGGGCGTGGTGGACTTGTTCAACGGCGGTCTGCCGTTCCCGGTTCCGTCGACCTTCGCTCGTATCGCGTTCGACGTGGCGGTTGACCCGATTCTCGCGGGTACGACGACTACGACGACGGTGGCGCCGACGACGACTACGACGACGGTGGCGCCGACGACGACGACCACGACGCCGCCGGGTGCTGCGGTCGGGTCGATCGAGGATGTATCGCGTCGCGAGCGTCACCGGAACACCTCGCGCTGGACGTTCGATGTCGAGCTCTCGGAGCCGTTGGATCACGCCGTGGTGGTCAGCTGGCAGACAGTGGACGGTTCTGCCACCGCTGGGAGCGACTACATCGCCAAGGCCGGTTCGTTCCGGCTCCAGCGGGGCAAGACGAGCTGGCAGGTGCAGGTCGTCGTGCTCGGTGACCTGACACCTGAAGATGACGAGACGTTCCAGGTCGCGATCACGTCCGTGACGGGCGCGGGCGAAGGAAGCGACGGAACGGGAGAGATCCGCAACGACGATGGTGCGTCGAACGGTGACACCGCGGCTGCGTTCGTGATGTTGTTGCTCGGCGTCGCCCGCACGCCGCGCAAGAATCCCTCAGGGCGGGAGTAGACGTCCGTATCGCCCCCGACGACTACGACAACGACGGTGGCGCCGACGACCACGACGACGGTGGCGCCGGTCGGTGCGGTCGTGTCGATCCTCGACCTCTCACGCACCGAGAAGAACCGCCGTGCGCTGGAGATTCGACGTGACGCTGTCGCAGCCGCTGGATCACCCGGTTCTGGTCACCTGGCAAGCCGCGGACGGCTCCGCCCACGACGGCGGCGACTACTACGCCAGAGCGGGGTCGTTCCGACTCAAGAAGGGCCAGACCCATCGACGTATCGGTGTCGTGGTGCGAGGTGACCGGGTCATCGAGGCCGACGAGACGTTCCACGTCGTGATCACATCCGTCACGGGTGCCGGGAAGCGCCGCGACGGGACGGCCTTCGTGCTCGACGACGACGGCACGACCGGCGGTTAGCAGGCGGGCGCGAGACGTTCGCGGCTGACGCCCGCAGTTGACGGCGATCGACGCGGGGGTATCCTCGGCTCCCATGTCCGCTGGGATCCGTGTCGGGTTCCACGGCGTGCGGGGGTCCACGCCGTGTGAAGGAGCGCACTACGCGCGCTACGGCGGCCATTCGTCGTGTGTCTCGCTCGAAGCGACGAACGAGGCGACAATCGTGTTCGACCTCGGCACGGGGCTGCGTGCCTTCGGCGATCGGCTCGGTAACAGCGAGTTCCACGCCAGCGTGCTGCTCAGCCATCTGCACTGGGATCACGTGCAGGGCCTTCCGTTCTTCGCGCCGATGCACGACGCCGCAACGACGCTCGACGTACACGGACCGCGCCAGACCGACGGTGATCTCGGCGAAGTCTTCTCGCAACTGATGCGGCCACCCTTCTTTCCGATCCGGCCCGACGGGCTCGCCGGCGCGGTGCGGTTCCACGACACCGGCGACGACGACTTCCCCATCGGCTTGGCGAAAGTGCGCTCGCGCTGGGTCCGTCACGTCGGTCCGACGCTCGGGTTCCGTGTCGACTGGAACGGCGTGTCGGTCGCGTACATTCCCGACCATGGGCCCGGCTGTTGTCCCGACGATCCCGAGGACCACGTCCCGCACGAGATCCTCGAGCTCGGCGACGGTGTCGACGTGCTCATCCACGACGCGCAACACACCGCGGACGAGTACACGCGCAAGCGGCATTGGGGTCACTCGACCATCGACTACGCGCTCCACGTCGCGCGCGAGTGCGGTGCGCGAACGCTCGTCTTGTTCCACCATGATCCCTCGCACAGCGACGAGCAACTCGACCTGATCGGCGCCGAAGCCGCGGACCGGTCCGCAGCCAACGGAGGCGCCGAAGTGATCGTTGGGCACGAAGGCCTCGAGCTCGAGCTCGCGCCGGCACCGCACGTGCCGGCGGCATGACGTCTTCGCGGCGCGCCCTCACGCCCGATCCCGCGACCTACCGGACAGTCCTCGGTCATTTCGCGACGGGTATCGCGCTCGTGACCGCGACCGAGGCGGGCGAGCCGGTCGGCATGGCCTGCAATTCGTTCACGTCGGTGTCGCTCGATCCGCCGCTCGTCTTGTTCTGTGCGGCGAAATCGTCGACGACGTGGCCGCGGATCCGCGCCGCCGGTCGGTGGGCTGCGAACTTCCTCGGTGAGCAGGACGAGGAGATCTGTCGCCTCTTTGCCCAGAAGGGCGCGGACCGCTTCGCCCAAATGCGACACCATCCCGGTGCGAGCGGGGCACCTATCCTCGACGACGCCCTCGCATTCGTCGACTGCGAGACCGTTGCCGAGCACGACGCCGGGGATCATCTCATCGTCGTCGGGGCGGTCCTCGAGTTGGGGTACGCGTCCGAACGAAAGCCGCTGCTGTTCTACCGCGGCGGGTACGGCCGGTTCGAGACCTGAGGCGTGGCGGCCGCAGTCGCGTTCGGAGCGCGAGTCGCGCTCGCGCTCGTACTTGCGGTCGCGGCCGTTGCAAAACTGCGCCATCGCGCCCGAGTCGTCGAGAACTTCGCGGCGGTGCTCACCCCGGCCGCCGCGGCGCCGGTCGCAACGGTCGTCCCCGCGCTCGAGTTCCTGTGTGCGGTCGGGCTCGTCGGCGCCCGGTCCAGCCCCGTACCCGGCGCCGCGGCCGCGGTTCTGCTCGCCGGGTTCACGGTGGTCGTCGCGCGCGCGATCGCGCGACGCGTTCCGTGTGCCTGCTTTGGCGCGTCCTCAGCGCACGCTGTTGGCACCGGCGCGATCGTGCGCAACGCGGGACTCATCGCGCTCGCGATCCTGGCAACCGGCGACGCCACCGGCGCGCCGTAATCGCGCGCCGCCCCTCCCCGTTTCCTCCACAGGGTCGAATTCCGGTCGCAGGGCGGTCCCGGGGCTCCACGAAGTCGAGAACGCGGCCGGGTCTCGACCGAGTCAGTTTCGGTCGCGCCGAAGGCGTTCCCGCAGCGCCGTGGCGACGTTGTAGCGAGTGAACGCGGCGACTGCGGCGATCCCGGCCGCGATCAGCGCGAGCAGCCAACCGATCGGTGAGACGCCGACCGCGAGCGAGAGCGTGGCGAGGACAAGGACGACGGTCGCGCACACGTCCAGGGCACGGACCGAGGCGACGGGGACGGGCGGGAGCCGCGCCTTGATCTCGCGGCGGCCGAGCAGCGCCCGAAAGCCCGCATGAAGGGGGTTGGCATGAGGTCCCAGCGCCGCGCCCAGCCCCGTCACGACGGCAGCCGCGGGCACCAGCGCGGGCTGGCCGAATACGAACGCCGCGAGCAGTCCGACGGCGAGCGCACCCTGCACGACTCGGACCTCGCGATCGTCGACGGCCTCGGGGTCGGGAAGCACGGCCGCACCCTAACGAGGGTCCGCGCGAACCCAATCCCCGCCGGTGACTCTCGCCACTTCTGGCCACAGACGTTGTCATTCGTCTTCCGTATCTGTGTCCGATTCACTACGCTCCGTGCTGAGCAGTCCACAGAAAGGGCAGACCATCTTGGTTGGGTGCTGCCAAGGTCGAGGGGGGTTGTCGTGGAGCAGGTGATCCTCGGGATCGTGACCGCGATGGCGGTTGCCTGCGCGTGCGGAACCCTTGCCCTTTCCGTGTTCGATCGGATGACCGAAGGCGCCAGTCGCGTCGGACCGTCTGCCCGCGGTGGCGGTGGTCGCCAACCGCTGGGTCACGTCGAGCAAACCACCGCGATGCACCTGGGCGACCTTGGGAGCGCCAATGTGTTGCGCGGCGAGTCGATCGACGTCGCCCGCAACCGCGAGAAGATGCGGCGTCGCCGCCTGTGGAAGGCGCTCTTTTGGTTGAGCCCGCTGTTCGGCTACATCGTGTGGCGGCTCATCCACAACAACCCGGTGCAGCCCGGCCTGCCGCAGATGAGCCAGGACGAGCTGTTCATCATCGCGCCGATGATCGCCATCTGCTTGATCGGCGTCATCATGATCGTGCCGTTCGCGGTCGCGGGGAAGTCGCCGCATGTGCGGTACGCGCCGAGCGAGATCGATGTGCGTTTCGACGACGTCGTCGGCCTCGGGCCCGTGAAGGACGAAGTCGTCAAGACGCTGAACCTGTTCCTCGGCTTCCAGACGTTCCGAGAGAAGATGGGCGGCAACCCGCGCAAGGCGATCCTGTTCGAGGGGCCGCCCGGAACCGGCAAGACGTACATGGCCAAAGCGCTCGCCAAGGAAGCCGGCGTGCCGTACTTGTTCGTGTCGTCGACCGCGTTCCAATCGATGTACTACGGGCAAACCGGCCGCAAGATCCGAAACTTCTTCAAGCAGCTGCGCAGGGCCGCGCGCGAAGAAGGTGGTGCCATCGGTTTCATCGAGGAGATCGACGCCATCGCCGGCGCGCGCCATGGGATGCGCAGCACGCCGCTGGACGACGGTGTGAATGCCTCCCTGCAGATCAACCGAGCCGGCAACAACGAGGGCATCTCCGGCGTCGTCAACGAGCTGTTGATCCAGTTGCAGTCCTTCGACCAGCCGACGTTCGGCCAGAAGTTCAAGGGCAGGTTTGTCGATGCGATGAACCGCTGGCTGCCTGCGCACCGCCAGATGAAGAAGCCGCCGCCGGACCCCTGCAACATCTTGGTGATCGGCGCGACGAACCGGGCCTCCGATCTCGATCCGGCGCTGCTGCGCCCTGGCCGCTTCGACCGCTCGATTCACTTCGGACTCCCGAGCCGCTCGGGCCGCCGCGAGATCATCGACTATTACCTCGCTCGCAAGGCGCACGTGCCGGAGCTCGACAAGGAAGGGCGGCGCAACCAGCTCGCGGCCATGACGATTGGATACTCGCCGGTCATGCTCGAGCACCTCTTCGACGAGGCGCTCGTGTGGGCGTTGCGTCAGGCGCGCGACGCGATGGACTGGAACGATGTCCATCAGGCGAAGATGACCGAGGAGATCGGCCTCAAGCAGCCGGTCGAGTACTCGGAGGACGAGAAGCGCACGATCGCGACGCACGAGGCCGGCCACGCGGTGGTCGCGTACCTCGTCGGCCACGACCGCAAGCTCGAAGTGCTGTCGATCATCAAGCGTCGCGACGCGCTGGGTTTGCTCGCACACTCCGACAAGGAGGAGCGGTGGACCCGCACCCGGTCCGAGCTGATCAGCTACGTGAAGATCGCGATGGGCGGCATGACGGCCGAGGAGCTGTTCTTCGGCGAGGCCGGCACCGGCCCGTCGGGTGACCTCTCGCACGCGACGCGCGTCGCCGCGCAGATGGTCGGCTCGTACGGCATGGCGGGCTCGCTCGTGTCGTTCGAAGCCGTCGAAGCGGGCCCGATCTCGCAGGGCATCGTCGGCAAGGTGCTCTCCAACAAGGAGTCGCGTCAGGCCGTCGAGACGATCCTGGACCAGGCGAAGGCCGACGTGCGGACGCTGCTGGACCATCACCGGCACCTGGTTGCCGAGCTGCGCGACGCGCTACTCGAGCGCGACGAGCTGGTCGGCGACGAGATCACCGAGTGTCTGCGAGAAGCCGAGAAGCGGCACACGCTCGCCCGCAACAACGCGTAGCATCACCTCGTGCCGTCGCTGGCTGGTCGCGTCGTCGTGATCGCGCGAGCCGACGCTGACGACGGTGCTGCACTCGCGTCCGCGCTTGCCGCGGCTGGCGCTCATGTGGTGCTGGTCGGCACCGACGGCGCCGTACTCGGCGCGCTGGCATCGTCAGTACGCGCCGAGCACGGAGTCCGCGTCGCCGTGTATCTCGGCGACGCTCGTGATGCGGCGTTCGCCGAGATGGTCACCGAGTTGTTCGACGCGCGACCGCGCGAGTAAATGCCACGGGTGCGCTCGCGGCCGGCTGGTAGCGTCCGGAGGCTGCCTGGGAGACGAAAGCACGCGTGAACGACGAACGGGCAATGCGCCGCGAAGGCTGGAAGCTGATGCGGGAGGCGGTGCGCCCGCACCGCACTTGGGTTGCGCTGGGCATCGCGGCCGGTCTCGGCTGGACCTTTGCGCGGGTGTCGATTCCGGCGCTCACCGGCTATGCCATCGACCGCGGCATCATGCGCGCCGATACCGACTCCGCGCTCCGATGGACGGTGGCGATTGTTGGCGTGGGCGCGGTGCAAGCCGTGTGCACCGGGCTGAGGCGGTACGCGGCGTTCCGGCTCGCGCTGCGCGTCGAAACCGATCTGCGCATGCGTCTCGTGGGGCACCTCCAGCGGTTGCACTTCGCCTTTCACGATCGCTCGCAGACCGGGCAGCTCATGGCCCGCGCGAATACCGACATCCAACAGATCCACATGGTCGTGCTGCTGATCCCGCTGACGATCGCGAGCACACTCACGATGCTCACGGTGATCGTCATTCTCGTGCTGCGCAGTCCTGGGCTCGCGTTCTTCGCGCTCGCCGCGCTTCCGCTCCTGAACATTGCCGCGACGCGTTTCACCCATCGCATGCATCCAGTTGGGCTCGCGCTGCAAGAGGAGCTCGCCGATCTGTCGGGCGTCGTCGAGGAGAGCGTCGCCGGTGTGCGCGTCGTCAAAGGCTTCGGCGCCGAACGGCTCCAAGAGCGCAACCTCGCGCGTGAGGCCGATGACGTGTTCGACCGCTCGATGGACCAAGCGCGCCTGCGCGCGAGCTTCCTGCCGCTCATCGACCTGCTGCCGACGCTCGGGCTGGTCGGCATCCTGTGGTACGGCGGTCACCAGGTGCTCGACGGCAACCTCACGATCGGCGACGTCGTCGCGGCCAACTTCTACGTGCTGATGTTGATTTGGCCGCTGCGCATGCTCGGCATGCTGCTCGGACAGCTGTCGCGCGCGGCCGCGTCGGCCGGGCGCGTGCACGAGGTGCTCGCGACCGAGCCGGCGATCGGCGATGCTCCCGGTGCGTCGCCATTGCCTCCCGGCCCCGGCGAGGTGCGCTTCGAGCGCGTGCGCTTCGGCTATGGCAGGCGCGGGCGACCGGTGCTCGACGGCCTCGAGCTCGTCGTCCGGGGTGGCGAGTCAGTGGCGCTGGTCGGGGCGACTGCTTCGGGCAAGACGACCGTGGCGCGGCTGATCCCGCGCTTTTATGACGTCGACGACGGTCGCGTCTGTATCGACGGCAGCGATGTCGCGCGTACGCGGCTCGTCGATGTGCGGCGCGCAATCGGCATCGTCTTCGAGGACACGTTCCTGTTCTCCGAGTCCGTGCGCGCCAACATCGCGTTCGCCGATCCCGACGCGCCGATGGACGCGGTCGTGCGCGCGGCCACGCTCGCAGGCGCCGGCGAGTTCATCGTCGATCTGCCCGAGGGGTACGAGACGATTGTCGGCGAGCACGGCTACTCGCTCTCCGGCGGCCAACGCCAGCGCATCGCGATCGCGCGCGCCATCCTTGCCGACCCGCGGGTGCTGATCCTCGATGACGCGACATCGTCGGTTGATCCGAGCAAGGAACACGAGATTCGCGGCGCGCTGCGCGAGGTCATGGCGGGCCGGACGACGATCATCATTGCGCACCGGCCCGCGACGATCGCGCTTGCCGACCGCGTCGTATTGCTCGACGGCGGGCGAGTGGTCGCCGAAGGAGCCCACGACGAACTGCTCGTCGTTTGCGAGCGCTACCGCGAGGTGCTCGCGCGCGCCGAAGCCGACCTGCTCGCGGGGACGATCGACGACGAGGGCGCCGCCGCCGGTCTGCGGGAGTCGTCGTGAGGGCGTCGGGCCACTGGTCGGAAACGGTTCCCGACGAGACGCTCACGCGCGCGGACGCGGAGCGGGTGTTGCGCCGGCTCTGGGCACTCCTGCGCCCGCAATGGGGCGCGATCGCGGTCGTGGTCGGCGTGCTGCTCGCGCAAGTCGGCGCGCTGCTCGCCGGCCCGGCCTTGGTGCGCTACGGCATCGACCACGGGCTTCGCGAACGCGACGCGGGCGCGCTCAATCGCGCGGCCGCCGTCTACCTCACGATGGCGTTTCTCGGTCTCGTCCTCGGGCGCATTGCCTTGATGATGGTCGCGCGTATCGGGTCGACGTTCCTCCGGTCGCTACGGGTACGACTGTTCCGTCACCTCATGGCGCTCTCGCTCGACTACTACGAGCGGGAGAAGACGGGCCGGATCGTCGCTCGCATGACCTCCGACATCGACTCGCTCGAGGAGTTGATCTCGCAGGGCATCGTGCTGTTCGTCCAGAACATCTTCCTGTTCGTAGGCGCCGTGCTGCTGATCTGCGTGATGTCGTGGCAGCTCGCCCTCGGAGTGCTGGTGATCGTGCCGCCCGTGTACTTCGCGAGCCGCTGGTTCCGGCGCGTTTCGAACAAGGCCTATCTAGAAGTGCGTGACCGCATCGCGACGAATCTCACGACACTGCAAGAGAGCCTCGAAGGCGTGCGTGTCGTGCAGGCGTTCGGTCGCGAGGGTTCGTTCACGCGGCGATTCTCGGGCACGAACGAAGCGCAATACAACGCCAACTTGGACACAGTGCGGATCTCCGCGAAGTATTTCCCGGTCGTGGAGTTCACGGGGGTCGCGGGCACGGCGGTCATCATCGGCTTCGGCGGGTGGCTGTCCGCCGAAGAGATCGTGACCGTCGGCACCGTCGCCGCGTTCGTCCTGTATCTCAACAACTTGTTCGAGCCGATCCAACAACTCTCACAGCTGTACAACCTGGTGCAGTCGTCGGGAGCGGCATTGAACAAGATCTTCGGAGTGCTCGACACGCAGCCGTCGATACGAGAGCGGCCCGGCGCGATCGACGTGCCGAGACTGGGTGAGGTCGTGGTCGACCGGGTGACGTTTGCGTACGGCACCGAGCCTGTCTTGCATGACGTGAGCTTGCGGATCGCGCCCGGCGAGCGGGTTGCCCTTGTCGGCCCCACGGGCGCGGGGAAGTCCACGCTCGCCAAGCTCATCGCTCGCTTCTACGACCCTGGGTCCGGGTCGGTGTCCGTCGACGGAGTGGATTTGCGCGACGCCACGCTCGCGTCGCTGCGACACCAGATAGTGGTCGTGCCGCAAGAAGGGTTCGTATTTTCCGGCACGCTGCGCGACAACGTGCGTATCGGCCAGTCCGACGCGAGCGACGAGGAGGTCGAAGCCGCGCTCGCCGCGCTCGGCCTGCTCGATCGTTTCTGCGAGTTTCCCGACGGGCTCGACACCGAAGTCCGCGAGCGTGGCTCGCGGCTGTCGGCGGGGGAGCGCCAGCTCGTCTCGCTCGCACGCGCCGCGCTCGCCGACCCGACCGTCCTCGTGCTCGACGAGGCGACGTCGAACCTTGACCCCGGCACCGAGCATCAGGTCGAGCAGTGCCTCGAGCGGCTGATGCAACGGCGCACGGTCGTGGTCGTCGCGCATCGGCTTTCGACCGCGGCTCGCGCGGATCGCATCGCGGTGGTGCACGACGGCCGTGTCGCCGAGATCGGCACCCACGTGGAGCTGGTCGGCAACGACGGCCACTACGCCGAGCTGTTCCGCGCCTGGACCAAACGCGCGTCCTAGCTCGTCCCGCCCTGCGAACCTGCGCCGCAAACCGGGAACTATCCGGGTCTTGCGGCGCACGTATGCGATGGAACGTCACTGGCGACGCGGCCGTCGAGCCGGAACCGATCGAGAATCACCCGCCGGCGAGCTGCTTTTCGATCGCCTCGGTGATCTCGGCCGCTTCGGGTTCCACGACGGGCGAGAACCGCGCGACGACTTCTCCCTCACGTGAGACGAGGAACTTCTCGAAGTTCCAACGGATGTCGCCGGTGTGGCCCTCCGCGTCGGCCGCGGGCGTCAACTGTTGGTACAGCGGGTGCCGGCCGTCGCCGTTGACCTCGACCTTCTCGGCCAGCGGGAAGTTGACGTTGTAGTTCGTGCTGCAGAACGTCGCGATCTCCTCGGCTGTCCCGGGCTCCTGGGCGCCGAACTGATTGCAGGGAATGCCGACGACAGAGAAGCCCTGGGCGGCGTACTTCTCCTGCAGATTCTGCAGGCCGCTGTACTGCGGCGTCAGGCCGCAGAACGACGCCACGTTCACCATGAGCGTGACATTGCCCTTCTGTTGTTGCAGCACACCGGGCGTGCCGCCGAGCGCGGCGATCGGCGTGTCGTAGACGGACATAGTGAACCCCCTCGCCGTGTGCGTCGGGCGAGACTAGGACAGCGGCACGCGCGCCGTCAGATGCCGAGGCGAGATTGCAAGAGCCCGATGCAGTCGAGGTCGGCGGCCGCGAGCGTCGACCGCGTCGTGCCCCCGAGCCCGACGTGTTCGGGCTGCCACTTCGATCCCATCGCGACCGTGCAGGTCGCCGAGCACCACGAGTACACCGCGAAAAGCCGGTACTGCTCCCACGCCACGTCCGGGTCGAGCACGATGCCGTCGCCCTTCAAGCGCGCGCAGTAGTCCGTCACGAGCTCGCGTTCGCTCGCACGACGAGTCTCGGTGGGGATCGAGCCGCACAGGACGTACGCGACGTCGCGGATTCCGGGGGCGCGGCCGAGCATCGCCCAGTCCAGGAACCCGGTGCGCTCGCCGTCGACGAAGAGATTGCCGAGGTGCGGATCGCCATGTACGAGGGTGCGCTCGCCCTCTCGATACAGCTCCAAGACGTCGACCGAGCGCTCGACATAGAGCTCCGCCAGCGTCAGGAACCCGTCGGGCAGGCGGTCGGCGTAGCGCTCGATTGCCATCCGCACGAATGCCGCGCCACCGTCACCGCGGCCGGTGCCGATGGCCGCGAGCCAGTCCAGGTCGCCGTTCGGGTCGAAGCGATCGCTTTCCCAGTACGGCGCGTGCAGTCGAGCGAGCTGGGCGACGATGTCACGCGTGCGCGCCTCGATGTCGGTGTCGGAGTGGGTGGGGAACCGGCAGTCCGACGCTTCGAGATCCTCGAGCACCATCACGTAGCTGTCGCCGCCGTCGAACTCGGCGAACCACGCGCGTGGGACGCGCACGTCGACCTCGTACGCGAGATCGCGGTAGAAGCGTGCTTCGGCGACGCCCATCCCGATCTCGTTGACAAACCGGCGCTGTGTCTCGTCGAACGGGGCGAGCTTCACGAATACTGTCGGCGGCGTGCCGGGCGCGCCGTGGAGGGCGAGTCGCACACGGCCGGTCGTGCCCGAGTGCCGGTCGAGCACGACCACGCGATCGACCTGCACCTCCAACGCGTCCGAGAGCCACTCGGGCGTGAGATCTTCGGGATCGAGGGGCAGGATCGTCGTCATGCGGGTGGGAGCGTAGGTCCGCGAGACTTGCGTCATGCAGCACGGGCCGTCATTCGGCTGCGCCGATCTCGAGACAGCGCTCGGGAGGGTCGCCTCGTGAGCTCCAATCGCCAGATCGTCCTCGCGAAGCGGCCGGTCGGCATGGTCACCGAGGACTGCTTCGCGCCGGCAGAGCGGGCGCGGCCCGTACCGGGCGACGGCGAGGCGCTGCTCGAGATCAAGTACCTCGGCATCGACCCGACGATCCGCGGCTGGCTCGACGAGCGCGGCAACTACATGGCCGGCGTCGCGATCGGCGAGGAGATCCGCTCCAATGGGGTCGGAGTCGTGGTCGAAACGAACGATCCCGAGAGGTATCCCTTCGGGCAGGCGTTCATGGCGCTCACCGGCTGGCAGCAGTACCGGGTCCTTGTCGCCGACGAGTTCCCGCCCGTCACGATGGTGCCGCAAGACGTGCGCCTGATCGACGTGCTCAACGTGCTCGGGCACGTCGGGATGACGGCGTACCTCGGCGTCACCGAGGTGGCCCAGCCGA
Source organism: Actinomycetota bacterium (assembly GCA_052390615.1). Classification (GTDB taxonomy): domain Bacteria; phylum Actinomycetota; class Acidimicrobiia; order IMCC26256; family PALSA-610; genus JBQTGT01. Next base: position 33,366 of record JBQTGT010000081.1, read on the forward strand.
AGGCGGGCGAGACGTTCGCGGTCTCGGCGGCGGCCGGTGGCGTCGGGTCGATCGCGGGACAGATCGCCAAGCTACGTGGCGCGCGTGTGGTGGGGATCGCGGGCGGTCCCGAGAAGTGCGAGTGGGTCGTCCACGAGCTCGGCTTCGATGCGTGTATTGACTACAAGCACGAGGAGGTCGCGGCGCGCCTGAAGGAGTTGGCACCGCAGGGCGTCGACGTCTTTTTCGACAACGTCGGCGGCGAGCTGCTCGACACGGTGCTGCGTCGCATCGCGATGCACGGACGGGTCGTGCTCTGTGGCGACATCTCGACGTACAACCTCGACGGCCCGCCCCCGCCGTTGCGCAACCTGCGCTACGTCATGGGCAAGCGTGCGCGCCTCGAGGGGTTCAATACGCTCGACCACTGGGACAAGTACACCGCGGCCGCGGCCCAGTTGCGGCAGTGGGTCACCGAGGGCAAGATCCATCACCGCGAGGAGGTGTTGGTCGGTCTCGAACGCGCGCCGGAAGCGCTCGTGCGCCTCTTCACCGGCCGGCATCTGGGCAAGCTCGTCGTCGAGCTCTAGCCCAGCACCACCCCCCATCCCGCCATGATCGACGCATCATCAGGTCTCGCGGAGGTAACTGCGGAACGCGTCGGGAATCCCGCCCCCGATGAGGTCGGGCGCGTGCACGGCTGCGTAGATGACGAGCGTCGCGGTCGCGCGCACGTGCGTCTTGCCCGACTCGTCGAGAATCATGGCTTCACCTTCGAGCGCGTCACCATCGCCGCCGTTGATGCGAGCTTCACAGCGATACGCCGTTCCGACCTGGACGGGACGATCGAAATGGGCGCTGAGATCGCGTGTGACTGCCCACTTGCGGTGAGTCGCGATGGCGGCCCACGCCATCGCCTCGTCGCAGATTGCCAGCGAGACGCCGCCGTGCACCCACGTCGGCGCACCGAGTGCGCGTCCGACAGGGTGAATACCGCCACAACCACCGCACGGTCGGGGTCGTACGCAAAAGGCACGCGGAGCCCGAGATCGTTGCGCCGTTCGCACACGAAGCAATTCGTGGCGAAGCCCCACTCGTCGTTGTTCAGCGGTTCCAGGCCCACGCCCTATGTTCGCACGTCAACGGGGAACCGGACCCGGAACGTCGCGCCGCGGCCGGCCAGAGTGTCGATCTCGGCGCGCCCTTCGTGCGCGGCCGCGATCGCGGCGACGATCGAAAGGCCGAGGCCGGTGCCGCCACTCGCGCGGGTGCGTGATGAGTCGGCGCGCCAGAAACGGTCGAACGCGTGGGCCGCGTCTTCCGCGCTCATTCCGGGCCCCTCGTCGGCGACTTCGATCACGGCTTCACCGTCGCCATTCGTCACCGACACGCGGATCGCGGCGTCGTCGGGTGTGTGCGTGCACGCGTTTGCCAACAAGTTCGCGAGCACCTGACGGAGCCGCAGTTCGTCGCCCACGACCGTGACGCTGCCGTTCGGGGTCAACTCGATGTGGCGATGGGGGGCGGTCGCGCGCGCGTCGTCGACGGCGTCGGTCGCCAGGCGAGTCAGGTCGACGGCTGCGTGCTCCAGCTGACGGCCCTGGTCGAGGCGGGCGAGCAGCAGCAGGTCGTCGACCAACACACCCATACGCGCGGCTTCCTCCTCGATGCGGCGCATTGTCTTCGCGAGGTCATCCGGGTCCTGGCTCGCGCCGCGGCGGAACAGCTCTGCGTAGCCGCGGATCGACGTGAGCGGCGTGCGCAGCTCGTGCGACGCGTCGGCGACGAAGCGACGCAAGCGCGCCTCGGACTCCTCGCGCGCCGCGAACGCTTCCTCGATGCGCGCCAACATCGTGTTCAATGCGACACCGAGCTGCCCGACCTCGGTCTTCTCGTCGGTGTCCTCGACGCGCTGGGTCAAGTCGCCGTCTGCGATCGCGCCGGCCGTGTCCGCCATGCGCTCGAGCGGCCGCAAGCCGAGGTGAACCACCCACCACGCGAGCCCCGCGAGGGCCGCGAGCACGATGACTGCGACGACGAGTTCGATCGTCAGCAGGCGGTCCAGCGTGTCCTCGATGTCGGTGAGCGGGAGCGCGATCGTGATCGCGGCCCCGTTCGCATAGACCTCCGTGCGCGCGCGGTAGCGGGTGCCGTCCGCCGACCCGACCGTGTGGTGACCGGGCTCGAGCACGTCCGGCAGCTCGGGATTGGCTTGCTCGACGAGGTAGTTGTTGTTCTCCTCGATCACCCGACCCGCGGGTCCGCGCAGTTGGACGTAGGCGCCCGTGGGGAGCTCGCGCAACAGCTCTCGCAGGAAGGTCTCGGGCGCCACGCGCTGTCCGTTGCGCGGTTGCGGGGCTGGGCGCTGGAACGTTTCGGCGAGCTCGTCGTCGACGCGATCGACGAGGAACCCCGACAGCGCGCGGTGCGTCGCGATGCCGGCGACCGCGAGGCCGATGGCCGCCAGCGCGACCAAACCGAGCGCCAAACGCGTCCGCAACGACACCGCTTCACGCCTCCGGCGGGAGCCGCAGGCTGTACCCGACGCCGCGGATCGTGTGGATCAGCGGCGGACCGAGCGGGTCGAGTTTCTTGCGGAGGTAGCTCACGTACGTCTCGACCACGTTCGCGTCGCCGTCGAAGTCGTACTCCCACACATGGTCGAGGATCTGGGTCTTCGACAACGCGCGGCGGGCGTTGTGCATCAGGTAGCGCAGAAGCTTGAACTCGGTCGGCGTGAGCTCGACGCGCGTACGCCCGCGCCACACCTCGTGCGAATCGTCGTCGAGCTCGAGATCACCAAAGACGACGCGCAACGATTCCGGCCGGGTGCCGTTCGTGCGGCGCAAGACCGCGCGTATGCGCGCGACGAGTTCCTCGAGGCTGAATGGTTTGGTGACGTAGTCGTCACCGCCGACGGTGAGGCCCTTGATCTTGTCCTCGGTGGAGTCTCGTGCCGTGAGGAACACGACCGGCACGTGTGCAGCATCGGCTCGCAATCGCTTCAGTAGCTCGAAGCCGTCCCGGTCCGGGAGCATGACGTCGAGCACGAGCAAGTCGGGCCGAAACGTCGATGCCTCCTTGATCGCCTCGATGCCGTTCGGGGCTGTCGCGACCGCGAAGCCCTCGTAGCGCAGCGCGGTCGCAACCAGATCGGTGATGTTCGGCTCGTCGTCGACGACGAGGACGCGCGGTTGGGGTTCCATGCTCACCTTCTAATTCTCGCACTCCTGACTGTGAGGTCGCTGTGATCGGCCTGTGCCGATTCACCGGCAACCTCCAACGACCTCCCAGGCGGTTCTCAGGACCGGTCCCGATGCTGTGTCCGTTCAGCACGACACGCGCTGAGCACAATCGAGAACTGACCAAGGAGGAACAACCCATGCCGACCCGTCGATTGCTCGCACCCGTCGTGGTGACCGCGGCGGTGGCCGGCGGCGGTTTCGCCGGCGCGCTGCTCGGCGTTCCCGGCCTGGCCGAGGCCCAGGAGGAGACGACAACCACCACGACCGACGACAACCCCGAGCGCCGCCCCTTCGCGGGTCGCCGCGGTCCCGGGCCGGGTCTCGAAGCCGCGGCCGAAGCGCTCGGGATCGAACTGGACGCCCTGCACGACGCGCTCCGCGACGGTCAGACGATCGCCGAAGTGGCGGCCGAGCAGGGCGTCGAGGTGGACACCGTCATCGACGCGATGGTCGCCGCCATCGTCGAGAACACCGATCGCCCCGAGGAAGAAGTCCGCGAGCGCGTGACGAGGCTCGTCAACGACGGCCGCCCCGAGGGTGGCCGGGGTGGCGGCGGTCCGGGTGAGCACGGTCCCGGCGGGGTGCGCGGGCGCGGTCCCGGTTTCGATGCCGCGGCCGAAGCGCTCGGTATCGAGGTCGACGCACTGCATCAGGCGCTGCGTGACGGCCAGACGATCGCCGAGGTAGCGGCTGAGCAGGGCGTCGATCTCGACACGGTCATCGACGCGATGGTCGCCGAAGCGCGCGAGCGGATCACCGAGTTCGTCAACGAGGGTCCGCAACGCCGCGCCGCGAATGCGGCTGGTGCCGACGAAGTCGAGGCAAGCACCGACGCGAGCGCTTTCTGAGCCGCCCGGTTTGCACGACGAGCCGCCGGTTGCCCCCGACCGGCGGCTCGTTCGCGCGCGCTTCAGCATTTTTCGCAAATTGCCCCACCACCGGGTCGATCCATCGGTGCCGTTCTACGGCGGTCCGGTCGCGCTCGACACCGACGACACGACCGTCGGTGAGCGCGTCTATTCGTACGGGAACTCGTCATTGTGCCTCGGCGCGGCGCCGCTCAGCCCGAAGCAAGGCGTAAGCCTCGGAACCGATGCCGGCTGGTCGCACGCCGTCTACACACTGAGCCCCGGCATTCCGGGAGATTCGGGCAGCGCATTTCTCGACGGGCGGGGCGACGCGCTCGGCGTGTTGAGCACGCTCGCGCTGGCGCCGCTGCCGGCGTCGAACGGCGTGAGCGACCTCGCGTCGATGCTGGCATACATGCGCGCGCAGACAAACTTCGACGCGGTGAACCTCGTGCCCGGGACCGAAGCGTTCCAACCGGGCCGGTTGCTCTAAGCACCGCGGACGGCGCGGCTTTCACTCCCGCCCGGCCGCGGGCTACGGTCCGCGGCCGTCGAGGGGTCATCGCGCGCATCATCGAGGAGCAACCACATGTCCGAACGCAACGAATACGTGCCCGGCACTCCCAGCTGGGTGGACCTCCAGACGTCAGACCCGACCGCCGCGAAGCAGTTCTACGCGTCGTTGTTCGGCTGGGACGGCTACGACGAGAACGACATGGGCGGCGGCGCCAGCTACTCGATGGCGACCAGGCGTGGCCGCCACGTCGCCGCGATCGCACCCTTGCCACCGCAGCCGGGCATCCCGCCGCACTGGAACACGTACGTCACAGTCAGCGATGTCGACGCGATCACGGCGCGTGCCGGCGACGCCGGTGGCGCGGTGGTGATGCCGCCGATGGACGTGATGGATGCGGGCCGGATGTCGGTGGTCGCGGACCCGACGGGCGCGACGATTGCCCTGTGGCAGGCGAAGAACCACATCGGCGCCGGGATCGTGAACGAGCACGGTGCGTTCACCTGGAGCGAGCTGCTCACGCCCGACGTCGAAACGGCGGCGGCGTTCTACGGCACGGTGTTCGGCTGGGAAACGCAGAAGTTCCCGGAGATGGGCAACTACACGGTCTTCAACCTCGGCGGGCAAGGGATCGGCGGCGCGCCGCCGATGGCCGATGCCAACACCCCTCCGCACTGGCTCGTGTACTTCCAAGTTGACGACGCCGACGCGACCGTCGCCACCGCGAAACAGCTCGGCGCATCGGTGCTGCTCGAGCCGATGGACATTCCCACAGTGGGGCGCTTCGCGACGCTGGCCGACCCGCAGGGCGCGGTGTTCTCGGTGATCAAGTCCGAGAGCCCGCAGCCGTAAACCCCGCTCGTCGACCCGGCGCGCGGGCGCGCCATGATGGCGGCGTGCGCGCGTCGGGTACGATGACCGGCGTGAGTTCGACGCTGCGACTTCGGCGATTTTGTCGCCCCCGGGCCCTTGATGGGCTCCGTGGGGCACGCGCGTCCTGACCGCGGCTCCAACGGCGCCGCCGGCCCGGGGGCATCTCGCACCCCGACTGCGCACCGCCGAAGGAGCTTTCGATGTCCGTCACCACACTCACTGCCGACCAACTCGCGCGCGCCCTCGCAGTGCGCGACCTCACCGATCCCGCCAAGGGCCGCCACGCCCTGCAACGGCTCGTCGACGACGCCGTCGGCGCCCTCGCCAAGGCGTGGGCGTCAACACCTCGCATCTATCGGGGCTCGCGCGTCATCACGACAGCCGACAACTACGACCATCTCGGATACACCGCGGACGCGGTCACTCGTGACGCGCGCTACACGCGCTACGTCTCCGCCGGCGAGATGCTGCGCAGTCACACTTCGGCGCTCGTCCCAGGCGCGTTGCGCACCCTCGATTCCGGCGCGGGCGACGTTCTCATCGCGTGCCCCGGTGTCGTGTACCGCCGCGACTCGATTGATCGCTCGCACTCTGGCACTCCACATCAACTCGACCTCTGGTGCGTCACGTCCGATCGGGACGTCACGACCGGCGACCTGAAGGAGATGATCGACATCGTCGTCACGGCCCTCCTTCCGGGTGCCGAATACCGCGTCGCGCCGCGCGTGCATCCGTACACGACGAACGGGCTGCAAATCGACGTCGAGAACGGCGGCGAATGGGTCGAGATCGGTGAGTGTGGCCTGGCCGCGCGCGCGGTGCTCGAACGCGCGGGCCGACCCGGCTGCGGGCTCGCGATGGGCCTCGGTCTCGACCGAATCGTCATGCTGCGCAAGGGCATCGCCGATATCCGCCTGCTGCGGTCATCGGACCCGCGCGTCGAGAGCCAGATGATCGACCTCGGGCCCTACCGACCGGTGTCGAGCACCCCGCCGATCGCCCGTGATCTGTCGATCGCGATCGGCGGCGATGACGACGTGGAGCTGCTGGGCGATCGCGTTCGCGACGCGCTCGGTGCCGAGGCCGAATCGGTCGAGACCGTCGAGATCGTGTCGGAAACGCCGGGCGCCGAGCTGTCGGCGCTCGCGCGCGAGCGCCTCGGCCTTCTGGATGGCCAGCGGAACGTGCTCGTGCGCGTCGTGCTGCGGCATCCGTCGCGCACGCTCACGCGCGACGAAGCGAACGAGCTGCGTGACCGCGTTTACGCCGCGCTGCACTGCGGTGTTGCTATTCGGCCGGAAGCGTGAGTCCCTCGACGACGCGCAGCAGTTCGTCGTCGTGCGTGAACGGGCCGTCGAAGTCCCAACCGGTAACAGTCAGGTCGAGTCCGTCCTCGATCCAGTGCAACCGGTGTTCGGTGGCGCCCTCCCAGCGCTCGATCTCGGCGCCGCGCGCAACAATCGTGCCCGTGCGCTCGACGTCTGACCGGTTGAACGGGCCTTGGAAAATCTTGAGCCCCCAACCCGCGGACTCGTGCGTGCACGGGATGTCCCAACGGCCGTTGGAGGAGTCGAGGAGGGGCCCGAAACACGAGAAGCCTTCAGGGATGTACGCCGGCGTGACGACGTCGGCGACGCGGTACATCTGTCCCGGTTCGCCGGTCGCGCCGTCGTAGACGAGTCGGTCGTCGAGCGGCGCCGTGAGCTCGACTGCCTCGGTTTCGGTCGGGAGACAGGGGTCCGACTCGGCCACCCTCATGCTTCGGAACGCAGTCGATTCGAATCGTGCCGATGTCACGGTGACGACGACGCGGTCAGGTTGCTCGTCGACCCGGAGTTCGAAGTTGCAGATCTCGTCCTCGCCGCGGGCAGACACTTCCACGGTGAGGGTGCGATCGTCCGCATCGACGATCACCTTGTCCCACGTGAGCTCGGGCTCGACGTCAACGGTGCGCGGCGAATCGTCGCGGTTGGAACAGGCGGCAACCAGCAGCATCACCAGGACGGTCGCTCTCAAAAGGTGGGATCGTCCGCTCGTTATGCTCTTGTGACGTTTCAACCGGGAGATAGGTTGCCACGGTGCTGGGTACGGCCCGTCGCACCCGCAGAGGTCTCGCTCTCCATGACCCGGTCGCACATCGCGCAGGTCAACATCGGTCGGAGGTTCACGAGTCTTCACTCTAGCGAACACCTGTTCGCCTTCCGAACTGGCGTAACACGAGCGCGACCAGCGCGCTTCTGCGACGCCAGTTCAGGCGGTGGCGGTTGCCGCGAGGTCGATCCAGCCGTTCGCGGTGGCCACTGCGCCGACCTGCTGCCGCAGCGAGTGTGCCCGTCCGGTCTCGCCTCGACGCTCGAACAATGCTGCGCCCGCGAGATCCGTCCGCGCGATGAGCAGGGGTGAGCAAACGCGGATGTGGGCGGCGCGGGCGCGTGCGAGATGGTCGTCGGCGGCGGCGAGGTCGCCGGCGGTGAGGGCGAGGAGTCCGAGCGAGTGTTCGACGGAGCCCCAGAAGCACAGCACGCGCGCGGTCACGACGAAGTGGTCGCGATAGGGGAACAGCAGCTCGTACAGCTGCTTCGCCTCGTCGGCCGCGCCGAGGCCATACGCGACTTCGGCCAGCGAGCGCATGTTCGGCAGCCAATAGGCGGTGTGCGGAAGAACGAAGCCACGCGCGGCGAGCTGGGCGAGCTGCACGCGGGCCTCGTCGAGGTGGCCGGTTTCGACCCGGCACCACGCGGCAGTCGTGAGGAACCCCGGCTGATGCGGGTGTTCGTCTGCCATCACGTCCATCAGCTCGGCGAGGCCGTCGAGGCGCCGTTGTTCGCGCGCAACGAACATCGACTGGACCATGTCGCTCATTCCGGCGGTCCGGGCGCCGACGTGCTCGCCGACGATGCGCGCCTCTTCGCTCAATTCGAGGGCTTCGTTGAGCCGACCCTCGACCTGCGCGCGCATGGCGCGGTAGAGCGCGCCATACCAGCGCGCGCGTGGCTCGAGACGCGCGAGTGAGTCTGCCTCGATGTGCACCACCGCGTCGTCGGCTTCGGCCAACTGTCCGCACTCGAGCAGGTCACCGACGCGCCACACCTGCGCTTGCAGCGAGCGCGTCGCGCCCAACTCTCGTAGCTCGTCGTCGAGCGCGAGTCGTTCGCGCAGGGTCGCCGGCGACGACAACACCGTGTGGCGCATCGCAAGCGCAGTTGCGATCGCCCACGTGTCACCGGAGTCACGTGCGATCTCGACGGCGTGCGTGCTGAGCTCCTTCGCGACCTCGATCTCGGATGCGTCGTAGCGGGCACCGGCCAGTCGGGTGACGACCATCGAACGCACATAGCGCTCGTCGGCCGGGAGTGCGTCGCGCGCCGTCTCGAGCATCTCGATGAGTCCCGCCTGCGACGGCGAGAGGTTCGTGCCGACGGTTTCCTCGACGCCACCACCGATCCCGAGCGCCGCCTCGGCGAAGAGCAACGCATCGCAGTAGCGCGCGAGGTCTGCCGCGTTCGAGAAGGCCTCGGCCGCGCGCGGCAACATGCCCGAGTTCGCGCACGCCCAGCCCAGGTCGCATAGCAACCGCGCCTTGGCGGCCGCATCCAAACAGCAGTCAGAAGTGCTCGTGTCGGAGCGCGCCGCTTCGAGCGCGCCTTCGTAGTGTTCGACCGCCTGCTCGTGGGCCCCGTTCGCGGCCGCGTCGGCGGCGGCGCGCTGCGCGAAATCGACGGCGCGGGCGCGATCCACCAACGGCAGCGCGCGGGACAGGTGATGCGCGATCGCGGCGATCGGCGGATCGGCGGGAGCAAGCTGTTCGAGGACCTCGGCGGCCGCCTTGTGCAGTCGCGCCTGGCGGGCGGCGCCCAGCCCCTCGTACAGGGTGTCCTCGACCAGCGCGTGCGAGAAGCGATACCGGTCGTCGCCATCCGAAGCGACGACCGCCGCCGCGACGCCGTCGGCGAGCGCGCCCCGCACCACCGAGTCTTCGAGCCTGGTCATGCGGGTGAGCACGCCCACGTCGAACGACCGCCCGAGCACGGACGCCGAGGCGAGGATGCGGCGACTGTCGGCGGCGAGCGTGGAAACCCGCTTGGAAATGGTCTCGCGCACATTGTCCGGAAAGTGGGGAGCACCGGGCGGGTCGACCACGGGAGCACCCTAAGCAATCAGACTTGGGAATCCCTTGGGGGGCCCGAGGAACGATTTTCTTGGGTTCAGGCGCCTCGCCCCGCGAGAATGGCGCCTTGGCGCCCCAACTGGAGTTCTCGATCCTCGGGCCCCTCGTCGTGACCGACGACGGTGTCCCGACCGACATCGGCGCCCCGAAGCACCGCGCCCTCTTGTCGCTGCTTCTGTGCCAGCCCGGGCGTGTGGTATCGGTCGACCGTTTGATCGACCAGCTCTGGCACGGCGATCCCCCGACCGCGGCCACGGCCACGCTCCAGGCGTACGTCTCCAATCTGCGCAGAGCGCTCGAACCGGGCCGCGCCGCCGGGACCACCGCGAGGGTGCTCGTCACCCGCCCGCCCGGCTACGCGCTCGATATCGCACCCGAGCAGGTCGACGCAGTGCGCTTCGAGCGCAACGTCTCGGCCGCGATCGAAGCGCACGATCGCGGCGCCCTCGACGCCGCCGCGGTGGCACTCGCCGACGCCCTTTCGTGCTGGCGGGGCCAGCCGCTCGCCGACGTGGTCTACGAACCGTGGGCGCAGCCCGAGATCGCGCGCCTGAACGAGCTGCACCTGATCGCGTTGGAGACGCAGCTCGCGATCGACCTGGATCGCGGCCGCCACCGCGCGGTGTCGATCGAGGCGGAGCGTCTGGCGAAGGAGAACCCGGTCCGCGAGCGATTCCGCGAGCTGCTGATGCTCGCCCTGTACCGGTCCGGTCGACAAGCCGATGCGCTGCGGGCGTACCAAGACGCTCGTGACGTCCTCGTCGAGCAGCTTGGCATCGAGCCGGGGCCGGCGCTGCGCGCACTCGAGGAACGCATCCTCGCCCAAGACCCCGCGCTCGACTGGCAGCGCACCGAAACCGGCGCACCCGCCGGCGACGATGCGACCGTCGTCGCGCAGGCGTTCGCATTCGTCGGACGTGCCAATGAGCGCGTGCGCCTGACGACGCGCCTCTCCGAGGTACGGGCGGGAGTGACGCGCCTCGCGTTGATCTCGGGCGAGCCTGGCATCGGCAAAACTCGCTTGTGCGAGGACCTCGCCGCGACCGCGACGGCACACGGCGCGCGTGTCGTGTGGGCGCGTGGCTGGGAGGGCGACGGCGCACCCGCGTTCTGGCCCTGGGTCCAGGTGCTGCGCACGCTCGCACACGAGACGGCGACCGACGTGCTCGCGACGGCGGTCGGAGCCAACGGTGCCGACCTCGCGCGCGTCGTCCCCGAGTACGCAAGCTACGCGCGCAACGACGACACGCCGCCCGATGCAGAAACCGCGCGGTTCCGGTTCTTCGAGGCCGTGAGCGTGCTGCTCAATAGACTCGGCGGGAGCAAGCCACTCGTCATCGTGCTCGACGACCTGCACTGGGCCGACGCGAGCTCGTTGCGCCTGCTCGAGTTTGCCGTCGGCGCGCTCCAGGACGCACCCGTCCTGCTGGTCGGCACGTATCGTGACGCGGAGGCGCGCACGCCGCCGCTCGCGAGTTCCCTGGCGACGCTCGCGCGCACACCTGAGCTGGAACGGATTCCGCTGGGTGGGCTCTCGGTCGACGAAATCGGTGCCTATGTCACCGCGGTGCTCGGCGACGACGCCGACCCGACGCTCGCGGATTCGTTGCACGATCGCACGGCGGGCAATCCCTTCTTCGTCGCCGAGCTCGTGCGCCTGCTCGAGCACGACGGCAGGCTGGGCGAAGTCGATAGGCACGCGGTTCCCGAGGGAGTTCGCGACGTGATCCGCACTCGGCTCGCGCGATTGCCCGCGGAAGCGATTCCCGTCTTGACCGCGGGCGCGATCGCGGGCCGCGAGTTCGACGTCGCGCTCGTCGCGCACGTGTGCGGCCTCGACGAGGATCGCGCGCTCGACCTCGTGGAGTCGGCCTGGATGACGGGGATCGTCGACGAGGCGCACGATGGGCTCGGACACTTTCGGTTCTCGCACGAGCTCGTCCGCGACACGTTGTGCGAGGACCTCACGGCCCTGCGGCGGATCCGACTGCACCGTCGCATCGGCGAGGCGATCGAGGAGCTCCATGGCGAACGCAATCCGGGGTTCCTGACCGAGTGCGCGCACCACTTCGCCGAGGCCGCGCCGGCGGGCGATCCGCACAAGGCGGTGCTGTACGGACAACGCGCCGCGGATCGGCTCGTCGCACAGCTCGCGTACGCGGAGGCGGTTCCCATATACGAACGGGCGATCGTGTTGGCCGACAGCTACGACGTCGGGTCGTGGCAAACGCGCGTCGACCTGTCGATCGGATTGGGCTGGGCGTTGCGCGCGACCGGGAGGCTGTCGGATGCGCGCGCGACATTGCGCCACGCGATGGACCAGGCGAGCGCGGCGGGCGATCCGGTGCGTATCGCGCGGGCTGTCCTCGCAATCGGGGGTGGCAGCTTCTGGGGCTACTGGGACGAAGTCGGCGTAACCGACGGCGACCTCGTCGCGTACCTCGAACGCGCGCTCGAGGAGCTCGACGACGACGATTCAGTGCTGCGCAGCGAGCTGCTCGCGCGGCTCTCGATCGAGGGTTACTTCGCGATGACGCGCGAGAGCCGTGAAGCAGTGGCCGCCGAGGCACTGGCAATGGCGCGGCGGCTCGACGATCCGGTCGCGCTGGCGGCGGCGCTCGTCGCGGCCCGGCTGGTCGGGTGGCAGCCTGACAACCTCGCGGCGCGACTCGCGATCAACGACGAGTTGATCGAGGTGTCCGCGCACGCAGGGAACCCGTTCACCGAGTTGATCGGGCACCACTTCCGCATGATCGACTCGTTGGAGGCGGGCGACCGCTCCGCCGCCGACGCCGATCTCGCCGCGTGCGAACAGCTTGCGCGCCGACTCGACCATCACGCGTTCCACGTCCAGCTGGCTTGGTTCAAGACGATGATGCTGCAAGTGGAAGGGCGCTTCGCAGAATCGGAAGCGCTCGCGCTCGAGACGTACGAGATCAACGTGCGCTCGAATCCGCCCGCCGCGAAGCGCTCGCTCGGCGTGCAGCTGTACGGACTCCGCCGAGAGCAAGGTCGCCACGCTGAGATCGAGCCGCTCGTGCGCGCCGCAGTCGAGCGCCAACCACACATGGACGCAAGCTGGAGGGTCGGGCTCGCGCACCTCCTGCTCGAGCAGGGCCGCGTCGACGAAGCGCAGGCGCTCCTCGACGAGGTCATGGAATCGGGCGATCTCGTCGCCGACGGCGGGCTCATCATGCCCGCCTACGTCACACGGGTCGCCGAGATCGCGGCCGGGCTCCGCGACGCGCGTGCGGCCGCCGCCGTCGAACCCTGGCTTGACCGTGTTGACGGCGACGTCTGCATGCTCGTCACCGGCTTGTTCTTCGGCGCGACCGACCGATTCCGAGGCGACGTTGCGTTGGCGCAGGGACGCTTCGACGACGCGATCGCGCGCTACGAGCACGCGATCGATGTCGAGCAGCGACTGAACGCGCGCGCCCATGCCAACCGCAGCCGCCTCGCGCTCGCGGTGGCGCTCGCAGCCCGCAACGGAACCGGCGACCAGGAACGAGTCGACGCGATCGCGGCGGCCGTCGTCGCGGTCGCGTCCGAACTCGGCACGCCGACCGTCGCCGCGCGGGCCCAGTCCCTTTTGCCGGGATCTGTCGCGTAACCGACGGCGGCACGCGGGCGGCGGCCTTTTCGGGACGGCGCGATGAGTCGCTTGGGCTGGCGGCGTCGAACTGGTCGTGCATCGCCAACTCTGTGCTTGTCATCGGTCCTCCGCGGCCGGTCGTGACGGGACCCGGGGCGCCGGAAACTGCTGGTCGCCGGGCTGTCAGCCGTGTGTCAGGACCGACCGGGACAGTCGGGACGTACTTCAGTCACCCGCAAGCGTTCCCCAAGGGCCGCCCGGGAGTCTGGGTACGTCACACAGACAGACCACCAGCCCGTTCGCCTGAGGGGGGAACCGATGAGCGCGATGACCAGCACCACCCGCCGGGCGAGCCACACGGCGGCGCCGGCCAATGTCGAGAGCGCGGCGTCGCTCCTCGCCCGGGCCCGGGATCTGCGGAGCCACGCCCGCCGGGTCAACCCCATCCTGGCCGACGCCTACCTGCGCCGGTCCGCCGAGCTCAGCCTCGAGGCATGGGCGCGCGCCGTGCGCAGCCAGCCGGTCGACATCGAAGCCGTCCAAGCCGCAGTCGCTGCCGCCTAAGTCGGAGGAACTCGCAGTGGTCTTCACCCCCATCCCTCGCCCAGCGCCGCCCGATCAGTGCGCCGACAATGCCGTCGTGCGCCTGACCGAGGCGAGTGACCCGAGCCTCGCCGGCGCCAAGGCCGCGGCCCTGGCCCGGGCCCACCAATCGGGTTTGCCGGTCCTCCCCGGATTCGTGTTGACCCCCGACACCGCCACGGCGGTCGCGGCGGCTTCCCCCGCCGCCGCCGCGACCGCCGTGCGCCAAGCCTGGGCCGAGCTCTCCGACCACGGCAGCCGTTCGCTGGTCGTGCGCTCGTCCTCGACCGTCGAAGACGGCGCCGAGTCGTCGATGGCCGGCCGGTTCGAGTCGCTGCTCGACGTGCGCGGCTTCGACAGCTTCGTCGACGCCGTGCGCGCGGTCGTCGCCAGCGGCGAGGCCGTGCACGACGGGCGACTCCCCGGAGATTCGGCCGTTGCCGGTCGCATGGCCGTGCTCGTGCAGCCGTTCATCACGCCCGCCGCCGGCGGTGTGATGTTCGGCGCCGACCCGGTGACCGGCCGCCACGACCGCTACGTGATCGCGGCCGTTTCCGGTGGTCCCGACCAGCTCGTCAGCGGCGAGGTCGACGGTGTCACCGTCACGCTCTCGACGCGCGGCAGGATCGTCGACACGACCGGCTCAATCCCCGCGCTCGACACGAACATTCGTGGGCTGGTCGCGCTGCAAAAGCGCGCGTCAACCGTGTTCGGCGGCGCCCAAGACATCGAGTGGGCGATCCACGAAGGCGACGTCGTGTTGCTCCAGAGCCGACCGATCACCGCGACCGGTACCGACACTGACGCGACCGGTCCGCTTTTCGGTCCCGGTCCCGTCGCCGAGACGTTCCCGAGCGCGCTGACGCCGCTCGAGCTCGACCTCTGGGTCGACCCGATGACCGACGCGATCCGCGAAGTGTTGACGATCACCGGCGCCGCGCCGGCGAGGAAGCTGGCGGCGTCGCCGGTCATCGTCAACGTGCGCGGTCATGTTGCCGCCGACCTCGTGCTGCTCGGTGTCGAGAAGCCGGCGGGTCGCGCCCGATCACTGTGGGCCAAGATCGACCCGCGTCCCCCCGCGCGGCGTCTGAAGGTCGCGTGGCAGGTCGGTCGGTTGCGCGCCGCGCTCCCCGGCCTCGCCCGTGACCAGGTCGAGGACATCGATGCCCAGCTCGGCGACGTTCCTCCGATCAGCGAGCTCTCCGACCGCGAGTTGGTCGGCCTGCTCGAGGGCGCCCGTCAAGCGCTGAAGTCGCTGTACGGATACGAAATGCTCGCCGGGCAGCTGCTCGACGCCGACGGCGCGCCCGTGACGGCGGCGTCGGCCGCGCTGCGCGTGCTCGCCGCCGAGCGGGACTCCGAGTTGAGCGACGAGGAACTGGTTGCCCGTCACCCGGTGTTGCTGGCGCTGTTCCCGCCGACCATCGGTGGCACGATCGAGTTGCCGCCGGTGCCGGGGTCGATGCCGACGGCTCCGGATGTCGACGAGCAACAACTGCTCCGCGAAGCGTTGCGGCTGCGGTCCCGTTGGGTACAGGAGCTGATGGCGCGTGCCGCGGTTGCGCTCGGTCGTCGTCTGCACGAGGCCGGTCGTCTCTCGGATGCGACGCTGATCACCGCGCTGCCGTTCGCCGACGTGCGTGCACTGGTGCGCGGCGAGATTGCGTTCGCCGACCCGACGCCGGTCGTGCTCGACGGTGCGCCGCTCCCCGCCAAGTTCCGGCTGACGCCGGAGGGCGCGGTCGTCGCGGTGCGGTTAGAGATCGGTGCACACCGCGACGGTGGTCGCGGCGCCGGTGGCGGCCGCGGACGCGGTGTCGTGCTCCCGGCGGACTCGCTGCCGGCCGAGGGCGCGGTACTCGTGGTGCGCACGCTCGACCCGGCCCTGGCGGCGATGTTGCCGGGCCTGCGCGGCCTGGTGTCGGAAACCGGCAGCGTGCTGTCGCACTTGGCGATCCTCGCTCGCGAGTTCGGCGTCCCGACCGTCGTCGGCGTCGAGGACGCGGTCGCACGGTTCGCGCCCGGAACGGAGGTTGTCGTCGATGGCAGCACCGGAGAGGTGTCCGCCTTAACGAGTGAGGAGGTGGCGGCATGACCGGTCGTCGCATTGCATACCTGATGGCGACGATCACGATCGCCGCTTCCGGCTACTACTTCTTCGTCTACCTGATGCGGTGGGAGTGGAACCGCGCCCTCACGTCCGGCGTGATCCTGCTCGCTGCCGAGATCGGACTCGTCGGTGCGCTGGTGCTCGATCGCATCGGCAAGCTGCGCGCGAATCTCGTTCCGGTTTCCCCCCACCGGTCCGAGCCTCGCCCCGAAGTGCTCGCCCGCATTCGCGAGTCGGCACCGGCGCACCACAACCATTTCGACTGGCTGCGGCCCGACCGCTCGAACGTCTTCGTGCCGGTGTTGCTGGGTGCGGGTGTTTTGTTCTCGGGCATCGCGTGGATCGTCGAGCGCCTCGCGCGCGCAACCGCGGGCAAGAGCATGGAACGCGGGCTCGCGTTGCAGCTCGAAGGATTGGCCCCGCCCACCGAGTTGATTGCTCGTCACGCCGACCCGCTGGCGCTGTTCGCGCCGCCACGAGCACGGACGTCCTAATGAAGCGGCTCCTTGTGTACGCGGTGGTCGCGGTGGTCGGATTCTTCGCGATCGGCGCGATCGGCGACGCCACACAGACCCGAGTAGACGAGCGTGACGACCGCATGCAGACCGAAGTCGTCATCGGCGTCGAGCTCAAGAACTTCCGCCAGTCGGCCGACAGCGCCGCCAACGCGCTGTGGGCGAGCTGCACTGCCACCGTCGGCGGGTCGCTCATCGACCCGGGGATCGTGGCGCTCGGCGAGGGTCACTACAAGTTCGCGATGACGCCGTCGCTCGGCCACCACGGCAAGGAGCGTCTGCTGGGTTGTCTCAACGACCTCTCGATCGACCGGGTCAAGTCAAGCGTCGTCTCGGTCGAAGACGTGCCGTTGGCCAGCCTGCGAGGTGCCGCGCAATGACGAACGCCACGACCGTTGTCGACCGGGAGCTCCCGGCCGTGCTCGAGTCGGTGTCCTTCGCCCGTGACTTGGCGGCCGGCGCCGTGCCCGGCCCGGTGCGCCACGATGTGGGACGCGTCGTCGCCCAACTCGTCAACGATTTCGTGCGCAAGGGCTGTGGCCCCATCCTGCTCATCGTCACCGCCGACACCGCGAGCGTGCGGGTCGAAGTGTCGCGGGCGCCGTGTTCCGGCACCGTCGACGACGACGGCCGCAAGAGCGCCGTCGTCGAGATCCCGGTTCCCCCTTCCCACGCCTGACGCGCGCGTCTAGGGTCCCGCTCGAACGCAGTGGGGCTCGAACGTTTCGAGAGAATCGAAGGTCAGGAGCGTCGATGGTTCCGTCCTTTCCGAAGATCTGCTCGGCCGTTGTGCACAGCGGGCGCCGGGCTATGACCGTGAGAACTCGTTCTTCAGCGATGACTTCGAGGAGCTGCGCGCGGCCGGCTATTTGAAGATCGCGGTGCCCGAGGAGTTCGGTGGCAACGGGCAGACGCTCGCCGAAGTGTGCCGGGAGCAAGCGCGCCTCGCGTACCACGCACCCGCGACCGCGCTGGCCACGAACATGCACCTCTACTGGACCGGCGTCGCCGCCGACTTGTGGCGCATGGGCGATAAGTCGCTGGCGTGGATCCTCGAAGAGGCCGTCGATGGCGAGGTGTTCGCGGCCGGACACGGCGAGCGTGGCAACGACTTCCCGCTCCTCATGTCGACATCGCGCGCTGAGCGTGTCGACGGCGGATACAAGCTGTACGGCCACAAGATGTTCGGGTCGTTGACGCCGGTATGGACGCGGCTCGGCATCCACGCGTTGGACGCGAGTGACCCGTCCAACCCGAAGATCGTGCACGTGTTCATGCCGCGTGACACCGAGGACTATCGGATCGAGCCGACCTGGGACACGCTCGGCATGCGCGCGACGCGCAGCGACGACACGATCCTCGACGGCGCGTTCGTGCCCGACAAGTACGTCGCGCGTACGAACGCGGCGGGTCTCGCAGGCGCGGACGAGTTCGTGCTCGCGGTGTTCGCATGGGTCCAGTCGACGTTCGGGAGCATCTACCTCGGACTCGCGACGCGTGCGCTCGACATTGCCGTCGGCGACGTGCAGAGCAAGACGTCGGTCGCGCTCGACGGTCGCACGATGGCGTACTACCCAATGAACCAATGGATGGTCGGAGAAATGTTCGCCGACCTCGAGGCGGCCACGGCCAATATCGAGCGCGTCGCCCAAGACTGGAGTAGCGGGGTCGACCACGGTGGGCTGTGGCCTGCGAAGCTGGTGGCGGCTAAGTACAACGCGGTGGAAGCGGCCAAGCGAGTTGTCGACCGCGCCATGGATCTGAGCGGCGGCGCCGGCATGTTCAAGCGCAACGAACTCGAACGCCTGTACCGAGACGTGCAATGCGGCGGGTTCCACCCCGCCAACACCGGGCTGGTGCACGAGCTGTGCGGTAAGTCCGTGCTCGGCATCCTCGGCGAAGAGCCGCGCTTCTAGCGCCAACCCCGTCGCACCTGCGTGAATTCCGGGGCATGGCGCCCCGGAATCCGCGCAGGTTGCATCTGATCAGGGTGCGGAGCTGATCGGGCCGCTGGTGCAGATCAACCGCGCGCCGGCCGCGCCGGTCTCGGGGTTTGTCGGGAGCGCGTGGATCATCACCGAGGCCGCGGGGCCGACGACCGTCCACGGGACGACCGCGTTCGCCTTGGCCTTGCCCTTGTCGTTCACGTCGAGGTCGAGCCAGATCTCCCGTTGGTGCAACGGCTGGCCGACGGTGTCCGGGTGCTGGTAGTGCCCGAGCGCCGCGAGTGGGTCCGCGCCACACGCGCCGATGTGGACGTGCGCGCCCAACGTCTTGCCGTACGCGGATTCGGGGAACCGGCTCGCGCGCAGGGTCACGGTCGTGCGGCCGTCATTCGTGTTCACGATGCGAATGTCGGTCTCGACGTTCGCGAACGCGGCGTCATAGACATTGGTCGGGCCGTCAGCTCGGCGCAGGTGATCGGGATCGGCCGCCGCGGGCGCGATCACGGCGATGGCGCCCACCGAGGCGGCGAGCGCGGCGACGGCGAAACGAGGAATGGCCGACATTGGCATCCTCCTGAGGATTCCTGAGCAGCGATAGATGCCCAACAGACGGTTCGGACCCGGCTCGCGGGTGACAGGAACCCGCGGTTCGGTGTGATTGCATGGGTTCCGATGCGTCCGCTGGTCGTCTTCTGCTCGCTCGCCGGCTTGTCCGTTTGTGCATTCGCAGTCGCGGCGGGCGCGCATACAGAACTCGAACCTGACGAGGCTGGGCCCGGCGATCATCGGACTCGCGCTGACCGCCGCCGACGAGCGCGACGACGCGGTGATCACGACCGTCGAGCTGTTCTTCCCCGAAGATGTCACGATTCCGGTCGTCGCGGTCGCGATGCCGCCCGGTGGGGTGTGGGGCTACACGACCTCCGCCACCGGAATCACGTGGAACGGCGGCACCGCGGAAGGCGATCAGTCGTTTGCGTTCACGATCGGGCCGCTTCCCGCGGAACCACGGCGGTTGCAGTTCAGAGTCGTGCAGACCTATGACAACGGCGACACTGACCGCTGGATTGCGGACATGCCGGTCGAAGGCGGCGAGCCCGAGATGCCCGGGCCTGTGCTCGATCTCGTCGTGGGCGCCGCCGGGACCGTGCCCGACGCGACAACGACGGCCATCGGGTCCGACCGCAGCGAGCGCACTCCCCCCGAGGACGAGGACAACGGCGACGGCGATTCGATGGGCGCCGACCTCGTCGTGTTGTTCGCCGCGATCGTCGTCATCCTCGCCGCGTTCGGCTACTTCATCAGCACCCGCCGCGGCGCCGACGACTGAAATTGCACAATCTGATGGGTATCTCACGCACCGCAGCGGTGCGTGAGATACCCATGTGATGGTGCAATCAGCGCGCGTGGGCGCGCAGCGCGTCGAGCGTGCACCACTCGAGCGCGGCGATGTGCGTGGCTTCGAGCCGTACCGGCGGCGCCGCGCCCGCTTCGTACGCTTGCTGCCAGCGCGACGCGCACAGGCACCACGTATCGCCGGGCCGCAATCCGGGGAAGCCGTACTCGGGATGCGCGGTGATGAGGTCGTTGCCTTGCGCGAGGGAGAAGTCGAGGAACTCGGCTGTCATCTCCGCGCACACGACGTGCACTCCGGCGTCGTCGCCGCCCGTGTTGCAGCACCCGTCGCGGTAGAAGCCGGTGAGCGGATCGAGCCCGCAGGGCTCGAGATCGCCGCCCAGTACGTTCTTCGCCACGCTCACGTTCCGGAGTCACCGCCCCTCGTCTCGCGGGGGCACGTGACGCCAGAACGCGGCGCAAGTGCCCGATACAGACGGTTCCGCACCGTGAGCAACCCAATGGGTAGGCGTGTCCCGAGCAGGTCGAACACGCCGTACATGATGCCCGGATTCGGTATGCGCGCGCCGAGGCGCGGGTACGCGCAAGTCCAGTCCGCCGAACCGGAGGCTACCAATGGTCGAGCAGATGACCGGCAACCGCGTGATCGACCCGCACGGTGAGATCGTGGGAACCGTGACCGACGTATTCTCGGACGATCACAGCTTGCGACCGGAGTGGGCCGTCGTGAGCTACGGCGTGTTCAACCAGCACCACCGCGTCGTCCCGGTGGCGCGGATGTACGAGTCGGCTGACGAGGACATCTGCGTCGATTTCGAAAAGGAAATCGTCCGGCATGCGCCGAAGATCGGCGCCCACGAGCCGCTCACGGGTGAGCTCGAGCGCGAGCTCGCCGAGTACTACGGCCGCAACTGATCACTACCGGCATCGAGAATGGCGCCGGCGACCAACTCGTCGAGAGTGCGTTCGTCCCACCACGAGAGCTGGCATTGTTTCGCGCGCCGGAAGTAGAGCTGCACGTCGTAGTCGACCGTGAACCCGACGCCGCCGAACACCTGTTGGGCCATCGCGGTGACATTGCGGAAGGTCGTGCCCGCGAACAACTTGGCCATCGGGGCGAGTTGTGCGATCGAACGTCCGTTGGCCAGGGCCCACGCCGCTTCGTACATGAGGGTCTCGGCCCCGTCGACGGCCGTGCGCGCGTCCGCGAGATAGTGGGCGATGGCCTGGAACGCGCCGAGCGGTTTGTCGAACTGCTCCCGGTCCTTGGCGTACTGCACGGTGATGTCGAGCGCGTACCGCGCGCCGCCGACCGCTTGCGCCGCCAACAGCACGATCCCGTCGAGGAGCGTGGCGTTCCACGTGGCCCATCCGGTGCCGGCGGCGCCGATACGGGCCGCCGACGCTCCCGCGAATTCGACTTGGTATTGCGCGTCCGACGCGATCGTCCGCTGTTGTGTCAGCGTCACCCCTGCCTCGGCTCGATCGACGAGGAAGAGATCAACGCTGTCATCGACGCGAGCGAGCACGACCAGATGGGTTGCGGCACGCGCGAATGGCACGTGCCACTTCACGCCATCCAGCACGAAACCGTCGTCGGTTGCGCGGGCCGTCGTCTGCACGCCCCGCTCCGAACAGCCCGCTTTCGGTTCCAGCCACGCCGTCGTGCACACGGTCTCGCCAGTCGCGAGACCCGGCAACAGCGCGTCGCGTTGCTCGTCGGAACCGGCGCGCAACAGCACCCCGGCGCTCATCACCGCGCTGACGAAGTGCGGTGTCGGCGCGAGCGCGCGGCCGAGCTCGGCATAGACGACCGCGCCTTCGAGCGCGGTCATCTCGGACCCGCCGTACTCGGCCGGGAGCATCAATCCGACGAGATCGAGCTCGGCCATCTGCTTCCACAGCTCGGGCGGATAGCCGACCGGGTCGTCCTCCAGCGCGCGTACGACGTCGAGCGGCGCGTACGCCGCGGCCACGCCGCGCACCATCTCCTGCAGCATCTCCTGTTCGGACGAAAGGTCGAGGTCCACCGTTCCCTCAGGGTTTCCAGTCGTCGCCGCGGCGGGTCCAGGGGTTGTCGTCGTCGTCAGCCGGGAGCGCGATGCGGGCGGTGCAGTCGGTCTTGATCTCGCCGTCGACGGCAAGGGTTACGAGCACGGTCACCCACCCGCAGTCGGTGTCGTCGGTCGCGACGTCCTCGATGACACCGGTGAACACCATCGTGTCGCCAGGGAACACCGATCCCTTCATGCGAAACGCGACGCGCCCGAGTCGGCCCTTGGGGCCCGACCAGTCGGTGATGTAGCGCTCGAACCACGCCGCTTGGTTCGGGGTGTTCAAGAAGATGTCGCGCGTCCCGTTGCGGTTCACCGCGAAGTCGTGATCGTGGTGCATCGGCCGCCAGTCACGCGATGCGAGCGCGCCCAGCACCACCGTGGTCGCGGTGACGTCGTACCGCAGCTCCGGCAGCCGATCGCCGACACTGACCTTCTGGAGGATCACGCGCCCCTCCGGTAGCCGAAGCCGGTATAGGACTCCACGCCGACGAGCTCGTCTCGCTGGTTCAGGTACTCGACGTCGATCACCCAGAAGCGGCCCGGGCCGAGCGTGGTCGTCTTCGGTTCACTGATCGATCGCAGGATCTGCCGCGTGCGCATCACGTCGCCCGGTCGCACCGGTTCGTGGAACACCATCGTGTTGTCGGTCATGACCGCTTCGGGCAAGTCGAAGTGGGCCTTCAAGTCGAAGTGCACCTGGAGGGGGAGCGCTTGTTCGGCCCGGCCCGGCGCCCAGTGGTGCGGTCGGAACCACACCGACAGCATCGTCGGCGGCGCGATCGGGCCGCCGGTGAGTTCGGCGGCGACATCGTCGTCCCAGAACAACGGGTTGCCGTTCTCCACGGATGCGCACGTCGTGTAGATGTAGCCGCGCTCGACCGGAAACTCGCCCGTCTCCTCGTACTGCGCGACGCCGATCAGCGCCTGGATGTTCATGCGGCTCCGCCCTCCGGGCCTCCGGTCTGCGCCTGCATGTTCACGCGGCGACTCCCTCTTTTCGGAGTGCCGCGATCTCGGCCTCGGTGTAGCCGGCCTCGCCGAGCAGCACGTCGGTGTCGGTCACCGTCTGGTCACGCGCCTCGACCGGCGGACGGTCGCGGGGTTGGCCCGCGAGGACGCGGTTCACCTGCTCGAACCAGCCGTGGTCGCCGGCGCGCGCGTCGATGAACACCGAGCGGGCGCGGAAGTGTTCGTCCACGACCACTTCGGGCACGGTCGCGACCGGCGCCACGCACGTGTCGGCGGGGCCGAGCACCGCCGCCCACGCGTCACGCGTCTGACGCGCGAACGCGGCGGCGAAGTCGGCCCGCATCAAGTCTTGGACCGCATCGTCGGTCTGTTGGTCGAGCCACCGCTCGCAATCGAGCGCGCGGCACAGGTTGGTGTAGAACTGCGGCTCGATCGCCGCGACCGAGATCCACTTGTCGTCGGCGCACCGGTAGACGTCGTAGCAGGCGTAGCGGCCGGTCAGGATGTTGTGGCGCGGTCCTGGCACTTCGCCCGTCGCCAGGTGCTCGTCCACGTACAGGGACATCAGTGCGACGACGCCGTCGGCGACCGACACGTCGAGGTAGGACCCCTCGCCCGTCGCGGCGCGCCGCACGAGGGCGGCGAGGATTGCTATCACGGCCTGCATTCCGCCGCCGGCAGTGTCCGCGATCGTCGCGCCGGGCAGCGCGGGGTTCCCCTGCGCGTCGCGGCTCGAACAATCGAGGTAGCCGCCGAGCGCGAGGTAGTTGAGGTCGTGCCCCGCCCACTGCGAGCGCGGGCCGGTCTGTCCGTACCCGCTCGTCGAGCAGTACACGATCCCCGGGTTGTGCGCGCGCACGTCGGCGTCGTCGAGTCCGAGCCGAGCCATCACGCCGGGGCGGAAGCTCTCGATCAGGACGTCGGCGCGGGCCGCCAGGCGCAAGAACGCGTCGCGGCCGGGGGCGGCCTTGAGGTCGAGCAGAACGCGTTGCATGTCGCGGTGGCCGCTGTACGCGTAGAACGGTGGCACGATCTGCACACCCGCCTGCTGCGGCGGCGGACCCACTTTCACGACACGCGCGCCGTAGTCGGAGAGCCAGCGCGACGTCCGCGCCGCGGGGCCGACGCTGGACAGATCGAGCACGGTGATGCCTTCGAGCACGTCTGCCCGCTAGAAGTTCTTCGGAAGGCCGAGCGCGCGGCGGGCGATGATGTTCTTTTGGACCTCGGATGTGCCGCCACCGATCGTGTCTATCACGGTGTACCGATACGTCGACTCGGCGCGGCCTTCCATCGGCGCGTCCGTCGTCTTGACCCGCAGTTGCGACCCCGGTGCGGCGATGTCCATCGACGCGTTGGCGAGCCGGCGCGAGAACTCGGTCGCGAACAGCTTGTACTCCGAGGACTCGACCGTCGGCGGTGGCGCGCCCGGCACGTCCTCGGCTTTCATCGAGGCCGCGACGACCCTGAGGCCGAGCGCGCGCGCGACCGCGGCGTCGGTCGCGAGGCGGGCGATGTCCCGGCGGATCACGGGGTCATCCTTCAATGGCTGGCCGTCGCGCGTCTCGGTGCGCACGTATTCGCACAGCAGGTCGAGGCGCTGCTTGATCGGCGAGAACGTGAACATCGTGAAGCGCTCGAGGTCGAGCGCGTGCGAGATGTACTGGAACCCGCGCCCGACCTCGCCGACGACGTACTCGTCGGGCACGAAAACGTCCTCGATGAACACCTCATTGGTGCGCTCGTCACCCATCGTCCAGATCGCGTTGATCGTGATGCCGGGTTGGTCGAGCGGCACGAGCATGAGCGTGATCCCGCGGTGCTTGTCGTTGGGGTCGGTGCGGGTGCCGAGCCAGTACCACTCGGCGAAGTGCGCCGAGGTCGTCCACGTCTTCTGACCGTTGAGTACCCAGCCCGAACGGCCGCCGCGTTCGGCGCGTTCCGCCTTGAGCTTCATCGACGCCGCGTCCGAACCCGCATTCGGTTCGCTGTAGCCGACCGCGAACTCGACCTCGTTGCGCAGGATCATCGGCAGGAACTTCTCCTTCAGGAAGTTGCTGCCGTGCGCGATCAGCGTCTTGCCGATGATGCCGACACCCTTGCCGATCTGGGGCCCGCCGCGCGCCGCAAGCGCCTCGTTGAGGAGGTACTCGTAGACGCCTTCGCCCTCGGCGCCGCCGTATTCCTCGGGCCACGTGAGCCCGAGCCATCCCCGCTCGCCCAGCGTCCGCATGAAAGCGCGCCGCTTCGGTGTGTCGACGATCTGGGCCATGTTCTCGCGCGTCAAGTCGAACACGTCGGGGTCGTCGTGGTCGTCCAAGAAGCGCTCGACCTCGACCGCGAAAGCCTGCTGTTCCGGCGCGAACTCGAAGTCCATCGGGGCAGATCATACGGTGCAGCCCCACAGCACCGAACTGGCGTCACGTACGCCGCCGCGTGGCGGTGGTCAGCGACGCAAGAAGCGCGCGGGTCGATCCCTAGACTCACGACATGGTGCGTCCTGAAAGTTGGATTAGGCCAGCGGGTGTGAGTCCCGTCCGGGTAGTCGCCGGAGAGCCCGGTAGCAGACCGCGGTTCGTCATTGAGAGGTGGCGGGCTGAGCGCGGTGTCGAGAGCC
>JBQTGT010000082.1:0-1569 GCA_052390615.1 Actinomycetota bacterium
CGTCGCTCATCGTCAGGGATCTCCCGTCGTCGCAGCCGTAGAACAGCCGCAACGATGGTGGGATCCCTGACCCACACGGTGGACCCCCCAGCCACCTCACACTCCCCACTCCAACGCGAAGAGCCACCAATGTTTCCGGGCCGACGCTCGCCACATGATGACCCCAGTCGCCAACGAGAGCGGCAAGACCAAGTGGGAGATCACCATGAAGAACATCACAGTCCGCATCACCGTCCTCGCCGCCAGCCTCGCTTCGGTCCTCCTCGCCGGCGGCGCCCAGTTCAAGGCCAGGTAGTCGTCGCGTGACCGGGACCACCCGCTGCGGTGTGGTTCCGGTCACGTCTTGAGGTTTGTGCTCGGGGTGGCGCGGCCTCCGTGCCGATCCGTGGGGAATGGATCGCACGGAGGCGGCCGCGCGCCGATACGGCGGGCTTGTCGCGTACGAATGGCTGCTCACCGGGCTCGGCATCGCGGCCGTCGGCGCGTCGGCGACACTCGGAGCCGCTGCGCCGTTCCCAGCGGCAGGTCCGCTCGTGCTGCTGTGTGTCTTGAGTGCGGTCGCGTCGCGTTACGAAGCCGTCGCTGACGATGACGGTCTCCTCTCGGCTTCGATGCAGAGCATGGTCGTCGCCACGTCGCTCGTCACCTTCGCTGACATGTCTCCGTTGCTCGGCCCGCTGTTGGTCGGGATGGCGTCCGCGTTCTGGCGTATTCCGCGATCGAGACACGAGCGGTTCACTTTGCTCGGCAACTTCGGGTTGTGCGGGTTCCCGGCACCCGGCGTCGTGAACGACGGGAACTGGCACCACGCCGCGATCACCGCGACGCCCACGAACCAGGCACTGTTCCTCGACGGCGCCCAGGTCGCAACCGTGGCCGGGTCGGTGAACTGGCTATCGATGAGCTCCAACCAGATCGGCGCCGGGTACACGCTGCGGTCGTCGTGGCCGACGAGCGCGGTCGAGGACGGCTGGTGGTACTTCGACGGCACCCTCGACGAGGTCGCCGTCTACGCGAACGCGCTGACACCGGCGCGGATCGCCGAACATTACGCCGCAGCTCCGCGCACGACATCGACGATCACCGCTGCCGTCGGCGCGGGGACGCACAAGCTGCGGATCGACTACCAGGAACTCGCCGGCTCGGCCGCGCTCGACGTCACCGCGCCCGCAGGGGCCGTGTTCAAGCCCCGGTACGGGCTCGCAACCTCGACCGTCGATCCCGACGGACGCACCGGTCGCACCGAGTACGACCGTCCGGAACTCGGTCTCGCGACCGCGACCGTCACCGATCCGAACGGGCTCGCACTGCGGTCGACCACGACCTACGAGGCCCAGGGAACGGGTTGGCTGCGGGCCAAGACCGCGACCCTGCCCGGCGGCAATACGACCCGGTACGACTACTACAGCTACGACACCGCCGGGACCGCGGTGAACCCGTGTGGTGCGAACGCGACCGCGGTCAACCAGGGCGGAGCGCTGTGGAAGCGCACGAATCCGGCGCCCGCGAGCGGCGCGGCGATCGTCGAGGAGTTCGTGTATGACGCGGCCGGGCGAACGGTGGCGTCGC
>JBQTGT010000083.1:0-3263 GCA_052390615.1 Actinomycetota bacterium
CGCGGCCGGCGCGGTCCCCAACGTGCCGCGGTCGCGGTCGGCCACTCGATCCTCGTGATCTGCTGGCACCTGCTCAGCACCGCCGAGCCCTACAACGACCTCGGCAACGACTACTTCGACAAGCGCCACAACAGCCCCGCCCGCCAACGCCGACTCGTCGCGCAACTCGAAGCCATGGGCGACAAAGTCACGCTCGAACCCGCCGCGGCTTAACACCGAGGAGATTCACATCTCAGAAGCCTGCGCCGGGGACCGCTCAAGAATCAGCCCTGGCCAGCCGATGCCTAAGCTGTTACGCTGTTACAGCGCGACAGGAGAACAGCATGGCCAGCCAGCCCGTCCGAGTCCCCAACGAGGTCTACGAAGAGGTGCAGAACGCGGCGCGCCTGTTCGACTGCACCCCTGGCGAGCTGTTCGCACGCGCATGGGAGTCGTACCGCGAGTCGCCCGAGTTCCGCGACGACTTTCACACGTTCCAGAAGGCCTTCGCATCGGGCGACATCGACGTCGTGACGCAGCGACTTCGCGAGCGGCGCACGCAGCGAGCAGCGGACCGCTCCGCATCGAGCCGGGCGCGACGCGGTCGCTGAGAATCCGGGTCACTGGCGCAGTGCCCAAATACTGTGCCGCGCGTGCGGCTTCAGCTCACTCGGCGTGCCCTCGATGACCTCGCCCTTGACGTCGACGCGCACGCCGGGCTTCCGGCCGACGAGCTGACCGATCGGCACCCAATGATCGCTGCGTTCGTCGAGCGGCGATCGCAGAGCCCCGAAGGACAAGAGGCGATCCAGTTACCCGCCTCGCGTGCGATCGTCTTCAGCCTGCATGCCGGTCGCTGGCGCGGCCTGACGTGGGCCGAGCCGGAGATCGGCGTCGTTTGGCTACTGGGCGCCGGCTACCACCGCAGCGGCGATCACGGCGATGCGTACGCCGAGCTCAAACGGCGGGACGAGGTCGATGCACTCTTCCCCACCGAGGCCGACTACTTCGACCTCGAGCCCGATCCCGCGGATTACGTCGCGGCTGTCGCTCGAGACGCGCCGTCGTTGATGCAACAAGCTCGGGAGCACGTCGGCGAAGAGACCGCCGGCGAACTCGGCGGCGCTCTGAATGTGTCCGTACTCATCGAGGCCGGCGACGCGGGCGATGAGGTTTGGATCGGCTTCGCAATGCCGCCGAAGACTTCGATCCCGCCGATGCCCGAGTGGCTATTGGTCGCGCTCGCCGCGCTCCTTCCGGACGCCGATATCAGCGATGTCGATTTCGCCGCTCAATTCCCGCGTCGTGGCAATAGGAAGGCTGAGGTCGTCATTCATTGGCGGTACACGTAGCACTTCGCTGATGCCGGCAAGAGCCGATCCGCCACCAGTGGACCAGCGCTGTGCGACCCACTGCCAACGAAACCGGTCTCGCCCGGCGACGAGACCCTGGGGTTGCGAATGGTCGGCAACGACACGGCCGATCGGATAAGCAGAGCGTCGAACACCCCGACCGTCACGGCGATCCGCGAAAGCACGCGCCGACTTCCTCGTAGTACTCCGGGAGCTGACTCCATGGATGTCCATCGCTGGCCGCGTTCTGCGCGTCTTGCATTGCAAGCTCGCAGTTCTCGCGCTCCAACGCGGCCTCTCCCTCATCGAAGGTTCCGTCATGCAGCAGTGGCACGGGCAGTTCACCGCCCGCTGGATGCTCGATCGAGCAATAGTCATGGCTCTCGTTGACGCTCCCGCCTCGCGACGTGCACTCGCTGTCAAACCTTGCGACGCGTTCCGTCTCGGCGCGCTCCGCCTCGGCCTCCTCCTCGCCGCGTTGTCGCTGGGCTTCTCGCTGCGCCTCCTCCTCCGCCTGTTCACGTTCCTGCTCGGCTTCTGCGGCCGAATATTGCGCGTCGCAGCGCTCCACGTAGTCGCTCGCGGTCGCGCGCTCGAGTTCGTCGCGGACCTCGCTCGGCTCCTTCAGGATCTCGGCGCGGCGAGTCGCGTACGCCTGCTCCAGCTCAGGGTGGCCGCGGGTTTCCCCAGTTCTCAGGTATTCGAGGACGGCACGTGCGTACTCCTCGCACACCGAAAAGTCGGATGCGACAAGCTCATCCGTGGCTTGGTCGAGGCTTAGATCAGATCACTCATCGCCGCCTCCGTTGCCGCAGCCTGCCAGCAGAAGAAGCACGACCCCCGATGCAACCGCGACATTACGCACAGGAGGATCGTGGTCAGTCAGGCGACCGTCCGTCAACCGATTGGCCGACCGCGTGGCTCCGACGCGCTCGGACGCGAAGGCGGCGCGAGCGACGACAGACTGTCGAGTGTGGTCGCCGACGGTCGCGGCGTCGCATCGCACCGGGAGCGAAGTGACAGTTGATCGGTTCTCTACTGCGAGGAAGCCATCCTCAGCCCGCGCTGGAACTCGGCGACCAGCCCATGATCGACCGACAGGACGAGACGTAGCTCTATCAACGGCGGTTGATCTGCGTACCCGGAGCGCTCCCACGCGATGATCTCCTCTGCGAGTTCTTCTGCTCGGCGGACACACGCC
Source organism: Actinomycetota bacterium (assembly GCA_052390615.1). Classification (GTDB taxonomy): domain Bacteria; phylum Actinomycetota; class Acidimicrobiia; order IMCC26256; family PALSA-610; genus JBQTGT01. Next base: position 2,533 of record JBQTGT010000083.1, read on the forward strand.
TCGATCTCATCGAGCGGCTGGTCCACGAGCGTTGCGAGGGCGTTACGGGCCCCTTCGAGTTCGGGTGGGATTGAGGTAGCCCTCAGTGCCCGCGTCTCCGAGATCAGGTCGCCGTAGACGGCGGCCAGGCGATTCGCTGCCCGAAGGTAAGGCCGCGCGCTGTCCCGCGCTGACAGGCTGCGCCCTGCGGAGAATCGGCGGGTTGCGGTGTTCACGCGCTCGACGATCCGGACCGCCCGCCGCGTGCATTTCGCGAACAGCGCGAGTGCTTCATCGCGTCGCAGCGTTCTCGTCACGAACTCTGACTCTGCAGGCTCAGGCCGTCGGCGAAGAGGCTGAAGAGCGTCGACGCGGTCGCGGAACCGTCGCGCGAACGCTACGAACTGCCAACCGGGAGTCTCGGTCCCTACGCCGAGAGCGCTCCGGGCGCCGTCCTTTGGGCGCGCCGACGTGTGGGACTTGCCGCGGGCGCGTCGGTACGCGGCTTTGAACGTGTGAGCGTCGGCGATCTCGCGTAAGCGCGGGTGGGAGAGGGCGCCGACTCGCTTCAGTCGAACGTGCAGTGCAGCAGCAACCGCCAGCTTCGTCCGTCTCCTGCCCCGCTGAGGTTGACCCAGGTGTCGTAGAAGTTCAGTGGCGGTCCTCCGCCTCGTTCGTGCCGTGAGGCACGCTCGGGGTTCTCACGCCATCCAAGTGAAACGGAGGACCACCAATGAAGAAGCAAGCGTCGC
>JBQTGT010000084.1:0-7531 GCA_052390615.1 Actinomycetota bacterium
GGTCGAGATGTGGGCGGGGGGGTTTTTGGGGTTTTTGGGGCCCGGGGTGGGTGCGCCGGGGCGCCGGGCGGGGGCGCACACGGTGCGGTTTTTGTGCTTGTGGGCACACACCACGGCCGTCGCGGGCGCGATTTGTCCTTTGGGGACAGAACACGCTTCGGCGCGGACCGAGGTCCGCCGGCTACTCGCGCTCGAGTGTGCGCAAGCGGGTCCGGATGCCGTCCGCTTCGACGTCGAGCCGGCGCACCACGCCGGGAAGGATCTTGCGCTCGGCGGTCCCGCCGATGAGTGGCACCCGTACGACGAACTCGCCGGCGATGGTGCGGACACTGCCGTCGGGCTCGTCGCGGAGCGCGACCGCCGCGGTTGCGCGTAGTCGCTCCGGCTGCGTGTCGGCGATGAAACGTAGCCGACCACTTCGCGATTCGGAGTCGAGCGTCAGTTCTTGAACCCACGTGAGGTGCTGGCCGCCGAGCACTCGCTTCGCGATCGGGTCGAGCGAGCCGACGAACTCGTAGCGCAGCCGCAGCACCGTCTCGGATCCGTCGATCCGGTGCTCGACGATCTCGGGCGCAGAGAGGTCGGGGAGGGCGAGGGACGCGGCGAACTCCGGATCGACGAGAAGCGCCGCGACGGTGCCGGCCGGCGCCGGGAACCGGTGCTCCGTCGAGAACTTCACGGCGGCAGTCGCCTCAAGCGCTGATCGTCATCAGGTCATCGCCGACGATGATGTCGCCGTCGAAGTGCGCCGCCGCCTGGGTGTGCCACTCCTCCTCTTGGCCTTCGGGCAATCCCGGTACGAAATGCGTGAGGACGAGCGTGCGCACGCCCGCCCGCTTGGCGGTCTGCGCCGCCTGCTCGACCGAGGAGTGGTAGTCGACCGTGTCCTGGAGGCGCCGCGACGGGATCGCTTGGATCATGTCCGGCCGCAGCACCGTCTGGACGTACACGTCGGCGCCCGCGCACAGCCGGTCGAGGCCCTCGCACGGCACCGTATCGCCGCCGATCACGACCGAACGCCCGCCGTGCTCGACCCGGAAGCCGACGGTCGGTTCGACCGGACGGTGGTCGGTCGGTGCCGCGACGACGCGCACGTCGTTCGCCTCGAACACGACCCCATCCGTCGCGACCTCGACGCGCACCTGTGGGCGCCAGGTGAGGTCGTCGTGGTGAGCGAGGCGGTATTCGATGTCCGGGCCGAGCATCGCGAGCATGCCGGCAACCACTTCGGGGGTGCGCCCGGGGCCGATGACCGGGAGGTCGATCGGGGCGTTCGTCATCACCCAGTGCGTGGTGACGACGTCGTTGAGGTCGGTGATGTGGTCGCTGTGGAGATGCGTGAGGAACACGGCCGCCAACTGGATCGGAAACACACCTGCGCCCGCAAGGCGCGCCAGCGCGCCCCGTCCGCAGTCGAACAGCAGCGTCGTCGCGCCCGCCCGCACGAGGGTGGAGGGTCCGGCCCGGCGCGCGTCGGGGATCGGGTTCCCGGTACCGAGCAGTGTGATGTCCATCAGCGGGATCCTTCGTCGGCGAATACGGCGGCGCTCACCACGTCGGTGAAGTGCGCGGGGTCTTCGATCATCGGGTAGTGGCCAACGCCGTCGAGCGTCGTCAACGAGGCATCGGGCCGAGCGTGCACCAATCGAGCCGCCATCGCGTGGACCGCGATGAGATCGACTTCTCCCCAGACGATCGTCAGCGGCGACGGATGTTTCTCGATCGCACCGGTGTAGCGGCCTTCTTCGACGCGGCGGTCCTCGATATAGCGGATCGTCCGCGCGAGCAACGTGTGGCCGTTGGCGTGTGACGCCAACAACCACTGCGCCTCCAGCTCGTCGTCGTCGGGCCGGCGATCGGGTGCGCATGTCGCGGCGACGCCGCCCTTGAACCCGTCGCGTGGATCGACACCGAGCGCGGCCAGGTCGACGCGGGCGTCGTCGAGCGAGAGGAGCAGCAGCTGACCGGGGGAGAGCTGGGCGAGGTCAAGGTAGATGCTGCCGTTGGTGATGACGCGTGACGACACCGTGAACTTCAGCGTGCCGTCGAGATCCCGCGCGAGGAGCTCACCACCCACGGAGTCGCCAAGATCGTGCGTCACGAGGACGACATCGTGCAGGTCCTTCGCGGCCGCGACGCGCTCGACGGTGTCGGCGAACCCGTGGATGCCGTAGCGCATGTCGGGCTTGTCGGAGAGTCCGAAGCCGAGGTAATCGCACAACACGACTCGGCGCCGCTCCGCCAAGATCGAGACGGTGTGGCGCCAGTCGAACGAACAGGTCGGATAGCCGTGCAGCACGAGCACGGGCGGGCCATCGGTGGCGCGTGGTCCGACGTCGACGGTGAAGACGCGGCCACCGCCGACTTCCAAGTACTCGCCCGAGTCGCGCCAGCGCGCGACGGCATCGGCCGCAGTGGTCACCGCTGCACCCTACGGACAGGAGGCGGCCGCGCTCAACCGGCGCGCCGGCGCAGCGGCGCACCGCGGCGTGACGGGTGCAGCCGTCCTGGCACAGAATGAACGCCGTCACGCCGCGCTGGTCATCGACTCGGAGGTTCGTCGGATGCCCCGCCACGAGATCGAGGTCGAAATCCCGCCCAAGGTCGTGCTCAACAGCGACGTCCGGTTCGTGGTGCGCAGCGACGGTCAGAAACTCGGTGAGCTGCTCGTCAGTCGCGGTTCGATCGCCTGGGTGCCGGGCCATTCGCCGCGTCCGATCCACATGCGGTGGGAACAGTTCGACGAGCTGTTGCGTGACGTTCGGCGCGGGCGGCGTTGACGGCGGCCGACTCGACGCGCGCCTTCATCTGCGCGCGCGGGGTGCGTGCATGGTGCAGTCGCGCGGGACGGTGAGCTCGGTTTGATGCTGATCGACGAGAACGTGCATTTTCCCGCGCCTTCCACAGCTTGATCCACTTCCAATCCACAGCGCGCGCGTCGTACGATTGCGCGCATGGGATTCTCCGTTCGCTTTGACGACGACACGATCGCGTTCGTGCAGGGCGCGGATGCCTACGAACAAGAGGGTCCGTTGACGACGTTCTTCTGCCGGAACGGCGCGGGGCGGCTCGCGTCCGCGTTCGCAGTTCGTCTGGCGTCGCTCCGCACGAGTTGCATCGTCGAGATCCGCCGATGCGAACCCGCCGTCGCGTGAACCGTTAGTCGTCCTCGATGAGGTCGGCCTCGTCGACGACGACATCCCAGCGCTGCCCGCAGTCGCGGCACCGGTAGACCATCACGTCACCGGGTTCGATCACGTCATCGTCGGCGGGCGGTTGCACGAGAAACGCCTCGCCGGTGCATTCCATACAGGTGATGCGGTGGGCGATCGCCATCGCCGCGACGCTACTCCTGCGGTTCCTCGAGCAGGCGGCCATACGTTTCGGGCCGCCGCGCTCGGAGGAGCGGGAAGAGCGCGAGCCAGTCGCGGCGCTGATCAAGATCGAGATCGGCGACGAGGACGGCCGGTTCGTCCCGGGGTGCTTGCACCACGATACGGCCGTACGGATCGCTGATGAAGGACGACCCATAGAACGTGATCGGACCCTCGGTTCCAATGCGATTGGGGACGACCATGAACGTGCCGTTGGCGATGCCGTGGGAACGCACGACTTGCTCCCACAACGGCTCGGTGTCGAACTCCGGATGGTCCGGCTCGGAGCCGATCGCGGTGGGATAGACGATGATTTCGGCGCCGCCGAGCGCATAGGCCCGCGCGACCTCGGGAAACCACTGATCCCAACACGTCGGGAAACCAACCTGCGCGCCGGCAACGCCGACCACCGGATAGCCGGAGTCGCCGGGGCGAAAGTACTCGTCCTCGTAGTAGCCGGCCGTCACCGGCAGATGCGCCTTGCGCGTCCGCGCGATCAGCGCACCGTCAGGCGCGACACAGATGGCGGTGTTGTACCCCAAGCCGTCGTCATCGCCGGGATGCTCGTACAGCGATGCATGCACGAACGCGTCCGTCTCGGCCGCGAGCGATGCCGCGAACTCGTGGGTGGGACCGCCCGGCAACCGTTCGGGTTCGACCCCCGCGGCCGCGGGTCCGTCGGGTGTGATCGCGAAGTACGGCGAGAGCGTGAGCTCCGGGAGACACACCAAGCGCGCGCCGTGCGAGGCCGCGAGTCGTACGCCGTCCGCGAGCGCGCCCCGGTGGCGGTCGGGGTCGGGATGCCACTGCTGTTGCACCAGGCCGACGCGTACCGGTGTGCGCCGCGACGGCTGCACGCGCGCCGGGGACGGCGCGACGTCGAACGCGGAGCGCAGCATCACGACTCACGCACGAGGGGCACGGATTGGGTGATGCAATGCACGCCCCCACCACCGTAGGCGAGCGCGCCACCAGGAACACCGATGACCTCGCGGCCGGTATACACCTCCGCCAACGCGCCCAGGACGGCCGCATCGGCGCGGTGCCCGGTCACCGGAACGACCACGGCACCATTTGCGACGTAGTAGTTGAGATACGGGACCGGGACGCGAGCGCCAGCGATCGTTGCGTACGGCAGTACCGCCAGCTCGAGCACTTCGATGCCCGCTGCTTCGAGGCGGTTGCGGTTGTCGCGCGCGATCCCGAAGTTGGGATTCGTCGCGTCGTCGCAGCCTTGCAGCACAGCGACATCGGGCGCAACGAACGCCACCGCATTGTCGACGTGTCCATCGGTACCGGCGTCTTCGGCGATCGCGTCGGCGAGCCACACGACGCGTGGCGCGCCCAGCCACGTGGCGAGGACGTCCTCAACCTGCGTGCGCGTCCGGCCCGGGTTCCGGTTGGGGTTGAGCAGGCAGCGTTCGGTCGTGACGATGGTGCCGGCACCGTCGTACGCGATCGCACCGCCTTCGAGTACGAAGGGCACTTCGATGACCGGGAGCCCGAGGTGCTGCGCGATTCGAGTACCGAGAGTTGCGTCGGCGGCGTAGCGTGCGAACTTCTTCCCCCACGCGTTGAACTGGAAGTGCAGCGCTTGGCGTTCGCCGCGGTGGTCGAGGACGACGATTGGGCCGCTGTCGCGCATCCAGGAGTCGTCGATCACCATCGTGACGATGTCGACGGTCGGACCACAGCGCAGCGTGGCGTCGTCGAAATCGTCGGGATGCACGACCATCGTCACGGGCTCGTAGTCGGCGATCGCGCGGGCGATGCCGGCGGTGTCGGCGCGGGCCGACTCCAGCACGTCGTGCCAGAGGGCAGCTTGGCGTTGCTGTGTCGGCCACGCCATCAGCGTCCGCTCGTGACGCGCCGTCTCGGCAACGAGCTTCACGCGCGGGGTGGCCGCGGTTGCACCTCGACGACCGGCACCCACACGTGCGGCGGCGCTGTCACCGCGGCGACGACCGCCCGGGCGACGTCGTCCGGCTGCATCACCGAGAAGTGACGCTGCAACCCGAACCGCTGCCAGTATGGAAACAGACCCGCGAAGATCTCCGGATCCCATCCGTCACCGAAGCTGCTCGACGTCGGACCCACCCGGACGACCGTCGTCCGAATCTCATGGCCCTCGCACTCCATCGCGAGGACGCGCGCGAACGCCTCCAAGCCGCTCTTCGCGACGCTGTACGCACCGAGGTGCGGTCGGGGGTGCAGCGTCGCATCGGACGACACGAAGACGATGTCACCCTGGCGGCGCTCGGCGCGCAGGCCCGCAACAACGCGCTTCGACAATAGCATCGGCCCGATGAGATTCGTTGCCACGATGCGCCGCTGGTCGGCGTCTTCCATCTCGTGGAGCGCGCCGGGAAGTGCCACCCCGGCGTTGTTCACGAGTACGTCGACGGGGCCATGTCGTGCGGTGAGCGCGGCGAGGAACGCGTCCATCGAGCCTTCGTCACAGACATCGAGGAGGTGCGCGAACCCGACGCCGCCGGCGTCGTCGACCTGTTGGGCGGTCGCCTTCAGCTCATCGAGGCGGCGTGCGCCCACCGCGACTGTCCAGCCCTGGTGGCCGAGCGCGACGGCAATCGCGCGGCCGATCCCGCCCGACGCACCTGTCACGAGCGCCGTGCGCGTGCCGTTCACCCGAACCATTCCCCGCCGTTGACGTCGAGGGTCTGACCGGTAACGACGCGCGACCACGGCGACGCGAGGAACACTACGCTGTGCGCGATGTCGTCCTGGGGTGGGATGAACCCCAGCGGGATGTTTGCCTCGATCTCCGCGCGGGCATCCTCAGTGGCGATATCGCGCAACTCCGACTGCCACCGGATGTAGGTCTCGACGTTCGGCCCGCCGATCCAACCGGGCGCGACCGCGTTCACGCGCACACGCGCAGCCCCGAGCTCGAGCGCGAGCGTCTGCACCGTGGTGTGGAGCGCGCCTTTCGACGCGGCGTACGCACCTTCGTTCGGGCGAATCTTGCGCATCGACATCGACAGCACGAAGACGACGGAGGCGTCGCCGTGCTCGGCGGCGGCCTTCTTCAAGTGCGGGATTGACGCCTGCGTCAGGGCGAGCGCACCCCAGAGGTTCACCTCGAAGATCTTGCGCCAGTAGTCGAGGTCGACCGACTCGAACGGCTCTCCCCGGTCTCTGCGGAACGCGTTGTTGACGAGGGCGTCGACCCGGCCGAACTCGTCGACGGTCCGCGCGACGAGCCCTCGTATCTCGTCGCGGTCCACGAGGTTGGTGGGGCACACGAGCGCCCGGCCACCCCCATCCTCGATCTCACCCCGAACGACCTCGAGGTAGTCGGCGCTGCGGGCGGCGAGCGCGACGTTGGCGCCCGCCCGGGCCAGCGCGTGCGCGGTTGCCTGCCCGAGGCCGGGCCCGACCCCGGACACGATGACCGCCTTGTTCTCGAGCAACCGGTCCGCCAACGTGTGCTCCCTTCTTCTGGGGTCAGCGACGCGCTCCGCGTCCCTCCGGTCGCTTCGCCGGCGCTGTGGGTCCGGCAGTCGGCTGGTTATAGCGCGCATCCGGCGGCCGGTGTGACTGTGGTCACCCGGGGTCCGATCCCCGGTAAAGGAACCGGGGCACCGATGCCGATGCCCATCACAGTGCACGTTGCCGGTGTCCAACCGGTCGGGTCGCGCGGTCTGAACTCTGTCCAGGCCGTCGTCACCGACTCCAAGCCCAGTCAGCAGTTCACGACGACGGGCGGCACCGGACGCGACGCGCCCAAGCAGGTCCCGCTGGCGGTCACGGCGGAGCCCGTGGTCTTGCACCGCGACGGGCTCCCCGTCGATCGGCGGCCGGATTCCTTGAAGCACCAAAAGGCGGCGGCGAAGTACCGCGAAGCCCAAGAGCTCGCGCCGCACCGCTCGCGCGCGCGTCGCTAGCTCGACGTGACCGCGAACGTTTGGTGCGTTGCGCGCTCAGGTATTTGGTCACCCGCCGGCGCAATAGCAACGGCGACGGACCAAACAGGTCCCGGAGCGCGCTGCGAACCTTGCCTGACGCGTCGCTAGGACGCTGTTGAAGAAATCGTCTGTTGGTGCTCGCGATCGGGTCGCGGCCTGTTCAGACTGGCGGGGTGCAGGGCAAGTCTGATCCGAACCGCGTGTTGTTGGATGCGGCTGCGTTGTGCCGGC
>JBQTGT010000085.1:0-26659 GCA_052390615.1 Actinomycetota bacterium
AGCCGGACCCGCTGGCGCACCCGCGCGCGCGCGTCGCCGGGGGACCTGGGGCCGCGCCGCCGCGTGTTCTGCCCCCAACGCACAACTCGCGCCCGCGCGGGCGGTGTTCTGGCCCCACCGCACCTAACACGGACCGGTTGACGACGCCGTCAGGCGCGCGGTCGCACCGAGCCGGTCAGCCATTCAGCCATTAAGCCCGCCGGCCATCTTCTCGACCGTGTCGACGTACTCCTCGACCATGTCGAGGATCACCTGCTTCGACGTGCGCACCTGGGTCATGCTGCCGACGATCTGACCGACCGGCATGCCGAACAGGTCTCGGCGCGACGAGCGGGCGATGCGCGCCCGCGCCTTCTGCGTCGCCATGAACTGCAACGGCATCGGCAGCGTCCCCGGGCAGTCGTCTCGTTCCCACGCTTGCGTCCATTCGGTTCGCAACATGCGTGCCGGCTTGCCCGTAAGCGAACGCGAGCGCACCGCGTCACGCGCCGACGCTGCGAACAGGCGCTCCATCCCCTCGGGCCCCGTGTTGCTCTCGGCGACACCGAGCCAGATCGACCCGGTCCACACGCCCGCCGCGCCGAGCGCCATGGCGGCGGCCATCTGGCGGCCCGAACCGATCCCGCCGGCTGCGAGCACCGGCGTCGGCGCGATCGCCTCGACCACTTCGGGGACAAGCACCATCGTCGCGATCTCCCCGGTGTGCCCGCCGGCTTCGGTCCCTTGGGCGATCACGATGTCGACGCCTTGTTCGACTTGCCTGCGGGCTTGGTCGGGACGGCCGACGAGCGCGGCGACGAGCACGCCGTGTTCGTGCGCGGAGTCGACGACATCCTTGGGGGGCGGGCCCAACGCGTTCGCGAGCAGCGCGACGGGATGCGACAGGCCGACCTCGACTTGCGGCTTCGAGGTCGCGTTGGTCCAACCCAGCAGCCCCTGTCCGCCGAGGCCGCCGGCCGCCTCGTCACCACTGGCCGTGGACGCGTCGTCGGGGAGCTCCGGCACACCCAGCTCGTCGAGCACCTGATCGATCCACTCGAGCGTCGCGGGGGGCACCATCTCCTGCAGCTTTGGCAACAGCGCGTCCGCGTCCTCGAAGCCGGAACCAACGTGCGACGCCGGGATGACAACGTCGACGCCGTATGCCCGGCCGATGACGTGATCGTCGATCCACCTCAGTTCCAGCTCGAGCTGTTCGGGCGAGAACGCGAGCGCGCCCAGCACGCCCATCCCTCCGGCATTCGTGACCGCAGCGACGACATCGCGGCAGTGACTGAACGCGAAGATCGGGAACTCGATCCCGAGTCGTTCACAGAGCTCGTTATGCACGGATCTCCCCTTCGCCTGCGGTCGCGATGTTCTTGGCCCACGGATAATCGGGCTTGCCGCTCGGCGACCGCTCGATCCGGTCGACCAGGTGCAGCTCGCGCGGCACCTTGTATCCGGCGACGAGTTCACGGCAGTGCGCGCCCAGATCATCCACGGTCGGCGTCCGTCCGGTCCGCGGCTGCACGACCGCGGCGACGCGTTCGCCCCACCGTTCGTCGGGCACGCCGACGACGACGGCGTCGAATACGTCGGAGTGTGCCTTGAGCGCGGCTTCGACTTCCTCGGGGAAGATCTTCTCGCCGCCCGAGTTGATGCAGACCGAGCCACGACCGAGCAACGTCATCGATCCATCTTCTTCGACGACTGCGAAGTCGCCTGAGATCGCGAACCGTCGGCCGTCGACTTCGACGAACGTCGACGCCGATTTCTCGGGATCCTTGTGGTACCGCAGTGGCACATTGCCGCCGCGCGCCATCCTGCCGACGGCGCCCGAGCCGGCGGCAACGGGCTGCATATGCTCGTCGATCACGATCGTGTCCGGACCCATCCGCACCGTCGGGAGTCCGGGCTTGGTCGTGGTTCCCTTCATGATCAGGGTCGCGCCGTTGTAACCGGTCTCGGTCGAGCCGACGGCTTCGGCGATCACAAGGTTGGGGAACTTCTCGAGGAACGCGTCCTTTACTGTCGCCGAGAACACGGCGGCGGTGCTCGACATCGATGTCAGTGACGACGTGTCGTACGTCGCTTCGTCGAGGGCCTCGACGAGCGGGCGCGCCATGGCGTCACCCGTGATGCCGAGGCTGGTGATCTTGTGCTTCTCGACCGCCTTCCACACCTCGTGCGCGTCGAACTTAGGCATGAGCACGACCGTGCGGCCGTTGAACAACGTGCCGAGCGTCCCCCACTGCGCGGCGCCGTGCATGAGCGGCGCGATCACGATGCCCCTGCCGCCGTCTGGCGCGGCGGCCGCTGCCTTCGCGAATTTGTATTCGTCGTGCACCTTCTCGCCCGTGTCGAAGTCGATGCCGCCGCCGAGCACCCGGATCACGTCCTCTTGGCGCCACACGACGCCCTTCGGCATCCCGGTCGTACCACCGGTGTACAGGATGTAGATGTCGTCGTCGCTGCGCGGCGCGAAGTCACGGACCGGCGATGCCGCCGCGAGCGCGTCCTCATAGGGCACCGAGCCGATCGTCGTGCAGCCGGTACCGCTACCGTCGTCGATGCCCACGAGATGCCTGAGCATCGGCAAGGACTCGCGCACCGCGCCGATCCGGGGCGCGAACTGGGCGTCGTGAACGAGCGCTCTCAAGTCGGCGTTGTCGAACAGGTACCGCAGCTCCGCCTCGATGTAGCGGTAGTTGACATTTATCGGAACGGCGCGCAGCTTGTACGCGGCGAGGATCGTCTCGACAAATGCGTGGCTGTTGAACGCATAGATCCCGACGTGATCGCCCGCAGCGATGCCGTGGTCGGCGAGATGGTGCGCGAGCCGGTTCGCTCGCTCCTCCAGCTCCCGGTACGTCTGCGCGCGGTCGCCGACGATGATCCCGACGCGGTCGGGGACGGCATCGGCGGTGTGTTCGATGAGATCGGCGATGTTCCAGGCCACGGGTCCAGTGAAACACCGCCGGACCGAACCGCGCCAGCAGCGGCCCGTGGTTTTGCCGGTCGCGCGGTGCACCTGTTGGACTACGCCGATGGCCGCAACAGAAGACGAGCGCGGACCGTGGAGTTGACCCATTGACGTGGACGCTCGAGTTTCCCTATCGACGCAGCGTGGGCCCCGTGGTCGGTGCGTTCCTGACCGGGCTGGCCGACCGGCGTGTGGTCGGGGTGCGCACGGCCGCCGGACGGGTGTTGGTGCCACCGCTCGAGTACGACCCCGACACCGGGGATGCCGCCGGCGACGAGGTAGCGGTCGGGTCTGCGGGCGTCGTCGAACGATCGGCGTGGGTCGGCGAGCCGTTGCGCGACCACCCGTTCGACCGGCCGTTCGCGTGGGCGCTCGTGCGTCTCGACGGGGCCGACACCGCCATGCTGCACGCGGTGGACGCGCCGTCGGCGGCGGCGGTCGCGCCGGGAACGCGTGTCCGCATCCGGTGGCGGACCGAGACGGAGGGCAAGATCACCGACATCGAGTGCTTCGAAGTGGAAGGCCCAGGTGGAGACCGGAGGTGCGGAAGTCGTGCGTGAGCTTGAGCGTGTCGAGGCGTCAGCGGTCGGCGCCGCATGAGTGTGAGCGAACGAGTGCAGTTCATGTCGCAGATGACGCGGGTCGAGTACAAGGTCCCCGCCCCGTCGGCGCTGTCGCGCCATGTCGTCGAACAACTGGCCGCCGGTCGGGTGATCGGCCACAAGTGCCCGCAGTGCGAGCGCGTGTACGTGCCGCCCCGCGGCTACTGCCCGCTGTGCGTCATTGCGACCACCGCCGCGCACGAAGTCGAGATCGCCGCACGCGGCGTCGTCACGACCTACTCGGTGATCACACCGCTTCAGTATCCCGGCCAAGAGGAGAAAGCCGACTACGTCCAGGCCACGATCCTTCTCGACGGTTCGCACTCGACGGTGGGCATGCAACGAATGGACGGCATCCCGATTGCCGACGTCCACTCGGGCCTGCGCGTCGAGGCGACCTGGAAGTCAGAATCGGAACGAAGTGTGACGCCCGGAGGCGGAATGCGCAGCATGGGTCTGGGCGAAGCCATCGGAGGGTGGCGACCGACCGGCGAGCCCGACGCACCGCTCGACGAGTACGCCGACTACGTCGTCTAGCCCGGCGAGAGATCCGCTGAATGGGAGAACGTGATGAACCAGACGTGCGCGAGACGGCCTGCGGTCGAAGCCGCATAGAGGAGGAAGATCGTGCGGGACGTTGCGATCGTTTCGTTCGCGCAAGCCCCGGTGGACCAGCCGCCCGGCCAGACCGAGACGTTGATGCTGTTGCCGACAATCACGGACGCGCTCGCGCAGGTCGGGATGACGCGCCGCGATGTGAGCTTCACCTGCTCGGGCAGTGCCGACTACCTCACCGGTGGTGCGTTCACGTTCGTGCAGATGCTCGAAGCGGCGGGCGCGTGGCCGCCGATCTCGGAGTCACACGTCGAGATGGACGGCGCGTGGGCGCTGTACGAAGCGTGGGTTCGGCTCCAGCACGGCGACGACGACGTCGCGCTCGTGTTCTCGTCGGGCCGAGCCGAGTTGAGCACGTCGCTGCGGGAGACGCTCCGACTCCAGTTGGATCCCTACTACCTCGTGCCGCTCGGCGCCGACTATGTGTCGCTGTCCGCGCTGCAGGCGCAGGCAGTGATGGAGCGCACCGGCCGCACCGAGCGCGACATCGCCGAGATCGTCGTGCGTCGGCGTCGGGACGCGAAAACGAACCCGAATGCTGCGGTGTCCGGCGACTTCACGGTCGAGGACCTGTTGGCGAAGGATCCGCTGGTCGCGCCGCTGCGCGAACACGACATCGGCCCCGCGGTCGACGGTGCGGCCGCGATCGTCCTGGTTGCCGGCGACCGCGCCCGCGATGTGTGCGAGCGGCCGGCATGGATCGCGGGTATCGACCACCGCGCCGACCCGCACTACCCGGGCCTGCGCGATCTCTCGACGTCACGCTCGACCGAGATCGCGGGTGATCGCGCGGGCGTCGCGCGCGATGGCGTCGAGGTCGCGGAGCTGGGCGCGGTGTGCGCGCCCGAGGAGTGGGTGCTGGCCGACGCGCTCGGTCTCGGCGCGGGCGTCGAGATCAATCCGTCGGGCGGCGCGGTCGTCGCCAACCCGGTCATGGTCACCGGCCTGGCCCGGATCGGCGAGGCGTACCGCCAGGTCTCCGACAAGAGGAAGCAGCGCGCGCTCGGACACGCGTCCTCCGGACCGTGCTTGCAACAAAACCTCGTGTGCGTCATGGAGGCGAGGCCGTGACATCGGAGCGCTGCGCGGTGGTCGGCATCGGCCAGACCAAGCTGTCGAAGTGTCGCGACGACGTGTCGCTCGCGGGCATGTGTCGCGAGGCCGCGGTGCGCGCCCTCGACGACGCGGAGATGACATGGCGGGACATCGAAGCAGTCGTGATCGGCACCGCGCCCGACATCTTCGAGGGCGTGATGATGCCCGAGCTGTACCTCGCCGACGCGCTCGGCGCCGCCGGTAAGCCGATCATGCGCGTCCACACCGCGGGCAGCGTCGGCGGGTCGACGGCGGTCGTGGCCACCCACCTCGTGCAGTCGGGAGTGCACGAACGCGTCCTCATGCTCGCCTTCGAGAAGCAGTCCGAGGGTGATACGAACTTCGCGTTCTCGGCGGGGCGCAGCGGCGGCGTCGGCGCGGGCGGCTACTTCGCACCGCACATCCGGGCCTATATCGAACGGTCGGGCGCCCCCGACTATGTCGGCCCGATGGTCGCGGTGAAGGATCGACTGAACGCGCTGAAGAACCCGTATGCCCACCTGCAGATCCCCGACATCTCGATCGAGATGGTGTTGGAGTCGCCGTTCGTGTGGGCGCCGATCCACCGGTTGGAGTCGTGCCCGACCTCCGACGGTGCGTGCGCGATGGTGTTGACGAACGAGGCGTGGGCAACGCGCGCGAGCACCCCGCCGGCGTGGGTGCACGGCACCGCGGTCCGCACCGAGCTCGGATGGTTCCCCGGTCGCGATCCGGTGAACCCGCGAGCCGGCCGCGATTGCGCGGCCGACGTGTACCGCCAAGCGGGCGTGACGAACCCGCGTGACCAGTTCGACGTCGTCGAGTGTTACGTGCCGTTCAGTTGGTACGAGCCGATGTGGATGGAGAACCTCGGGCTCGCCTCCGAGGGCGAAGGGTGGAAGCTGACCGAGTCGGGTGCGACGTCGATGGAGGGTGACATCCCGGTGAATCCGTCGGGTGGCGTGCTGTCGTCGAATCCGATCGGCGCGTCGGGAATGCTGCGCTTCGCCGAAGCCGCACTCCAGGTGCGCGGCCTGGCGGGAGAGCACCAGATCGACGGCGCCCGGCTCGCGCTCGGGCACGCCTATGGTGGGGCGGCGCAGTACTTCGCCATGTGGGTCGTCGGATCGGAGATGCCGTAATCCGGCGAACCTGCGCCGCAAAACCCGAATAGTTCGTGGTTTCCGGCGCAGGTTGCGCGTCGGGAGCCAGGTGAGGTCACCGTGAATCTTGATCTGCCCCCCGAGGACGACCCCCGGCGCGCCGACGTACGCGCGTGGTTCGCCGCCAACCCGAATCCGACACCACGGGAACTGGTCGACGCGGGCTACGTCGTGCCGCATTGGCCGAAGCCGTATGGCCTCGATGCCGAACCCGAGCTGCAACTCATCATCGACGACGAGATGCAGCGGGCGGGTGTGCGCCGCCCGATCAACCCGATCGGCATCGGCCACTGCGGCCCGATGCTCGTCGCACTCGGGAGCGACGAGCAGAAGCAGCGCTACTTGTGGCCGATGCTCGCGGCTGAAGAGATGTGGTGCCAGCTGTTCAGTGAGCCGGTCGCAGGCTCGGACCTCGCGAACCTCTCGACGCGTGCCGTTCGTGACGGCGACGTGTACATCGTCAACGGGCAGAAGATCTGGACGTCGCTGGCCGAGGTCGCCAAGTTCGGGATCCTGATCGCGCGCACGCAGACTGATGTCGTGAAGCACCGTGGCATCTCCTACTTCATCGTCCCGATGGACCTGCCCGGCATCGATATTCGGCCCATACGCAACATGACCGGTGGCGGCGGTTTCAACGAGGTGTTCTTCACCGACGTGCGGGTGCCGGCCGAGAACCTCATCGGGGAGGAGAACCTCGGTTGGGGCATGGCCAAGACGACGCTCGCCAACGAGCGCGTCTCGCTCTCGACCGGCCTCGGCGCACAGTGGGGGCACGGCCCGAGCGCGCGCGATCTCGTCGACCAGATGCGCGATCGCGGCGGTGTGCCCGACACGCTGTTGCGCCAACGCGTGGTGGGGATCTACATCGAGAGCGAGATCCTTCGGTACCACAAGCTGCGGATGATCTCTGCGGCCGTGAACAAGAAGCCCGGTCCCGACGCGTCGCTGCGCAAGGCGCTCGCCGACCCGCACGGCAAGAAGGTGTTCTGGCTAGCCAAGGATCTGATGGGTTCCTACGGGCTGCTCGACGAGCACGGCGGGCTCGGCGCCGAATGGGAGCAGTGGATGCGCGGCTTCTTGTTCTCTCCCGCTCTCACGGTCGGCGGGGGAACGTCTGAAGTGCTGCGCAACATCATCTCGGAGCGGCTGCTCGGACTTCCCCACGACCACGACGTCGAGCAGGGCAAGACGTGGGCCGAAGCCCGTTCGTAACCGTGTTTGGTCACGCGCCGGGGGGCGGGGTCAACCGGTCGTTGCAATGAGCTCGGCGAGTTTCTCTGATGGTTTCTTCCAGTCGAGAGTCTCGCGCGGGCGTCCGTTGAGGCTGTCGGCGGCGGCTTGTAGCGCGGCGGTGTCGTGGACGGAGAGGTCGGTGCCTTTGGGGAAGTACTGACGGAGCAGCCCGTTGGTGTTCTCGTTGCTGCCTCGCTGCCAGGGGGAGCGTGGGTCGCAGAAGTAGACCTGGATGCCGGTGTCGATTGTGGCGCAGGAGATCTGCATGGCGGCGGATGCTACGAGGTGAACGCGGCGCGCGCGGCCGCCATGCCCGGCATGGCGGCCGTCCAGAAGCCGGTCGTACCCGCGTCGCGCAGCTCCTCCGCTGCGGCGACGACAGCCGCGAGTGCGACGTACGCGAACGCGGAGCCAACCGAGACGCGCTTCACGCCGACGGCGGCGAGTTCGGAGACCGAGGGACCACCCGGCAGTGCGAGCACGTTCACGGGAAGGTCGACCTCGGCCACGACCGTGCGGATGTCGTCGATATCGTTCAGCCCCGGCGCGAACAGCACGTCCGCGCCGGCGGCCTGGAACGACTGCAAACGCGCGATCGTGTCCTTCAGATCCCGACGGCCGAGGACGAAGTTCTCCGCGCGCGCGGTCAGCACCAGGCGGACGTCGCCGGAATGCGCGGCGTCCGCGGCGGCCATGACGCGTTCGGCCGCGAGACCCGCTTCGAACACGGGATCGTCGCCGCGGCGGGTGCCGTCCTCGATCGAGAGGCCCGCGAGGCCGGTCGCGGCCGCGAGCCGCACGTTGACCGCGACATCCGCCGGATCGTCGGCGAAGCCGCGCTCGAAGTCGGCGCTCACCGGCAGGTTCGTCGCGCCGACGACCGCGGCGGCATGCGCGATCGCTTCGTCCCGTGTCACCTCGCCGTCGCGGCGCCCGAGCGTTGCCGCGTGTCCGCCACTGGTCGTGGCCAACGCCTCGAACCCCATCGACTCGAAGAGCCGCGCGATGCCGGGGTCGTAGGGGTTCGGTATCGGGAACGCGCCGTCGCTGTGGTGCAGCGCGAGGAACCGCTCAGCCTTTCCTCGTTGGGTTGTCATGGCCACATTCAACTCGAACTGGCAGCACTCATGTGCTGCGGCGGTATGTGTGTGGCGCCGGTTCGGCGGTGCGGCGCAAGGACGCGTCGCCGTCTCCCTACTTGATCATGCTCCGTCCGCCGGTCCAGGATGCGAACAGCCTCGCGTAGTGGCCACCGCGCGCGACGAGCTCGTGGTGGGTCCCGACCTCGACGAGTCGGCCGTCTTGCACCACGGCGACGCGATCGGCCCGTTCGGCCGTCGAGAGCCGGTGGGCGATCACGATCACCGTCCGGCCCTCCATCAGTCGCTCGAGCGCGTGCTCGACGATCAGCTCGGTGCCGGGGTCCAGGGAGGATGTCGCCTCGTCGAGGACGACGACCGCCGGGTCCGCGAGGGCGGCCCGCACGAGCGATACCAGCTGGCGCTCGCCGGCCGAGAAGTTCGCGCCCCGTTCGCGCACTTCGGAGTTGATGCCGTCCTCGAACGCGGCAAGGCGCTCGCTCAGATCGAGGTTGTCGATGGCGCGTTCGACCTCGGCGTCGGTTGCGTCCGGCTTGGCGATCAGGACGTTGTCGCGGATCGTCCCTCCGAACAGGAAGCCTTCTTGCGGTACGACGACGATGCGTTCGCGGAGTGACTGCATCGTGACGTCGCGGAGGTCGACGCCGCCGTAGCGGACCGCGCCTTCGACGGGGTCGTAGAACCGCACCATCAGCTTGGCGAGCGTGGACTTGCCCGCGCCCGTCGGTCCGACGAGCGCGATGCGTTCACCGGGCGCGACCGTGAGGTCGATATCGGACAGGACGCGCGGAGCGAGGGCGTACCGGAACGCGACCCGGTCGACGTGCAGTGGGCCGAGCGGCGGAAGATCGACTGCTCCGGGTCGTTCGGTGATCTGGACGTCTTCGTCGAGCAACGAGTACAGCTTCTTGAGCGCCGCGCCCGACGCTTGGATCGTGTTGAAGAGCTGGCTCATCTGCTGAATCGGCTCGAACAGGTTTTGCAGGTAGAGCACGAAGGCGGCGAGCGTTCCGACCGTCACTATGTCGCGACCGGTCAGCCAGCCCCCATACAACAGGATCGTGGCGATCGCGCCGCCCTGGGCGAGCTCGATGATGGTGGTGTAGCGGGCGGTGACGCGCTCGGCATGCAGGTTCGTCTCGAACTGCTTCTCGTTCGTCTCGCGGAACCGACGGCGAAAGGCGTCTTCCTGGTTGAAGGCCTGGACGACACGCACTCCGGCCATTCCCTCTTGGAACGAGGTGAGGGTGCCGCCGACGCGCTCTCGGAGCTGCACGTAGGCCTTGTTCGACTCCCGCCGGAACCAGCGCGACGCCTGTACGAGCACGGGCACCACGACAAGGACACCGAGCGCGAGCTGCCAGCTCATTGCGAGCATCACGATCATGGCGCCGGTGAGCACGAGCATGTTGACGATGAACATGGAGAGGCCCTGCGCGACGAGCTCCTGCATCGATTCGATATCGGCGGTCATGCGCGCAACAAGCGAGCCCGTCCGATGACGATCGTAGAAGTCGAGTGACAAGCGCATGAGGTGCGAGAACACACGCTCACGCAGCTCGCGGAGAAATCCTTCGCCGAGACGCGCCACCGCAAGGATCACGAGACGCCCGAAGATGTACTGGAACACGATCGCGACGAGGAAGAAGATGACGGCGCGATTGAGCACATCGACATCGCGCGGGCGAACACCCCGGTCGATGCCGTACCGCACGATCGCCGGCCCGGCCAGCACCGACGAGGCCTGCGCCACGACGCATGCGACCGCGAGCCAGAACTGCTTCCGGCGCGGCCGCAGCATGCGCCAGGTGCGACGGAACACCGTGCGCCGCTCGTCGGGGCTCAGCCGATCCTCGACCGCGTGCATCCCCCATTGGCTCACGATGCTTCGGCCTCCGCCTCGGCCCTGGCAGGTCCGGTGCGCAGCGCGACCTCGTGGGCCTCCGCTTGCGCGAGCACGCTGCGGTACGCGGCCGACGTCGCCAACAGGTCGATGTGGGTGCCAACGGCTGCGACCCGGCCGTCTTCGATGAGCACGACCCGGTCCGCGAGCGCGATCGTCGCCGGACGGTGGGCGATGATGATCGTGGTGCGGCCGCGCATGACCTCGGAGAGCGCGCCGCGGATCTCGTGTTCCTTGGTCGGGTCGACCGAGGAGGTGGCGTCGTCGAGGATCAGCACGCGCGGGTCGGCCAGGATCGCGCGGGCGATCGCGATCCGCTGGCGCTGCCCGCCCGACAACGAGAAGCCGTGCTCGCCGAGCATCGTGTCGTATCCGTCGGGCAGTTCGATGACGAAGTCGTGCGCGCCGGCGAGCCGCGCGGCCCGCTCGACCTGGACGTCGGTTGCATGCTCGTCGGCGAAGCCGATATTGGCGCGCACGGTATCGGTGAACAAGAACGTGTCCTCGAATACCAGTGCAACCGCGTCGCGGAGCTCCGAGAGCGACAAGTCGCGGACGTCGACACCGTCGAGCTCGACGACGCCCTCGTGCACGTCGTAGAAGCGCGGGACCAGGCGCGCGACGGTTGACTTCCCGATCCCGGTGGTGCCGACCAACGCGACCGATTCGCCCGCCGCGATGTTCAGATCGAAGTCGCGCAATACCGGGGCCGCGCGCCGGTATCCGAACGTCACGTTCTCGAATCGCAGCTCGCCCTTGCCGTCGGGTACCGGGCGTGCGTCCTTGCGTTCGACGATCTCCGGGTTGGTCGCGAGCACTTCGTACAACCGCGACGCCGACGCCGAGGCGCGCGAGATTTGGGCCACCATGAACGACGTCATGCGGAGCGGGAACACCAACTGCAAGATGTAGAAGTTGAACGTGATGAGCGCCGCGACCGACAGATGGCCGTCGATCACCTCACGTCCGCCGACGTACAGGATCCCGACCAGGCCAAGCGTCGGCAACACCTCGAGAAGCGGGTTGTAGGCCGCGCGCAGCCGGGCGAGCGCCATGCCGCGCTCGTAGACCTTGTCGGCGGCGCCTGCGAGCCGCGACGTGCGCATCGGCTCGGCGCCGAACCCCTTGATGACTCGCACGCCCGAGAGGCTCTCCTCGACGACGTGCGACACGCCCGCGAGTCGCTCCTGCAGACCCATCGCAACGGGGTGCAGCTTCGACGACAACCGTACGGCGAAGAGGAAGAGCAGCGGCAGTGTCGCCAGCGCGACGACGGCGAGCCGCGCGTCGAGAATGAGCAGCACCGTCGCCACGCCCGTGACCATGACGAAGTTGGCGCCGGCGATCGGGATGAAGACGAGGAGCATCTGCACCTGCTTGGCATCGGTGCTGGCGCGCGCCATCAGCTCGCCGATCTGGGCCCGATCGTGGTACGCGAAATGCAGCCGTTGGAGGTGGTCGAAGAGACGCCGGCGGAGCTCGGCCTCTGCCCGCAGCGAGATCGCGAAGGCGGATGTTCGACGGACGTACGTCGACGCGCCGGTCAACGCGGTGAGGCCGACGATCCCCAACGCCCATTTCGCGAGGGTGGCGCCGTCGTACGGGTCGATGCCGTCGTCGATTGCCTGGAGCGCGAAGAGCGGGATGGCGATCTTGGCCAGCGTCCAGAGCAACGAGGCGGAGATGCCGAGCACGAGCCAGCGGCGGCTCGAGATCGCCACCTCGCGCATGAGTCGCCATCCGCCCCGTCGGACGTGGGTCTCCATCGCCCCCAGGCGCTCGTCACTCACAGCACGAGTTCCGCGAGCGCTCGGAGCTGGTCGGTCGAGCCGGCATGGACGAGCAACGTCGTGACCGGGCTGTCCTCCCATGCGGCCAGCCGGTCGCGAATGCGTTCGACCGGTCCGACGAGCGAGATCTCGTCGGCGAACGCATCGGGCACGGTCGCGATCGCCTCGTCGCGGTGACCGTCGAGGAACAGCTTCTGGATCCGGTGGGCCGCGTCCTCGTAGCCCATGCGTGCCATCAGGTTCGTGTGGAAGTTGGCGCCCTCTGCGCCCATGCCGCCGATGTAGAACCCGAGCGATGCCTTCGACGGCATGAGCGCGGCCGGAACGTCGTCGGTGACGATCACGTTGCACAGCGCCGCGATCTCGAATCCGTCGCGTGCGCTCGCGAGTTGCTCGGCGTACACCTCGGGACGGAACGGCGAGTAGTACAACGGCAGCCAACCGTCCGCGATCTCGGCCGTCATCGTCACGTTCTTCGGACCCTCGGCTCCCAGGTAGATGGGGATGTCCGGTCGCAACGGATGCGTGATCGACTTGAGCGGCTTCCCCAACCCCCACGCGCCCTCGCCGCGATACGGGTGCTGATAGTGCTCGCCGGCGAAGTCGAGCGGCTCCTCGCGGCGCAGCACGCGCCGCACGATCTCGACGTACTCGCGCGTGCGGGCCAGCGGCTTCGAGAACGGCTGTCCGTACCAGCCTTCGACGACCTGCGGCCCCGACACACCGAGCCCGAGGATCACCCGCCCGTTCGTCAGGTGATCGAGTGTGAGCGCGTGCATCGCCGTGGCCGTCGGCGTACGCGCCGAGAGCTGCACGACACCGGTGCCGAGCTTGATCGTCGAGGTGTGCGCGCCGATCCACGCCAACGGCGTGAACGCGTCGGAGCCCCATGACTCCGCGCTCCAGACCGAGTCGAAACCGAGGCGCTCGGCTTCCTGGGCGAGCTCGACGATTCCGACCGGCGGCTGACGTCCCCAATAGCCGAGGACGAGACCCAGTTTCACGCTCGCAGTGTCACGCGTATTCGCGCGCGGCAGCCGGGAATTTCACGTCGAGATGCTTGATCCCGGCGATGAAGTTCGACCGCAGCGGCTTGGCGTGGTTCGTCCGTTTGATGGTGGGAATGCGCCGTGCCATCTCTTCGAGCAGGACGTAGATCTCCATGCGCGCCAGGTTCGCACCGAGGCAGTGGTGCGGACCGCCGCCGCCGAAGCCGACGTGCTCGTTGGGATCGCGCATGATGTCGAACCGGAACGGATCGTCGAAGTGGTCTTCGTCGCGGTTGGCGGAGATGTACCAGATGCTGACCTTGTCGCCCTCCTTGATCTGCTGGCCGCGGATCTCGGTCTCCTTCGTGACGTTGCGCTTGAAGTACATGACCGGCGACGCCCACCGCACGATCTCCTCGGTTGCCGACTTGGCGAGCGTCGGGTCGGCAACGAGCTTGGCGTACTGATCCGGATGGTCGCAGAACGCCTGGATGCCGTGCGAGATCGAGTTGCGCGTCGTCTCGTTCCCCGCGACCGCGAGCAGGAGGAAGAACAGGTTGAAGTCCATGTCGGACAGCTTGTCGCCATCGACCTCCGACGTCAGCAAGGTCGTCATGATGTCGTCACGCGGATGCTCGCGGCGTTCCTGTGCGAGCGCGTTGGCGTACATGAACATCTCGATCTGCGCGCCCTGCACCTCTTCGGCCGACACGATGTACTCCGGGTCCTCGCTGCCGATCATCCGGTTCGACCACTCGAAGAGCTTGTGGCGGTCCTCGTGCGGCACACCGATCATCTCCGCGATGACCTGGAGCGGCAGCTCCGCCGCGACGTCGACGACGAAGTCACACTCGCCCCGCTCGATGACCTCGTCGAGGATGCGGTTCGTGAGCTCGCGGATGTGCGGTTCGAGATCGCGAATGCGGCGCGGGGTGAAGCCACGATTCACCAGCTTGCGATGCCGCGTGTGCTCGGGGGCGTCCATCGTCAGCATGAGGTTGCCCCCCTGCTCGAACTGGCCGTATTCCTCGGCGGTCCCCTCGAGACCGACGACGCCGCCGCGCCTTTGCGCGGACGAGAACGTGGCGCCGTCGCGGCCGACCGCGACGACGTCGTCGTACTTGGTGATCACCCAGAACCCTGGGCCACCGGGTTCCGGGTGCTTGTACACCGGCGCTTGCTTGCGCAAGAAGGTGAACCACTCGTGGGGGACGCCCCGCGTGAAGCGGTCCCGGTCGAGGAGGTCGATGTCGCTCAGCTGCATGCGGGGCTCCCTATCGAGGTCATCGCGAGGAATGATGGGTCACGGGTCGCAGACTCCCGCCGTCGTGCTCGAGTGCGTCGGCGAACATGGCGACGATGCGCCGGACGGTCTCTCGGCTCGACACCGGACCGCGAGTCAGCCCGGCTGCCTCCAAGGCAACGAAGCCGTGAATGGCCGACCAGAACGCGCGGTGCGCATGGGCGACGTCGTCGCCGTCGACGCCAAACGACTGGATGACGCGCTCGAATGGCTCGGCGGCGCGCGTGAGCGCAGCCAGGAGCTCGTCGTCGCGCGACCGACCGACCGTCGCTTCGTAGACGCCCGGATGACACCGTGCGAACGTGACGTGGGCAACGGCGATTGCATGCAACGCGTCGCGTCCGCTTCGTCCGACGACGGCGTCGCGAAGATCGTCGTGGATCAGCCGGATGCCGTGCAGCGCGAGGCCGCGGTGCAGTCCGTCGAGGCCGTCGACGTGGGCGTACAACGACTGGCTTCTGATCCCGAGGCGCTGCGCGAGCGCGGCGAGCGTCAACGCGGCCAGGCCTTCCTCGTCGGCGATCTCGGCCGCGGCCGCGATCACGCCGGCGCGGTCGAGCCCGACCTGGGTCGCCACGGCTGCTCCTCGGTTGACACCCTGACGGCGTCAGACTATTACCTGCGTTTATCAGTGGCGAACGGATCCTCAGCCGTGTCGGCACCATGTTTGGTCACGCGCCGGGGCTACAGCAACTGTGGCTACAGCAACGGTTCCTGGCCAAACACGCTTCGGGCTCGGCCCGGATCATCCGCCCGAGACGAGCACGTCGGCGCCGACGGGCGGGGTGAGATCCTCCGCGAGGTCGCGCCAGCCCTCCGACAGCCGGACGCGCGCCGACGGCCGGTATCGAGGGCGTCCTCCCGGCCGGCCTTGCCGCCCACCTCGCGCGCGCGAGCCAGGTGCTGTGACAAGTCGCGTGACAGGTCGCGTTCAGAGCGCGGCGTAGGTGAGCCAGCGCTGTGCGTCGAAGTCGTAGAGCTTGCAGGTACGCGTCGACCCCACGTAGTCGCGCAGCCGAAGACGGCCGTAGTGCACTTCGTCGGGGAACGCTGCCTTGATCGCGGCCGCGGCTTCGGGCAGCGCGTAGAACGGGATGCGCACGTCGACATGATGGGGGACGTGCACGAAGATGTTGTGGAAGAAGACGTTCGCGAGCCGTGGCACCTCCAACACGGTCGTCCCCTCCACTTGTCCGGCGAAGCTGGTCCAGGTGCGGCGTGGCCACCACCGGACGTCGGGCGCGATGTGGTGCACGTAGACCGTGAAGCCGATGAGACAGAGGAAGACCAGGAACGGGACCACGAACAGCTTGACGACGAGCCACGCGGCGCCGAGCGGCCCCCCGACCAACCAGCCGACGGTCGTGGCGGCAACGGTCGCGAGCCCGGCGCCCGCGTAGACGAACCGCGCGTCGCGTCGAATGGCGGCCCGGTAGCGATCGGGTGGCGTGAACGTCATCATCTTGTTCCACCACACCTCGCGCCCGTAGTAGAGGCCGGCGCCGAGCCACGACCACTCGCCACGATGGCGCAGTCGCTTCCACCGAGGAAGCGCGCGGTACTCGTCGACCGTGATCGGATGCCAAACGAAGTCCATGCCCTGTCGCAGCGTGTGGCCGTGATGGATGCGGTTGTGCCCGAGCACCCAGGCTTCGTACACGTGCAGCGACGGCAACATGAGCGCGCGGCCGAGGGTTCGGTTGAGTCGTTGCGAATCGAAGAGGGCGCGGTGCGCGGCGTCGTGACCGAGCACGAACAGGCCGGCGACCGCGAGCCCGGCGAGCATCCATAGTGGGATCACGAGCCACCAAGTGTTCGTCAGCACGAGCGCCGTCAGGGCGACGGCGTAGATGGCGACGGCGCGGCAGATGTACGCGAGGCCCTTCGCGGTGTTGCGCGCGTAGCAGCGCTCGGGAATCACTCGCAGGACCGGCGCCAGCGTGTCGCTGCGGGCGGGTCTCGGTGCCGGGACGGACGGCGGGGCGATCGTCACGGGACCCAGGCTACCTACTAGTAGGTAGGGCGGCCAGCCACCGCCGCGCGGCGCCCTCCGAGGAAGCGACGCTCGGCCGCGTTGGCGGCGATGTCAGCGAGTGATCGGGCCGCGCTCGCGCAAGTTGAAGCGAATGGGTACCCGGTCGTCGCAACTGGTCGGGTCGAGCTGCTCGATACTGAGCACGCGCGTTCCGGCCGCGTTCGCCCGAGCAACGTCGGATCCCCCGTCTGGCGTCTGCGTGAATCCGCGTAAGAGAACGAGGCGTCCCGGGCTTCGCGTGGTCCCGCCGCCACGGCGCTAGACCATTGCCGGTTCAAGCATTTTGCGTATATCGTCCATTTAGGTTCGCTGTCACGGATGCCGATACCTCCGGCAACTGCGATCACGGACGATCAACGCGTCATCGGTTTGGGACGCGAGGGCGAAGGACCGCCAAGAAGACGATGGGGGAATCATGGTGCGGAAGTCCCGTAGCGGCCGGCTGCGCCGTGTCACGGCCACAGCGATCGCAGTGGGCGCGCTGACCGGTTCGTGGGTCGTGGTGTCGACGGCGTCGGCGGCGAGCACGCCCGTCGCCACCGCAATCGTCTCGGGCCCGCGTGAGATCACGGTGTCGTGGAGCGACGCCAATGCCTCGGCCGGCGCGGTGGCGTTCGAGCGCAGCGTCAACGCGACGGCCGGCTTCACGGAGGTTGCGCGCAAGCGGATTCGCGGCGGTCAAACAAACGGCAGCTACGTCGACGATGCACTCAACGTCGGCACGACCTACTACTACCGCGTGCGCGCCATCGCCAACGACGGCACACCGTCGGCGTATTCGAACGTCGCGCACGCAACGACGTCCGGAACCACCCCCCCGACGACCTCGGCACCGCCGACGACGGTGAAGTCGACAACGACGACACGACCACCGACAACGACGACGACACGGCCGCCGACGACCACCTCAACGACACGTCCGTCCACGACGACGACCACCACGACGTCACCGCCCTCCGGCGGTGGCGTGTACCGCTGGTCGCGTGCGTTTGGCGGCTCAACATTTGGCGACGACGTGACGATCCGCGACGTCGCAGCCGCGCCCGACGGCGACGCGATCGTGGTCGGCGACTTCTCGGGCACCGTCAACTTCGGCAGCGGCGCCCGTACTGCCAGCGGCGCTCGTGACATTTTCGCGGCGCGCTTCTCGGCGGCCGGAGCGTTGGATTGGGTCCGCCAATACGGTGGCGCCGCGAGTGACTTCGCCTCCGCGGTTGCGGTCGGTCCCGGCGGTGAGGCATACATCGGTGGCGGCTTCGCCGGCACGGTCAACTTTGGCGGCCACGTGATCAGTTCGCCAACGCCGAACCGTACGGGCATGGTGTTCAAGCTCGCGTCCGACGGGACTGTTCCGTGGGCGCGGGTGGTGGGCAGCGCGACGGGCGGATCTGTCGAGGCCGTGGCGACCGACGGCGCGCGGGTCGTGGCGACCGGAGGCTGGAGGAACGGCAACCCGAGCAACGGGAACCGGACCGAGGTCTTGTTGGCCGCGTTCAGCGCCGCGAGCGGTGCCATCATCGTGGCACCACGCGGCGAAGCTGGGACAGGTACCGCCGTCGGATTCGGGATCGCGCTCGCCTCCGATGGGCACGCGACGATCGCGGGGCACTTCGAGGAGCGTGCGACAGTGGGCGGGCGTTCGCTGACGAGCGTCGGGCCCTCCGATGTGTTCGTCGCGCAGTACGCACCGACAGGTGCGGGCGTGTGGGCGAATCGCTACGGTGGCGGCGGCGCGGACAGGGCAGCCTCTGTTGCCGCCGCTCCGAACGGTGATCTCGTCGTGGTCGGGACGTTCGCCGGCACCGTTGCGTTCGGCGGGCCGGCACCGCTGGTCGCCGCCGGACAGCCCGACATCTTCGCAGTGCGCCTCACCACCACGGGCGCGCACATCTGGTCACGGCGGTTCGGTCACGGAGCCAGCTTCGCCTCCGACACGGTGCAAGACGTCGCGATCGACCAGTCGGGCAACGTCCTGTTGACCGGTGAGGCGTATCCATATCCGGGCGAGCCAATCGACTTCGGCACCGGCCCCCTCTCGTCCAACGGTGGCGCGAGTGGTGACCCGTACCTCGTGAAGCTGAATACGGATGGGGAGACCGTGTGGGCCAAGCTGTTCCCATCCCGCGTCGGCACCATCGCGGGGATGAACCATGGTGACGCGGTTGCCACGGCGCCGGGCGGCGATGTCATCTTCGCCGGAAGGTTCGTCCGCGACATTGACGTGGCCGGCCACATCCACTCAAACCCCAGCGCCATGCCCGGCGGCTCCGGTGACGGGTTGGTCGCGCGATTCGGTCCGTAGCGCACGTCGGTCGGTGTCGCGACGCGGGCGGCGTCAGCTGTTGCGGCGGATGCCTTCGAAGTTGATCGTCGTGACGGGTCCGCCGGGCTTCGACGAGGTGAACAACGTCATGCGCACGTGCTCGGCGCTGCCCACAGTTCGCGTGATCCTGAGGACCGGCGCGCCGGCAGCGGTTCTGTCGGATCCCACTCGGTGGCGCTGCGCCGCACCCGACGACGTTGACGAAGATCACGACCCCGGCGTCAGGGGTTGCGGCGGATCGCTTCGAAGTTGACCGTCGTGACGGGTCCGCCGGGCTTCGACGCCGTGAACAACGTCATCCGGACGTGCTCGGCGTTGCTGGCGACGCAGTTGGCGACGGTGGTCGTCGTCGTGCCGGCGCCGGCGGGAGCTGGCTCGCACTTCGCCGCGGTTCGTGTGATCGTGACGACCGGCGGCGCCGGCCCGGTCGGCGGTTTCACGCAGTACCCGCGGAACACGGTGTCGACTACCGGCGGGCCGTTGGACCACCGAATGAGGTTCACCGGGACCGCGGTGCCCGCCGGTGTTCCGAAGTTAATGAGCCAAATACTGTTCTGCAGAACCGCGTTCGCGTCCGTCCACTGCAGGAGTGCAACCAATGGCGGGGTCGTCTGGCCGCAGGTGATCGTTTTCGCCCCGTACGGTGTGTACAGTTTGAAAAGATCAGTCGTGGTTGCATTCGTCATGTCGTCGGTGAACAGCGTGACCGCGCGCTGGGACTCGTTCGACTGCTGGGTGCGGGCCGTGTTGTCGGGAAGTTGGGTCAAGGTCTGGTTGACGGCCAGCGACAGCGGAACCATCACGAGGCCGAGCACGACGATGCAGGTGATCATCTCGACCACCGTGAACCCGCGTTCGGACCCCCGACGCAATCGCTGGCGCCTGGTCATGGCATTCCGCCCCGCGTGCGGAACCACTCCACGCTCACCGTCAGGCCGGGTCGGATCTCGCCCCGGACGACCGCGTCGGTCACCTTGATTTTGGCTTCCTTCAAGACGGCGCCGCCGGCGCCCGTCGCGGTGAGCGTGAACAGGCGCGGCTGGCGCTTGATGTGGGACCCGGTGCCGAACGCGGCGATGTCGCCGCCGTTCTTCCAGCGCCACGCGCTGAGTTGGCGCGCGATGATCCCGCCGGTCACGAACGGCGCGTCGTTGTCGTTGCCGCGCAGGTCGAGCGCGGCGGTCGGCGCGAAGATCGAGCCCCGCACGTGAAACTTCGGACCCTTGTTGATCTTGAGGAGCGGGCAGGCTTGGTTGTCGCCGTTGCCCTGGTACAGGCCGAGGGCGTTGTCGGAGTGGGGCGCGTTGCTTGTGTAGTTCATGCCGAAGTCCCAGGGGACGACGTCGGCCTTGACGCCATTGCGGAGGGTGCCCGCGGCGGTCGCCGTGGGGACCGTCCAGCCGGTCCGCGTGGTGAGGCAACCGCGCAGGGGCTGAATCGACTCCGGTTGGCGGTAGCTCACCTTCACGACGACGGCGTCGACAAAGACGTCCCTGATCACGCCGGCGAAGGTCGAAGTCGGCTTGAAGTGGATCGAGACCTCGGTTGGGTTGTCGATGCCGGCGGCTGTATCAATTTTCCCGTCCTCGAACAGCCTGCGTTCCAACGCCCACTGGGGCACCATGATGCCGGCGCCTTGATCGACGACGTCGTCGCGCGCGAGACCGCTGGGCCCCAAGCCCCCGGTGCGGTCCCACACGCCGATCGACCAGGTGGTGAGGCCGTTCTTCCACGACTCGGCGCCGGTCCCGGTGAGGTTCTTGTTGATCTTACCGGCGGGCGCGCACGAGCGCGTGGGCTTCAAGTCGGACGGGAGGTGCGGGCCGCTCGAGAACATGTTGCTGCCGGACCCGACGCCCGG
Organism: Actinomycetota bacterium; assembly: GCA_052390615.1. Lineage (GTDB taxonomy): Bacteria > Actinomycetota > Acidimicrobiia > IMCC26256 > PALSA-610 > JBQTGT01. The sequence continues at coordinate 20,960 of JBQTGT010000085.1, forward strand.
CTCTACCCTGGCTGTGACCACGTCGTAGAGCTCATCGCAGGTCCCACTTATGGCCGTACGATCCGTCGCGTAGGTGACGGCGAGCTCGATCCGCTCGATCACCGAGTTCGCGGGGACGAAATCGCTCGCGGGTGGCATCTTCACGAACAACTCGCGCCCGGCGCCCGGGGTGGTCGCGTGCCAGCCGTAGCCGTCGACGAGTTGCAGCGGATGGGGTGCTTGGGTCGCGGGTGGGATCGCCGCGGGCATGCCCGCCACGTAGGTGCTGTTCGCGGTGCGCTGGACGTAGCTGTAGCAGGCGGGGGAAACGCAAAGGGCCGGCTCGACCCGGACGCCGTAGTCGGCGCCGGCCGGCAGCGGCCCGAAGTGCGCGGAGGCGAGCATGTCGGCGGTCGTTTTCGCACTCGGGGGCGGGACGAGGTCGGGGCCGGGGTCTCCCCGGCCGGTGTAGCTCTCCGGCAGGCCGTAGAACACGAAGCCGTACGGGTCGTCGCCGCCCGCGGTGTTGCCCCCGCACAGCTCGCCCAGGAAGGGGCTCCCAATCCAGTCGAGGCGCGTCTCGGCGCCGAGCACGAACTGGACACCGCCCCTCGTCGGGTCGCACGCACCCGGATACGACGGCGCGGGCAGGCCCTCGTACTTGACGTCGAGGCGGATGCCGTCGACCGCGACGGAGGCGGTGGTGTCGGCCTGGCGCCTGACCCGGTAAGTCACCTTGATCTTGTTCACCCACTGCGCGGTCCAGCCGTTGAAGTTCGCCCAGCCGAACATGCCCGGCTCGTTGCAGCCGTCGGTGAGGTCGATCGTCGGTTGCGCGACGTCGAGATCGTCGCCGGGACCGGGACCGGCGGCGAAGAACTCCCTCTCAGGCTCGAGGGGCACGGTGCACGTACCCCAGTTGGAATTCGGGACCTCGACGACCACTTGCGGGAACCCGGGTTCGATGGTCGTCGAGGGGTCGGTCAGAATCCTGTGCGCGACCTCGAGGCGGACGTGGTCGCGGGTGGGGACGAAGTTGAAGCCCGGAGTCGGTACCTCGGTCGAGAAGTTGAGGGCGGAAAAGTTGGCCTCTTTCTTCCAGTCCGCTTCTTCGAGGGTCGTCGTGCCCGGCTCGTCGTCGATGTGGTCGGTGTACTCGACGCCCGAATCCCAGTTGTATGTGTTTGAGATCGCGTCGGGGACCATGCGTTTGTCGGCCTGGACCGGGTAGGGCACGGCCGTGGTCGGCATGTCCCACTCGTTCGGCGCGCCGGGCGCGGGCCGTGCCCCGCCGATCACCTGCGTGCCGGGGGGCGGTGCCTTCAGCGGGACGGCGGCGTCGGTGAAGCCGAGGTAGTACGCGCCGGGCTCGAAGTAGATGACCTTGAGGCCGTTGCAGTCCATGACGTCGTTCCATTTCGCGACGTCGTTGTAGAAGCCGGGAACGAACCTATAGGTCTGGGTCACGTTGGGGGTGCAAGGCGCAATGGGCCCCGGGTTCCCAGTGGGCCCCCAGCCCGGGAAGGGGGTCGCCGGGTTGGTGTTGGCCATCAAGCGATGGGGGCGACGCGGGTAGAGCTCGTTCGGCGCCGGCGCGTTGCCGGGCGTGAGACAGCTCAGGGCCGTGTTGTCGTACGTGTTGTCGTACGTGTTGTAGCCGGCGTGAACCTGCGCCCCGTCGGGGTCGCAGGCCCAGCGGGCTTTGACTTTGCCGGCGACGCTGACGAACTTGTCCACACCGTTGCGCACGATGATCGACGAGTTCGACTTCACCACCGGTTCGTTGCTGGTGTTCCCGAGCGGCGCGATGATGATTCCGCCCGGGAGGTCGTCGGTCGCGGTGCTCGGGCCGGCGTAGAAGCCGGCCTCGCAGGTACTGTTGTCCAGTCCGGCCCAGTCGGAGCAGAACGGGTTCTCGTTGTCGGCGGTCGTCGCCTCCGAGTTGCCCCAATACGAGTTGGTACCGTCCGTGACGGTGTCGCTGCCGCCGGTCGTGTAGATGGTGTTCGGCAGCGGGATGGCGCTGCCGGGGACCGGCAAGTTCGCGGTTGGGTCGGGCAGGCAGGTGATCTTTATGCCTGCCTCGGTGCCGAGGTCGTTTGAGGGGTCGAGCGGGTCCGGGTCGCCGCAGATGTCGCCGTCCACACCGCCCCAGCCGGCGTTCTCGCTGATGGTCTGGATCGCGTCTTCGAGGCGGTTCTCGGCGATGTCGTCGATTTTGCGGCGTTCCTCGTACACCTTTTGAGTCCTGAAGCTGCTGATCTGCGCGGCCGCGAGCGCGCTTCCGGCAATCGAAACGACGACGATGATAACGAGCACCATCGGCAGCACGTTCCCGCGGTCCTCGCGACCGCGCCGGTTTCGCGGTGCCCGCCGCCGGCTCATGAGGCGCTCTCTCGTTTCACGACGGTTGCTTCCCGCGTCACCGCGGGCGAGCCCCCAGCCGTGATCGAGATGGTCAGCTGCTGGACACCCGTGTCCTTTATTGGGCATCCGGCGGCGGCGCGATCGACGGGGACGCGGTCGAACTTGTCCGCGGTCGTCACGGCGTCGAGTTGCAGGAACTGGACCTGCACGACTCGTCCGGTCACACCCACGTCGATGCCTGGGAGCGCGCTGAGCGTCTTGAAGGTGTACTGGGAGTCGACCAGATCGGTGTCGGGTTCGACGCACGGCATGTACGGCACCGCGCGCACGTACTCGACGTAGCGTTTCAGCTCGGTGCCCGCGACGGCTTGTCGGCGTTGGATGTCCGAGGTCATCGTCGCCGTCGCCAGCGAGCTCATCATGGCCGTCATGACGAGCCCGATGAGGATGATCCCGATCTGGACCTCGAGCAGGCTCATGCCCGACTGGTCGCGGCGGACGCGCGCGATGACCGCGCGCCGGATCCCCCGCCAGCGCATCGACTCACCCGCTGGAGTCCTGCCTGCCACGATTGGGTTGTCGGAGCCCCACCGGACCACCTGTAGAGGTTCTCCCGGTACAGGCGGATTTCGAGGTGGCGGTCCCCGGCGCGATGGCCGCCGGCTGGCACGTGTCGGACAGAGGCCGGCGAATCAGTGACACATTCAACGTTGGCGAGACCAGCCCGATCCGGCGCACCTTGGTATACCGGCTCTTCGCGTTGAGGTGGGGAGTGTGATGTAGCGGGGGGGTCCACCGGGCGGGCCAGGGATCCCACCATCATTGCGGCTGTTCTGCGGCTGCGACGATGGGGGAGGAGTCGATCCCGAAGCGTCGATGTCGACCGTCGAGATGCGTGTCGCGCTCGCCCGGGAGATCACGCGCCTCTTGGGCATCGCCGACTGCGGGAGCGGAAGGACAAGCGCGTCGTGTGCGTGCCCACCGGATCGGGCACCTACGGACTCGCTTCGTATCTCCTCACGAAGATTCCGGGCTCGACCTACGGCGAGCTGAACACGACGGGATCGTGGCGTACGCACTACGGGGTGGAATCTCGGCGTCGCGTCGGGTGGCTTCCGGTGCATCAACCCCGCCCAGCCGTCGACGCTCATCGCCCACAGCGGCTGGAATGATCAGTCGTGCCCCAGCAGCGGCAAGGTGCGTGTCGCGACTGGACGAAGGGCGTGGTGCTCGTGAATCCGAGGAGTAGCGGCGCGAACAACATCGCGATCGGCACCGGCACGTTCACGTGTGTCATGACCGGTCGCTCCGTCTACTTCACGGCATCGGGATCGCTTTCATGGCCGGCACGCGAGGGGCGGTCTGCAAACGGCCCTGAGCGGTTGCGACGACGCGCCGCGGACACGTCGCCCAGGACGCTTCGAGGATTCGCGCTCGCTCATGCGGCGTCGCCTGTCGGTGAACACCTGCACCGTGTCGAGCGCAGGGCCCAGCGCGTCAAGGAAACGGCCCTGCAAAGCACGGACCGTCGCGATGTCTTCGTTGTCGCCGAGTTCGCTCATGAGATTGAGCCCCGCGCGCTCGGTGCGTCGCCGTTCGCCACCTACCGCAGGCGGTAGAGCACAAATTGCGGGTGTTCGACGGCAAGGATGTCGATGGCCGTGAATCCCGCTTCGGTTGCGTAGGAACGCATCGTGTCCGAACGCAGCACCGTTCCCGTTCCCACGCCACGGTTTTGCATGCTGACGGCCAGGCAGTGCAGCGTGCTGAACGCGTAGAACAACCGTTCCATCTCGTTCGTCGGCACCGTGAAGGACTCCTCGGTGCGTTCGTCTACCACCAACACGGTGCCGGTCTCGCCCGCGAGGCGCTGCATCGTGCGCAGGATCCCGATGGGATCGGGAACGTCGTGCAACATCTCGATCGCCATCACCAGGTCATAGAGACCTTCGATCGCGATATCCGCGGCGTCACGAACGTCGAACACTGCGCGATCGGCAACCCCGGCGTCCGCCGCGTGCTTGCGCGCGGCCGTGATCGACGCGTCGTCGAGATCGAAGCCGTGCACTTCGGCGTTCGGGTACGCGCGCGCGATCGTGATCGCGGCCAGCCCTTCGCCGCAGCCGACCTCGGCGATCCGAACGGGCTCGCCCCTCTCGAGCTTCGCCTGCACCTCGGGCAGAGCCGGCAACCAGTTCTGCACGAGATGGTTCGCAAAGACCGGCCGGGTGAACGCGGCCTGAAGGTCGTGCAGGTCGAACAGTCCGAATGCAGCTCCGGTACCGCGGCGGAACTCCTCGACCATGATGTCGATCGCCTTCCCCGTCCAGGGGACGACACCGGCACATGGTTTCATGCACGCTTCGCTGTCGTCGTCGAGCAGCACGTGCGCGTGTGCGTTCGGGAGCGCGAAGCGGCGCTCGGCGGCCGGCCGGGACGGATCCTCGACGTCGACCACGCCGGCGACGGCCTGCTGTTCGAGCCACTCACGCGCGTAGCGCTCGGCGATGCCGCGCCGAGCAGCAAGCTCACGTGGTGTCGTCGGACCCGCGCCCGCGAGTGCTTCGTACAAGCCGAGGCGGAGCCCGAGCTCGACGTTGGCCAGCTCCATCGTCGCCAGGCACGCACCAAACAGATTCCCGGCGAATGCTTCGACCTGCTCGGCGTCGCTCTCGGTCAGCTCGATGTTCATGTGTGTGCTCCCCTCCGCGTGACGCCCGACCCTACCGGCGCAGTGGCCACCCGCGCTCGGGCGCGCCCACGAAGTGAGCGGGATCGGGTGAGGTGCCGGTCTGACCGACAAGGGCACCGATGTCGCGATCGCAGGGGCGGCCGACGCGCTGCGCCGAGGCCGCTTCGTCCCGGTGCTGGTCCCGCCGCGGGTCCTGATGGAGCAGTGGCACGGTCGCCTGTGTGGGGGCAGACGAAAATCCGTCGTCGCGCGTCGAGGTCTGCACAGGATCCTGCACGCATCCCGCGGGAAAGTGCGAGAGCCTCACCACTCGACGCCGGTGCAGACGCAGAACTCGTTGCTCTCGGGGTCGGACATCCTGACCCAACGCGTCTCGCCGAGATGCTGCACGCCTTCGTCCAGGCGGTGCGCTCCGAGCGCCTCGAGCCGTTCGATCTCGGGTTCGATGTCGTCGACGACGATGTCGAGATGCATACGATTCTTGCCGGCCCTCGGTTCGGGCACCCCTTGGAGCACGAGTGGCGGGGCGATCCCCTAGCCCCGATCATTCATGAACGGGCTGTGGTGCGCCGTGTTTGACGGGTAGGGCGGGTCGCGTTGCGTTGCCGGGTCGCTGGTGGTGTCGTTGTCGGCAGATCGGTGGTTGTGCGTCGCGCAATCTT
>JBQTGT010000086.1:0-12185 GCA_052390615.1 Actinomycetota bacterium
AAGAACGCCCTCGACGAGGTCCCTGCCCTGGTCGACGCCTTCGACTTCGCCGTGAACGAGCAGTGCTTCGAGTACGACGAGTGCGACGCGCTGCGACCGTTCCTCGCCCGGGGCAAGCCGGTGTTCAACGCCGAGTACGCCGAGGAACTGCGCGACAACCACGACGACCTCTGCGCCGACGCGCGCGACCGGGGCTTGCGCACGCTGATCCTTCCCCGCGACCTCGACGACTCGTTCCGGATCTGGTGCGACGAGCCCCCGCCCGCGTAAGCGCGGATCCCGCGCCCGTGTCAAGGCCTCCGAACGGACGGGACGCGTCCGTCGGAGAAAGGTCCGATATGCGCATTTCTCGACTCTCCAAGGTCATGACCGTGGCGGCCGTCGCGGGCGCCGTGCTCGTCCCGGCCGGCGCCGCCACCGCCGACGGCTTCGGGCCGAGCCCCGGCGAGACGCCGCCGATGCGTGCGTACTGCGACGGCCGGCTCGCAACGGTCGTCGGCGGCAGCGGCAACGACACGCTCATGGGAACCCAGTACGACGACGTGATCGTCGCGGGCGCCGGCAACGACACGATTTACCCCGGCAACGGCCACGACGTCATGTGTGCGGGCGACGGCAACGACTACGTCTTTGGGTACAACACATCCGCCGAGGTCGATTGGGCCGACCTCGGTGTTGGCGACGACCGCTACGACGGCGGATCCGGCGCCGATGTCGTGTACGGCGGCGCGGGCGTCGACAGCCTCTACGGCAACGGCGGGGTCGATCTGCTGCACGGCGGCGCCGACACCGATGTCATCTTCGCCGGCGCCGGCAACGATGTCGTGTGGGGCGACGACGGCTGGGACCACATGCGCGGCGGCCCGGGCGACGACTGGATGTACGGCGGCGGCGACAACGACCAGTTCTATCCCGAGCAGGGCAGCAACACTGTGTTCGGCGGCCCGGGCGGCGACTTCATCCACACGAAGCTGAATCCCTCGGCCGTTGCGAAGAACGTCGTGCACGGCGAGGGTGGCGACGACATGTTCGACGTCAAGCAGGGCATCAGGGACGACGTCATCGGCGGCGGCGGGTACGACTCGGTGTGCGCCGACGCCACAGATCCGCTCGCCACCACCGAGTTCTTGTCCTGCGTCTGAGGTGCCCGAGGCCGGGGCGGATCAGCTCGGGGGGCTATCGGCGAGGCCGGGGGAGCGCTCATCTCGCGCCGCCCGGCGTCGATGAGCAGATGTGCACGGCGTCCGGTGGGGAGGAGTCGTCCTGGCGGTCGCCGTCGGCTGCGCGGCGTGCGGGGGCGACGGCTCGGAAACGGCGCCCCCGTCGTCAACGGCAGCTCCCGTCGACGATGCCACGACGACGAGCGCGGTCGAGACGCGCTCCGGCTCGACGTTCACCTGGATGAACGACCGCAACGCGGCGACACTCACGGTCGACGGGACGCAAGGACAGCTCGACCTCGACGGCGAAGACGTCGCCGATGACGTCGCGCTCTGGCTCGTGGGTTCCGATGGCTTGCGCGCCGACGCGGCCGTGACACGTTCACTCGCGTCCGCGGCGGGCCGCGCGCGCCCGGCCGCACCAGCGTCGTGGAGTGTCGACTTCCCGTCCGACCCGATCGACGCGGGATTCGTCGGCTTCGACATCGACGACGTACCGGTCGGCGGCTTCATGACCGCGTCGGCGTTCGCGGCACTCGCGGTACCCGGTTCGCTCGATCCGACCTCGTTACGGCCGACGAGCGGTCGGTGGGACCTGGCGATGACGATCGGGACTCAGTACATGTCGGGTGGGGGCTGTCCGACCGGCGCGTCGCCGCAGTCGATGACGACCACTGGACCCGCCGACGTCTACGTCGGCGACCAAGGGATGTCCGCAGTCGTGCACGTTCAAGACGTCGTGCTCGACCTCCGGCGGACGACCGTCAACGAGGCGCGCTATGCGATGCTCGCGCCCCGTCCGTTCCCCGTGGGCGACAGCGGAAGCGGCGAGGCGTCGCTGGAGCTCTTGGCCAGCGATCGCGAGCACCTGGCCGGCACGCTCACCGCCGACAACGGCGAAGGCTGCATACTGTCGTACCCGGTCGCGCTGGCGTTGTTCGCGCCCTTCGAAGTGCAGCCCTACATTCCGGTGCAGGCGACCTGGACCTGGGAGCTCACCGCGACCGCGTGCGGAGCGCCGGTCGCGCTCAGCGGCGGCGGGCTCGCGACCGTGACCGGCGGGGTCGGCGGTATCCCGATCACGACCACGATTCCCGGTCTGGGCGCGTTGTTCGGTTCGGCCGATACCAACCTCCACACCGGCGGGCCGTTCTTCCTGGGCGTGACCATGGCGCCGTCCCCCGCCGACATGACCTTGCCCGTTGCGGCGTCCGTCTACGCGCAGCTCGATCTGATCGCGATGAGCGAGACGATGATCGTCGGCACCGCGTTCGGATTTACGGCCCACGGCTGCACGGTCGTGGGTACGTTCACGCTGCACAGCGGCTGATCCGCGAGTCCCGCGGTGACGGAGTCCCGAACGGGTGGCGTCAGCCGTTGAGCTTCGCCACCAGCTTGACGAGCATCGTCGTGTTTCGACCGGTACTGAACTGATCGTCGCAGGCGCGGGCGAACGTCTTCGGAGTGATCTGCGAGTCCATGTTCTTTCCGTCGATCAGCCAGTGCACCTCGCGCCCGTCGACCACCAGGCGGTCGGTCGGTCCCGACAATCGCGTGATCGCCTTCGCCATCGCGGCCGTTGGGGGCGCGCGCAAGAAGTAGACCATGTGCGTCTGTGCGGGTCCGATGGCGCCGAACGGCCTGTGGTCCGCGACGCGCCTCACTTCATTGGCACTGCGGACGAACGTCGGCACCTCGAAGCCGAACGCGCGCGAGAGCCTCGTTGCGATCGCCGTCTCGAGTGCCCTCGCACGCCCGGCCGCCGAGAACACCACGTTGCCACTGTTGACATACGTCGCGACCTCGTCCAAGCCCAGCGCTTCGAACTCGGCGCGAAGGCGTGCCATCGCGACGGTGCGCGTGCCCACGTTCACGGCTCTGAGGAACGCCACCCGACGAGTCATGGCGACCGAAATCCTATGGACGGTGGACACGACGCGCGTCTCCGAGCAGCCGCGCGACGAGGCTCGCAGTCCGCGTGGTCGCCAACCATCGACTTGGTTGCCCGCATCGGAGGCGCTGCGACCAAGCGGGATCAACTCCGGGAGTTGTCCTACACTGGCTCGCTGCGCAACCTCGAACGCGCTCGAGTCATCGCCTCAAGCAACGGTGTGCGTAGTGCTCAACTGCGCACGCCAAGGGTGGGATCCGGTCAGAGGTTGCGCACCCAGCGCTCGTAGCTCAATGGATAGAGCATCTGACTACGGATCAGAAGGTTGGGGGTTCGAGTCCCTCCGAGCGCGCTGCTTCTGACCTGCGAAGACGCGCGGCGGCGTAGTTGAGTTCCTTCATGTCATCCCTATTGCTGTCCCTATAACTGTAGGGACGACGACGAGTTATAGGGATGGGCGCCGTGCGCGCCGCGGTGAGGGGTCGATGCGTGAGCGCCGGCCAGGCGTATGGGAGGTCCGTGTCGTGGTCGGGAACGACCCGGTCACCGGCGTGAGTAAGCAGCGTTCGTTCACGGTCTACGGCGATGTGGATCTGGTGCGGGAGCGGCGCGGTGATTTGGTCGCGCAGTTTGGTGTGGACCGGTCGGCGCTGTATTGCGCGGCCGCGGGCTGGACAGTTGCTGAACTGCTGCAGCGGTTCATCTCGGCCCAGCATTCCTGGTCGCCGGCGACGCGATCGTCGCACGTGTCGATGGCGCGGTGGTTGATGACCGACACGATCGGCGCGGCAGGGGTTGCGGTGTTGACGCCGGCGCTGGTGGATGCTCGCATTGCGGTATGGCGACGGAGTGGCGCGTCGGTCGCTCTGATCTGGGCGCGGTGGGCGGTGTTGAGCTCGTCGTTGTCGTGGGCGTGCCGACAAGGTGCGTTGCGGGCGAATCCGTTACGGACCATGAAGGCGCCGCCCCGTCCGATGCCACGCAAGCACTTGCGTATGGAGGAAATCGCGCAGTTGTTGCGGGCAGCCAAATGCGGAGGTCGACGCGGCGTTCGCGCGGATGACGGCGGACCGTCGTGTCGGTTGGCAATCGTTGTTCGCAGCCGAACAAACGAGGCTGCTGATCCGGTTGGCGGCCGACACGGGAGCACGCCGGGGCGAGCTCGCGACGCTTCGCTTGTCCGACCTCGACGGACGCGTCCTGACGATCGAGCGAAACCTGTCGTTGGAGATCCTCGGACCGACAAAGTCGAGACGGACGCGCCGACTCACGATGGGCGCGACGACCGCCGCGATGATCCTCGAGCACATGAACTCGTGGGCGGAGCGTGTCGGCGACGAGGTGGTCGGCGACTGGATCTTCGCACCCGACTACCGGCGGGCCACCTACGCCCGGGCCAGTTTGCTGTCACACCGATTCGTGCGTCTGCGCGACCGGGCGGGATTGCCCGACGCGTCGTTGCACCACTCGACGACCTCGATGTAGCTGACGAGCTCGACCGCCGCTTGAACGACGCAGTCTCGTAGCGCTCGTCGGTTGTCTGACCGCGGGGATCAGCTGGCCGACCGACGCAGCGCTTGGTCGACGGTGCGGCGGATCCAAGCTGAGACGGAGCGGTCGTCGGCATCGGCGCGGCGGCGCACCTCGTCGAGCACTTCCGGTTCGAAGCGGACGGGTACCATCTCGGTGAGATTCTGCTTGCGTCGGCGCGCGGGTCCCTGTGGTGTCTGATTTTCGGACTTCTTGTAGAAGTCGTACTCCTGCTTGCGTGTCATCTTCTTCTTCGGTGTCGTCATCGATCTCTCCGGTATTGCTCAGCCAAGTGTCTGGCGGCCTCGTAACAGCCGATCGGTCGGCATTTCGCCGGATCACCGAAGGCCGGTGGCGCCAGCGGGACCACCAAGACGCGTCCGGCCACCTCAGCGACCATCAGCCAATGCGCCTGCGGGATAGAACAGGGGAACGGATTCCCACACTTTGTAGATGTCGTCGCTACCGAGGCTTGCGTGCTTGAACAGATGCGCGGCCTGATCGTCGATCTCGAATGGATCGAGATCGTCGAGGGCGTCGAGGTCAAAGCGATCAGCCACTCGGACAAGTGTATTACACGTGAATACCTTCGAATACTGCTGCGCCGCCTTTCGTCTCAGCCGTCGGGTGTCACGTGCTGCATCGACGAGATGACGTCTTGCGCCGCGGCGATCACGGGCATCAACTCGTGAGCCGCACCTTCCCAGTAGCTCTCGTCGGGCACGTCGGCGACGCGGTGACGAGTGGTCGTGAGAACGTGAAAAACGCGTCGCGCCCGGCGGGGGAAGAGAACCGTCGTCGGGCCCGTCGAACCGGTCGAGTTGTCGTTGTATGGCGGCCAACAGCGCGTGTGTTCGCGCCGCGACTGCCGCGTGCTCGCCTGCGCCGATGATGCCGCCGCCGGTGCTCGTGTACAGGCTCGTTGTGTTGTCGGTCAGCGCGACGAGACTGGCATAGTCGTTTCCCCGCGGCATGTCGATCACGACGCCAAGCACTTCAGCGTGATCGGGTGGCGGCGTTGGAAGAGTGTCGCTCGTGTCCGCGTTCAGAGCCATATCGCGCAACCCGCGATACACCTCCGCGTGTGACGGGTCGCCGGCATTGCTCTGCGTCTTCTTGCTACGGCGAAACATCTGGAATCACCTCCGCAGTTGTTGTGTTCGGCTCGGTGCTCTAATGGTCGGCAACCACGCTCGAGAGTCGTCGGTTGGCGGCTGTCAAGGACACTTGCTGTCCCCAAGTGAGTGCAATCGCGTCGCTCTCGATGCCGTCACCGAAGATCACCAGATGATCGTGCCGAGCCGTGACCTGCAACTCGCTACCGGACCCAAGCAGTCCGTAGGTGAGGTCCGTGCCCGTCACCGGCGACGGCCACGCCTCGCGCACGAACCACGCGAGTTCCGGATCGGTCGCGCGAGGCAAGCGAATCTCACAGTGGCGTTCGAGACACGCGCTCCTGCACCAACCTGTCGAGCCGGTACCAGTTCCGCAGAGGATTCCTGACGAGGACTGCAGCTCGTTGCGACCGTCGGGTGTGGTGAGCTCGTAGCGCGCGGACTGATGACTTGGGTGTCCGAGGTAGACCTCGTTGAGCGCGCACAGGATCTGGCCGTCGTCAGTGCGGGCCTCGACCATGGTGCGCTGCTCGATCGCCGCCGTTCCATCGCTGGTTCGCGCCAGCAGTGTTGCGACGTCGGCCACGGCGTGGGGCACGAGTACGCCGGGGTTGATGCCCGGTTCGGGATTCACGCCGACCACGGGTTGGCCGGCGAGGTACTTCGCCACGTTGGCGACGAGGCCGTCCTGGCCGACGGCGATGACGATGTCTTCCGGGTCGAATCGGAACCGATCGAGATCTGTTCGCTCAACCCGTCCGCGTCTCCAGTCGACCGGGATGCCATTGCCCACTGCGAGCAACGCTGACTGCACCGCCTCGTGTCGCTCCCGGATCTCGTCGATCGAGCGTCCGCGCGTACGGAGGAAGAACTCGGCTGCTTGTGGCGTGCCGTGACGGTCAACCAACGCTTCGTACTCGGTGCGTCGGAAGACCACCACGGCACGCGGTCCCACGGTCATGGTTCACCGCCCTGCCACGGTCGTGGTGAGCTGTCCGACGAGCTGTGTGAGCACGTCGGGCGTCAGGTTCAACGTGCCGATCTCGGGCAGGTGCTGCGCAAGTGCCTGCGCCGCGAGTGCGAACAACGTTGTCGCCTCGACATCCCGATAGGCGGCCAGTCGAGCCTGTTCGGCTTCGGCCTCGGCCGCCCCAACGAGCCTCGTACCTTCGGCTCGCGCCCCGGTGATCACGCGATCCCGGTTGGCGGTCGCTTCGGCGCGCAGCTTGTCACGCTCGGCCTCTCCTTGCGCCAGGATCTGCTCCGCAGCTGCCGCCTCCTCCGCACGACGCCGCTCGTTGAGTCCGTTCTGCGCAACGAGCTGTTCCTCCCGCCGTGCGAGCTCGATCCGTGTTTGCAGCTCGTTCTCGCCGATGGCGCGTTCCCGTTCGACCGCGACGGCTCGGCGCTCGAAGGTCGCCCGGTCCGCTTCTTGTTGCAGCATCTCCCGCGTGGTGGTTTGCAGCGCGCGCGCCACTTCGGGTTCCGGATTTAACGCGATGACACGAGCACCGATGACCGCTATGCCCGTCGCGTCGAGGCGCTCGTCCTGCATGAGACCGGTCGCGATCTGGTCGCGCACGGCAACCACGCCGCCGGCCAGCGCTTCCTGCATCGTCATGCGCGCGACCAGTGCGAGTGCGTGCTGCTGCGCCGTTTCGGTGAGTAGTCCCGCGAGCTGGTCGAGCGGGCGCCCGTTCCACGCGCCCGTGTCCGGATCGATGCCGAAGTCGATCCGCGCCGCCGCAACGGCGGGGTCGGCGACGCGATACGTAACCGTCGCCTGTACCGCAAGATCCTGAAAATCGGCCGTACGCACGTGGAACAGCAACGGCAGCTCGCGGTCGTCGATCGGAATCTCGCTCAGCGCCGCGCTCAGTGCCCGAAACCAGAAGCTCTGGGCCACGCCGTCGTGTACCACCTTCCCCTTTCGTAGGTGCCTCACGTGCAGTGTCGGCGTCCCCCGCAGGTGCCGCATGTTTGCGATGCGCTTGATGTCCGCCATGGTTCGCTCCTTTATCGTCATGCTGACGATAACACCGGAGGTGCTTATCGTCAAGGTGACGAGATAGGATGCCGCCATGTTTCCGGACGGGCCGGACGGGCTCGCGCACCTCGCAGTCGACTTGGTGACGCTGACGGTGCGAGACGACCGGCTCCAGGTCTTGCTCGTGAAGCGCGGCGTTGCACCGTTCAAGGGCCGCTGGGCGCTGCCCGGCGGATTCGTTCTTGAGGGGGAGAGTCTCACCGCTGCGGCGGTGCGCGAGCTCGCCGAAGAGGCCGGCCTTCGCAAGATCGACGCGCATCTCGAACAACTCGCGACGTACGCCGCTCCGGATCGCGACCCACGCGGACGCGTTGTCAGCGTTGCCCACCTCGTGCTGGCGCCCGACCTGCCGGCGCCGACTGCGGGGAGCGATGCCTCCGGTGCGTGCTGGGCTGACGCGAGCGAGATGGCAGCAGTTCGGCGCAAGCTCGCCTTCGACCACCATCAGATCCTCATTGACGGCATCGAACGTGCGCGTTCCAAGCTCGAATACACGCCGCTGGCAACGGCGTTCTGCCCACTGGAGTTCACGATTCGCGATCTTCGCCGTGTGTACGAGGCGGTGTGGGACGTCGAACTCGACCCGCGCAACTTCCACCGCAAGATCACGTCGACACCGGGGTTCGTAGAGCCCACGGGCCAGACCGCGCTCGGCGAGGGCGGCCGCCCGGCCGCCCTCTTTCGGAAGGGAAGCGCGCAGTTGCTACACCCCGCGATGTTGCGACCGGAGTTCTGATGACGACAGGCCACGCCCTTGAAGTGCCCTACGACGTTGTGATCGTCGGCGGTGGCGTCAGCGGTACCGCGATCCTCTTCGCGCTCGCGTGCTACACGAACGTCGAGCGCATTGCGCTCGTCGAGCAGTACGCGGGCGTCGCACAGGTGAACTCAAGCCCGAAGAACAACTCACAGACACTGCACTTCGGCGACACGGAGACCAACTACTCGCTCGAACACGCCTTGCCGGTACGCGAGGCAGGCGTCATGTTGGCAAACTACGTGAACGCGCGCGCCGAGCGGCGGCTGCATCGGCTGACCCGTCGCATGGTGCTCGCAGTTGGGGACGACGAGGTCGCTCGGCTCCGCGAACGCTTGCGCGATTTCTCGCCGCACTATCCCGAACTTCGGCTGCTCGAACGACACGAGTTGGCAATGGTCGAGCCGCGGCTCATCGAGGGCCGCGATCCAGCCGAGCGGGTTGCAGCGCTCGTCTCCGAGAACGGATACGCGATCAACTATCAACTGCTATCGCAGTCGTTTCTGGAAGACGCCTTGGCCACAGGAAAGCCGATCCACACGCACTTCGGTGTCGCCGTTTCCCGCATCGAGCGTGGTGGACCGGGCCATGTTGTTCACACGAGCAGTGGTGCACTCGCCGCGCCTGCCGTCGTCGTTACGGCCGGGCCGTACAGCCTGCTCTTCGCACAGGCTCTCGGCTACGGCCGAGAGCTCGGTATTCTGCCCGTGGCCGGCAGCTTCTACTTCACCGACGGCGATGTGCTGCGCAACAAGGTCTACACCATGCAGGTCGAGCAGCTTCCGTTCGCAGCCGTGCACGGCGACCCAGATGTCACGGTCGCGGACGAAACGCGCTTCGGTCCAACGGCGAAAGTTATCCCGATGCTGGAGCGGCATCGCTATAGGTCGATGACGAGTTTCTTTCGCAAGCCACTCATGACCGTCGCAGGGCTTCTCACGTTGGCGCGGATCATGCGGAACCGCGTGATCCGAAACTTCATCGCGAAGAACTTCTTCTACGACTGGCCACTCATCGGCAAGCACCTCTACCTCGCGCAGATTCGGAAGATCGTGCCCAGTCTGAGGCGAAGAGAGCTGCGACTCGGTAAAGGGCTCGGAGGCATCCGTCCGCAGATCGTAAACACGCAACGCCGAGAGCTGATGATGGGCGAATCGAAACTGATCGGCGACCACATCATCTTCAACACCACACCGTCGCCGGGCGCGTCGAACTCACTGCGCAACGCAGAACATGACGCGGAGCTCGTCGTCGACTTCCTCGCGGGCGGCTACCGCTTCGAGCAGCAGAGATTCGATGAACACTTCAAAGCCCCGCTACCCGCGCCTGACAACTGAACGATACTCCGAGGCCTCGCGCAGACCTTCGAGATCACCCGGCCGCAGGCGGGGAGACAAGGTGGTTGGGTAAGTCCACCCCCTGGCGTCGTGGTTCTCGTCACGGCGCCCGAGGTAGTGCTCGGCATCAAGTAGCCGACCCCGGCGTATCCAGGCCGTGGCGTTCAGTCAACGCTGGTGTCGAGCGTGATGGAGAGCAGCTCAACGAACCCATCGGGTGTGAGTTGACCCACGACCGCGACGGCACGAACCAGCACGCCGGCCGAGATGAGGACGCGATAGTCAGCACGGCGATCGATGACTTCGGGAAGTTCCTCGAAACGCGTCGCGAACACGTCGACGATCGAAAGCAGGTCGACGGTCAGGAAGTCGTTTTGCCGAGGGTTCGCCGTTCGGACCGCGTTCCGCTCCCAACACGCGATCGATCTCGTCGAAGACGGCGCAAGACACCCGGACCACGAGCCGGCCGCCGGCCATCGCTACCCCGCGTCGCGAGTTTCGCGTTCAGAGATATGGCGACGAACGTCGGCGCGGATCTGCTCGAGGAACTCGGGCGGGACCTCGACCAAGTCAGTCACGAGGCTTTCGTCGAAGATCCGTTGCTGTTCTGCGCGAGACAGCTTCTCGAACTCAGCCGCGGTCCAGATTTTCGGTGGCATGAGCAAATCGTACCGTCCGGGTGCGACACGTCTCGGTCCCTCAGCGCTCAGGACATCCGGGTTGTACTGCGCCACGACACGATCGCTGCGACCCAGTCGTACCTCGCGGATAACCCGCTTCGCATTCTGCGCCAGATGCACGCGTTCACCATCGAACTCTGAGCGACACCCGACCGAGTTCTCAGAGTTCTGGATGTGCTGATCGATACGCGTCCCATACTTCGGGTCGCAGTCGGCCGCGGTCTGGAACGGTGATGCTGTTCTGGCTTGCCCATGCTCGTACTTGGGCGGTGGTCGGGCGTTCCTCGGTGAGTGCAGGAACGAGTTCGAGGGCACGTTGCCGTGCGGCATGGTCGTCGCGTGCGTGTACGAACGCGGCGCCGAGGAACCGATACGACCATTCCTGGGCGATCGCCCGGTTCTCGCAGAACACGATCGGAATCGACGCGAACCTGACCTGTGCCTCGGCGAGACCCTCCACGACGATCGATGGCTGAACTCGCTCGAGCTTGAAGAGTGCGGAGTATTTGTCCTCCACGACGACCGCGGCGCGCCGCACCGTCGACAGGTCGGCGAGAAGGTAGCGCAGCTTGCCGCTGGTGAGTGTCGAGACGAGGTCGGCGAGGCTCTTGCGTTCGACGGCGGCGACGACAGTTTCGTCGACCTCGACCGCGTAGTCGCCGGCGCGCAAGGCGCGCCGTTCCGTGACGCATTGTTGTTGCCCAAATCGCCAGGGGTACCGCTCGTGGCTGTCGACGAGAACGACCAACCGCTCGCCCGATGCCCGCTTGGTCGGTATCCGGACATTGGGCCGAGCCTGGCGGGCGGTCCGGGCGCTCTGCCAGAACACGACCTCGCGGCCGCGGGCGTTCGCGAACACGAACTGGGATCGGTTCTCTCGCGTCCGGGCCAGGACCAGGTCGATCGCCGCGCCGCGGCGACGACACTCCCGCACCGGCACGCGGTCGATCACGTCGGGATCAGATGGCCAGTCCTCGGCCGGGTGGCAGTACACCTTCGATGTGCGCGGCCAAATCTCGCGCGCCTTCAAGACGACGGCTTGTGATCCGACCGGCACGAGCAGCAGAAACGGCAGTGACGACGAAGCGTCCGGGTTCCGAGCGATGACGAAGTCATCCACGGCGTTCATTCTCCACGATGTGGCATGCCCGGGGCGACCGCTCTCGATCATGCCCCGACCAAAGGCTTCAGGCCTCGAGCTCCGCTCGCCAGTCGGCGGACTCCGTCTCCAGCTCGTTGAACGCGATGTCATCGACGTCAAACTCGATACGGTCACGGCGGCCGATGCTCGCGAGCGCCGAAACGAACGCTTCCTCGACGAAGCCGAGATCCTTTTCTCGTGCGAGCGCGAAGAGCTGCACACGCGTGTAGTGCTCGCGCAGCCGGAAGACATCGACGAAGTCACGCGCCTCGGCCCGCCCGTACAACGCCAGCATCTTGTCTGCAGCGAGTTCGTCACGATCGAGCACAAGCCCCAGCTCGGTGCGGCGCAGCTCGCGCATCCGGAAGTCCCATGCCAGATCCAGTTCGGTGCGGTCTCGGAGGTATAACCGAAACCTGTGGATCACTGGGCTGTTGGAGAGCGCGGCGTACCTTCCTCGTTGATGATCAAACGAGCTGCCGGCGTTGACGCGCCGGCGAGGAAGGACACGCCGATGTTGAACCTAG
>JBQTGT010000087.1:0-2028 GCA_052390615.1 Actinomycetota bacterium
CCACCCCGACGCGCGACCGCGACAACATCACGCTTGAACTCCGGTGGGAATCTCTTGGGCATCGGAACATCCTTCCCGCGAGGCTCGACCTCGCACAAAGAACGTCAACCGAACCCGCGGCAGACCCACGGGCGTGTTCTGGAAGCCGGTGTGGTTCGTGCTCGAAGATGGCGAGTTCGAGTTGTTGTTGGTGAACGCTCGGAACATGCGGATGGTGCCCGGCCGCAAGACCGACGTCGCAGATGCTGGTTGGATCGCATAGCTGCTCGAGGTCGGGTTGTTGCGCGGCAGTCTGGTCCCGCCGCCGGTGATCCGCGAGTTGCGTGATCTGACCCGGTATCGGAAACGGTTGGTGCAGGACCGCACTCGTGAGGGTCAACGGGTCGAGAAGGTTCTCGAGGACGCGGGGATCAAGCTCGCGTCGGTCGCATCGCAGACGATGTCGGTGTCGGGCCGCGCGATGATCGACGCGCTGATCGCCGGTGAACGCGACCCTGCGGTGCTCGCCGATATGGCGAAGCGCCGGATGCGATCGAAGATCCCCGAACTCACACGCGCGTTGCACGGCCGGTTCGGTGATCATCATGCGGCGATGCTGCGGTTGCATCTCGCTCACATCGATCATCTTGATGCCGCCATCGCTGATATCGACGCTCAGATCGACGCCAAGCTCGTCCCTTTCGATGAGGCCCGACGTCGGTTGATGACGATCACCGGTGTCGGCAAGACAACGGCCGAGGTCTTCATCGCGGAGATGGGTGTCGACATGTCGGCGTTCCCGACCGCGAGTCATCTCGCGTCGTGGGCGGGCGTGTGCCCTGGCAACAACGAGTCGGCCGGCAAGCGCCGGTCGGGCCGCACAAACCCGGCAAGTCCGTGGTTGACCGACGCGCTGATCCAAGCCGCGTGGGCGGCCGCACGCTCGAAGGACACTTGGTTGTCGGCACGGTTCTGGCGGCTCGCACGACGAATCGGCAAGAAGAAGGCGGTGATCGCGGTCGCGCACTCGATCGTGATCGCGATCTGGCACATGCACACCGACGAGTGCGACTACGTCGATCTCGGTCCTGACTGGTGGGACAAACGCGCCGACCCCGCCCGCGAGACCGAACGGCTCCGCCGCCGCCTCGAAGCTCTCGGCCACCGCGTCACGCTCGAGCCCGCTGCGTGAACCACGAACGATCTTGCAGCGCGCAATAGTATTCACGTCTGAGCGCGCAAAAGTATTCACGTCTGAGTGTCTGACAGTGTCTCCCAGCGCACGGCATTGTTCTGACGTGCCTGAAGCAGTACGCTTCGCAGCGATGGGGACAGGGTGGGCTGTCGTGCTCGTACCGGGACGAAATGCTCGCGCCGGCGATCTGGGCGCCGACGGCGCCGGGAGCTGCCACGCATGCGAGCGCCGCACGACGCTTACTCCTTTTGGTCGCGGTGGCTGAGGCGGTTCAGCTCGACTCGAGCGGGCTGCGCGAGGTCGCGGATCGCTTCGGAGCGATCGGCGCCGGTGCGCTGGATGGGGGCCGTTCGCCGTCGTCGTCGTGCCTGACAACCGCGACCGGTATCGACTTCGCGCTGGACGAGTTCGACGCTGTGGCCGCGCGCGTCGCCGATGCGTTCGCGGTGCAGTGCCGAGCCGCGCAGATCGCGCTCCGCTCGGTGATGCAGGGGGTTGCGGCCGCGGACCGTTGGGCGGGACCGTGACGATGACGGCCGGTTCCGCGCGTGAGCTCGACGCGATGGCCGAACAGCTGGACGACCGAGCCCGGGCGCTGGGGCGCTGGCTCGAGCACATGAACGGCGCGTTGGCAGATTTCGAACGCCAGATCCCGACGTTACGGGAGGCGTGGGTGAGCGATCGCGCGGAGAAAATGACGGGCGACCTGGGCGACTATCACCGCGGGCAGTGTGCACTCCTCCCGCAAGGCGCGGCTGTCCACGACGAGCTCGCTCGGCTCGCGCACATGACGCGCAGCTACGCGAGCGAGCTTCGAGAGCTCGAACGCCACCACGCCGACCTTGTTGCGCACG
>JBQTGT010000088.1:0-24401 GCA_052390615.1 Actinomycetota bacterium
ACGCGACGACGCTGCCGACAAGGGACAGGTCGGCCGTCAGAAGATCTTCGACGGCCTCCTCACCCGCATCGACGAAGCCGCCTCATGACCGTTCTCCACTCGATGCTTGACACGATCACCCGCATAAGTACAACGACGACCATCGTCATTCCGGCATCGGGTTCCACACCCCCGCCGACGTGCACCACGGACGCGCCGAACTCGTCCAAGCGAAACGCGCCACGGTGCTCGACGTCGCCTACGCCGAACACCCCGAACGGTTCGTGCGCAAACCACCGACACCACCCGCGCTCCCCACCGTCGCGTGGATCAACGAACCCAAGGAGGACACCACGACACAGTGAATCCCGAAGAAATCTGCCTCACAAAGGTTGACACGCACCGTCTCGACGACGGAGCGGATCGACAAGGGAGGACGAAGGGTGCCCAACGACGAACTTGAGGTCACTGTTGGCCGCGCCGGCATCGGCGCCGCCATGATGCAAATGAATCGCGCGGTGTCGACTGACGACGACGCGGACGACACGCTCGAGGTCACTGTTGGCCGCGCCGGCATCGGCGCCGCCATGATGCAGATGAACCGCGCGGTGTCGACTGACGACGACGAGTAGCAACGGCTCGCAATATCCGCGCGGTGTCCACTGGGCTCGGGATGCCGTGCGGCGCGCTTCAGCGTCAGACCCACGGTTGATCGATTGTGACATCGAGCGCGGCACTGTGGGGTACGGGCGCCGAAGCATTCTTTGAGATCTTTCTTGAGCACGCCGAGAAAGATCTCGTCCACGCACCGACGGGCCGGTTCACCTACCGCGACGGTTGGGACCTCGCGGGGAAGCTCGCGACGGTGGCGCTCGACGCCGGCTACGCACCGGGTGACGGTGTCGTAGACGTCGGGTTCGTCGAGGCCGATCGGCCCGTTCACTACGCACTCCAAGTTGCCGCATCCATGCTCGGTGCGCGTGCCACCGCATTCGCACCGGGGCTCCCGACGGACGCCTTGGTGCAGCGCCTTCGCTATCTGCGCGCGCGTGTCGTCTTCGCGTCGAGCGGTGTCGATGTGGCCGCGGTCCGGGCCGGCTACCGGGAGGGGCGCGTGATCGCGGTCGAGGACGGCACGGCGAGCACCGCAAGCGGTGTCGTAGCGCTCGCCGATGTCCCGAGCGCGGTTCTTGAGCCGCGCGTCGACCCGAGCAGCCCCGCGGCGATCGTCTTCACGAGCGGGAGCTCGGCTGCGTCCAAAGGCGTCGTGCTCACCCAAGAAGCACTCGGGTGGATCTACCGGAACGCGGCCCGGTTCCCGCCCTGGCCCGAGGCGGCGCAGTTCCTCGACACGCCCCTCTTGGGCGGGATCGGGACGCGGGGCGTCATCGCGACAGGGGGGACGATCCTGTTCGAGCCCCATTTGGGCCGCGACATCCGAGCGATTGTCGGGCGGCTGCGATCGCCGGACGTGACCGCGTCGGGCGCAGTGCCGACCGGTATGTCGATCGTCGCGAGCGGAACGCCGCACGATGAACTCGACGGGACCGACCTCGACATCTTCATGTACGCGGGTTCTCGATCGAACCCCGCGCACCTGGAGGCGTTTCAACGCATCGTCGGCCGATGCCTCGTGCAGTGCTACGGCCAAACGGAGTGTCCGCAGTTCATCACGATGCTCGGTCCTGGAGAGCACGTCGGTGCTCGACGGCGCTCGGCCGGCCGGCCCGTCGCTGATGTCGAGCTGGCACTCCGCGACGAGGACCGCGGCGCCGTGGACGCAGGAACTGTCGGCGAGATCGTCGTTCGTAGCCCGTGGATGATGACGGGGTATTGGGACGAACCGGCGATGACCGCGCGAGCGTTCACCGCTGACGGTTGGCTTCGCACGGGCGACCTCGGACGCCTCGACGCCGATGGGTACCTGTTCATCGAAGGTCGCATCGCGGAACAGGCCGTGGTCGGCGGTTACAACGTTCTGCTGACCGAGGTCGAGGATCTGCTGCGGGAACTCCTCGACGTGCGTGACGTCGCGGTAGTCGCGACCCCGCACCCGATGCTCGGTGAGAGTTTGACCGCATTCATCGCCGTCCCCGCCGGGGACATCTCCCTCATGACGGTTCGCCAACGGTTTCGCGAGCGCGAGGTTCATGGCAGCCGCGTGCCGTCGAAAATCGTCACGATGAGCGAACTCCCGCGGTCGCAGAACGGGAAGGTCGACAAGCAGTCGCTCGCGAAGACGCTGGTGCGGGCCGACTGAGATCGGCTGGGAACCGCAGTTCCGGCCCGGACCGGTCAGTGTGCCGTTTGTCACACGCGGGACGCGCGTCTCCCAGTTCTTGGGGCTTCCGGCTCTGGCGGGGGGCGGCGCGAGTCGCGCGTCTCCTCCGGTGACATCGCTTCGCGCCGAGATTGTTTGCGCTTCTTGAGGCGGGCGTTCGCCGCGACGTTGATCGAGATCCACTCCCAACGGACCGCGAGCTCCAACGCCGCTCGAAGCACGGAATGGCGGTTCGCGATCGCTCCTTCGCCGATACCCGCCGAGCGCAAGCGCAGATGCCAGCGCTCGACATCGGCGACGCTGATGCGAGCGAGCGGCACGCGAGCAACCGGGTCGGAAGCGATGAGTGCGACACGGCTGCGTTGGTCGCGACGCGTCGAGACCGCCCACGTCGGATCGTTGGCCTCGACCCAGGCGTGCAGTGCGTCAGCGACGAGCCGGCGGGCGGGGGCTCAGGGTGGCTTCGCCTCGAGCTGCGTGGCGACGCGGATGGCGTCGCGCTTGCGGCCTCGAACCGTACGGCTGACCTGAGTCGGGCGTCCCGTGGCGTCCTTGCCCGTGAAGACCCGGACTTCCTAGATTCCCGGCTTCTTCTCGCGCACCGACGCCACGCTCGGAGCGTAGCCCCGGATTAGTAGGGACGCGGTAGGGATGACCCCGGATTTGGCGACACCCAACGGACGTCACCCAACCCGCAGAATCAGGGAATGTGCATCCCGCTGATGCTGCGCGCCACCACGAGGCGCTGGATCTCCGACGTGCCTTCGAAGATCGTGTAGATCTTCGAGTCGCGGTGCCACTGCTCAACCGGGTGCTCCTTCACGTAGCCGGCGCCGCCGAGGATCTGAATGGCTTCCTCGGTCGCCTTCACCGCGACCTCACCCGCGTAGAGCTTCGACATCGAGCCTTCGCCCGCCTCGAACTTCTTGCCGTTGGATGCCATCCAGCACGCCCGCCAGACGAGGAGGCGCGCCGCGTCGATCTGCACTTTCATGTCCGCGAGCTTGAACGCGATCGCCTGGTTCATGATGATCGGCCGGCCGAACGCGACGCGTTCCTTGGCATAGTCGAGCGCGTATTCGTACGCGGCCCGCGCGATGCCGAGCGCTTGCGCGCCGACGAGTGGTCGGCTCGCCTCGAACGTGCTCATCGCGGCCTGCACGCGTGAGCTCTGGCCCTCACGGGCGCGCGCAAGGCGCGCGTCGAGCTTCTCCTTGCCGCCGAGCAGGCAGTGACCGGGGACACGCACGTCCTGCAATACGACCTCGGCCGTGTGGCTCGCGCGGATGCCCATCTTCTTGAACTTCTGACCCATCGACAGGCCGGGCGTGCCGGGCGGCACGATGAACGACGCGTGGCCGCGGCTCTTCAGCCCCGGCTCGACCGCGGCGACGACGACATGGATCGTCGGGACGTGCGTGATGCCACCATTGGTGATCCACGTCTTCGTGCCGTTGAGCACCCACTCGTCCTTGGCCTCGTCGTAGACGGCGCGCGTCCGCAGCGAGGAAACGTCGGACCCGGCGTCGGGCTCGCTGACCGCGAAGGCGGCCATGCGAAGATCGTCGGGCGTCCCGAAGCACTGCGGGACCCACTCGGCGATCTGTTCAGGCGTGCCGTTGCCGACAATGCCCGAGACACCGAGCGTCGAGCCAAGGATCGCGAGCGCGATGCCGGCGTCGCCCCAACAGATCTCCTCCGACACGATCGGAAACGTCAAACCGGTGGGGTCGCCGAACGCGTTGGCGACAAACTCCCACGAGTAGAGCCCGATCTTGGCGGCCTCTTCGATGATCGGCCACGGTGTCTCTTCTCGTTCGTCCCACTCGGGCGCCGCGGGTCGAATGACGTCGGCCGCGAAATCGTGGACCCACTTTTGGATCTGCAGCTGGTCTTCGTTGAGCTCCAGCGAGAAGTCGGACATCGAACGCCTCCGAGGACGAGCCAAGTTACCGAGTAGTAACCAGAATATCTGTCGGTCCCCCGGAAGCGGAACATGAGCGACCGCGGGCGGACCGTCCGACCGATTTCTCAGCGTTTCTGCGGCTGTGTCAAGCGTCACAGCCGCGTCGCCGATGAGAGGGAGCCGTGCGTGCGCCCCGCCTCCGAACTGGCCGTTTCACCCTGATCACGCTGATCGCCCTCGCCGTTGCCGGCGTCGGGTCGATCGCGCCCGCGGCGGCCGAGGTCAGCCCCGACGGCCGGGTCTTTCGACCGATCACCTTCCCCGTGCAGGGGAAGGTGACGTACTACGACGACTTCGGCGTCTGTCGCGACGGCTGTCGCCGCTCGCACGAGGGCCAGGACCTCATGGGTTCGAAGATGATGCCGCTCCTCGCGGCCGCGAGCGGCAAGGTGTCCTTCCTGCGCGACGACTCGTCGGGATCGTCCGGGAACATGTTGACGATCAACGACGACGACGGCTGGTCATACCACTACATGCACGTCAACAACGACACGCCCGGAACCGACGACAACACCAACCCGCCCCAATACGCCTTCGCAGCTGAAGTCGTGAAAGGTGCGCGCGTGACTGCCGGCCAGGTGATCGGATGGATGGGCGACAGCGGCAACGCCGAGTCCACACAAGCGCATTTGCACTTCGAGATGCATGCCCCCGACGACGTGCCGTTCAGCCCGTACGTGTCGCTGCGCGTCGCGCAGGGCATCGGCACCGGCGGCCAGTGCCGCTGGCCGACCAACCCGAAGGCCGGGCCGGATGCCGCCGCGAATCCCGGCTACTGGGCTGTCGACTCCAGCGGGGCGGTGTTCTCGTTCGGCCGCGCGACGTACTACGGCGGTCTCGCGCTCGCGCCGGGCGCGGCGCGCGTCGTCGACATGGCCGCGACGCCGACCGGCCTCGGCTACTGGCTCATCGACGCAGCCGGTGGGGTGCATCCGTTCGGCGACGCCGTGCAGTACGGCTCGACGGCCGGGATGCCGCTCAACGCGCCCATCATCGCGATGACGCCGACCGGCACCGGGCTCGGCTACTGGCTGTTGGGTCGCGACGGCGGCATCTTCAGCTTCGGCGATGCGCAGTTCGACGGCTCGATGGGCGGCACGCGCTTGAATGCGCCCGTCATCTCGATGTCGTCGACGCCGTCGGGGCGTGGGTACTGGTTGCTCGCGAGCGACGGCGGCATCTTCAGCTACGGCGAAGCCGTCTTCCAGGGTTCGACCGGCGCGATGACGCTGGCCGCGCCCGTTGTCGGGATGGCGACCACCGAGAACGGCGGTGGTTACTACCTCCTCGGTCGCGACGGTGGCGTGTTCGCGTTCGGCGACGCCGGGTTCCGCGGCTCGGTGCCCGGCACGGGCTGGTGCGCGTTGCCGACTTCGATTTCGATGACCACGAGCGCGACCGGCCGCGGGTACTGGGTGCTGACGACCGACGGGAAGGTGATGGCGTACGGCGACGCCGCGTTGCACGGCGAGCCCGCAACGTTCGGTGGCCGTCCGATCGTGCTCACCGCGATCCCGTCCTGACACCTTTGCAAACCTGCGCCGCGAAACGGGAACTATCCGGGTTTTGCGGCGCAGGTTTGACGCGACGGAGGGGTTAGGCGGCGCTTCGGAGTTCGCGGGTGCCGAGCGGCGCGGCCAACGGCACTTCGACCTCGTAGAGCTGCGCGAGCTCGATGCACACGGAGTCCGGTTGCGCGGGATCGCTCCCCGCATGCAGGGCGATCGTCACGCTCTCGTCCGTTTCGGTGACCTCGTAGCGGTCGAGTACGAAGCACGGGTCGACACCGCCGTAGAACCGGACGACGACGGAACCGTCGCGCGCTTCGGCTGCGGCCGGATCGAACGACACCGGGTGGAGGTTCGCCATCCCCGGACGGGGCTCGACGCGCGTCGCGCCGCCCGTTCCCGGGTCGACGGTCGCGCCCGGGTCGAGCGGCGGCGACGAGACCGCCGCGTCGGGATCGAGCGTCGTGGTCGTCACCGCGGGGGCGGGCGCGTCCGCGTCCGCGTCCGCGGCAACATCGTCGTCGTCTCCGCCGCACGCGCCGAGCGCGACGAGGACTCCGAACACGACGAATATCCGGTTCATGGCGTCAGAGTACGGTGCGGGCGGTGTTCGCAGGGCGCGCCGCGATTGCCGGCATCGGTGAGACCGACTACGTGCGCGGCGCGCCGTACCTGCCGGTCGAGTTGATGCTCCAGGCGGCCACCACCGCCATCGCCGACGCGGGGCTGAGCACCGCCGATATCGACGGCATCATCCCGCCGCCCGGCTACACCTCGAGCGAGGAGCTCGCGGTCAACCTGGGCATCGACACGCTGCGGTTTGCGACAACCGTGCACATGGGCGGCGCCAGCTCGGTCGCGGCACTGACCCATGCGGCCCTGGCAGTGACCGCGGGCCTCGCGACGCACGTGCTCGTGGTCGTCGGCTGGAACGGATACTCCGCGTTCCGACCACGTGAGGGAGTCCCGCGTCCCCGCCGAGCGCTCGACGGCGGGGCGGTGGCCGATGTCGTCGTCGACTACTACCTGCCGTACGGCGCCCGTGCCGCAGTGCAGTTCTACGCGTGGATCGCGATGCGCCACAAGCAACTGTACGGGACGCTCGACACCGATACCGGCGAGGTCGCGCTCGCATGCCGTGCCCACGCGCAGCACAACGACAAGGCGTTGATGCGCGACAAGACGCTCACGATGGACGACTACCTCGCCGCGCGTTGGATCTCCGAGCCGTTCCGCCTCTACGACTGTTGTGTCGAGACCGATTGCGCGGCCGCGGTCGTCGTGACGACGCGCGAGCGGGCGCGTGATCTCCCCCAACGTCCCGCGATCATCCTCGGCGCCGCCGAGGGCCATCCGTATCCGGCGGACGACATCGCGAACCGACCCGACCCGTTTCGCATCGGCCTCACCGATGCCGCACCACCCGCGTTCGCGATGGCCGATGCGACCGCGTCCGACATGCAGTTCCTTCAGGTGTACGACTGCTTCACGTACGTCGTGCTGTTGCAGCTCGAAGCGCTCGGATTGTGCGGGCGCGGAGAAGCGGGTCCCTTCGTGCGCGACGGTCGCATCCGTGCCGGTGGCGCTCAGCCGCTCAACACGCACGGCGGGCTGCTCTCGCAGGGTCACATGTGGGGCATGAACCACGTCGTCGAAGCGGTGCGGCAGCTGCGCGGGCGTGCCGACCCCGCGGTGCAGGTGCGGGCGGCGGAGATCGGCTGTGTCACCGGGTGGGGCGACTTCGGTGACGGGAGCCTCGTCGTGCTCGGAGCAGACCGGTGAGCGCGGGCCGTCTCATCCCGGATCCAGTGGGGCCCGACGCCGAGTTCTATGCGCACCTCGCGCGCGGGCGGCTGCACCTCCGGCGCTGCGCCGACTGCCGCGTCTGGCGCCACCCACCCCGCGCCCGCTGCGCCGCGTGCGGTTCGGCGGCCGCGGCCTGGGAAGCCGCGAGCGGCCGGGGGCGCGTCTTTGCGTGGACCGTCACCCACCAGCCGCTCGACCCCGCCTTCTCGGTTCCGTACGCGGTGGTGGTGGTCGAGCTGGAGGAGGGCCCGCGCCTGGTCGGCAACCTCGCCGGGCTGGCGCCGTCGGCGCTCGCGCTCGATTTGGCCGTTCGGGTGGAGATCGAACCGGTCTCGGACCGGGTCGGGCTGGTTCAGTTCCGCCCCGACTGACCGATCATGCAATTGCTGCGGACGGAGCCGCGGCGCGAAGGACAGCGACTCAAGGACGAGGTGGGCCATGGATGGCCGACGCGCACGCGCGCTGCTGGGTGTGACCAGGCACGCGGGCCGTGAAGAGATCCGGCGCGCGTTTCGCGCCCGGGCGCTCGCGACGCACCCTGATCGGGGTGGCGACCGCACCCTGTTCGAGCTGACGGTGCTCGCGTACGAGTCACTGCGCCCGGTCGAGGTCCGACCCGCGCCGCGGCGCACTCCCGATCCCCTGCCGGGTGCGCCGCCTCGGTTCAGCGCCTACGACAGCGCGCCGCGCGCGGCGCCGCGCCGCGACTTCGGTGATGTGTTGCGGGCCGCGATCCTGCGCCAACAACTCGCCGGTTGAGGGACACACGAGAGCTGCTCACAATCGCTGCGGCCGGTACATTCGCCGCGATGGAGCCGTGGGAACTTGCCGCTCGCGAGGCAATCCGGGAGACGGTCGCTTGCTACGCGCACTGTGGGGACAGTGGCCGGTTCGACGAGCTGGTCGAGCTCTTCACCCCGGACGGCGTCCTCGAAGTGCACGGCGAGGCGCGGCTCGAGGGACGCGCCGCGATCCGCGCATTTCTCGACGACGTCGCCCGGGATCTCGCCGCGCACGGCGCTGTCCCGATGCTGCGCCATCACGTGTCGAATCTGACGATCACATTCGCGTCGCTGAGCGAAGCGCGCGCGGCGTGCTACTTCTTGGCGGTGACGGCGGGCGGCCCCGATCATTGCGGTCGCTACCGCGACGTGCTTCGCCCCGACACCCCGAGCGGCCGGTGGCTGTTCGCGCACCGGTTGGTGCGCACGGACGACACGGTCGTCGGGGGCTTCGCGGCGACGCGAACGCCACCGCGCTGAACGTCGTTTCGTCGGTCGGCGCGATGTGTCAGGTGTACGCGTCGACGGGCGGACAGCAGCAGAACACGTTGCGGTCGCCGTAGGCACCGTCGATCCGGCCGACCGGCGGCCAGTACTTCGCATGGCGCAACCCATCGACCGGGAACGCGGCCGTCTCGCGAGAGTACGGGTGAAACCAATCGTCCGCCGCGATGTCTTCGGCAGTGTGGGGCGCGTGAACGAGCGGGTTGTCGTCCTTCGGCCACATGCCGTCTGCGACGCGCGCGATCTCGCCGCGTATCGCGATCATGGCGTCGACGAAACGGTCGAGCTCCGCCTTGTCTTCCGATTCAGTAGGTTCGACCATCAACGTGCCCGCGACCGGGAACGACATCGTCGGTGCGTGGAAGCCGTAGTCCATGAGGCGCTTGGCCACGTCGTCGACGGTGATGCCCGACTCCCGCGTGATGTCGCGCAGGTCGAGAATGCACTCGTGCGCCACGAGCCCGTGCCCGCCCGTGTACAGCACTGGGAAGTGCGGTGACAGCTTGTGGGCGAGGTAGTTGGCGTTGAGGATCGCGACATGGGTCGCGCGCGTGAGACCGTCGCGACCCATCATCGTGATGTACGCCCAGGGGATCGCAAGGATCCCGGCCGACCCCCAGGGCGCCGCGCTGATCGGGCCGACGCCAGTCGGGGGACCGGCCTCCGCGCGCAGCGGATGGTTCGGCAGGAACGGCGCGAGGTGGGCGTTGACGCCGATCGGGCCGACGCCCGGACCCCCGCCGCCGTGCGGGATGCAGAAGGTCTTGTGCAGGTTGAGGTGCGAGACGTCGGCGCCGAACTCTCCCGGTCGGGCGACACCGACGAGCGCGTTGAGGTTCGCGCCGTCGAGATATACCTGGCCGCCGTGGTCGTGAACGATCGAGCAGATCTCGCGGATCTGCTCCTCGAACACTCCGTGCGTCGAGGGATACGTGACCATGATTGAGGCGAGCTGGTCCGAGTACTCGACCGCCTTCGCCTTCAGGTCGTCGAGATCGACATTGCCGTTATCGTCACACGCGACGACGACGACACGAAGGCCCGCCATGGTCGCGCTGGCGGCATTCGTGCCGTGTGCCGACGCGGGAATGAGGCACACGTCGCGGCCGCGCTCGCCGCGGCTGGCGTGGTATTTGCGGATCGCGAGCAGTCCGGCGTACTCGCCCTGGGATCCCGCGTTTGGTTGGAGCGACACCGCGTCATAGCCGGTGATCGCCGCAAGCCAGCGCTCGAGCTCGTCGAACAATTGCAAGTAGCCCGCCGCCTGGTCGAGCGGCGCGAACGGATGCATGCGCGCAAACTCGGGCCAGCTGATCGGGATCATCTCGGCCGTCGCGTTGAGCTTCATCGTGCACGACCCGAGCGGGATCATCGTCCGGTCGAGCGCGAGGTCGTGGTCGGCGAGCCGGCGAAGGTAGCGCAACATCTCGTGTTCCGAGCGATACCGGTGAAACGCGGGATGCGTGAGGAAGTCGGAGCTGCGCCGAAGCGCGCCGGGGATCGCGTCCCCTGCATCGCCGGCCGGGGACGCGACTCCAAAGGCGTCGCACACGCCAACGACGACCTCCGCGGTCGTCGTCTCGTCGAGCGTGATCCCGAGCGTGTCCGCGTCGACCTCACGCAGGTTGATGCGGCGGGCTCGGGCCGCGGCTGCCACCTCGAAGGCGCGTCCGGGCATACGTACCGTGATCGTGTCGAAGAAGTCGCGGTGCACAACCTCGGCGCCGCCGGCGCGCAGCGCCGCGGCGAGGTTCGCGGTCAGCGTGTGCACGCGGCGCGCGATCGCCCGCAGCCCGTCGGGACCGTGGTACGACGCGTACAACCCCGCCACGACTGCGAGCAGCACTTGTGCCGTACAGATGTTGCTCGTCGCCTTCTCGCGCCGAATGTGCTGTTCGCGCGTTTGCAGCGCGAGTCGAAACGCAGTCCGGCCCTTGGCGTCGACCGACACGCCGACGAGACGCCCGGGCAACGTCCGCTGAAGAGCCGTGCGCGTCGCGAGATACGCCGCGTGTGGACCGCCGAAGCCGAGCGGCACACCGAAGCGCTGCGTGTTGCCGACGACGACATCGGCTCCCATCTCGCCCGGCGGGACGACAATCGCACACGCGAGCAGGTCGGCGGCGACGGCGACGAGCGCGCTCTGCGCGTGCGCGCGCTCGATGAGACTGCCGTCGTCGCGCAGCCGGCCGCTGCTCCCCGGATACTGGAGGAGCAGCCCGAACACCTCGGTTGCAGGGAGGTCGCGATCCGGATCGCCGACCACGATGTCGATCCCGAGCGGCTCGGCACGCGTGCGTACGACGTCGATCGTCTGTGGGTGGCAGTCGCCATCGACGAAGAACATGGCGCCCGCCTTGGGGTTCGCGCGCCGCAACATGGTCATCGCTTCCGCAGCCGCGGTTCCTTCGTCGAGCAACGACGCGTTCGCGAGGTCCATCGCGGTGAGGTCTGCGACCATCGTTTGAAAGTTCAGCAGCGCTTCGAGCCGGCCTTGGGAAATCTCGGGCTGGTACGGCGTGTACGCGGTGTACCAAGCCGGGTTCTCGAGCACGTTGCGCAGGAGTACCGGCGGCGTGATCGTGTCCGAGTAGCCCAAACCGATGAGCGACCTGAACACATCGTTGCGGGCGGCCAGCCCGGCCAGGCGCGTGAGCATCTCGGACTCGGTGCACGCGTCACCGAGCGCGAGCGATTCCGAGTCGCGAATGGCGCGGGGCACGGCCGCGTCGATGAGATCGCCGATCGACTCGTACCCGAGCTCCGCGAGCATCGCGGACCGTTGCGCGCCGTCCGGTCCGATGTGACGGTCTTCGAACTGCATGGGCACCTCGCAGGTCCACGGGCGGGGAGGACGGCGTCCGGCGGACGTCGTCTCCTCCCCCTCTGTCGTGGGACCTGAGAGATTCACCGGGCGCCGCGACCGCCGCGTCCGGTTTTCCCCGTCGGTGAGGTTCGTCGCGCCCGGCGGCGCGGCCAACCTGCTCTCCAGAGTTGCCTCTGCCGACGGTTCGGGTGCCTGAGAGTTTCCGGGGAGGGTTGCTCCTTCGGCGCCCGGGATGGCCCGGGTCTCTCCCGCCGGCGATCAACGGCTATGTCACTGCCGACGATAGCGTCTCCCTGTATGGCCGACACGAGCTCGGACGAAGAATCCTCCGAACCGGCGACGGCGGAGGACATCGATCCCGAGGAGGCCGAACGTGTCCTCACGCGCCTCACGACCGCGCTCGCCGTTCTCGACGACGACAGCCTCCGCGACGGACTGGCGTCGATGCGCGAGACCAGCCGTCTCGATGTCGCGCAGCAGCTCGGCCTGTCGCGCGCCTCGATGCATCTCGGCGAAGCGCTCGTGCCGTTGTTCCGGCGCAAGATGGTGCACGCACCGCCGGTCCGTCAGCTCGCCGTCGCGTTCGCGCTGACCGAAGCGTGCAACGACGACACGGTCACCGCACTCGACGACCGCCACGCGGACCCGTCGCGCGACGACATGATCGAGGTGCTGCCCGGCATCATCGAGCGCCATGGTGCACCGATGGTGACGCTGATGCTCGCGGCGTACGGCGCGAGCAGCGCGCAGTGCCAGAAGGTGTTCTCGGAACTCGTCGACTCCGACGAGCGCTTCGCCCTGCCGAAGGATCCCCCAGCGCTCCCCGAAGCCGAGGACGAACCCGTCGGTATCGCGACGCTGCCGCCGAAGCACGACCATCCGGAACAGAAGGAAAAGCGCGAGCAGCGGCGCGAGGCGAAGACGGCCAAGCGGGTGGCCGAGCAGGCCCGTAAGGACGCGCTCGTCGCGGCCGAGCAGGCTCGGCGTTCGGCACTCCACCAGGCGAAGAAACGGCGCCCGGGTCACGGCTGACATGCTCGACACGATCCTTCGGGGCGGCACCCTCGTCGACGGCACCGGCGCGCCGGGAGTGCGGGCGGACGTCGGCGTTCGCGACGGACGCGTCGTCGCGATCGGAAAGATCGACGAGGAAGCACGCGACCTCGTCGACATCGGCGGGCTCGTCGTTGCCCCCGGGATCGTCGACCCGCACACCCACTATGACGCGCAGCTGTTCTGGGATCCGGCCGGCACGCCGTCGAACCTGCACGGAGTGACGAGCGCGATCAACGGCAACTGCGGCTTCACGCTCGCGCCGCTGGCACCCGAAGACGCCGACTACATCCGGCGCATGATGGCGAAGGTAGAAGGGATGCCGCTGCCCGCGCTCGAGACGGGCGTCCCGTGGAATTGGCGTACGTTCGCCGAATACCTCGGCGCGCTGGACGGGCGGGTTGCGCTCAACGTGGGCTTCATGGTCGGTCATTGCGCGATCCGCCGTCACGTGATGGGCGGCGACGCGATCGGCAACGAAGCCTCCACGGAGCAGCTCGACGCAATGGTGCGCGAGCTCCACACCGCGCTAGACGCGGGCGGACTCGGCTTCTCGACGACGCTGTCGTTCACGCACTCCGACGGCGACGGACAGCCAGTGGCGTCCCGCTGGGCGTCGAACGACGAGGTGCTGGCGCTGTGCGCGGCCGTGCGCGACCACGAGGGCACGTCGCTCGAGTACGTCACCGACGGCTGCCTGCGCGGCTTCACCGACGACGAGATCGAGATGATGGCCGACATGTCACTCGCGGGACGGCGCCCGCTGAACTGGAACGTGCTGACGATCGACTCGCGTGAACCGGGGCGGTACCGCGACCAGCTGGCGGCGTGCGAGCAGACGTTCCAACGCGGCGGCAAGGCGATCGCGCTGACGATGCCCGTGCTCGTCGAGATGAACATGTCGTTCCTCAATTACTGCGCGCTGTTCATGATGCCGGGCTGGAACGAAGTAATGAGCCTGCCCGTGCCCGAGCGGATCAGGAAGCTTCAGGACCCGTCGGTACGGCACTGGATGAACGAGCGCGCGCACTCACCGGAAGCGGGCGTCTTCGCACGCTTGGCGTCGTGGGGTCGCTACCTCATCGGCGACACGTACTCGACCGCGAACGAGGGCCTGAAGGGCCGCACTATCGCCGACATCGCCGAACGCGCGAACCGGGGAACGTTCGACACGCTGGTCGACGTCGCGATCAACGACGAACTGCGCACGGTGTTGTGGCCGTTGCCGTCCGACAACGACTTGAAGTCGTGGCAGATGCGCGCGGAAGCGTGGGACCACCCGCTCGTGATGATCGGCGGCTCCGACGCCGGCGCCCATCTCGACCGCATGTGCGGCGCGCCGTACCCGACGACGTTCCTCGCCGATTCGTTGCGCGGTCGCCAGCTCGTCTCGCTCGAGCGGTGCATCCAGCTGATGACGCAAGCGCCGGCGGCGCTGTTCGGACTCCGCGATCGCGGCGTCGTGCATGAGGGCGCGTGCGCGGATTTGTTCGTGTTCGACCCGGAGACGGTCGCGACCGGGGACGTGCGGCTGCTCGATGACCTGCCCGGCGGGACCAGCCGCCTTTACGCCGAATCCGTGGGCGTGTCACGGGTGTACGTGAACGGCATCGCGATCGTCGAAGACGGAACCGCGACCGACGCCCGTCCCGGCACCGTGTTGCACAGCGGTCGCGACACCTACACGGTTCCCATCCCCGCCGACGCCGTGTAGCCCCGCCGCAGTGTTTGTACCTGGCTGGTCGCTCAGCGACCAGCCAGGTACAAACATGTCGTTCAGGCGAACTCGGGGATGACGTGGGTGCCGAAGAGCTCGATCGTTTGCATGACCTTCTCGTGCGGGATCTTGTAGGGATTCACGAGGCACAACAAGAGATCGACCCCGGCTTCCTCGTAGCGCCGACACGATTCGACACACTCATCCGGCGTGCCGAGCACGCACGCGCCTGACTCCGCAAGGTATTCGAGACTGAGCAGGTTCAGCGTGCCGTCGTCCTTCACCCGGCGCATGTCGGCCGCGTACCCGTAGTTGCCGAGCTCCTGGTTGCGCTCCTCCATCCACTCCGCGACCTCCGCGATCTGGCGGGCCCCGGTTACCGGGTACCACTCGAACGACTCGCGCGCGACATCCCACGCTTCGTCGCGCGTCGGCGCACACACTGCCATCGTGAACGTCGCCGCTTGGTCGTTGACGAACTTCCCGATCGGTTCGGTGCACTTCGACACCGCGGTGCGGTATATGTCGATCTTCTTTTTCACTTCCTCCGGCGAGACGCCCACCGCGAACGAGCACAAGCCCAGGCCCAGAGCACCG
This sequence comes from Actinomycetota bacterium, assembly GCA_052390615.1. Classification (GTDB taxonomy): domain Bacteria; phylum Actinomycetota; class Acidimicrobiia; order IMCC26256; family PALSA-610; genus JBQTGT01. Next base: position 15,021 of record JBQTGT010000088.1, read on the forward strand.
ACCTGCGCGTGACCGTCGTCGCTCGTCGTCGCGCCCCAGATCGGCGGGTGCGGCTGCTGTAGCGGCTTCGGTTGCACTCGCCGGTCGGCGAGTGCCCAATGCGTGCTGTCCGAAATCGAGTACCGCTCGTTCGTCCAGCAGCCAACAACGTGGTCGATCGCCTCCCGCCACATCTCGCGCGTCTCGTGCGGGTCGATGCCGAAGCCTTCGAGCTCGATGCGGGTCGCGGAGCGCCCGGTGCCGAAGTCGACGCGACCGTCGCTCAACAAATCGAGCACCGCGACCGACTCGGCCGTCCGAACCGGATGGTTGTACGGCTTCGGCATCAAGCGCACGCCGTAGCCCAGCCGCATGCGATCGGTACGTGCCGCGATCGCGCCGTACAGCACTTCCGGGTTGGAGCAGTGCGAGTACTCCTCGAGAAAGTGGTGCTCGACCGTCCAGAATGCGTGGAACCCCGCCCGCTCGCCGGCGATCGCCTGCTCCAGGGTGTCCGTGTACGCCCGGTGTTCGCTGTCGGCCGACCACGGTCGGGCCACCGGGATCTCGTAGAACAGCGCGAACCTCACCTGACCCCCTGCCGCCGGGCACCGAAACCGTCCCACCATGCCGCGACCGTGGAGGCGGCGGCAACGTGGCCCCGGGGGGCGACACGTCCGGTTCCTTCAACTTTTCGCCCGTTCCGCCGAGTGAGCAGGAGACCACCCGGGTACTTGCGGACGCAATGGGGGAATCGTCGGTGGCCTCGATCGCGAGCGGGCCGTTCATAGCGATATGCGTGGTGCTGGCTGTGGCCGGCGCAAAGAAGTTGCACCGGCCCGCCTTCGCACGACCCGCGCTCGCCGCCGCCGGCCTGCCCGCGTCGCCGGCTGCCGCGCGTCTGATCGGCCTGGGCGAGCTCACGGTCGCCATCGGCGGCGCGGCATTCGGAGGTGTCGCCGCCCTCGGTGTCGCGGCCGTCTACGTACTCCTCGCGCTCGTCGCGGCGCGATTGGTTCGCCGCGCGCCGGGCACACCGTGCGGCTGTCTCGGCGCGTCCGAGGCTCCCGCATCGCGCGCGCATGTCGCGGTCGACGCGGTGTCCGCCGCCGTCGCGTGTGCCGCCGCGACCGGTGGGACACCGTTCGTATACCTCCCCCATGAGCCGCTCGCCGCACTCACATTCCTTGCGCTCGTTGCGTGCCTCGCCCAACTCATCGCGCTCATGGTCGACGCCCAACCCGCGCTGCAGGCCGCGATGCGGAAAGGTCGCTCCTCATGATTGTCGTCGTCGCGGTCGAGACGGTCGTTCTTGCGCTGCTCACATTGCTCGTCGCCGGGTTGCTGCGGAGCCACGCGGAGATCCTGCGGCGGCTGCACACGTTGGGTGCGGACCTCGATCCGGACGCGATCGTCGACGCGCCGATCACTCTGCGTCCGCGTGGAGACGTTCCTGCCGGCACGACCCTCGGCGCGGCGCACGATCTGGCCGGCGCGGGACTGCGCGACGACGCGCTCCATATCCCGGTCGTCGGCGTCCGCAATCGCACGCTGCTCGCCTTCTTGTCGAGCGGATGTCTGACGTGCAGGACGTTCTGGGATGCGTTCGCGGGCGCGGCCGCGCTCAGGTTACCCAGTGACGTCCGTCTCGTCGCGGTGACGAAAGACGCCGCCGACGAGAGTCTTTCGACGCTGCTCGATGTCGCGCCGCGCGATCTGCCCGTCGTAATGTCGAGTGACGCGTGGCGCGAGTACGACGTCCCGGGCTCGCCGTACTTCGTGCTCGTCGACGGCCAATCGGGGACGGTCGAGGGCGAGGGCACCGGCGTGACGTGGGACCAGGTGCGCGGATTGATCGCACGCGCCGGCGGCGATGAAGGAAGCACCGAGCTCCGCATCGATCGCGAACTGCTCGCGCACGGCATCGAACCCGGTCACGACACCCTGTACTTGGCGCCCGCCGACGCCCGCTCGTGAGCGTGGGAACGCCGTCGAAATGACCAGGCTCGCGGCGCATCGAGTCGCCGTTGCGCTGCGCCCGGGCTGGGAGGGTCGCATCGTGCGCCGTCCCACCCAGCATTCGGAGGAAGAAACGTACGCGGTGGTGCACCTGGCGACGTTTGCGCTGCCGGAAGCGCGTGGCGATTTCGGAGCCGGCGTCACCGAGCTCATGCGATCGCCCGACGTGTTCGTCGTGCTGTTCGAATACGGACCTGATGCGCTCGGCACGCCGATGTTCCGCGCACAGGGCGTGCCCCGCGTGACCGCCGACATGTTCAGCACCAGGAAGCTCCAGCGGCCACTCCCCGGTCAGGTCGGCTGCCAGTTCTTCTTCACCGAAGGGAAGCGACCGTTCTGCGGCTACGTCGTCGCGGGCAGTCGCGCGTACCTCCCCCGCATCGTCAACGAGGTGAACCTCGTATTGCAGGCGCTGGAGATTGCACTGTGACGACGCTGGCCGAACGCGTCGTCACGCGTGTGAGCAGGCGCATCGGCCGGCAGACGTCGACGCGCCGCAGCTTCCTCGTGAGGACGGCGGTCGTCGGAACTGCACTGGCCGCCAACCCACTGCGCTACCTCTTGAAGCCGGGCACGGCCTACGCATCGGTGTGCGGCCCCGAAGCCGACTGCGGGTCGGGCTGGACTGTGTTCTGCTGTTCGGTCAACGAAGGGTCGAACACGTGCCCGCCCGGAACGATCGCCGCCGGCTGGTGGAAAGCGGATGGGTCGCGCTTTTGCGGCGGCGGTCCGCGTTACATCCTCGACTGCAACGGCCTGTGCGGCTCGTGCGGATGCGGGCGCGGCGGGATCTGCGCGCCCGGCTGTTACAACTGCTCGTGTCGGTGCGGCACCGAGTCGTGCGACCAACGCCGGCACTGTTGCAACGAGTTCCGGTACGGCCAGTGCCACCAAGAGCTCGCGTGCGTCGGTCCGGTCGTGTGCCGGATCGCGACTTGCATGCCGCCATGGGAATGGGATCCGACGTGCACCACGACGAGCGCGACGGCCAACCGCACCGGGCTCCACCACGCGCCCTGCCTCGACGGGTCGCCGACAGGTGTCGCCGCGTTCGGAGCGGCTGTCGACCACGGCGAACCCGCGTCGGCGCTCCTGTCACCGGTCGTCGGCATGGAGTCGACGCCGACGGGCGCGGGCTACTGGCTGGTCGCAACCGACGGCGGCATCTTCGGGTTCGGTGACGCGCCGTTCCTCGGTTCGACCGGCGGCGCACCGCTCAACCGTCCGACTGTCGACATGGCCGCGACGACCTCCGGCGCGGGCTACTGGTTGGCGGCATCCGACGGCGGCATCTTCGCGTTCGGCGACGCGCCGTTCCTCGGTTCGACCGGCGGCACCCGGTTGAACCGTCCGATCGTCGGCATGGCCGCGACGCCGACCGGCAACGGCTACTGGCTCGTGGCCGACGACGGGGGCGTGTTCTGCTTCGGCGACGCCATCTTCCACGGCTCGACCGGCGGCCTCGTGCTCACACGGCCGATCGTCGGCATCGCGCCGACGCCGACCGGCAACGGCTACTGGCTGGCGGCGTCGGACGGCGGCATCTTCGCGTTCGGCGACGCGCGCTTCCACGGTTCGCTCGGCGGGCAACGGCTCTCTTCTCGCATCACCGCGGTCGCAGCGACACCAACCGGCGGCGGCTACTGGCTCGCGGCCGAGGACGGCGGTGTGTTCGCGCTGGGCGACGCGACGTTCTTCGGCAGCCTCGGTGCCGACGGTTCGGCGAGAGGCCGCGCCGTCGACCTCGAATCGCGTCCGGCCGGTGACGGCTACTGGCTCGCAACGAGCTGAGCCTCGCCATACCTCGGTGCGCGTCGAGCCTCAGCGGCGGTCTTGGAGGAACGGGTACTGCGCGCGCACCGCCGCGACCCGGGCCGGGTCGACGTCGGCGCACACGATGGTCTCAGTGGCACTCGCGTCGGCGAGCACTTCGCCGAACGGGTCCACGATCATCGAGTCGCCGACGTACGGCGTGCCATTGCCGTCACCGACGCGGTTCACGCCCACGACGTACGCCTGGTTCTCGATCGCGCGCGCCGCAAGCAACGCCCGCCAGTGCGCGCGCCGGGACGCCGGCCAGTTCGCGGGGAGCACATAGCAGTCGGTCGTGGCGGCCAGCTGCCAGAACTCGTCCGCGAAGCGCAAGTCGTAGCAGACGAAGAAGCTACAGCGCAGGCCGTCGATGTCGACCGTCAAGAAGGAGTCGCCGGCGGCATAGTGGTCGTGTTCGCCGCTGTACGAGAACGGATGGATCTTGTCGTACCGGTGGCGAGTGCCGTCGGGCGCGGCCACGACGAGCTCGTTGAACGGCCGCGCGTCGCGCTCATATCGGATTGGAATCGACCCGCAGAGCCAGACGTCGTGCGCGTGTGCCTGTTCCGACAGGAACTGCGCACTCGGCCCGTCCTCGGGTTCGGCAATCCGGCGCGCATGCATCGAGAATCCGGTCGAGAACATCTCGGATAGCACGACAAGGCGCGCGCCGAAGTCGGCCGCCTCGCCGATCATCGGTGCCAGGCGCGCGAAGTTCGCCTCCGGTTGCTCCCACGCGATGTCGTGCTGCACACCGGCGATCTTCACGATGGCGAGAGCACCTTCAGACGCGAGACGGCTTCGTCGATCACTTCGGGCCGTTTGCAGCACGCCCACCGCACGAGCGGACGCCCTGCCTCCTTGTCGTCGTAGAACACGACGTTCGGAACGGCAACCACACCGCACCGCGCCGGGAGCGACCGGCAGAACTCGAGGCCGTCGGTCGCGCCGAGTGGTCGAATATCGGTGGTGACGAAGTACGTCCCTTGCGGCACGAACACGTCGAAGCCGGCCTCCGCGAGCCCCGCGCACAAGCGATCACGTGTGTCCTGCATATCGGCTCGAAACGACTCGTAGTAGCCGTCGTCGAGCGCGAGCCCAACCGCGATGGCGTGTTGGAACGGCCCACTGCTCACATAGGTGAGGAACTGCTTGGCGGTCCGCACCGCGTCGGTCAGCGCGGGAAGCGCACACACCCAGCCGACTTTCCAGCCGGTGAACGAGAACGTCTTGCCACCGGACGAGATGGTCACCGTCCGGTCGCGCATACCCGGAAACGTTGCGAGGGGCAGGTGCCCACCGTCGTACACGAGGTGCTCGTACACCTCGTCGGTGACCGCGATCAGGTCGTGATCGACACACAGCGACGCAATCAGCGCCAGTTCCTCGCGGGTGAACACCTTGCCCGTCGGATTGTGCGGGGAGTTCAGCAGCAGCAGCCTCGTTCGAGGCGTGATCGCGGCGCGGAGCTCGTCGGGGTCGAAGCCGTAGCCGGGCGGACGGAGCGTGACGAGCCGTCGCGTCGAACCCGCCATCGCGATGCACGCGGCGTACGAGTCGTAATACGGCTCGAACGACACGACTTCGTCGCCCGGCTCGCAGAGCGCCAACAACGACGCCGCGATCGCCTCGGTCGCACCCGCCGTGACCAGCACCTCGGTATCGGCGTCGTAGACCAGGCCGTAGAAACGCTGTTGGTGCGCCGCGATCGCGTGACGCAACACGGGGACCCCGATGCCGGGTGGATACTGGTTGTGGCCGGTCGTGATCGCGTCGATCGCGGCGCGCTTCACGACATCGGGGCCGTCCGTGTCGGGAAAGCCTTGACCGAGATTGATCGCGCCGGTCGCGCTGGCGAGGGCCGACATCTCGGCGAAGATCGTCGTGCCGAACTCCTGGAGGCGCTGGTTCAAGTGGGACCGCACGTGAGCACTGTAAGGCGCTGCACGCGGCGGCGAGAAGCTAGTCCCGGAGGGTGCGCGTCAGTTCGGGCTCGCGGGACTCGTCGTCACGAAGATCGACAACCGTCGGCAGACGCGCCGGCGCGAACGTCCGGCGCAGCAACTCGGCCGCGAGCACGATGCCGAACGACAACGTCAGGACGTTGCCCCACTGATCGGCTGTCTCGTAGTGCTCGAGGTTGCGGAGGTGATACAGGGCGTGCGGCACCGAGAACACGAGCCACGCGATCGCAGCCGTGCGCGCGACCGCGAGCGATGCGAACGCGAGCGCGCACATCGCGACGGCGGCGAGCGCAAGGTTCATGGCGCCGAAGTCGCGGATCAAGTGTTCGTTGTACGCACCGTCGTGGGCCACCCACTGCCGCCCGAACGGGAAGTCGTCGTAGAACGCGCGGGGGAAGAACTCTGCGTACACGCCCAACATCAAGCCCACCCCGACGAGATACCACAAGAACAATCGAACGCCGCGCGGCAGCGCCGGCTCGACCTCCATCTCGGTCGCGCCCTTCGCGACGATCTCACGCCCGTCGCGCGCCGCCGGACGCCAGTTGGTCACCTCCCGGAACCGCCGGTTCGAAACCCGTTGCGACCACTTCAAATGCGGCGCAACCCGACTCACGCCCGGCGCCGGCGGCCGCGTCACACGCGATCGCGCAACCGCCCGCGCCAATGCACGAGCAACCTCGCGCCGCGGCAGCGGCTCGTCCTCGACGATGTCATAGGTTCCCGTTGGCGCGTCGAGGGCGGCGACGACCGCGCTCGCCGCATCGTCCGCGTCGATCATCGGGAAGTAGCCGTCGCGTGGCAGCGCGTCGAAGTGCATGCCGCGCCGTGCGGCTTCGAAGAACATCTCGGTATGCACGCTGTCGGCCGCCCAGAACATGCCGAACCGAAGAACCACACCGCGACCGCCCGACTCGGCGAAGCGGGCCGTATTCGCCTCCGCGGCACGCACTGACGCCGAAAAGGGTGAATCGACGAGGGGTGTCGTCGCGGCGTCGATCACGTTTGCGCCCTGGTCGCCGTACAGGAACGCGATCGACTCCTGGACATAGACGCGCGCACCGGCGGCGAGCGCGGCATCGACGATGGCCGCCGATCCTTCGATTCGGATGCGTTCATTCTCGGCCCATGCGCGTGCCTTCAATGCTCGCGTCGTCGTCGGGATCTTGGTCGCGAGGTTGACGACCGCGTCGTGCCCGACGATGACCGCGCGGAGCTCGCCGGCGTCGAACAAGGATGCTGAGACCGGGCGCGCACCCAGCGACCGGAGCCGGGCCGCCTTCTCCGGCGTGCGAGCGATCGCGGTGACCTCGTGGCCGGCCCCAATCAGCTGCGCCACGGCGCGCGTGCCGATCACGCCGGTCGCGCCGGCGACGAACACCTTCATCAGGACCTCCCGGGGACGACTATCTCGGATAGTAAATATCCGGATTACGGCTGTCAACAAATGTCGCCCGCCGCCGCCGCGAAACCGCACGGAACGCGACGCCGTCATCGGCCAACATGGGGCGTGCCCGCCCTCCCCGCGCCTCCCTACTACGCCGTCATCTTCACGCCGGTGCGGCAGCCCGAAGCGGGCGACGGCTACGACGACACCGCCGCCCGCATGATCGAACTCGCCACGCAACAGCCCGGATTCCTCGGCATCGAGTCGGCGCACGAATACGGTCGCATCACGATCTGCTACTGGCGCGATGAAGCCGACATCGCGGCGTGGAAGGCGAACGCCGAGCACCAGCTCGCCCAACAGCAGGGCCGCGACCGTTGGTACTCGCGATACAGCATTCGCATTGCACGCGTGGAACGCGCGTACGGATTCGACGATGGGGCCAGCTGAGCGAATCGAGCTCACCGGCGCCGTATTGCGCCGGCTCCGCGTCGACGACGCCGCCGCATTGGCGCGCGCCGTGCGAGAGAGCCTCGATCATCTGCGGCCGTGGATGCCCTGGGCGGATAACGGCTCGGCGACCACGAGCTTTCAGCGCGATCGTTTGCAGGGCGTCGTGCAGCAATGGCAGCGCGGTGAGGAGTATCAGTACGGACTGTTCGACCCGACAGAAACGTGGGCGATCGGCGCGTTCGGACTCATGACACGGCGCGGACGAGGGAGGCTGGAGATCGGCTATTGGGTGCACGCGGACGCGTGCGGCCAGGGTCACGGGACTCGCGCCACGGGTGCGCTCACCGACGTCGCGCTGGCGATGCGAGGCGTGAAGAAGGTGCTGATCTACACCGACGTCGCCAACGAGCGCAGCGCAGCCATTCCCCGCAAGCTCGGCTACTCGCTGCTCCGGATCGAGGACGCGCCGATCGCGGCCGCGTCCGAAACGGGGCGCCAGCAAGTGTGGGCCCGCGACGTGCCGCTCGGCGATCAGTAGACGCACACTCCGTCGATGGCCGTTCTCCTGGGGCTCGCGGTCGCACTCACGTACGGCGGGGCCGACTTCTTGGGCGGACTGGCGTCGCGTCGATCGCTCGCGGCGGCGGTCGTGCTCGGAAGCCAGCTCGTCGGGTTGGCCGGCGCGATCGTCGTCGCCCTCATCGCAGGTTGGGATGCGCTGCCGGCGGGCGACGTCGCGCGCGCGATCGGGGCCGGCGCCGCCGGTCTCGTCGGTGTCACCGCGCTCTATCGCGGGTTGGCAGTCGGTCGCATGGGTGTCGTCGCGCCGGTGAGCGCAGTCACCTCGGCACTGTTGCCGATCGGATGGGGGCTCGCGACTGGCGAGGACCCGTCCGGGCTTGCGCTGGTCGGCGTCGGACTCGCGGTCGTTGCGATCGGCATCGTCGCGCGCGCCCCGGATCCTGATTCCGATACCGAGCACAACGCCGCGCTCGCGCTGGCACTGCTCGCAGGGATCGGGTTCGGGATTTCGTTCGTGTGCTTCGGAGGAACCGGCGAGGACAGCGGGCTGGCGCCAGTGGTGATCGCGCGGCTCACCTCCGTGCCGCTGGTGTTCGTCGCGTTGACGGTCCGCCGCCAACCGCCGCTGCCCAACCCGGCTGATCGCACCGCCACCGTCGCGACCGGTGTGCTCGACGTCACCGCCAACGCGCTCCTGCTCACGGCGGTGCGCGGCGAGCTCCTGAGCCTGGTCGCGCCGATCGCGTCGCTCTACCCCGCCGGTACCGTGCTGCTCGCCCGGATCGTGCTTCGCGAGCCCATCGGCCGCGAACGACTCGCCGGCCTCGCGCTCGCGCTGGCCGGCCTCGTCTGCATCGCGCTCTGATTTCCCGGACGGTCACGCGCCGCGCGAGCTGGTGGATCGTCTGCGCGTCGCCGGAAGCGAGGCCGTGACGGGTCAGGTGCCACGCGCCCGCGGGGCTGAAAACGGCAGTCGGCGGGGCATCGGACCCGGGATTGCCCTCCCCGCGCCGCGCCCCGCCTGGCACTGAGCGCGCGAATGGGCCGCGCGACCTGTTCCGTTCGACCGGATCATCCCTTAGCCTGACGGCACCACGGAGGGGCAGGGGCGCGGCACGGATGCATACATCCTGGTCACGCGCGGTGGCGTTCGTCGGCGTGATCGGGTTCCCGCTGTCGGGAACACCGCCAAGACACCGGCCCGACACACGTAAGAATCACCTCCGGCAGTTCCCCCAAACGGTT
>JBQTGT010000089.1:0-1532 GCA_052390615.1 Actinomycetota bacterium
CGGCGTGACCACCTCCCTCTCAGTTGCCCGGAGACGCCCTCGGCGACGACCGCTGGCACCAGAGTGCGGGCAACTGAAAGACTTCAACACCAATCAGCAACCCTCCACGCTTTCGGGGGAAGCCCAGACGTGAGCAACGACGGCGGGATGGTTCGGGGCGGTGTAGGCGCGTTCGAACAGAGGTGTTGGGCCGGGGAGCACGTGGTCGTCGGGGTGTTCGAGCTCGTCGGTGGAGTAGGCGTCGCGGAGTGCTTGGAAGGCGTCGAACTCGGGGGTGCCTGCGCCGGCGAGGATGTCGGTGGCGAGCTGCGGTGGGGCGCCGGCCTCGCGTAGCCATTGGGCGATGCTGTGTTCCCAGGCGGTGCCGGTGTCGTAGCCGGCGCGGGCGACGGCGGTGAGGATGTCGGTGGCGTTCTCGTCGCCGACGAGTCGGGTGTAGAGCTCGCGTTGGAGTTCGCGTGCGTTGCCGGTCGCGGCTTGGGCGCCGCCGATGAGTTCGAGTGCGCGCTGGTGTGCGGTGTCGAGGTGGGTGCGGATGCGGTCGACGGCGAGGTCGTCGATCGTTTGCTCACCATGGTGCGCGCAGGGGTGTTCGTCACCCGCGAAGGCGTACTCGTCGACGGCAACCACGCAGCCGCAGCTGATGGACGCATGGGTTTGGGGTGGCGTCCAGGTGGAGCGGGGGCTCCGGGGCGCGACAAGTTGTTGCAGCGTGTCGCACAGCGCGCGGTCGAGGGGGTGGTAGGTGCTGGTGCGCAGGCGGGCGAACTGGCCGGGGATGAGCGAGACGTCGAGCTGGCCGTCGGTGAGATCCTCGAACGCGATGACGACGCGCAGGATCTGACCGGCGCGATCGACCGCGGTGTCGGTCGCGAGCTCGGGCTCGTTGAGCTGCGCCCACAGGATCTGACCGGCGTCGTAGAACGCCTTGGTCGACTTGAGGATCGCCGCCGATTCCTCGACGATCTCCTCGCGGGTGTGCGGGAACCCGCTGATGTAGCTCTCATCCAGGCAGCATTCGCCGACGCGTTCCATCCAGGCTGCGGCTTCGAGCTGGTCGGTGAGGGTCTCGTCGAGCCCGACGGTCTCGGCGAGCTGGCGGGCGTAGCGCGCGACCCTCGGCGCGCGGCCTTCGCTCACCAGCCCGGCGTACTCGGGCGCGACCGACGCCGCGTGCAGCCAGGCGAACAGGTTGGTGTGGGCTTGTTGGTTGCGACCGAACCCGTGGGCGAGCAGCGCGAGGGGGACGACCAAGATCGCGAGCGCGCCCAGGCCGAGCCCGTCGGGATGCGCGGCGCCCAATGCGGCGAGGGGCCCGCAGGTGACCAAGGCGAGGTCGGCGAGACGGTGGCGCCACTCGAGCTCGCCTCGCCGGGCCAAGACGTCTTGGGTGAGGACGGCCATGAGCGCGGCTTCGACCAAGGCGATCAGCGCACCCACCGTGCTCGTCGTCGCATCCAGCGGGCCGGCCACGACCGCATATGTGCCGATGGTCGCGGCTGCGACCACACAACGGGACGCGAACGGGCGGA
>JBQTGT010000090.1:0-7933 GCA_052390615.1 Actinomycetota bacterium
GACCCGGACAATCCACATGCGCATAATGACGGGCATCCGTCTCATACTCCACATGCGCGATCGAGATCGTGATCCCACGCGCCTTCTCCTCCGGCGCCTTATCGATCTGATCGAACGCCGTAAAATGAACGTTCGGATTCTTGTCGGCCAACACCTTCGTGATCGCCGCCGTCAACGTCGTCTTACCATGATCGATATGACCGATCGTCCCGATGTTCAAGTGCGGCTTCGTGCGCTCGAACTTCTCTTTCGCCATTGTGGGTTGCTCTTTCGTAACTGGGCGGTAGCGGAGGCGGGACTCGAACCCGCGACCCCACGATTATGAGCCGTGTGCTCTCACCAACTGAGCTACTCCGCCGGGTGAGGAGCGCGCCCGCAGGCCCGCTCCGGAGCCCCCTTACGGAATCGAACCGTAGACCCCTTCCTTACCATGGAAGTGCTCTGCCGTCTGAGCTAAGGGGGCAAGGACGAGCAAGGATAGCGTGCCTCCGGTGCGTACCCGCCTCGTCGAGCTCGCCGACGCCGAGGCCATCCGCACGATCTACAACCTGGAGATCGCCGAGTCGACGGCGACGTTCGACCTCGTTCCCCGCTCACTCGCCGAGCAGCGGGCGTGGATCGACGAGCACTCGGGCGGACATCCCGCGATTGCGGCCGTGGCCGACAACGGCGAGGTCCTCGGATTCGCATCGCTGTCGCCGTACCGGCCCCGTCCCGCGTACGCGACGACGGTCGAGGACTCCGTATACGTACGTCGCGACCAGCGCGGCAACGGTGTCGGGGCGGTCTTGCTCGGCGATCTCGTGGACCTGGCACGCGACCACGGGTTCCACTCGATGATCGGCCGCATCGTCGGCGGCCACGAGGCGTCGATTGCGCTGCACGTGAAGTGCGGCTTCGTCGAAGTCGGCCGTGAGCTCCAAGTCGGCCGCAAGTTCGGCAAGTGGCTCGACGTCGTGCTCATGCAACGGATGCTTTGAACAGACGCTCTGACGCGGATCCGCCCGCCGCAGTGGCGGGCAGAAAGGGTGGGCCGGGTTGGATTCGAACCAACGTAGCGTAACGCAACGGGTTTACAGCCCGTCCCCTTTGGCCACTCGGGTACCGACCCGGATCTACGATAGCAGCCGCTTTTCTTGTTCCTCTGTGGAGGCGTGACGCGATGCCGAGCTTCGATGTTGTCTCAGAAGTCGACATGCAAGAAGTCCGCAACGCGATAGACCAGGCCGCGCGCGAGCTCGCTACCCGTTTCGACTTCAAGGGCACCGAGAGCGTCGTCGAGCTCAAGGAGAAGGAGATCGAGCTCGAGTCCGCGTCCGAGGAGCGTCTCAAGGCGGTGACGCAAGTGCTCGAAGAAAAGCTTGTTCGACGCAAAGTGTCACTGAAGTTGCTCGACTACGGCAAGGTCGAAGAAGCGACGAAGGGACGCGCGCGACAGAAGGCCGGCCTCAAGGTCGGCATCAACGCCGACAACGCGCGCGCGATCGGAAAGTACCTGAAGGGCCTCGGCCTCAAGGGTGTGCAACACCAAGTCCAGGGCGATCAGCTACGCGTGACCGGCAAGAAGCGCGACGATCTCCAGAAGGCAATCCAGTCGATGCGTGAACACGACTTCGGGATCCCACTGCAGTTCGCGAACTTCCGCGACTAATGTCCGCGCGATCTGCGCCGTTGGCGCTACGTCGACGCCGCCATTAGCAGTACGGGCGCGCGAGTGTCACCATGAAGTCACGCGCCGGATCGGTCCACGTCGCCTCGACCACGAATCCCGCCTCCCACAGCTCGTCGTGAACCTGGCCAGGCGTGAACTTCGCGGAGATCTCGGTCAGAAGATCCTCGCCGTCGGCGAACGTCACCTTCAAGTCGAGATCCTTGATCAACACGATCTGTTCACGGCGCGCGCGCAGCCGCATCTCGATCCAGCGGCTCGCTTCGTTCCAGCACGCAATGTGCTCGAACGCGTCGACGTCGAAATCTGCGCCGACCTCACGGTTGAGCACCGTGAGCACGTTGCGGTTGAAGGCCGCGGTCACGCCGAGGTTGTCGTCGTACGCGGCGAGCAGTCGGGCAACCGGCTTCACGAGATCCGTGCCGAGCAGCAATCGGTCGCCGAAGTCCATCGTGCAGTCGAGGTCGGAGAGAAACCTTTGGCGTTGGTGTGGATCGAGGTTGCCGATCGTGCTTCCGAGGAAGGCAACCAATCGGCGCCCGTCGCGCGGGATGCTCGGGAGGTGACGATGGAAATCGCCGACAACCGCGGAGACGCCGATTCCGTACTTGCTCGCGATATCGGCGGCCGACGATTGCAGCGTCTTGGCGCTGACGTCGAACGGCACGAAACGCTGGAGCGAACCGGCGTCGGCCATCGCATCCAACAGCAAGCGCGTCTTCTCCGAGGTTCCGGACCCGAGCTCCACGAGCGTGTCCGCTTCCGCGGCCGCGGCGATGTCGGCCGCGTGGCGGACAAAGATCGTACGCTCCGCGCGAGTGAGGTAGTACTCCGGAAGTCGCGTTATCTCGTCGAACAGCCGGCTTCCTTCCTCGTCGTAGAACCACACGGGAGGGAGCGACTTTGGGAAGGCCGTGAGCCCCCGTTGCACATCGTCAACGAGCGCGCGTCTTCGGTCGTCGGGCGCGAGCCGGACATCGATTGCGAGTGACGCAGTCATTCCGGTCCCTCACGCATCACGAGCGAGCCGGAGGCCGGTGAACGGCCAGCGCGCGCTCGGGGGGAAGAAGTTGCGGTATGTGGCGCGGGCATGCCCCGGGGGTGTCACGCACGAACCGCCGCGCAGCACGTGTTGGTTCACCATGAACTTGCCGTTGTATTCGCCGACGGCCCCGGCGACCGGGCGGAACCCCGGATACGGCAGGTATGCCGAACCCGTCCACTCCCATACATCCCCGAATAGCGCGCTCGGTCCCGGCTCGGCCGACGGCGGCCGCGGCGCGGGGTGCAGCGGGTGCCCCATGTCGAGATCGAGGAAGTTGCCCTCGACGGGTCGAGGAGCGGCGATCGCTTCCCATTCGGCTTCGGTCGGGAGTCGCGCCCCGGACCATCGCGCGAACGCGTCGGCCTCGAAGTAGCTCACATGACTGACGGGTTCGCCGGGGTCGAGATCCTCGAGTCCAGCCAGAGTGAAGAGACGCCAGTGCGTGCGTTCGTCGCGTGTCCAGTACAGCGGCGCATCCCAACGCTCGACTTGCACCGTCGCCCAGCCGTCAGAGAGCCACAGCTCGGGGCGGCGGTAGCCGCCGTCGTCGATGAAAGCCAGCCAGTCGCCGCACGACACGGGCCGATCGGCGATCGCGAACGGATCGAGATACACCGAGTGGCGTGGCGACTCGTTATCGAACGCGAAATCGTCTCCGGCGTGCCCGATCTCGACCAGGCCACCAGCGTGCGCGACGAACTCCGCGGGCCCGGTCGCGCTCGGTGCCGCACGCCGCGCCTCGCGGTAGGGGGGCCGGAGCGGGTTCCGCGACAGCACGTGCTTGATATCCATCAGCAACAGCTCTTGGTGCTGCTGTTCGTGGTGCAGGCCGAGCTCGACGAGTGTCGCGACGTCGTCCGGCACAGAACCCTGGAGAAAGTCGTACATCGCCTCGTCGACGCAGCGCCGGTACTCGCCGATCTCCTCGGCGCCCGGCCGGGTGAGCAGACCCCGGTTCGGGCGGGGGTAGCGCGGGCCGACGGTCTCGTAGTACGAGTTGAACAGGTAGCCGAACTGCGGGTGGAACGGCGAGTAGCCCCGCGCGTACCGCTGCAGGACGAACTCCTCGAAGAACCACGTCGTGTGGGCGCGGTGCCACTTCGTTGGGCTCACGTCGGGCATCGACTGGACGGTTTGATCCTCGGGGGAGAGGGGCGCCGCGAGTGCCTCGGTAAACGTGCGCACGGACGCGTAGCGGTGCGCCGCGCCCGTGAGTCGGCCCGGCGCGACTGCGAGTTCGGTCGTCATTGCCGGTCACCCGCGAGCGAGGCAGGCCGCGATCCAGTCGTGGTTGCGCGGCGACGCGAGCCAGGAGCTCGCGACGCCACGCGCCGCCGGCCACACGTGTTGGTTCATCGGTCCTCCTCCGGCGCGGCCCGGCCGGCCCGCGTTCGAGATGGGGACGTTATGCCCTCCGGACCGGTCGGTGTACCTCGCGCCGGTCCCGCCCATTCTCCGACCGAACGGTGACAACGGCTGTCAGGTTTCGGCGCCAACCCCGGAGGACACGATTCTGACGAAACCCGAGTGGTCACTGACCACCAACTCGGTCGAGCGAGCGTGTCAAGAGTCGCCCGTCTCGTCATTCCCCACCCCACGACGCTACCAACGTCCGACGCGGCGCGAACGCGTCCGCCGAGGACGCGCCCATCCCCGCGACACGTCGACAACGCGAATCGGCGCGACAAAAGATCACAACAATCGACGAACTTCCGGGATTGACGTCTCGTTATCGGTGTCGCACCGGTGCGATATCGTCGTGACATGCCCCCTCGCGATACCGGTGCCGACGCGTTGAGCGCTCAGTCGGCAATCTTGATGCGGCTCACAGGCAGTGAACGGGCGCGCATTGCGTTCGATTTGTCAGAAGTCACTCGCGACGTGGCACGTGCGGGAACCGCGTCCCGGCACCCCGGCTACGACGCGCTGTCGACCGAACTCGCGCTGTTCCGCCTGCTTCACGGCGACAACGGCTTCCTGAAAGCGTGGCCGGGTCAACCGCTGCTACACGCGTGAGCGCGGCCGCAATTCCTCCCCTCGACGTGTGAGCCTCTTGCTGAGGTGTCAGCGCCGCAGCGCTTACAGGTCGAGCGACCAGAGACGCACCGAATACTCGGTATCGACGGCGAGGAGCCCGGAACCAAACGCGACGAGGTGCTCGATATGAGCGTCGGAGTCGGCGAGGTCGCCGTTCACGTCGGCGAGTTGCCAGGCCCGGCCATCTCGCGACGTCCACACCGCGGCGCTCGGCGCGTGGTCGCCCCGCCAGTTTCCCGCCGCGACGTAGCCCTGGTCGGTGGCGACCAGGGCGCGGATCTCGACGACCTCACCCGGGCCGCCGAACAGCGCTTCGTCGTGAGGAATCCGTTCCCACGTCGTGCCGTCCGGCGAGAACCACACGGCGCCACGCGTGTCGACGATGGCCGGATCGCCGTTCTCGTCGAAGCCCACAGCAACCCACCCGCGGCCGCCGCGCGCAACTGCGTGAATCTCCTCGTTGCCAGAACCCGAGAGCGCGCCGCCGTCACCGACCCGGTTCCACACCTCGCCGTCGTCGCTCCACCACAACGTCGCATCTCGATATCCCGGTAGGGGACCGCCGCTCGAGTGACCCGCCACCACCACGCGCGTGCCGTCGGAGCCCACCGCGAGGGCGGAGCGGATCTCGCCACCGAAGGGCTCACCGCGGCCAGAGTGCACCCGCCAGGAACGTCCGTCCGGCGAGGTCCACGCGACGAGGCCGGCGCTCGCGGTCTCGTAGCTGCGGTCCCAGCCACCGTCGCCGCCACCAATCCAGCGATCGGTGTACACGACATCCGCGGCGCGTGCGTCTCGCAGCACGTACTCGACTTCCTGTACTTCGGTCGCGGTCGCGAGACCCGCGTCGTCGGCATCGACAAGCTCCCACGAGCGGCCGTCCGGCGAGACCCATGCAACCTGGCCGGCCTCGGAGCCGATCGGCGCCCGATCGAGCGCGTTGAACTGCGCGAGCGCGACAAAACCGTCGCGGCCCGCGCCCACGACCGGGGCGTCCCACACTCGCGACGCATCGGGAAGCGCAAGCGCGACCGTCGACCAGTCCGAGCCGTCGTTGGAGATCCACACCACCGGATCCGCTTCGGTGTCGCGCGCGTCCCGCCCGACGGCGACGATCACGTCCGCATCGGCCGCGACGTCGGAGACGTAGCCGTCCGCGAACGCGTCGACCTCAATGAGCGTCCATTCGGGTTCGGATGCAACGGTGGTCGATGTAGCCTTCATGCGGACGGGATCGGTTCGAGGCGATGCGTCCTCCGTGTCCCCTCCACCACAGCCAAGGAGCGCGGCCGCGAGGGCGACCACGAGCCCGGCCGACGCCCGTTGACGCATGGGTCCTTGTCGGCCGGTTGGAACACGGATCAAGGACACCTCGTGTCCCTCCTGGCTGCGCAGCGCCTACGTTCACCAGGGCGTGCTTCCCCTGCCTTCCCAACGGCGCGACCGGCCCAAGAGAGGCGTCGGAGCTCGGCGTTGGGTAACACTTCGGCGGTGCTTCGACCGCGTGCGCTTCCGTCAGGGTGAGGTCCGCGGCAGCCCCATCGGCGCCAGCGCGGGATCGGTGTTCGACGACGCGAAGTGAGTCGCCGCCAGGACGTAGCCGCGTTGCGTGCGCTGCACCGTGAAACGAACAGCGTGGTTCACCGAGCCGGCCGCGACCTCGTCGTAGCGGACGAGACCCGGAAGGATCGGCAACCCGGCCGCGTCGGCGGATGTCCATCCGAGCGGTCGCAGCGCGTTGGAACGCAGTCCCACACCGCGCCCGAGTCCGCGTCCCAGTGGTCGCCGCGCCAGAGCGCGGTACAGCTCGAACAGCCGGCACGTGCCGCGCTGCAACGCGATGACGTGGCGGTCGCCGTCGGAATCCGCGCCACCTTCGACCGGCGCTTCGGGCGGGATGGGATACGGGCCGGCGTCGCTCTCGTCGCCGTAGGCAGTCCAGTTCACCGGTCGCGGCGCTTCGCCTTCGCCGACCGTGACGAACGGAATCCCGTACGCGCCCCCGCCACCGAAGTCAGGGTGCAGCGTCGTGCGCGACGAGTTGACGCTCGCGATGTAGTTCGCCGAGTTGGGATGCAGCGCGCGCGTCGACACGTCTTGGTTCCACCCGTTGTCGGCCGGGAACACGCCGCACCCGTCGATCGTCGCGATGTTCCTGGCCGTCATGGCGTCCTCCAGTTGCTGCGCAACACGGTTCGTTCGCAGCGCGCGGACGGGACGGATCACTCGTTGCCGTACCGACGAGACAAGGCGACGGGGTCGATCACCCGCCGCCCAGTCGTGTTGTTTGTGCTCAGGGGCTGGGAAGCGGCGCGATCGAGATCCAGTCCGGCCGCGGGTGCGGGCTCGGCAGCGGCGCGATCGACACGGGCCCAGGCGACGGGTTCGGCTCGAGCGAGACGAACCCAGGGCGGACCATCTTGTCGGGGTCCGGGTAGGGGCTCGGCAGCGGCGCGATCGAAACCGGGTTCGTCGAGGGCGCCTTGCGCACGACCCGCGTACGCGTCGCCGCCTCGGCGGGGGCGGCAATCGTGAACGTGCCGGCGACGAGGCCGGTGATGACCACCATCTTCTTGAGCGTGACCTTGCGCATGTCCATCTGCCCTTCGGGTGGGTGCCCGCCCACGTGTGGGGGTCATCGCCGGCGCGTACCCGAGAGTTATGGGTCCGCGTGAACGGTGACGGCTGTCACATACGCTCGCCCGCGTGCCGCTCGGAGCCCGGTTCGCCGATGTGCTCAGTGCGGCCCTCACCGGCGACGACCGCGCGTTCGCCGACATCTACCGCGACCTCGCACCCGTCGTCGTCGGCTACGTGCGCGGCAAGGGCGCGCGCGAACCCGACGACGTCGTCGCCGAGACGTTCGTCGCGGTGGCGCGGAACCTCGGGCGCTTCACCGGGGACGAAGCCGCGTTCCGTTCCTGGGTGTTCACGATTGCCCACCGGCGCCTGATCGACGAGCGGCGCGCCCGCGGGCGCCGGCACGACGACCCCCACGACCCGGCCACCATGCCCGGCGTCGTGACGTCGTTCCCGGACCTCGACGACGGCGCCGACGTCGAGGCGCTGCTCGCCGTGCTCACGCCCCACCACCGCGAGGTCGTGCTCCAGCGGGTCGTAGGTGGACACCCTGTGAAAGAGGGCGCCCCCCTCATGGACAAGCGGGAGAGCGCCGTCAACGT
>JBQTGT010000091.1:0-50703 GCA_052390615.1 Actinomycetota bacterium
CGACACCAACGACAGCCTTGACGCCCAACCCGCCAAGCCGCGATCATCTCGCCGCCGACGTTGACACCCCGAGAAGTGGTCCCATCACACTGGCGCTGGGGTGGTCCCATCGTGCTGGCGCACGACAGCGCACGCACCGATGTCTCCGTTGTGGCACGTGTGTGGCACGAAACGAAAGTGCCAGCCTCTCGAGTGAGACCGGCATGGCGGGTGACCTGCGGATTCGAGCGTGGAGGTGAGCGGACTCGAACCGCCGACTTCTACGTTGCGAACGTAGCGCTCTACCGGACTGAGCTACACCCCCGAAGGATCTCCGACGATAGTCGCTGCCTGAGAAATCGCAGGTCAAGGCCGAGTTTTGCTGCGGTCGGGCCCAGGGCCGAAAGCGGCCGTTCGTGACCGATGCCGCGCGCCCGAGCCCATCGTTGACCGCCCGCTGGGTCACGATTGGGTCAAGCAGTTCTGCACATTCGGTTCCTTGGATCGGCCCAGGCTGCAGAGCTGGGCAATCGCAGCGCGGCCGCCGTCCTTGCCGGTGTGACGACCACATGTCACTCGACGATCGTGTCGCGTTCCATCTCCACCTCGGGCTTCGTTTGAGGTCCCTTTCGGAGCAGCGGTTTTCTAGCTCGCGAAGAATCGCCGCCGGCGGTCGACGGCGACCGCGGTGTTGCACAACGGGCAGTACGTCACCGCGACCGGTACGCCGCCAACGGTGTCGTTGACGATCTCGTGCCAGATCATCACCTGGATCGGATAGGCGCGGGCATCACCGTCGATCTCGAGCGCGAGCACCGGTTCGCCGTCATCGAGAAAGTCGGCCTCACTTGTCCCTATGAACCGGGGTTCGTCGATCGACGGGATCCCGTCGGGCGGCGGTCCGCCCGAGATGATGGCGTCGGTGTCGACGAGCGGGGTGGGGAGCCCGTCGGCCTGCGGGTCGTCGAGCGCGGAGGGACCGTCCTCGCGCGGATCGGCCGCGGCTTGCGCAACGGTCACCGGCGCGCCCGCAGTCGCGTCGCGCTTGTCGTCGTCGGCCGCGCCCGAGCATCCGGCCAGCACGACGACTCCGAGCACGAGAACGCGAGGCACGCGCACGGGGACGAAACCCGCTCGCGATCGTGACGATTCCCCTCACGGGCGAGCCGGACGCGTCTCGACGCCGTCGAGAGCAAAGAAGAACCCCGACGCCGCCTGCTGGATCGCCATCGACCATGTCGGGTAGGCGTGGATCGTCTGCGCGAGCCGGCCCGTGAACATTCCGGTTCGCATGGCCAGCGCGACTTCGGCGACGAGCTCACCGGCGCGCGGCGCCACGATGGTCGCGCCGAGCACGCGACCACCACCGAGCGAACGCAACACGGGACGGGGCCCGGCGACGAGCTTCACGAATCCGGTCGTGCGCCCGTCGGTGATCGCCCGGTCGACTCGATCGAGACGCACCTCGGCCACCCGGCCGCCCGCGGCCGCGGCTTCGGCCTCCGTGAGACCGACGTGCGCGACCTCGGGATCGGTGAACGTGACGCGCGGCACGACGCGCCGGTCGATCTTCGCGGCCGGCCCCAATCGGTTCCGGCGCGTGACGTTGGTCGCGGCCACGTAACCCATGTGTCCCGCGACGTGCGTGAACCCGCCGAACACCGTGACGTCGCCGACTGCCCACACCCCTTTCACGTTGGTCGCGCACGTGTCGTCGACCACAATCCGACCCACGCCGTCGAGCGCGATGCCGAGTCGTTCAACACCGAGACCGTCGGTGACCGGCCGACGGCCCGTCGCGACGAGCACCCGGTCCGCCGCGACCGGGTGCCCACCAATGAGGACAAGACACGTGCGGCCGTCGGCGCCACGGGTGACGCGTTCGATGCGCGTCGCGGTCCGTACATCCACGCCGTCGGCGCGCAGCGCACCCGCGACGACTGCGGCCGCATCGGCGTCTTCGGCGGGAAGCAGCCGATCCGCCGCCTCGACCAGCGTCACCGTGCTGCCCAGCCGCACGAAGGCCTGGGCGAGTTCGCAGCCGATCGCGCCGCCGCCGATCACCACGAAGCGATCGGGCCGTTGCGCGACTGAGAAGACGGTCTCGTTCGTCAGCACCCCGGCGGTGTCGAGTCCCGGCACGGGCGGCCGCGCCGCGGTGGCACCGGTCGCGACGATCACGTGCCCGGCGCGTCGCTCCCGGCCGTCGACCCGGTCGCGTCCGGGCGCGATCAGCTCCGCCCGCCCGCGTTCCACCCGGACACCGACGCGTGCCAGCGCGGCCTCGTCTTCGGCTGCGGCGATGCGGTCGACCGCGGCGCGGACCGCCGGCATCGCGTCGTCGAAACGGCGGCCGGCCGCGGCCGCGGCGAGCAACGTCTTCGACGGGACACAGCCGGTGTGGGTGCAGTCGCCGCCGAGCGGCCCGTCGGTGACGAGCACGACCGACGCGCCGCGCCGCGCCGCGTGCGTTGCCGCGGTGAGCCCACCCGCACCCCCGCCGATCACGACGACGTCGACCGGATCGCGCGTGTCGACGCGCGGCACAGCCGTGGTCACTGCGTCGGCAACGGACCGGGATCGAGCTCACCGCGCGCCAGACGCTCACCGAACTCGCGCAGCCGGGCGACCGGCCCGTCGGCGAGGCCGGACCGGCGCCCCAGCGACGCCTTCAGGGCTTCGTAGGTATCGGCTTCGAGGCCGCAGCGCCGGCAATCTTCGAGGTGCGCGGAGACCTTGCGCGCCGCGTCGGCATTCAGCTCGTCGTCGAGGTAGGTCTGCAACAGCTTGCCGACCTGGTGGCACGACAACTGCGTGCGGGTTCCTATCAGCCGTCCGAAGATCTTCACGGTCGCGCACCTCCTCGTACTCCAGCAGCTTTCAGCGCGTCACGCATGCGCTTGCGCCCGCGATGCAAACGGCTCATCACAGTTCCTTCCAGGATCTCGAGAACCGCGGCTGCTTCCTCGTACGACACGCCTGCGATATCGACGAGGTCGACAACCGCGCGGAACTTCTCCGGCAGCGCCGCATACGCGTCCTCGACGACGGCCTCGAAGCGCCGGTCCATCACCTGCTCTTCGGGACCCGGCGCGGGATCGGCCATCGCAGCGCTGCGGTCGAAGACCTCGTCCGGCCGGTCGAGCAACCCGGGACGGCGGCGGCGCACCCGATTGACCTGCGCGTTGCGCATGATCGTCAAGAGCCACGCGCGGGGATGGCGGCCGTCGAAGCGCTCGACAGAACGGAACGCCCGCAGCATCGTGTCCTGCACGAGATCCTCCGCATCCGCGTCGTGACGGGTGATCGAGCGGGCAACCCTGTAGAGCACGTCGACCTCGGGTAACACATACTGCGAGAACGCCGCGGCAGCATCCTGGGGGACGGGCACGCGTGTCTCCTCCACGGCTCCGGAACCCGGCGACGCCGCCGGGGATTCCCCGAGTCTCGCGGAAGGCGCGCCGGGCCGAACCGGGTTCCGCCCGCCGATGCGATGGTTCCGGCACCCCGACCGGGCGCTCGACGCCTACCTCGACGGTGAACTCGACCCACGCGGCACCGAACGGATCACCGAACACCTCAACCGATGCGGGCCCTGCCGACAGCGGTCCGCACTGACCCGGCGCATCCGCGTCGCCCTCCGCACCATGACACGCAAGCTCTCGACCTGACTTTCCCGAGTCGTCCGCGGACCCGCGCGTGTGCGTTTCCCCGGAACGAGCCGTTCGCCATCGCAACGACGCCCGCCAGCCGCACGCGAACGGATACGGATGGACCCGCAACCAGTCGACGATCGCGCCGCGAAGCGCGCCCCGATCCGCGGAACATGCGGTCCGCCAGATTGCCCGCAGCACCACCCAGAACGAGTCCGACAGCCGAGATCGCGAACAACGGCTGCGTAGCGGCAGAGTCGACGCTCCCTCCCGAACCGGCCGAGACCTGGACGGACGCATCCAATGAGCCGACCTGAGCCCGGTTCGGACTTCGATCCCAGACCTGACGCACGATGGGATTCGTGATTGCCCTGCTGCGCGGCAACCGAGAACTAACGAGACTGCTTTCCGCCCATGCCGTTTCCCGCGCCGGTGATGCATTCAACACGGTCGCGCTCGTCGTGTTGGTGTTCGATCTCACCGGTTCGGGTCTCGGTGTCGCCGGCGTCGTCGCATTCGAAGTGCTCGCGGTGTTGTTGTTCGGGCCAGTCGCCGGAATACTCGCCGACCGTGTCCCGCGCCGGACCGTCATGGTGGCGGCCGATCTCGTGCGGCTCGCGCTCGCCGGAACCCTCGCGGTCTCGCACAGCTCCCTGCCAGTCGTGTACGGAGTTGCACTCGGATTGTCGATCGGTTCCGTCGCGTTCAACCCGGCCGCGTCGTCGTTGTTGCCGGACGTCGTCGACGACAAGGATCTTGTCACCGCGAACAGTGCCCTCTGGACCGTGGCCGTCGTCGCCCAGATCGTCATGGCGCCGACGGCGGGGGCTCTCATCGGTGCGTTCGGTGTGACGCTCGCGTTCGCGGTCAATGCCGCCTCGTTCCTGGTGTCGGCGTTGTTGCTGTGGGGTCTGCACGCCGGGCGAACGCCGGCCGCGATGGTCGTTCGGGGGTGGGCCGGCGTCGCCGCCGGCGCACAGGCTGTGCGTCGGCATCCGCTGCTGCGCCGCCTTGCCATCGTGCAGATCCTCGCCTCGCTCTCGGCCGGCGCCACCGGTGGCCTGCTTGTCGTACTCGCCGAACAGCGACTGGGCGTCGGGCCCGCCGGGTTCGGTGTGCTGCTCGCGGCCATCGGTGCCGGTGCGGCCTCGGGGCCGACGCTGCTGCGCAGTCGGATCCGAGCAGCCGACCGTCGCTGGCTGTTCGGGCCCTATGCCGTGCGCGGTGGCGTCGATCTCGTCCTCGCATCATCGACCGACGCCGTCGTCGCCGGCGGCGCGCTCGTCGCGTACGGCATGTCGACATCGACGGGCATGGTTGCCTACCAATCCACCCTCCAGACCACCATCGGTCCCGAGCTGCGCGGCCGCACGTTCGCGCTCTACGACGTGTTGTGGAACGGATCTCGCCTCGTATCGCTCGGCGTCGGCGGCCTCCTCGTCGAACTCGTCGGCGTGCGATGGGTTTACCTGATTGGCGGGCTGTTGCTCCTCGCCGCCGCGGCACTCGGCCTACGCACGCGCCTGGCCCCGATCGCACCCACCTGAGGCAGCGGTCGACGTCGTGACGCTGTAGTAACCGATCCTTGTTGGCTCGTCACCACACTCGGACTTTGTTGTCCTCGTGGGCGACGACCCGATCCGGCATCAGGGCTCACCCGTGAACGCCTGCATCCGTTTCTGCTCCCGCAACAGGTCACGTGAGTTTCCACACCGTCGGCGATCTCGAGGAACGATGGATCGAGGACTACATGCGCGCCGCAGTCGACCATGCGGGACTCAACGGGGACATCGGAGACGGAGGGACCACCGTCCGGGTTTCCGCCGGTCCGAAGCGCAAGCCGGGCTGACCCGCGACGCCACGCGCTCTCAAGCACAGCGCGTCCCTGATCATGGGATGAGCGTTCGTCGTTCTGCGCACCGTCGGCGTGGCGAGGCGGCATCGACATGCGCGCGACCGGCAGCAACGGCCGAGTCTTGATCGATGCGCGTATCGGTGGTGCACTGACGACATGACAGACGCCAGCTGCTCCTGCTGCGGACAATCGGTCGCCAACACGCTAAGCCTCGGGTGTCACCCCGAGATCGCGATCTGCTTCCAATGTCTTGACTGGCTCAATACAAAGCGCGACGAGGCGATCGCAGAAGGAACCCATGTTGTCGTCCGGGCGGTAGATCCGATCTTCAGCGTCGCGGACGTACCGCGCGCACTCGCCCACTACGAACGGCTCGGGTTCGAGACCGAGAAGCACGACGACACATACGCCTTTGCGCTGCGGGACGACGTGACGATCCATCTGACTCACAGCGATCGGTTCGCGGCCCACGGCGTCGTCTACCTACACGTCGACAACGCGGATGTTCTCGCCGCTGCGTGGCGCGCGGCCGGAGTAGCGGTCACTGAGCTCATCGACACGGACTACGGCAAACGCGAAGGTTCGCACACCGATCAGGACGGCAACCTGATCCGATTCGGTTCGCCGCTCAGCGACTGAGCACGGACCCGCCGCCCAACCAAGGATTCTTCACCTTCGCACCGCAGGTTCGGCACCGCAGCCGTCTCACCCAGGGCATCCAGCTGCACTTCCAGCGTCGCTCACCGCACCGCGGGCACTCCGGCACTCTGTTCATAGTGCCAAGGATCGCACACCGGCGCGGCCTCGCCGCCGCTCCGATACCCGCGATGCGCCCCCACCCGCCAGCTCGTTCACGCGCCAGAACGTCACGCCGCGGCCCATTGACGCGGGCAGGGCCGCTGACGCATTGGCGAACGGCCGCGCATGTCGTCCGGGCGGAGGTCGTAGTCGGGGACGATCGCCGTCGCGTCACGTGTCGCCCGACAGCTACATCGGGGTTCATGGGCCTCGGTGTCGCGTCTGGGCGACGTCTGCCCACGAGCTCCGGCCGATCTCAGCTACGGCGGCGAGGGAGAGCTCTCGGCCCGACGGCGCGCCAGTCGTGCGATGCCACGCGGCGAGATGTTGGCGCGAGCAGAACAGATTGGCAAGCGCACAGAAGTCGTTCATCAGGTGCTCGCAGGGACCGGCCGGTAGCCACAGCACCAGCGATGGTTGCGGGCGGGGAACGCCACCGTCGAGTGCGACATGAAGTTCGGCGCGACAGCTGGGACAGTCGGTGATCGCCACGGCGTCGATGCCGAGGGCGGCCGGGACCCCGACGGCGTCGAGCGCACACCACGTGTAGTAGCTGCGGCCGGCGTGCACGATGCGATGCCGCGTCGGTCGGATCGTCAGCCCGTGAATGCCGACCACCCGGTCGGCGGCGTCGAGCTCGAGCTTGCCCTGTCGCGCCAGTCCCTCGACCGTCTGGCGCGCATCCGGATCTCCGAGAGAGACGAGCGCACCGAGCGCCGCCGTCTCCTGGCGCCACAACGCCACGAACCCGGCCACGACGAAGCGGCGGGTCGCATCGGCGGTATCACCGCCGAAGACGTCACAACTGTCGTCGTTCATCGCTCACCGATCCTCTCGATAGACGACGCCGAGCAACGCGCCTTCTGGTGTCGAGACGATCATCTCGGTGACGTTGCGTTTCGCCATCCGTTCCAGCAGTGGCCTGAGTGGCTCATGGGCTCGTACCGTCGTCGGTCCCGATTCCATGATCGTTTCGGCGGTCGCGTCCTCGTGCTGCCGCGTCGCGCGCACGCGACCCAACACGATGCGCTGTTCGTTCACCACGATCAGGTCGCGGCCGCCCGTCGCGGGGAGATCGAGCACCCGGTCGTTGGGGCCGCACGTCGGTGGATTGCGATCCGCCGCCTCGATGGCGCGCGGTTCAGCTGGGTCGGCTCGTACTGTAGGGAACCCGGCCGCCATCCAGTCGACCTTGCCGGCCGCGTAGTCATAGACCCGATCGAAGCCGAGGCGTTCGAGCCGCCACGCGGCTCGCGGGCTCATGTCTCACAACGCGTCCCAGCAATAGACGATGACCGGCCGGCCACCATCCAGCACGCCGACCGCGCCGGGGTCGAGTTGCTTCAGGGGCAGGTTGATCGCGTCGGACAGATGCTCCTCGGTGAACTCGTCGCGGGGCAGCACCTCGACCAACTGCGCCGCCTCGTCGGCGACGAGCCGCTCGACCTCGGTGCGGTCAATGATTCGCGGCATGCCCATGCTCGTTCCGGTTGTCGAGGCTCGGAGCGTGGATGAGCGGCTGCAGGTTGTCGCGGAAGTACTTGTACCAGGACCGCTCGAACATCTCCGCGATCGTGAAGACGCGTCCCCCAGGATGGTCGCGGAGCCAGCCCGTGGCCGCGTGAGAGGAGGCGAAGAACGGCTGGTAGGTGCAGACGTTGGCGTTGATGCGTTCGCAGGTCCCGCCGGCGGCCTGTTGGATGTGTCCGACGGGGAGCAGCACGGTCACGGTCTCCGGCGGTTCCACCCGCTCGTAGCTGTCGGGGACGAAGTCGACTCGAATCGGTACCCCGGTAGCAGCGCAGGTGTCCTCGACGCGGAAGGGCACGTCGAGCACGGCCGCGTAGAGCGGCAGGTCGGGTGCGCACCCACTTCTCATCGGGATCTCGCGGTCACCGACGTACAGCATCCGGCGGATCCAGTCTCCCGGGAAAGGCTCGTCCCAGTGGATCAGCCCGCCCTCGATGCGCGCGGTGGTGTTCTCCCGAACGAGCGCGGTCGTCTCGTTCACCGACCGGCCGAGAACGGCGGCGAGGCGGTCGAGCGGAGCGGGGCGCTCGCCGAGTCTGGTCAGTCCGGCCAGTCCATAGACGAGCCGCACGAACGGCGTCGGCCGCAGTACTTCCAGCCAACCCTGATCAAATGCCTCGAGCTCAGCCACACGGGTTTGCTCGGTCATGGGTCCTCCTTTCGCGACGCGTGTGGGGTTGTCCGGTCGATACGACGACGGGTAATCGTTCACCGTCCGTCGCGCCGCTGGTCATCGAGCTCGTCGATCGGTGTGAACAGCGGGCAGCCAATGTGATCGTCCCGGCCGCGCAGCAGATTCGACACGACCGATACCTCGCAGCCGGTGCGGCCCGTGATCGCCGCGATCACCATCGACGAGCCGTAGAAGAGGAAGGCACCGACGGGCAGCAAGATGACGAAGGCGACGATCGAGACGCAGTTGAGGCAGTGCCCGGTCGGTCCGGTGGCGCGCAAGGGCGGTGCGGCGGGACCGCGCAACCTGAGGCTGCCGAGCACCGCGAGGTTCGCTGCGACGAGTCCGATGACCACGTCGATCCACCGCACACCAATCGCGGCTGCAGCGATGAGGAAGCCGGCACCGATCACGAGGCGGCTCGCCGTACCGAATCCGCCGATGCTCCGCGAACGAGCGAACGCTCCCTCGCCGCGCGACGACGTCATCACGTGACCCCCCGGTCGTTGCTCGACACTGTTCGCCGACATCACGGTTGTGTGAGGGATCTGGGCGCCGGTCATCGAGCCCCGTCCGGTTCGTACCGCATCAGTGCCCCAGCCTCGGCGACGGCGACTTCGAATCCCTCGTCAAGGGAGAGAATCTCGATGTCGTCGCGCCCGGCTGCCCACTCTTCGGCGTGGGCGCGGGTGGGAAAATAGAAGCTGTGGTGGCAGAAGCTCGCCCAGATCGCGGCGGTGGAGGTGAGGTCGACCTGGTCGCTGGTCCGCACTGGGTGCGTGATGACCGTGTCGGCCGGGTCGGCGTCGACGATCCCAGACGGGGTCGCGTGTAGCCGCACCATCTGACGCGTGCTGGGGACGGTCGAGGCGATCGTCACCGGAGTGTCGAGGATGATGGCGAAGATCAGGGTGTCCATCGCGCACCACGCCCATCCCCGGTTGCCGTCGCCGGTCATCTCGTGTGCGGTCGGGTTGTAGGTCAGGCCCAATCCGACGATGTCACCGTCGTCGTTGCGTTCGGCCCAGGCGTCGAGCAGCACTTCGGCGCGCGGCCGGTCAACGCCGAGGTCGACGGTCGCGTCCAGCGCGTCGTCGAGGGCGACCGGACGGCCGTGTGCGAGTAGCTGGAGCATCCGCACGGTCAGGCGGGCCTGGTCGTGCCCGAGGTCGAGTCCGCCGCCCGGTCGAACGAGGTCCGCGAGCGCGGCTTCGAATCGCGTACTGGTCACGTCGTACCTCCTGTGTGGTGGTCCGTCGCAACGGTACGGTCTGCCCCCGGGGTGAGAGTCAAGCGCTCATGCGCATCGGGGATCACCGACCCAGCACACGCCGCCCTCGCCGGCCAGGCCCGCCCGGTGCGTCGCCTCGAACTCGTCCACGCGACGCAGGGTCTCGTGCAGTTCGCCGATGCGCGCGGTGAGCCGTCGTCGTGACGCGTCGAGCAGTTGTGCCAGGCGGGGACCGATCGGCGCTCCCGTGCGAGCGAGGTAGGCGTTGGTCAGTGTGCGGATCTCAGCGACGGTCAAGCCGAGCGCGCGCAGTTGGCCAATCATCTCGACGCACCACAACGCGTCGGCGTCGAACAAGCGGTAGTTCGTGGCGCTGCGACCGACGGTGTAGACGAGGCCAATGTCTGCGTATTGCCGCAGAGTCTTGATCGGCACGCCGGTACGGCGCGACAACTCGCCAATTGTCATTGGCCGGACCCGTTGCGCGCGGTGCGGGGGAGTCGTCGGGGTGAACTCATCAGCGATCCGGGGCATGGTGAGTCGTCCTCCTCAAGTCAGAACTCAGTAAGCGCGCGTCGTCACGCGCTCCTCTGCGGCCGAGACGTGTCGGTAGCTCGGCACGGCTTTGTCGAGCGATGCCGCGCGAGGCCGATCGCGAGACTGATGGCGGTAAACGAGACGCCGGCTGCGATCACGAATGGGTTCGAAACGATCCCGCCGATTGCGGCGATCGCGCCACTGGCCACGATTATCGGACCGAGGCAGCACGCGACGGCGGCAACGACGGCTAGCCCGAGCGCTGGACCGCTGTTGTGGTCTGCACCACGACCGCTCATGTCGTCACGCTGCACAGCAGGACAGTTGATTGACCGGCGTCGTGAAGGACTGGGCGACGAGCTTCAACGCTTCGCTCATGGTGAGGTACGGCGCCCAGGTGGCTGCGAGGTCGTTGACGGTCAGGCCGAACTTGATCGCGTACACGCCCGCGAGAATGAGGTCACCGGCACCCTCGGCGAGCGCGTGCACCCCGAGCACCTTGCCGGTGTCTCGGTCGGCAACAAGCTTGATCGCGCCTCGGGTGTCGTGATTGACGAGTCCGCGCGGAACGTCCTCGAGGCCGAGCACGCGGCAGTCGCATTGGTAGCCGACAGCGAGGGCTTCGGCCTCGGTCATACCGGCCTTGGCGAGCTGCGGGTCGGTGAACACGACATCGGGCAGCCCGCGGTAGTCGAGGGTCTCGTGCTGCGTCCGGAGCGCGTTCCGCGCCGCAAGGTGTCCTTGCGCAGCGGCGACATAGACGAACTGCGGCCCACCGGCGACATCTCCGGCGGCAAAGACCTGCGGGTTGGTAGTACGCAAGCTGTCGTCAACCTTGACGAAGCCGTGACCATCGAGCTCGACGCCGGCGGCCGCCAGATGCAGCGCGTCAATGCGCGCCCGGCGGCCAGTCGCCACCAGGATGGCGTCGGCCTCGACGGACGAGCCCCGATCCGTGTGCACGACCTTGATGTCTCCGCGCGATTCGACCGATGCCGCGTGGCCGTCGACGACCTCGATGCCCTCGTCGCGGAAGATGCGGCGCAGCCGACTGGCGAGCTCGGGTTCGGCTCGCGGCGCAAGCCGCCCGACGATCGTGACCGAGGCGCCGAGCCGTGCCCACAGTTGGCTCTGCTCGAGCCCAACGAAACCGCCACCGACGGTTACCAGGCGGCTCGGCACGGTCGTCTGCTCCATGGCCGTCGTCGAGGTGAGATAACCGCTGTCTTCGAGACCCGGAAGCCGCGGGACCGCCGGCTCGGCACCCGTCGCCACGATGTACGCACCCGCACGCAACGTACGGTTGTCGACGACGAGCGACGCGGTGTCCTCGAAGTGTGCTTCGCCGGTGACGATCTCGAAGCCGTAGCTGTCGGCAACATCGAGATACTTGTGCTGCCGCATGTCAGTGATGAGGTCGTTCTTCTGGCCGATCAACGCCGCGAGGTCGACGCCGTCGACAGTCGTTGTGAGACCGGCGAACGGGTGCGCGGCGGCGGTATGGCGCGCCTTGGCCGCCGCGAGAAGGGTCTTCGAGGGCACGCAGCCGACGTTGACGCACGTCCCGCCGACGGTCGCTCGTTCAACCATCACGACACGCACGCCGAGCCGGCGCGCTTCGATGGCGGCAGCGAACGCCGCGCCGCCCGAACCGATGATCGCCACATCGAAGTCGCACGCCATCTGCTTCGCTCCTCTAGATCCAGTCCGGGCCAATGCGTCGGCACGACGCCAAGTGTTCGCAGTGTTCGGCTGCCATCGACCGAGCAGCGTTGATCAGCATGCGCACTCGCTGCTCGCGGATGCGGTACGTCACCTGCCGGCCCTGTCGCTCTGCATCAACGAACTCGCACCAGCGCAGGCAGGCCAAGTGGTTCGACACCCGGCTCTGCGGGCACTCCAGCGCCTCGACCAGTTCCGAAACTGTGCGCGGCCCCTCGACGAGCAGCTCCAGGATCGCCAGACGGGTCGAATCGCCCAGCACACGGAAGAACCGCGCAGTCGCCGTGTCGAGCGCCGGAGCTTGCAGCGTCGCAGCCATACCCCTACTATACAACAGGAGAACCTGATGTAGACCATGCGACCACGACGCCCACCTCGCTCATCTGTTCGTTGGTTCGCGCTCTTCAGCGCGATCGGCATCGTCGTGTTCAGCGTCGCCATCGCGCTGGCCATCAGCGGCACGGATGACTCCACACCCGCGGACGCGCCCGGGAGCGCAAGCGATGCGACGACCGATGAGTTCGAGCTGCTCGACGGTGGCAGGGCGTCCCTTGCCGACTATCGGGGAAAGCCTGTGGTCGCCAACTTCTTCGCGTCGTGGTGTACGGCTTGCCTCGCCGAGCTGCCTCGCTTCGAGGCGATCCACCAGGACCACAAGGACGAGGTCCAGTTCCTCGGTATCAACTTGCAGGACAGTGACGCGGCAGCCCGCAACCTGATCGCCGATACCGGCATCACCTACGACATCGCGCGGGATCCAAACGGCACCCTGTTCCAGTCCTTTGGTGCGTTGGCCATGCCGACCACCGTCTTCCTCGACGCCGACGGACGCGTCGTCGAGTTGCACAGCGGTGACCTGAGCGCGGAGCAACTCGAAGCGACCATCACGGAGAAGCTGCTGCGATGATCGACGTCCCCATCGCGTACGCCTTCTCCGCCGGCATGCTGGCGACAGTCAACCCCTGCGGGTTCGTCATGCTGCCCGCGTACCTCTCGTATCTACTCGGCGTCGACAACGCGACCACGCCCGAACGTCCCATCGGCCGCGCCATCGCGGTCAGCACGACCATGGCGGCCGGCTTCCTGGTGGTGTTTGCCGTCGCCGGAACGCTGGTGAGCGCCGGGATCCGCTTCTTCATCGACTACGTCCCGTGGGCGGCGATCGGGATCGGCGCGCTGTTGATCGTGCTCGGCGGCGCCGTCATGCTCGGCCGGCCGCTGAAGGTTCGGCTCCCACACATCGATAGCGGAGTCGCACGTAACGATCGCAGCGTACGCAGATGGATGCTGTTCGGCATCTCATACGCCACCGTGTCGCTGTCATGCACGCTGCCGGTGTTCCTCACCGTCGTCGCGGCACCACCACCCAGGCCAACTTCGCCTCTGGTGCCGCTGCGTTCGTCGCATACGGACTCGGCATGGCTTCAGTCGTGATTGCGCTCACGCTCTCGGTCGCGCTCGCCAAACAATCCGTCGTACAGATCCTGCGCGCGGTATCCCGACGAGTCGAGCGAATCGCCGGCGCACTGCTCGCGGCCGCGGGTGGCTACCTCATCTATTACTGGAGCATCACACTCGGCAGTGATCCCGGCGAGCGGCCCGCCGCCGGTCCCGCCCGATTCGTCGAGAACCTTTCGTACGACGCCGCCGGCTGGCTCGATCGCTACTGGCTGAAGGTGCTCATCATCATGCTCGCGGTCATCGCCGCCGTGACCGCCTGTCGCACAATCCTGCGGCTCGGCACCACCGCTGAAGATCGGCATAGCGATGCATCCGACGACGACGTGCCAATGCGAACTGGCTGAACCGAGTGGTCCTCCGGCCGCGCGTTCCAGCTGTCCAGCGCGACCGTGAGACCTTCACGCGGCTGGCATACGGGGTTCTTCGGCTGCGTTCCGGTCCTCAGCCACGCAGTCCCGGCGCTCACGTGTGACGAGCGCCGCATTGAAGCGCCGGAACTCAACAACTGTCAGACGCTTGCGCCAACTCGATGCCCTCAACTCCGACCACGTGAGCGGCGCGCCGCCGCGCACAGTCCAAGGGTCGCGGTAGCCCCCGACCCACAGCTCGTTGACTCGGTTCGCAGCGGCGGACCAACGGCAGCGGGAACTGAGTCGCTGATGCTGCCCGAGGTCGAGCACGACCTCACCGCACTCGTGACATGGGCGGCACCGTTCCAACAGGTCGGCAGGTGCAAGCGCGCTGAAGCCGTCGGCAGTCATTGCCTTGGAAAGCAAGTCGCCTGCGAGCTCGCCATCGAGCAGCGCGCGCACGATCTTCCACCACACCCGCACCGGAACATCGGGCACCGGCGACCGGAGCGCGGCGCCGTCGTTGATCCCAATGCGCAGGTAGTGGCGCGGATCACGACCGCGCGTCGCCTCGAACCGCACGAGGTGAGCAGCGCCGAGCTTCGCGAGACGCTCTGCGTCACGGCGTTCGATCAGGACCTCGTCGTGGGCGTGACCTCTGTACCACGCGCGCCTTCCGCAGTACTTGCCGTACGTGTGGCGAGGAGAAATAGTCAAGAGTTGTGGATCGGGTTTCGTTGATCACGCGGCGGCTTCCTGATTCTCGACGAGGACTCCCTTCTTGAACGTGGCTCCGGCGCGCACGAGCGCGACGAGCTCGGGACCGTTGACCTTGCGCCAGCGGTCTTGCGCGGCGTCGATGAGCTTGAACGCCATCGCGAGTCCCGCAGCACGCGAGCCCGACCCCTTGGTGACCTTGATGCGCAACCGGACGGTCGCGAACGTCGACTCGATCGGGTTCGACGTCTTGAGATGGATCCAGTGCTCGGCCGGGAAGTCGTAGAACGCGAGCAGCTGGTCGTGGCCGCCACGCTTGCGCTGTCCCGGCTCTGTCCTGGGTGCGTCCGTCATCGCGACCTCCGGAGCGACTTCGGCGTGAAGCCGAGCTTGTGGTAGAGCGGGCAATGGCCGAGCGTGCCGGTGAACGCGAGATCGAGGCCCGCCGCCGCGAGCGCCAGCTCGAGCACAACCGCAGTTGCCCGCCGCGCGGTAGCGGCCGACTCGATTGCAGACTGCAAGCGGGGCCGCAACCATCAGAGTCGTGAGGTCGCCGCGGGTACACCGCAACACCGCCCGCGTCGCGTCGGTCGTCCACCCCAGGCGGCTCGTGACACCGTTGGGCTATCGATCGTTACGAGCAAGCGAGTAGATCTCGACCATCGCGTCGATCACCGCGAGCCCTTGATGTCGCGGAGGCTTCGACGCGTGCAGAAACCATGGCCCCGCTCCGTCACAACGGGTGACCAACGGGTGACCAAACGCCAGCACCGACATCGTAGTTGCATTATGGCGCCACTAGCGCCATAATGGCGCCATGCCGAGTGTGCAAATCAAGGACGTTCCCGCGGATGTCCACGCGGAACTTCGGCGACGCGCGGCCGAGGCTCATCAGTCGCTGCAGGAGTACCTCCGCGGCCGGCTGATCGCCGAGGCGTGCCGCCCCACCTTGCGAGAGGTGCTCGACCGCTCCGGTGGACGGGCAGGTGGTTCGGTGACGTTGAAAGCCGCAGCCCGAGTCGTTCGCCACGACCGTGCTCGTCGTTGACGCCAGCATCCTCGCAACCGCGCTCGGCGATGACGGCCCCGACGGTGACGCGGCACGGGCGCGCCTGCGCGACGAGGAAATCGCCGCGCCCGAGCTGATCGATCTCGAGGTTCTCTCGGTACTCCGCCGCCAGCTGTCGGTGGGAGCGCTCGACACGCGCCGGGCCCGGCTTGCCGTGGACGATCTCTTCGACCTGCCCATGCAGCGAGCTTCCCACCAACCGTTGTTGGGCCGATGCTGGGAGCTGCGCGACAACCTCACGCCCTACGACGCTGCATACGTCGCGCTCGCCGAAGCATTCGAGACATCGCTTCTCACCGCCGACATCCATCTGGCTCACGCACCCGGCGTGGCCTGTACGA
The DNA here is from genome assembly GCA_052390615.1 of Actinomycetota bacterium. Lineage (GTDB taxonomy): Bacteria > Actinomycetota > Acidimicrobiia > IMCC26256 > PALSA-610 > JBQTGT01. The sequence goes on from JBQTGT010000091.1 coordinate 15,917, forward strand.
TCGAGCTGCTGCGCTCGGAATAGCTGCAAGAAAGCCGCTGCGACAAGGGCGCTTATCGCGCCGGAGCACCGACGAGACGATCGTTGCGAACGTAGCGCTCTACCAGCTGAGCTACACCCCCGAAGGAGAGCGCTCAGCGTACCAAAGGGCGTGGTCACGATTTCGCGCGTATGTGCGCGATTCCGTGACCACGAAGCGCCGGGAGTTAGCCGCCGGTGCTGCGTTGTGCCGACTCGATTGCGCCCTGCAGCCGCGCCGCGACCATCGCCGTCGTGAGGTCGCCGCGAGTGCGCTCCAATACGGCGCGGAGTGCGTCGGTCGTGCGGCGGAGCCCGCCGGTGACACCGTCGGGGTAGTCGATGGTGACGAGCACGGAATACACCTCGTCCATCGCGCCCATCAGCTTCTCGGCGACGGCCAGCTCGCCGGCGCGGAGGCGGTCGAGGAGCTGGCGGCGCAGTTCGCTGGCTGCCTCGGCGAGGCCGTTCGTGTAGGGCGCGATGTCGACCTGGAGTTCGGCGGGTGTTGGGAGCCGTTCGTCCCGCACGAGCGCGAGCGTGAGCCACGCTTCAACGAGCTCCTTCTTGGCATCGTACATCGGCCCGTTTTGGCGCACGTCCGGTTGCGCGACGAGCGCGGCGTCGGCTTCGCCCAGGTGGTCGCGCGCTTCGCGAGCGAGTTTCTCCGCAGAGTCGAACTCGCCGCGGTGGGTCGCACGGATCGACGCAGCGCAACATTGGATCGCTTTGCGAGACGCGGCGATCGTTACTTCGCGCGCGCGATGCTTGTCCTCGAACGCGTCGCGCGCACGGGCGCCGAGCTCGGCGATTTCCGTCGCGCGGTCCACCGTTTACGACGACGCAGTGCGGCGCAGCGCGAGTTCGGGCGCATGCGACTGCGGGAGATACCGAACCTTGTCGCGCTGCTCCTGTTGCAGGGATCGCACCCATGCCCACAACGCGAAGAAGCCGATCAGCACCATGTCGGCGAGCACGTGCGTGGCCCACATGACTGCGGCGCCACTCGTATACGCGACCAGGAACGTCAACGCACACGCGATCGCCAGCGTCCGCGCGACATCGCGCCGCCGTTTTGCGGCAGTGACGCGGGGCCGCATCATCGGTGTGCGCACGAGGGCGCCGTTGGTGCGGCCGAGCACACCGAGGCGATAGTTGAACTCGCCGATGGAGTCACCAGCGCGTTCTGTACGCGCTCGCAACAGCGGCGGTACCAACACAACCGCCCAGAGCAGGGCGAGTATGAGCAGAACGAGCAAAGGCAAGACCTCTCGACCGCCTTCTCTTTCGGTCACGCTAACAACGCGTGACAGCAAGGTGGTGGATCAATGAGCACCAAGAGTGTGCCAACTCGGCGCGTGCACATGCCAAGCGACGTTGTAACGATCCGGACGTTCACCGCAAACGCTGACGCGTCGCCCGTTCATTCACTCACAGCGCGAACGGGTCCGCTTCGGCGGGTGTTCGACGGAACGTGCCCGAGCGGCCACCGGTCTTTTCCCAAAGGGCCAGGTCACCGATGGTCATCGTCCGATCGATCGATTTGCACATGTCGTAGATCGTGAGTGCGGCGACCGCACACGCGGTCAGCGCTTCCATCTCCACGCCCGTGCGATCGACCGTGTCGACGTTCGCTTCCACTTCGACGTAGTTGTCCTCGAGACGGAAGTTCACGAGCACCGAGCCGACCAACAGTGGATGGCACAACGGGAGGAGGTTCGGTGTCTGCTTCGCGGCCTGAATTCCAGCGACGCGCGCAACCGCGAGCACGTCACCTTTGCTGATCGCGCCGGACGCGATCTTCGAGGCGGTCTCGGGCTCCATGTGCACTCGGCACCGGGCGACGGCGCGACGGTGCGATGGCTCCTTGGCGGTGACGTCGACCATTCGGGCGCGTCCCAACGGGTCCAAATGCGTGAACTCGGAAGCCATGGGCGGGAAGTCTACGTGCGTTTCTGCCGAGGCCGATCAAGGCGTGCCCGAGCACCTACGCTCCGTGAGATGGAGGTACGAAGGCGTCGCCGGGCGGGCGCGCCGCTGGTCACGGCGGGTGTCGTCCGACTCGCGCAGCTCACAAATCGCTCCGCCGCGTACGAACGCGTCGCCACCTAGCCCCCTATTTGGCTCATCGAACGCGTCGGCCGCTCGAAGTCGACGGCGCCGATGTGGTGGCCCGCCCACTTCGTGCCGACCGCCGCGACGATCGCGGCCGCGAGGCGATCGTCGAGATCCGCGGCGTCGAGGCCCGCACCCGCGCGCAACTCGGTGCGCAGGTCGAACTCCTCGAGCGCGAACAAGCAGGTGCGGAACTTCCCCTCAGCGGTGAGCCGCACGCGATCACAGTTGTCGCAGAACGGCTCCGTGACGCTGGCGATCACGCCGACATCACCGACGCCGTCGACGTACTCGTAGCGTGCCGCCGGCTCGGTGCCGTCGCCGCCGGCGTCCACCAACGGGAACGCCTCGTTGATGCGATCGAGGATCTCTTGCGCCGGAACAACCTTCTCGCGCGACCATTCGCCGTCGGCATCGAGCGGCATGAACTCGATGAAGCGCAATCCCACGCCCTTGTTGCGGCCAAAGCGAGCCAGTTCGACGACCTCGTCGTCGTTGACGCCGCGCATGACGACGGCATTCACCTTCACAGGCGAGAGCCCGGCATCGACTGCCGCGTCGATACCTGCGAGCACGCGATCGAGTTCGTCGCGGCGAGTGAGCGCGAGAAAGGTTTCCCGTCGCAGCGAATCGAGTGACACGTTGACGCGCCGTAGCCCCGCAGCCGCGAGGTCGTGCGCGACTTCGGGGAGCTTGACGCCGTTCGTCGTGAGCGCGATGTCTACGTCGAGCGGCGCCAGCTGCGCAATCAGCCGCGTGATGTGCGCACGGACGAGAGGTTCACCGCCGGTGAGCCGAATCGCCCCGAACCCGAAGCGCTCGACACACACGCGCGCGATGCGGGCAATCTCCTCGTACGTCAGCAACTCGGTGCGGGGCAACCACTCCATGCCCTCGGCCGGCATGCAGTATGTGCAACGGAAGTTGCAGCGATCGGTGATCGAGATCCGGAGATCCTTGACGCGCCGCGCAAAAGGATCTATCAGCGGCACCGAAACGGGACGACAGTTCGTCACCGACTCAGGTTACGGGAGGCGCCGTGGCGACCGACATTGCCGCGAGGAGAAGAGGAGAAGAGCCAGGTGGCGCCCGGAGCGGGGTTCGCTCTGGCTCCTCGCCGGCGCAGCGACCAACTTCAGCCGACGGATCAACGCCTCTCCGGGTCGCCCGAGTCGCACCAGCCCTTGCGCCTCTGGCGTTCGCCACGTGGTGGGCACCCTCCCAGGTGCCTGGTATCCGCTCGCCCGGCGGTCCCTCGTAGCGTGACTGTTATACCACTATAAGTGGTCGGAGGCAAGAACTCGGCCCGGGAGTGACCTCCTGCACAGTCGCGCACATTGACTTGCAATCGCTACTCTCCGCGCGCAATGTGGCCGTAAGCGGATCGCTCGGCCAATGTGGCGATCGGTTGCTCAATGCTGAGCGGCACGCTTGCGAAAGCGCGGGCGCTGGTGTCCCCCCTCCGGCGCCCGCTTCTTTCGCACAGGCCGAGTGGTTCTGGTGAAGACGCGGGCACGGATGCACGCTATGTGCTGTGGGGAGTGGGGCGGAACTGCGGGTCGCAAGGCCCGCAGCTCCCGCGTGCGGGCCCGTCGTGCTCAGCGCCCGAGGAGCAGGACCTCGACCTCGGCGCCGGCGCTCACACCCTCGCCGTCCGGGAGCAGCGCGAGGCCGTTGGCGGCCGCCATGCCCGACAACACGTTGCTCGCTTGGACACCGGCGCGCTCACACACGAACCGGCCGCCCTCGGTCCGCACGCGGACCCGATCGAGGTGGAGCTTGCCGTCCGGGCTGCGCCGCATCGGCGCCGCCGCGGTGGCCCGCACGACCGTGCCGCCGGCGTCGGTGTGTCCCATCAACGCGTTGAGCGCGGGACGCGCGAACAGCTCGAAGCTGACGCGCCCCGAGACCGGATTCCCGGGCAACCCGAACACGGGTCTGCCGCCGATCACTCCGAACGCGAGCGGCTTGGCCGGCCTGATCGCCACCTGCGACCACTCGTACGTACTGCCGGGACGCGCCGACGCGAGCCGCTCGAGCACCACCTTCACGAAGTCGTAGTCGCCGACCGACACCGCGCCGCTCGTCAGCAACGCGTCGCACTCGCCGAGCGCGCTGGTCAACCGTGTTTCGATCTCCTGGCGGTCGTCGCGTGCGATCCCGTAGTCGACCGGTTCGCAGCCGGCTTCGGCCAGCACCGCGAGCAGCATCGGACGGTTCGAGTCGCGGATCTGACCGGCTGCCAGCGGTCCGTGCTCGACGAGCTCGTCACCCGTGGACACGACTCCGACCCGCGCGCGCGGATGGCACACCACGTTCGCAACGTCGAGGCTGGCGAGCACACCGAGGTGCGCAGGGGTCAACACCGTCCCCGGTTCGAACACCACCGCGCCCGGTTGGACGTCGCCGCCCGCCGCTCGAATGTGGTCGCCACGCCGCGCGGCTTCGCGCACCAGGACCTTGTCACCCTCGGGTTGCGTCCGTTCGACCATGACGATCGCGTCGGCGCCGTCGGGCACCGGCGCGCCGGTCATGATGCGAATCGCCTCACCCGGCCCGACCGGTGTCGTTGGGGGGCGCCCGGCCGGCAGCTCACCGACCACGTGCAGTCGTACGGGCGCACCTTCGGTGTCCGCGGCGCGCACTGCGTATCCGTCCATCGCGGTGTTCGCGAACGGCGGAACCGGCTCGCCTGCGTGAATGGTTTCGGCGAGCACGAGGCCCCGAGCATCGGGGCGCGAATGTGGGCGCGCGGGCAGCGGCTGCACCGCCGCAAGAATCCGCGTCCGCGCCTCCTCGAGAGAGATCATGCGAGTCCGCGCCGCTTCACCAACACGCGCAAGAACTCGGCGAATTCCGGGCCGAGGTCGGGGCGATCCAACGCGAGCTCGACATTGGCCCGGAGGAAGTCGAGCTTCTGGCCGACGTCGTAGCGACCGGTGCGGCAGATCTGGCCGAAGATCGCGTGGTCCTGTAGCAACAGTGCAATCGCGTCGGTAAGTTGCAGCTCCCCGCCCGCGCCCGGATCGATGCGGTCGAGCGCGTCGAAGATCTCGGGTGTGAACACGTAGCGACCGATCACCGCGAGATTGGACGGTGCTTCCTCGCACCGGGGCTTCTCGACGATCCGACACAGTTCGAAGAGCCCGTCGACATCGGGCGCTGCCTTCGGCTCCGCGCAGCCGTACGACGAGATCTCGCTCGGTTCGACCTCGGTGAACGCGATCACGGACCGCCCGGTGCGTTCGTACACGGCGAGCATTCGCGACAGCAACGCGGCGTCGTCGACCATGAGATCGTCGGCGAGGAGAACGGCAAAGGGCTCGTTGCCGACGTGGTTGCGGGCCACGGATACCGCATGGCCGAGGCCGCGCGGGTCGCGCTGGCGCGCGTAGTGGATGTCGGCGAGATCGGACGCAAACTGCACTTCCTTCAGCAGTTCGTGCTTCCCGCTGGCCTCGAGGAGGTGCTCGAGCTCGAAGTTCCGGTCGAAGTGGTCTTCGAGGGCGCGTTTGTTGCGACCAGTGATGAAGAGGATGTCGGTGAGGCCGGCCTGCACCGCTTCCTCGACGACGTATTGGATCGCCGGCTTGTCGACGACCGGCAGCATCTCCTTCGGCGAGCTCTTCGTCGCCGGCAGGAAGCGCGTTCCCAGCCCGGCGGCGGGGATCACGGCCTTACGAATGCTGGGCATCGTTGGATCGTAGGTCGATCTCTTGGCGTCGTATCAGCCGTCGGATGTTCGCGGTGTGGCGGATGACGACGAGTACTGCGAGCGCGGCGACCACCGCGATCTCCCATACGTCGTAGCCGCCGGCGGCAACGGCGATCGGGAACGCGAGGGTCACCAAGAGCGATGCCAGCGAGGCCTTCTTCAGCACGCGTGCGACTACGAGCCATACGACGGCGAGCGCGCCGACGATGACGGGAAACAGGACGACGAGCATCCCGGCGGCGGCCGCGACGCCCTTGCCGCCCTTGCGCCACAGTGGGAACGTGTGACCGACAACGGCGGCGGTGCCGAGCACGTACGCGCCCGCGCGCCCCTCCACCGCCAGTCCCGTTCCCGCCGCGAGCGCGCCCTTGGCCAAATCCATCGCCAACACCGCGGCGCCGTAACGCCAGCCGAGGAGTCGCGCGACGTTCGACGCCCCGGGGTTGCCGCTGCCTTCTCGCAAGATGTCGTGCCCCTTCGTCCGCGCCACGAGCACCGCGGCCGGAAACGTGCCCACCAGCCACGCGAGCGGAACGAGAGCGGCGACGACGACGACCATCCGTTCGCATTCTGCCTTGATGAGGCCCGTCCGCCGGTGCGGTACCATTAGCACTCGCAGGCTGCGAGTGCTAACAACCGCGGCGCCCGAGGAGTGCACGATGCCGACGTACGAGTACCGCTGCGGCAAATGCGGCCAGCACGTCGAGGTGTACCAATCGTTCGCCGAAGAGCCGTTGACGAAGCACGAAGCCTGCGGCGGCAAGCTCATCAAGGTGCTCGCGGTGGCCGGCATCGTGCTCAAGGGTTCGGGTTTCTACAAGACCGACAGCCGGGGGAAAAAGAAGTCGGCCGCGTCCTCCTCGTCGTCCTCGTCATCGGAATCGTCTGATTCCTCGGCCAAGGAATCCAAGTCCGAGTCGAAATCGAGCGAGCCTGGATCGAGCTCGAGCTCGGACGCCAAGACCGCCTGACGCGCATGACACGCGCAGACGGGTCGGCGGACGTCGGCGTGTTCGGCGGTTCGGGCTTCTACGAGTTCCTGCAAGGCGCGAACGAAATCGAGCTCGAAACGCCGTACGGCGCACCGAGCGCGCCTGTTGTCATCGGTGACGTTGACGATCGCCGCGTCGCGTTCATTCCGCGTCATGGACGCAACCACCAGTACGCGCCGGCCGCGATCCCGATGCGCGCGAACCTCTGGGCGATGCGCATGCTCGGCGTGCGCGCGATCGTCGGCCCGTGCGCGGTCGGTTCACTGCAATCGGCAGTCCAGCCGGGTGACTTCGTCGTGCTCGACCAGCTCGTCGACCGCACGCGCGGTCGCGTCGACACGTTCTACGACGCCTCCACCGTGCACCATGTCTCGTTCGCTGATCCCTACTGCGAACCCGGCCGCGCCGCGGCGATCGCGGCGGCGGATCAGTGCGGCGCCGCGGTACACGCGCACGGGACCATCGTCGTCATCAACGGGCCCCGATTCTCGACTCGGGCGGAGTCGCGCTGGTACCGCGCGCAGGGGTGGGACGTCGTGGGAATGACTCAGTACCCGGAGGCGTACCTCGCCCGCGAGCTCGGAATCCACTACACGTCGATCGCACTGGTGACCGACTACGACGCGGGGCTCGAAGACGACCCCGACGTCGAGGCGGTGACGATGGAGCAGGTGTTGGCGGTGATGCGCGAGAACGTCGACCGTGTCCAAGCCGTCTTGCGTGAGCTGTTGCCGAGACTGCCGCTCGCGGCCGCGAGCTGCGCGTGCGAACGGGCCGAGCCGTTGCCTCACGCGTGAAGGTGGAGCGGTCCCCGGCCCGCCGGTCCGGGCGGGCAATCGACCGACGGGCCAGGGGTGCACAGCGCACGCCGCACGGACACCGAGCCCAGCGAGGCGGCGCCGTTGTACTCCTCACAACGCGTCTGCGCACGGTATTCATTCCCCGATCTCTTCCCCTTTGAACTCTCAGCGGATTAGCCTGCGGGTTGCTTCCCGGCCGCTTCCCCCGGAGTGTTCGCTTCGTCGAAGGGGAAGACCATGCGCCGTCTTGTGCATCTTTTTGGGACGCCGCGCGCGCTGTTGGCGGGCTGCGCCGCGCTCGCGGTGGCGGCAGCAACCGCCACTGTGGTGGGTTCCGATCTCGCCGCGCTGCACCGCCGGGCGCGTGAACTCGGTGCGCCGAGTCCGGTCGTCGTGGCGGAGGACGACCTTGTCCTCGGTGCGGTCGTCGGTGCCGACGCGGTGCGCACCGTGTTTCGTTACGCGTCGGCGATACCGCCCGATGCGGTCACGGATGCCGACGATGCCGTGGGACGGGTAGTGCTGGTACCACTGCTGGCCGGAACCGTCGTGCTCGGCGGCAATCTCGCGGCCGCCGACCGGCCCGGGCTCACGGGCCTCGTCGCCCCTGGCACACGGGCGATTCGCATCGAGCCGATCGACGGCCTGCGACCACCCGTGGGCGCAGTCGTCGACGTGCTGGCCGCCGTCGATCCGACGCTGGGCGGCCCGGCGACGTCGGTCGTGGCGCGTGCCGCGCGCGTCCTTGCCGTCGACGACGGCGGAACCGACGAGTACACCGGCAACGGTCGAGCCGGCGTTACCCTCCTCGTCACCGAAGAAGAGGCGCACGGAGTCGCGTTCGCACTGGCGAACGGCGTGCTGACGCTCGCGCTGGCGCCACCGGAGGACGCGTGCTGCGGATCGCTGGGATCCTGATCGCCGCCGCCGCGCTCGCCCCCGGCGGCCCCGCCGCCGACGAGCTCACGCCCGTGAAGGCCGCCGTGCTCGGCGTCGTCGAGGGCGTCACCGAATACCTGCCGGTGTCATCGACCGGGCACCTGCTGGTCACCGAAGAGTTGCTCGACATCGGCGAGACCGACGACACCGAAGACGCGGCCGACACGTTCGCGATCGCGATCCAGGCCGGCGCGATCCTCGCGGTCGTCGTGCTGTACGGGCGGCGCATGCGGGCGATGAGCGCCGGACTGCTCGGCCGCGATCCGGACGGATTGCGTCTGCTCGTCGCGGTCGGAGTCGCGTTCGTGCCCGCCGCGGCGGTCGGGCTGGCCCTCGATGACTTCCTCAAGGACCATCTGTTCGGACCAGGACCAGTCGTCGGCGCGTGGGCGCTCGGCGGCATCGCGATCCTCCTCGCCGCGCCGCGACTCGGTACCGGCATGCGGGCGCTCGAGTCGATGGATGGCCGCGCCGCGGTCGTGATCGGCACCGCGCAGGTGCTCGCGTTGTGGCCCGGGATCAGCCGCAGCCTGGTGACGATCATCGCCGCGCTCGCGCTCGGCTTCACGATGGGCGCGGCGGTCGAGTTCAGCTTCTTGCTCGGGCTCGCGACCCTCACCGCGGCAACCGGCTACGAGATCGCGCGCAACGGCAACGAGCTGTTCGACACGTTTGGCGTGGCGGACCCGCTCATCGGCTTCGCGGTCGCGTTCGCGTCCGCTGTCATCGCGGTGCGCTGGCTCGTTGGATACCTCTCGCGTCATGGCCTCGGGTTGTTCGGCTGGTACCGGCTCGGCGTCGCCGCAGCCGTGCTCGGGCTGATGGCGGCCGACGTCGTCTAGCGTCGACCCCGTGATCAGCACGGTGATCTTCGACTTCGGCGGCGTCATCTCGAGCCCGCTGTTCGTCGGCATCGGCGCGTTCGAGGAGGCCGAGGGGTTCGCGAAAGGCAGCCTGTTACAACTGCTGTTTGGCGAGATGCACTACATCGGCGTCGAGGGCCGAGCCGTCGCCGACGCGGTCAGCGCCGATCCCGACGCGGCCGAGGCGAGCGGTGCAGTCGAAGACATCCCCGATTGGCATCTCCTCGAAAAGGGTGAGATCGACGTCGACACCTATTTCAAGCGGATCGTGGAGAAGGCGCCCGCCCTCCTCGGCAAGCCGCTCGACATGGCGGCGTATGGACGCTTCTGGCGCCGCAATTCGCCGGGCGTGCACTGGATGGTCGTGCACAGGATGCGCGACCTGAAGGCTCAGGGACTGCGGGTCGGGTTGCTCACGAACAACGTGAAGGAATTCGGCGAAGCGTGGCGCGCCATGTTCCCGATCGAGGAACTCGTCGAGGAGGTAGTGGACTCGAGCCACGTCGGGATGCGCAAGCCCGATCCGGAGATCTACCGGTTGATCTGCACCCGTATGCAGATCGTGCCGCAGGACGCGGTATTCCTCGACGACAACGTCGACAACGTCGCCGCCGCGCGCGCCGCCGGAATGGAGACCGTGCACTTCCGCGAAGACCCGTGGGTCGCGCTCGCCGAACTCGACGCCATTCTCGAACGGCGAGGCGTCACGACCGGCTGAGCGGCGTCAGCCCTGCGTGGTCACGCGCCGCTGAGCGTCATCTCGCTTATCAGCACCGTTGCGCCGGTCGCGGCGCCGGGCAGATACGTGAGGTCGGATGCGACCTCGGCGATGTCGAGCAGCATGCGTTGGAGCGTCGACGCGATTGTCACCTCGCGCACCGGTTCGGCGAACACGCCGGTGCGCACCATCAATCCTTCCGCACCGATGGAGAAGTCGCCGCTGATGGGGTTGGTGCCGGAGTGCAAGCCACTCACCGACTGCACGTAGAACGCCTCCGGCACCGACGCCAGCACGGTCTCGGGCGCGCGGTCACCGGGCCGCAGCACGAGCGCGCGCACCCCCACCCCTGGCGCGGACCCGTAGCCGCCGCGCACGGCACTGCCAGTCGTGCGCACCCCCGCCCGCCGGCCCGTATAGACGTTGTGCAGGAAACCGTGGAGCACGCCGTCGACGATCAAGGGGTTACGGCGGGTCGGGATACCCTCGCTGTCATAGCGCGCGGCGCCGAACGCGCGCGCGTCGGTCGGGTCGTCGACAATGTCGACCACCGGCGCGGCGACCTTCTCGCCCTCGCGCCCGGCAAACAACGAGCGGCCCTTCAAGACCGATTCACCGTTGAATGCACTCGAGAGCACGCCCAACACTGATCGGGTGACGAGCGGGTCCAGCACAACCGCGATGCGCCGGCCCGAGATCGGCGTGGCGCCGAGGAGCCGACAGGCGCGGTCGACCGCGTCGCCCACGACTTCGTCCTGGTTGAGATCCGCGATCGCGCGTCCCGCGCTGAGCCCGTAGCCCGTCTGCGTGCCGGTGCCGTCGTCAGCCAGCGCGACCGAGTACAGCGAGCACGTCGTGCGGCGATTGCACGACTCGACGCCGTGCGAGTTCGCCAACGCCGTCTCGGAAGCGGCATCGCCGTAGCCGGCCGCTTCAACGCCACGCACCCGCGTGTCGCGCGCCTTTGTCGCTCGCTCGACGTCGAGCGCGAGGCGGACTTTCTCGTCGGCAGGCGTCACCACGACGTCGTCGCGCCAGAGGTCGAGCGGAGCCGGGATCGCACCGTCGACATCGTTCGGAGTCGCCAGTCCGTACCATTCGTCGGGCGCGCCGAACGCGGCATTGTCGCGGGCCTCTTGCAGCGTTTCCTCGACGACGCCGGGATCGAGCGAGCCCGCGGACGCATAGCCCTGGCAGTGGTCCACGATCACGCGTATGCCGATGCCCTCGATGCCCGCGGTCGTGAGCGACTCCACCTCACCGCCGAAGATCTCGATGTCGGTCTCGCGCGTTCGAAGCGCGTACGCCTCGACCTCTTCGCCGGGACGCGCCGCGCCCGCAACGCCGCGGGTCAGCTCGAGAAGATCCGAGTCGCTCACGCGGCCGTCCCTCCGACGGTCATCTCGCGGACGAGCAACGTCGGCTGGCCCGAAGACACCGGCACGCTCTGGCCGTTCTTGCCGCACATCCCGGTCCAGGTCTCGAAGTCGTTGCCGACGATGTCGACCATGCGCAGCACGTCGGGGCCGTTGCCGATCAGCTGCGCGGCGCGAATCGGACTCGTGATCTCACCACCCTCGATCATGTACGCCTCGGTGACGCCAAAGACGAAATCGCCGGTCGCCGGATTCACTTGCCCACCGCCGAGCTGCACGCAGTAGATACCGCGCTCCACGCTGCGGATGATGTCGTCGGGATCGGACTCGCCCTTCAACAGGAACGTGTTCGTCATTCGCACCATCGGCAGGTGCCGGTACGTCTGCCGGCGACCGTTCGCCGTGCTCGACCGCCCCTCTTTCCGGGCCCGCAGCAAGTCCCACATGTAGTCGGTGAGCACACCGTCTTGGATGAGCACGTTGCGTTGCGCGGGCCGGCCCTCGTCGTCGATCGCGAGCGTGCCCCACTCGCGCGCGTACGTCCCATCGTCGACGAGCGTGACGAGCGGGGCCGCAACCTGTTCGCCGACCTGGCCGGTGAATACAGACGCATCCTTCAAGATGTGGTCCGCTTCGAGGCCGTGGCCGCATGCCTCGTGGAACAGCACGCCACCCGCGCCCCGCCGCAGGACCACCGGCAGCCTGCCCGAGGGCGCCGGGATCGCATCGAGCAACGTGAGCGCGCGCCGCGCGGCGGCTCGCGCGACCTCGGCGGGATCCACCTCGTCGAAGAGCTCGAAGCCGATGCTGCGGCCGGGCGCTTCATAGCCGGTCTGCATGCCCGTGTCGCCAGTCGCGACGCACTGGACCGAGAAGCGGGTTCGCACCTGGTCGTCCTCGGCGAGGAGCCCGTCGGAGTTCGCGACCTGAATGCGCCGGTGGGCGTCGGCGTAGCCCGCCGTGACCGACGTGATTGCGGCGCCTTCGGCTCGCGCGGCGTCGTCGGCGCGCGCCAACAACTCGACCTTGCGTCGCTTCTCGACTGTCTCGGGCGCCACGCTGATCTCGTGGGGGCGGGGCACCGGTTGGGATTTCAGCGCGGCGACGCGCGTGCCGCCGCCCCCACCGCGTGCGGCCGCCGCGGCCGCGTGGGCGGCATCCTGCAAGCCGCCCACCGACAAGTCGGCCGTGTGCGCGAATCCCGTCGTGTCGCCGCGTACGACGCGAATACCCGCGCCGCGCTCGCGTCCCGACACGAGCTCCTCGACTCGGCCGTCATCGAAACGCGCGCTCGAAGACCGCCGGTCCTCGACGAAGACCTCGGCAAGGTCGCCGCCGTTGCGCAGCGCGTGCTCCAGTGTCGATCCGAGTAGGTCGAGTTCAAGCATGATTCCCTCGCGATTCCCGCCGATGGCGGCCGAGTGCCCGGTCGGAGACGGGTTGGCTTATCGTACGTCCATGCCCGTGAAGGTCGGTTGCGCCGCATCCGTCTCGCTGCTCGTCACCGACGCCGATACCGCGCTCGCAATGGGAAGCGGGGACGTGCCCGTGCTCGCGACGCCGCGAGTCATCGCACTGGCCGAGCGAGCGAGCGTCGAAGCCATCGCCCCCGACCTCGCGCCCGGCGCGACAACCGTCGGGTACGAGGTGCAACTCGCGCACCTGTCCCCGACACCAGTCGGCACCCACGTGACCGCGGAGGTGACGCTCGAGTCCGTCGACGGACGACGTCTCACTTTTCGCGTCTCCGTGTCGGATTCGCGGGGACTCGTCGCCGCAGGGCGGATCACTCGCGTCGTGGTCGAACGTGCGCGCTTCCTCGACAAGGCGCGCCTGGACCCCGACCGGTGAGTGGTGCCGATCTCTAGGCGCGCTAGCCGAGGTTGCTGGAGCGCGGGTAGGCGTCCTCGGGGTCGGTGAGCATGTTCACCAGCGATACGCCCTTTGTCGCGAACGCCCGATCGAGCGCGGGACCGATCTCCTCGGGATCGCCGATGCATTCACCGTGCCCGCCGAGCGCGGTGACGACCTGGTCGTAGCGAACACCGGGGCGCAGGTCGGCAACGACGTCGTAGCCGAACAGCATTCGCATCGGGTGCTTTTCGAGACCCCAGATGCCGTTGTTCCCGACGACGGCGACGACATCGACACCGTGGCGGACGAGCGCCTCGAAGTCGCCGAGCGCGAAGCCAACGGCGCCGTCACCAAGCAGCAGCACGACCTGGCGATCCGGGTACGCCAGCGAAGCCGCGAGCGCGTAGCCCGGGCCCATTCCAAGACACCCGTACGGGCCAGGATCGAGGAACGTGCCGGGTGCGTAGGAGTCGACGAGCTTGCCCGCGTACGAAACGAAGTCGCCGCCGTCGCCGATGACGATCGCGTCACGGTCGAGGCGTTGGCGCAGCTCGCCGTAGATACGCGTTGGCGTGATCGGCGTGCTCGCGTCCGCCAACGACGTCGCCTCGCGGGCGCGCTGCGCGTTCTCATTGTCGCGTAAGCGCTCGATCCAGTCGTCGTGGGCGCCGGGCGGTGCACCCGCGTCGGCGAGCGCGGTGAAGGTCGAGCGGAGGTCACCGGCGGTCGACGCCGCGAGGAGCGCGTGGCGGCCGATCTCGCCGGGCGCGTCGCAGAGGTGCACGACTTGGGCATCGCCGAAGCGCCCGAAGCCGAGCCGGAAGTCGAGGGGCGTCCCCGCGACCAGCACCAGGTCTGCTTCCTTCAGCGCGACCGATCGCGTCCGTGAGAACGCGAGCTCGTGGTCGGCGGGCAGCGTGCCGCGGCCCATGCCGTTCACGAATACGGGAACTCGCGCGCTCTCGGCGAATGCGCGCAGTGCGTCCTCCGCGTGGGCCCAGTACACGTCGCCGCCCGCGAGCAGCGCGGGCCGGGCAGACGCCGCGATCAGCGCGCCGACGGCCTTGATGTCGGCCGCGTCGGGTTCGGTGATCGGCACGGTGGCGTCGGGGATCTCAACGACACCCGGGCCGAACACGTCGAGCGGAACGTCCACGAACGTCGGGCCGCGATGCGGCGTACGGGCGGCCAGACACGCGGCGTGGACCTCGGCGACAATCGACTCGGGTGAGGTGGCGGTCGCGGCTCGCTTCACGACCGGCGCCACGATCGGGACGTGGTCGAGCTCTTGGAGCGAGCCCGCGCCCCACCGCGCCTGCGGCGCCCGGCCACCGATCACGACCATCGGCGTGCCGTTCATGCCCGCGGCGGTCATCGCGGAGACGGCGTTGGTGACGCCGGGACCCGCGGTGAGCGCCGCGCACGCGAGGCGGCGCGTGACCTTCGCCCACCCTTCGGCCGCAAAGGTCGCTGTCTGTTCATGGCGCGTGTCGATCAGTTGCATGTCGGCTTGCACGGCGCCGTCGTACAGGACGAACAAGTGCCCGCCCGACAAGGTGAACACGACGTCGACGCCGTGCCGACGCAAGACTTCGATTGCCAAGCGGCCGCCATGGGCTTCCATGCGCCCCGTCCTACTCGCGCGCGCTGGTCGCCACGAGGGCGGTCAAGAAGTCGCGCAACGTCGCGAACCACGCGTTGGCGTTCTCGAACTGGGGCGAGTGGCCCGCGTCCGGAATGACGGCAAGGACGGCTCTCGGAATCGTTGCCGCGAGCGCGCGTGACGGCTCCACGAACGCGTCGTCGAGCGCGCCGACGATGACCAACGTCGGACACCGCACCGCGGCCAGGGCCGCGAGATCGTCGGACTGGCGCGCCATCGCCCGTGCGACGCCGGCCCACATCACCTCTGAGACTGCCGCCCACTTCGCGTCGACAAATTCCTTGTAGCCGGGGCGCTCGACGAGCAGGCGGTGGTACGCCGGCGTCTCCAGCGCGGCCGCGGCATCGAGCGCGGCCTTCAGCGCCGCCTTGCCCTCGTCCAGCGCCAGCTGCGCCGCGAGCTCGAGCAACGCCGGGTCGAAGCTAGGAATCGGTCCGGCCGCGGTGTCCATGAGAATCAGGGCGTCGACCCGATCCGGCTCGGCGAGCACGAGCTTACGGGCGACCATGCCGCCCATCGAGTGCCCGAGAAGTCGGAACCGCTCGAGGCCCGACGCGTCGGCCACGGCGAGCGCGTCGGCGAGTAGGCGATCGAACGAGTACGCGTCGACGGTGGACGGCTTGTCGCTCTCGCCGTGACCGCGATGGTCGAATACGACGACGGTGTGATCGCGTGCCAACGCGCTGACGTGGTCCGCAAAGTCTTCCTTGGCGCCGCCGAATCCATGGACGAGCAGCAGGCCGGGTCCGGCGCCGTCGACCTCGACCTCCAGGCGGACACCGTCGTCGGTGGTGATGCGCATGCTCGTATGGTTTCATGCTCACCGTCGCAACGCCCGGGGCGCAGTGAGCGCGCCTCGTAGGCTGGGCGGCCATGGCGGCGGAGAAACCGGGCCCGCCCCGGCCCCGGCCGGGATGGCAGTTCTGGGCGCGCATCTTCGTGAGCGTGGGCCTGCTCGCCGTGCTCGTGAACAAGGCGCCCGACTTCGACGATCCCATTCCGGAGCAGCACCACCTGCTGACGGTGGCGCTGGTCACAGGCGCGATCGCGGCGACGCTCATCGGCATCGTGTTGTCCGCCTGGCGATGGCAACGCGTCCTCGCGGCACTCGGATACGAGGTGCCGTTGCCGACGCTCTTCGGTCACTACCTCGCGGGCCAGTTCGTCGGCAACGTGCTCCCGTCGACAATCGGCGGCGACGTGCTCCGGATCTCGCGGCTGTCGACGACGACCGGGTCGAGCACGACCGCGTTCGCGTCGGTGGTGCTCGAACGGCTGACCGGATTCGTGGTGCTTCCTGTCATCGTGTTCGTCGGTTTCTTCACGCGCCCGGCACTCCTCGAAGTCGAGCACTCGTGGGTCGCACTGCTCGTCGCGGCAATCACGCTGGTCGTACTGTTCGTTCTGTTGTTTCTTGCCGCGCATCCGCGCATTGCCGGACGCTTTGCCGAGCACGGGAATTGGATGCGGTTCATCGGCGCCGTCCACGACGGAGTCGACCGGCTGCGGCGTGAACCGCGTCATGCCTTGCCGGTGCTGGGAACTGCGCTCGTATACCAGTCGTCGGTAGTGTTGAGCGTCGCGTTCATCTTCCGCGCCCTCGACCTCCCGATCCCCATCGCCGGAATCTGCGCGTACGTCCCCGCGGTGGCGATGCTCCAGGTGATTCCGCTCTCGTTCAACGGGCTCGGCGTCCGCGAGGGCGCGTTGGTGTTCTTCCTCGACCCGTGGCCGGGGGTGAGCAGCGCGCAGGCGATCGCAGTGGGCGTGTTGTGGTTCACCGCCACACTGATCGTGAGCGTCCTCGGCGCGCCGTCCTTCGCCGTCGGGCACCGGCGTCGCGAGCACGCCCGAGACGCCGCGGAGCCGCGCGAGTGAATCTCACGCTCGGCCGCACAACGGACTTGCCCGCGGCGCGGAAGCTGCGCGACGGCCGGAGGGTCTTTTGGTGGCTCGAGGTCCTGGCCCTCGTCGGTTTTTACTTCGTGTACTCGGCGATTCGAAACGCCAACGAGGGCGGGACCCGGGAGGCATACCGCAACGCCGAGCGTGTCATCGACTGGCAGCAGGCCATCGGGATCTTCCACGAGGAGACGCTGCAGGACTGGGCGCAGCATTGGAAGTTCCTGATCATCGCCGCGAACTACTTCTATGGCTCGTTGCATTTCGTCGTCACGATCGCGGCGGGTATCTACCTGTTCCGCAAGTTCACCGACGACTACCCGCGTTTTCGCAACACGCTCGCCGTGACGACCGCGCTCGCGCTCGTCGGCTTCGTCCTCTTCCCGCTCATGCCGCCCCGCCTGCTCCTGGACTTCCACGACTACGGCTTCACCGACACGCTCGCGCAATATCCAACGTTCTGGTCGTTCAACTCCGGCGCGGTCAGCAAGATCTCGAATCAATACGCGGCGATGCCCAGTGTCCACGTTGCGTGGGCGATATGGACGGCACTGGTGTTCGCGCCGCGCGTCAAGCACCGATGGGCACGAATTCTCGCGATCGCGTATCCGATCGCAACCGTCGTCGTGATCGTCATCACGGGAAATCACTACCTGCTCGATGCCGTTGGCGGTGTGCTGGTGCTCGCGGCGGGCTGGTTCGTCGCCCACCGCCTCACACGCGCGGGTCGCGGCGAACCCGCCTATGCGGCGAGCACCGCGAGTACCTCCGCGTGACCGGCTACGACTTCGATCACGTGGCGTTGGCCGCGGCGGACACGGCGGACATGCTGCGCTTCCTCACCGGCCGGCTCGGCGGCACCGTGATCTTCGGCGGTCACGGGCCCGGGTTCCGACCGATGCAGGTATGGATCGGGAGCGCCGACGGCGACGGCATGCCGATCGAGCTGCTCGAGCCGTGGGACGTCGAGCACAACGACTTCCTCACCCGCTTCGTCGCGCGCCACGGCGCGGGACCGCATCACCTCACGTTCAAGGTGGCGGATCTCGCGGCCGCGATCGCACGCCTGCGCACGGCCGGATTCACGCCGGTGAACATCGATCTCTCCGACCCCGAGTGGAAGGAAGCGTTCCTGCTGCCACGCGAAGCACAGGGAACGGTCGTCCAGCTCGCCGAGTCGAACATGGAGATGGGGAGCCGGGCCGAGTTTCTCGCGCACGTCGCGGCCCATGGCCCCAACGCGCATCCGCGTTGGTGGGTCGAACCCGAACCGCATGAAGGTCCGCGGGCTCGTCTGCGCCGGGTGGTGGTGCGCGCACCAAGCCTGCCCAGTGCGGTCGCGCTGTTCGGTGGGTTGTTGCAAGGTGAGATCCTCGACGAACGCGACGACGCGATCGAACTGACGTGGCCGCGTGGCGCGCGCCTTCTTCTTGAATCGCGTCCGGACTCGCCACCGGGAATCGATCGACTCGAGGTGGAAGGGCTCAACGAGCCAGTCGAGCTCATCGGCACGAAACTCGTGCCGGCCACCCACTTCTAGTGCCGTGACCGCGCACGTTTGCGATGTTGGGGGGTGCTCGATCTCATTCGATCCGTGCTTTGCCGGTCGAATGAGCAAGAGACGTGCGGCCGGACGCTGCTCGATCAGATGCCGACCACGAACCCATGGTTCGTGGTCGGAGCACCAGTGCCGCGTCAGTCAAGGTTCGCAGCGCGCTCCGAGACCTGTTTGGTCCGTCGCCGTTGCTATTGCGCCGGCGGGTGACCAAATACCTGAGCGCGCAACGCACCAAACGGTCGCGGTCGGAGCACTAGTTGTGCGCACGTACGAGGCGCGCAACGATGTCGTGCACGGCCTTGTCCGCCAGGGTGAGTTGCACGTTGCGCGTGCGTACGAGGGCGAGCCGGCGCGGCGGCATCCGCGCGATCGTCACCCGTTGGAGCCCGGAGCGCGGTGAGATCGCGGTCTCGGGAACGATCGAGATCCCGGCACCCGCTTCGACAAGGTCACCGATAAGACGGATGCCTTCGACCTCGACCGGGACTCGCAACACGACGCGTTCGTCGCGCGCGGCCTCCTCGACTTCGTCGCGGAGCGGGTTTCCGATTGGCGGCAGGATCATGGGATAGCGGGCGAGCGCGGCGAGCGGCACCGGTTCGTCGACGCCGAGCTCGAGGGTGGGCGGCAACAGCCCAACGATTGCCTCGTCGCGCAGGTGTTCGACGACGAGGCGGGGGTCGACGACGGGTTCTGTGACGAGCGCGCCCGCGAGCGCGCGCTCCGCGACCTCGAGCGCGAGCCGTTCCGAGGCGCCCTCGGTGAGTCGCAGCGACACACCCGGCGCGTTGCCGCGGATCTCTTCGACGAGCGCCGGGACGAGCCATCGGCTCACGGTGCCGACCACGCCCAAGGTGGCATGGCCGCTTTCGAGGCCCTGCAACATGGACAGGTCGCGGCGAAGCGAGTCGATCTCGTGGCGGATTGCCCGCGCTCGCTCCAGCACCTGCACGCCGAACTCGGTGGGCACGGTGCCCCGGCGGCTGCGGACGAGGAGCTGCACTCCCAGCTCGGCCTCGAGCTGGCGCACGTGTTCGGACACGTTCGACTGCACGGTGTGCAGGCGGTCGGCGGCGGCGGTGAACGAACCCTCCTCGGCCACGGCGAGGAGCGCCTCGAGCTGCCGCACGTCCACGATAACCTCTCTAAGGATATAAATCGTTTCTGACGATTTATTGTATCGCTACGACGCCTTTGACAGATGATCTTGTGATCGAGTTCACTATTGGGGAAGAGACAACCCTCGAACCCGGGATTCCGTACCAACGGTCACCCGGCCAGCCCTGCGCACCCAGCCGCCATCGGGAGGGGTCCTCCATGGCCGCCGACACGGTCTCCAACCTCATGTTTTCCGGGCCGCTGACCTGGACCGACGAAGCGGCCTGCGCCGGCCAGACGCGGCGGTTCTTCGCGCCGCCCGGCGAACGGCCCGAGGCGCGGGCGGTCCGCGAGGTCTCGGCGCGAACAGTCTGTGCGACCTGCCCGGTGTTGCTCGAGTGCCGCGCCTGGGCACGTGAGAACCGCGAGTACGGCTTCTGGGGTGGCGAATCCGAAGAGGAACGCGCCGCCGCGGGCTACCGGGTTGACATGCCCGTCGGGCGCGTCGCGCGCTACCCGCGCGGCGACGGCAGCCCGGTCGCCCCGCGCGAAGCCCGTAGCGCGTAGCGCGTAGCCCGTAGCCCGTAGCCCGTAGCGCAACCGTCCGCGCATCGGGCGGCCTGCGTACTCTTGCGCGTTGTGAGCGAACCGATCCCGGGCGTCGATCTCGAACGGCTCCTCCCGTGGTTCGCGAAGAACGTCGATGGTGCGACCGGCGAGCCGCTGCACGCAGCGCTCATCGCGGGCGGGCGGTCGAACCTCACCTACTTCGTCGGTGACGACGCCCACGAGTGGGTGTTGCGCCGACCGCCGCTCGGGCACGTGCTCCCGACGGCGCACGATATGAGCCGCGAGTACAAGGTGCTCGCGGCCCTGTCCGACACGAACGTGCCCGTCCCCCGCCCGCTCGCGTTCTGCGAAGACATCGCCGTCAACGACGCACCGTTCTACGTCATGGAACGGGTCGACGGGACAATTCTGCGCACGCCCGCAGAGCTGTCGACGCTCACGCCCGGCGATGCACGCCGGTGCTCCGAGGCGCTCGTCGACGTCCTCGTCTCGATCCACGCAGTCGACTATTCGAGCGTTGGCTTGTCGGACTTCGGCCGACCCGCCGGTTACCTCGAGCGCCAAGTGCGGCGCTGGGGTGAACAGTGGGAGCACTCGAAAACGCGCGCGCTCCCTGCCATCGACGAACTCGCGCGCCGACTCCGCGCCGCGTTGCCGCAATCGCCGCCTCCCACGATCGTGCACGGCGACTACCGGCTCGACAACACGATGCTCGCCGGTGACGACCCCGGCCGCGTCATCGCGGTGCTCGACTGGGAGATGGCAACACTCGGCGATCCCCTCGCTGACGTCGGGCTGTTCTTGGTGTATTGGGCACGCGACGAAGCGCTGCCTGGTGTCGGCGCCGACATCGACCCGAGCGCCGGCTTCATGACCCGCGACGAGGTCATCACGCGGTACGCCGCCACCTCGGGCCGCGACGTCACCCACCTCGACTTCTACGAGGTGCTCGCCGCGTACAAACTGGCGATCATCCTCGAGGGGATCCACGCCCGCTTCTTGATGGGTAAGACGCTCGGCGACGGCTTCGATCACATCGGCAGCCTCGTCGAGGCGCTCGTCAACCAAGCGCTCGACCAGGCGTCGCGTTCGGACGTCCCCGCGCTGCGGGCGTGAGCCGCTCGGAGCTCGGCCCGGTCGCCGCGGGCGGGGCCGTCGGGACACTCGCGCGGTATGGCGCACTCGACCACTTTCCCGTGGGTCGCGACACGTTCCCCACGACGACGCTGATCGTCAACCTCGTCGCGTCGCTGCTGCTCGGTTTCCTCCTGGCTCGTCTGGCGAGCTCGGCACGGTACAAGGCCCTCCTGGTTCCCGGCGTCGTGGGCGGATTGGGCACCTTGTCGCTGGTCGTTGTGGAAGCGGCGATGCTCGTCGCCGACGGTGCAGCCGACATTGCTCTCGCGTATGTCGGCGCCACGATTCTTGGTGGCATCGTGCTCGTGGTGATTGGTGAGTGGCTCGGTGGCCATCGTCGGTTCGCGACATCCATGACGCGCGAGGAGATGCCGTGACCGCGCTCGCAGTTGGCATCGCGGGCGCGCTCGGCGCGACGGCACGCGCCGTAGCCGAACGCACATTCGCACGCTGGCGACGAGCAGACCTGCCACTGGCCCTCTACGGCGTCAACACGGCCGGATCGTTCGTACTCGGTCTGCTCACTGGGCTCGCGCTCGACGCGCGGCTCTCGCCAGAGTGCCAGGCGATCCTTGGGACCGGGTTCTGCGGCGCGTTCACCGTGGTGGGTCCCGTCACGTTCGACTCGATTCGCCTCGCGTCCTTGGGTCGAGCCCGCCTCGCGGCCACCAACCTCGTAGTTGGCACCCTGTTGCCGCTCGCGGCAGCGGCGCTCGGCCTCGCGCTCGCCTGAGCGCCCGCGGGTGCACTCGCCGACTCGACCGCGTGCCCGCGGGTCCGAGCGACACTCGAAGTGTCCGCGCTCTCGGAGACTCCGTTGGCTCTAGTCTCCTGCGCCGAACCGCGTTTGGGGGGACGCCATGTCTGACGTGCTCGACGGGATCAACGTGCTCGAGGTTGCGGAACAAGGCTTCGTGCCGTCCGCGGCCGCGATCCTTGCCGAGTGGGGCGCGGACGTCGTCAAGGTCGAGCGGCCGACCGGCGATCCGCTCCGCCACTACGCAAAGCTGGGCGTCGTCCCCGATGTCGAAGGCTTCAACATTCTGTTCGAGCAGTTCAATCGCAACAAACGCAGCGTCGCGATCGATCTTCGAGCCGACGACGGCCGTGCGACGCTCGACCGGTTGATCCAGTGGGCGGACGTGTTCGTCACGAGTTTCCTCCCGTCCACGCGGGCCAACTTGCGGCTCGACCCCGAAGACATCTGGAAGGTCAATGCTCGGTGTGTCTATGCCATTGGCTCCGGCCAGGGACTCGCCGGCCCCGACGCCGACCACGGCGGATTCGACGCGGTGTCGTTCTGGGCCCGAGGCGGACTCGGCCACATCCTCACGCCGCAGGGCGCACCGCTGGTCATGTCGCGCGGTGCGATCGGAGATGCGCCGAGCGGCGCCTTCCTCGCGGGCGGGATCGCGGCGGCGCTGTGCAAGGTCGCGCGAACGGGGAAGCCGTCGATCGTCGACGTCTCGTTGCTCGGCGCGGCGGTGTGGACGCTGTCGGTCGATCTCGTCGCGACCACCGCAAGTGGCGTCGAGGCGACCCCACATGCGCCGGGCAAGGTGTTGAGCGGAACGGTGCTGATCGGGTCGTACCGAACCGCCGACGGCCGCTGGTTCAGTCTCAACATGCTCGACCAAGAACGCTTCTGGCCGCCGACGTGTCGGGCGCTCGACCTCGACGAACTGATCGCCGATCCACGCTATGCGAGTATCGAGGCGCGCGGGTCGCGCGCGCAGGAGCTGCACGAGCTGTTCGGCGCCCGTATCGGGTCGCGCACGCTCGCCGAGCTGCGTTCCCGCTTCGGGGCCGAGGATACGATCTGGTCGACGATGGCGTCGCCGAACGAAGTCGTCGCCGACCCGCAGGTAGACGCGAACGGATATCTACCGCGCGTGCCCGGCCATCCGACCGCGCGGTTGACATCCGCGCCGGTGCAGTTCGACGGCCGAGGACTGGAGATCCGAACGCGCGCACCCGAAATCGGTGAGCACACCGACGACGTACTCGGCGATCTCGGCATCGACGCGAGCGAACGGGCGCGCCTGCGCCGAGTGGGCGCGCTGGCATGAGAATGGCAGTGCCGCACCCCGGCGCGATCTGGGCGGTCGGCCTCAACTACCGCGCGCACGCCGCGGAATCCGGGCTGCCGACACCCGAGGTCCCGATCCTCTTCACCAAGCACCCGCGTTCGGTCATTGCCGACGGCGATTCAATCGTCATCCCGCGCCATGTGCGCCAGCCCGACTACGAAGGCGAGCTCGCGGTCGTCATCGGTCGCCCCGGGCGGGACATACGTGAGTCGGACGTGCTCGACTACGTGTGGGGCGTCACCGTCGCACACGACGTCTCCGCGCGCGACCACCAGTTCTCGACCGGGCAGTTCTCATGGTCGAAGTCTTTCGACACGTTCTGCCCCCTCGGACCCGAGGTGGTCTCCCTCGAGGAGGTCGACCTCGCGTCCGGCCTCGCGTTGGAGACGCGGCTGAACGGCGAGATCGTGCAGTCGTCGAGCACATCGGATCTGATTTTCTCGGTGCCGCAGCTCGTCGCATGGATCAGCCAGGGGCTCACCCTGGCGCCGGGCGACGTCATCCTCACCGGAACTCCGGGCGGCGTCGGCATCGCGCGCACGCCGCCCCGCTTCCTCGAACACGGCGACATCGTCGAGATCACGATCGAACACGTCGGAACACTCCGCAATCCCATCGTTCGGAGGGGCGCATAGGGTTCGGGCGTGACCGTTCGCTGGAGCGCGCAACCCGAGCTGCGACGGCCGGCGCTCGTCGCCGCGTTCTCGGGATGGAACGACGCCGGCGACGCCGCGACGGACGCGGTGCGCTGGCTGGCGCGGACACTCGGCGGGGAGCCGTGCGCGTCGCTCGACGCCGAGGAGTATCTCGATTTCCAAGCCGCGCGGCCGACGGTCGAGCTGGTCAACGGAGTCGTGCGCGACGTGCGGTGGCCGACGCTCACGTTCTCGGCGGCGACGGTGCCGGGGAGCCCTCGTGACCTGATGCTGCTGCTCGGGGCCGAGCCGAATCTCCGGTGGCGGGCGTTCTGCGACGACGTGGTGTCGGTGGCCCGGACCGTCGGTTGCGACATTGTCGTCACGCTCGGCGCACTGCTCGGCGACACGCCGCATTCTCGTCCCGTGCGTTGCACGGGCTCGGCGACGGACGAGGTGCTGTCGGCACGTCTCGGCATGGAGCGGTCGCGCTATGAAGGCCCGACGGGCATCGTCGGCGTGCTGCACGACTCCGTACGGCGGGCCGAGTATCCCTCGGCGTCGATTTGGGCGCCGGTACCGCACTATGTCGCGTCGGCGCCGAGTCCGAAGGCGACTCGCGCGCTGCTCGAGAAGCTCGGCGGGTTGCTCGATCTCCCGCTCGACCTCACCGACCTCGACATCGCGTCGGCGGCCTGGGAACGCTCGGTCGGCGAGGTCGTCACCGCCGACGAGGACGTGAGCTCGTACGTGGCGCGCCTCGAGGCGCGCTACGACGACTCGGTCGAGGCTGCGTTCGAACGCGACGACGAGGAGGGAGACGAGGACGACTGGCTCGACGAGGACGACCTACCGTCGGGCGACTCGCTCGCCGCTGACTTCGAGCGCTACCTCCGCGACCAGCCCGACGACTGACGTCAACTGCACCATCTGTTGGGTATCTCACGCACCGGAGCGGTGCGTGAGATACCCAAGTGATGGTGCAGTTGACGACGGCGGTCAGCCGATGAAGTCGCGGGCGAGGGCGTCCCACAGCTGGATGGACAAGTCCAGGGACTCGACGTCGACGCGTTCGTCGTTGCCGTGGAACATCGACGCGTAGTCGTCGAACGACAGGCGTCTACTGAAGAGCCCGTACCCATACGCGATCGAACCGGCCCGCCGGAAAAACCGCGCGTCCGTCGCGCCCACCGTCAAGAACGGCACGAGCGTCGACCCCTCGACGAGCCGCGACGACACGCGCGCCATCGCATCCCACAACGGCGAGTCGGCGGGTGACGACGTCGACTCGTTATCGTCGAACGGCGTGATGTCGACGTGCGACGCGAGATCACCGAGCGCGTCGTCGAGCATCTTGCGAACGTCGCCCGCCCGCTGGCCCGGCAGCGTCCGGATGTCGACCTGGATATTCGCTAGATCGGGAATGACGTTCGTCTTTGTTCCGCCGTGGATGATCGTCGGCGCAAACGTCGTGTGCGTACACGCGTGCGCCTGCCGGGCGAGTCCGATCGGCAGCTCCTCACAGAAGCCCTCGAGCATTTCCTCGTCGAGCAGCTTCGCGTTCCACTCGGGTCCAAAGTCGACACCCTCGATGAAACGCCGCCACGTGTCGTGAATCATCGTGGGCGGTCGGTACTCCGCGAGCCGCCGAACGATCTCGGCCGCAGTCACGAGCGCGTTGTCGGTGCGGAACGGCTGCGATGCGTGCCCAGGCGTGCCGTGCACTGCGATGCGACACCAGTACGAGCCCTTCTCACCCACGATCACGGGGAGCCGGGGGCCGGACGCGCTGGGCATCTGGAACCCGCCCGCTTCCGTTACGACGTAGTCGGCCATCACCGCGTCGCGCTCGTTCGCAAGCAAGTGCTCGGCGCCCCACGTCCCGAGGTTCTCCTCGTCCGCGACGGCGAGATAGATGAGGGTGCCGCGCGGTCTGAAGCCGCTCCGTGCCAACCCACGGAAGGCGACGGCCATCGTCGCCGTGAGGTTCAACATGTCGACCGCGCCGCGGCCCCAGAGCTCACCATCGACGAGCTCGGCGGCGAACGGATCGCGACGCCAGCCGCCGACGTTGACCGGTACGACGTCAGTGTGTCCCATGTACAGAAGCGTCGGCGCCGACGGGTCACTGCCTTCGATACGCGCGACCAAGTTGTCTCGGCCCGGCTGTGCCTTGAACCGCTCCACATCGAGCCCGGTGTCGCCGAGGTACTGCGCGAGCACGTCGGCGCTGCGCGACTCGAAGCCGGACTCCGGTGTACCGTCGTTCACGCATTGATTGCGGATCAGCTGCGAGAGCAGCGCGACCGATTCGTCGGCAGCAGTCGCGCTCACGCGGAGTCCACCCGATACATCAACATGCCGTTGTCCTCCCATCGCTCGGCATTGCCGGCGTGGACGAGGTGTTCCAGATGGGCAAACGTCTCGCTCTCGGCCATCACGCCCCAGTGGCGCTTCGGGAACACCTCACGCGACAACTGCTGCACAGTCGCCGCGCCCAGTCCGAGTGAGGCGTCGCGCAGCATCTCCATCCGCTCCTGGTGATGCGTCTTGATCGCTTCAACCCGACCCGGCACATCCGTGAACGGGTGTCCGTGCGCGGGCAGTCCAATCTGCACGCCGTCGAGGCGCGCGACGAGGTCGAGCGTCGCCAAGTACGAGCGCAGCGAGTCGGCCTTGCGCACGCCGGAAACGTGCGGTGTGATCGACGGAAGGACGTGATCGCCGGTGAGCAGCGTTCCTGTTTCGGGATCCCAGGCGCACAAGTGATCGACGGTATGGCCAGGCGTGTGCACGACGAACCAGTCACGATTCGCAAGGCGCATGCGTTCGCCGTGGTGCAGGCGGTCGGTCGGCTCGGGCGGTGAGAACAGCAGCCGCATTGCGCGGATCATGAGCTTCCGTTTGCGCGGCGGCCCGGGGTTGCGCGTCCCCCACGGAGTCACGCTCCCCCACGGAGTCGCGGTCGCCTCGCGTTCGTCGGTGTCGTCGGGAAGGATGTCGGGATCGCGGATCGTCGGGATCTCGTCGGGCTGGAACGGTTCCGGCATGTCCTCGGGGAGCACGTCCACCGACTGCGCGACCGCGGCCGCTTCCGCTTCGAGTCGGCGCGCTTCACCTTCGGACAGCGCGCGCTGCGGGCTCGGCCCCTTCACGGTCCACGTCGAGAACGCGTGGTGGGTGATGATCTTGGCGCCCGCGACGCGCGCGAGCCGACCCGCCCCGCCGAAGTGATCCGGATGCGAGTGCGTCACCAGAACGGTGTGCACGTCCTTCACGCGGAAGCCGGCCTGCTTGAGCCGCTTCTTCAACGCGCTCCACGACTGCGGGCCGGGCAAACCCGGGTCGACGACTGCGATGCCGCGGTTGTCGACGAGCCCGTACATGTTGACGTGGCCGAGCCCGGGCATCCAGATGGGAAGCTGCATTCGCAACACGCCGGGCGCAACTTCGGTGACCTCTTCGCTCGGCGGCTCCTGCTCTTGCTTGGGCTTGCGCGGACCCGCGTGCTTGTGCGTGTCGGTCACGCGCGCAGACTACCGGTAGGCCATCGGCGCGAGCTTGGGCCACGGCCGGTTGGACTCCGCGACCAGCCCGCACGCGAGCACCAACTCTTCCGCATGACGGCGCGCGACGACCTGGAGACCGACCGGCAACCCGTCGGCTGACAGCCCGGCCGGAATGCTCACGGCCGGTTGCCCCGAGATGTTGAACGGCGCGGTGAACGGCACCGATCCCATCCCGCCGACGCTCTCGCCGTTGATTTCAAAGGGCGGCGGACCCTCGGCGACGAATGCCGTCGTCGCGGTGGTCGGAAGCAACAGCAGGTCGACGTCGTCGAACAGCGCGCCGACCGCGGCGAGTACCTCGTCGCGGCGGCGCAGCGCGCGCAGGATCTGCTCAGGATTCGCCCGCTGCACCGCTTCGAATCCGAGGCGCGGGACCGGCGTCACGTCATCGAGCCGACCCTCGGCGGCAGCGCCGTGATGACTGGACGTGCCGAGCGACGACAGCATCCCCCATGCACCCGACGGCTTGGGAATCTGCACGTCGATATCGACGAGGCGCAGTCCGGCATCGGCGATCAACGCGCTCGCGGCTTCGTACGCGATCTTCTCGACCTCGGCGTCACACGGGGCGAAGCCCAGTGTCGAGCTCCACGCGACCCGCAAACCGTGTAGCGCGCCGACGGCGTCGCCCGACAACAACGCCTGCTCGTACGGACGCGACGGCGCCGCGAGCGACGTCGGATCGGCGTTCGTCGGGCCGGCGATGGCATCGACATAGCGCGCCGCGTCGCGCACCGACCGGCACATCGGACCAGGAACCGAGGTCAGGGAATTGTCGAACGGTCCCGCGTTGCCGACGCGACCGAACGACACCTTGAAACCGAAAAGCCCGCTGTACGACGACGGGATGCGAATCGACCCGCCGCCGTCGCTCCCTGTGCAGATTGGCATCATGGCGACGCTGACCGCGGCCGCGGAACCGCCGGACGAACCGCCCGGTGTGCGCTCCGGATTCCAGGGGTTGCGGGTCGTGCCGTGCAGAAACGAGCGCGTCCAGTTCGTCGACCCGAATTCGGGCGACGTCGTGAGGCCGGTCAGCACCGCGCCCGCGTCGCGCAAGCGCCCCGGCTCCGTGTCGTCACGCGTCCCGATCGTGTCCTTGTAGAGCAGCGAGGCGTGTGTGTCGGGCCAGCCCCTGACCTGCACGAGCTCCTTCACGCCCATCGGGACGCCGGCCCACGGGCCCGGGTCCTCGCCGCGCTTTACCGCCGCGTCGATCTCGCCCGCACGCCGACGGGCGCCGTCGTCGTCGCGGTAGCTGAACGCGTTCAGCTCCGGGTCGAAGCGATCGACGCGCGCCAAGAACACGTCGAGCAGCTCGACCGCTGACAACCTCCCGGTGCGGACACCGTCCGCAAGCTCCCACGCGTCCCGTTCCCAAATCTCTTTCATCGTGCCGCCTTTTCTCTCGCGACCTTGGCTAGATCCGCGAACGAGTCCTCGATTCCCGCCGCGAGCAGCTCGAGTCGCTCCATGTGCAAGAAGCTGGCGTCGAGTGCCGTCAAACGGTCGTACTTGGACACGGGCGAATGGTAGGGGTACCTACTCGGTACGGTCTATGTGATGGGACGTGTGGCGACGACGGTTTGGCGAATCTCGGGCGACCTGGTGCTGGCGCTCGACGAGCACCTGGGCGCCCCCGTCGACAGCTATCTCAACGGCTCGCAGACGTGGCTGATCGACGACGAGTCCGGGGTGATGTTGGAGTGGCGCCTCCATCCAGTCGCCCGGTACCGCCTCCCGACGAATTGTTCGCACTACGACGTGTGGGAGTCGGTCGTCGGGGCGCTCTCGACGGACCCACCCACAGAACCGATCCCGCTCGGCACCGAGACGCGCTCGCTCACCGATGTGTGGGACGGTCTCGAGTGTTTCGCCGCGTACGGCGACGAGGTCGAACCGCAGACGCTCGCGTCGCGGGGGATCGCAGCACTCGGAATCGCGCCCGACGGCGTCGGCCTCGTCGATCACGACGCCATCGGCGACGCGTGGGAACGGGCACGGGGCGACGTGTCGATCGTCGGCCTCGTGCTCGAACACCTCCAGACGTCGTAGGAGATCGCGCGATACCGCTACGACCCTCCGCCGGTATCGCGCCACGGCGGGATGCGTGGCGGGTCGTACCACGTCGGCTGCGGTGTGCCGTTGATCGCAGCGAACGCGAGGTCGACCCAGCGATGCGCTCCTGCCAGTGGCTCCGGGAGCGCATCGCGCGCGAAGAATCCAACCGCACTCGTTTCGAGCGGGTGGCCGCGCAGCTCGCCGCCGATCCTGGTGGCGTGGAACACCAGCGAATACATCGGCAGACGCGCGAACCCAAGGCGCAGACCGTCGAGCACCGCGATCACGCGATGGACCTCGCACTCGATTCCGGTTTCCTCGAAGACTTCCTTGACTGCGATCTCCGACGGCGAATAGCCGACGTCGGCCCATCCGACCGGGTATAGCCACCACCCGGAATCGGCGCGCTGCGTCAGGAGCACTTCACCCTTGTCGTTGCCGACAACGGCCGCGACCGCGATCTTGGGTGTGACGTAGCCGGCGACGCCTTCGCCCACCGTCGTCAGCCACTCCTCGAACAGCGCGTCGCTCTCGGCCTCGTCGATCGCGGCGGCGCGGATGTCGGCCGCGACCTTCAGAACTTCTTCGAACCGTTCCTTCTCGTACAGGCTCTGAGTGAACCCGAGGCCTGTGCGCGCGATGCCCGAGAGTGTCTCGGCCCAACGCAACAGGTCGGCGGCGCCGACCGCGAACGGGTCGTTCGATTCGCTGGTTCGGGGTGCCACGCCGTGAACTCTACGAGGAGAGCAGGCGGACTAGCGCGGCGCGCAGCGCTTCGACTGCCTGCGGGTCGTCGACCCTGGCGCTCTGCGCGTCACGGACGTAGAACACGTCGACGACCCGCTGTCCCAAGGTCGCGGCTTTGGCCACCCGCACATCGAGCCCGCGATCGGCCAGGGCGGAGGCTAGGCGGTACAGCAGCCCGACGTCGTCGTCGGCATGGACCTCGACGACGGTGTCGGTCGGCGATTCGTGGATGTCGATCTCGACTGACACCGGACCGGGCGTCGCGTCGGTGAGGTAATCGCGGCGGCGCTCCGCCACCCTCCGATCGACGTCCAACGCGCCGCTGATCGCGTCGTGCAGCACCTGCTCGATGCGTTCGACTCCCTCGGCGGCGCGCCCGTACGGATCACCGGCTCGAAACACGTCGATCGCGAGGCCGTCAACCGTCCCGAACAGATTCGCTTCGAGCACGTCGAGGCCGCCGACGGTGATGGCGCCGGCGAGGGTGGCAAGCAGCCGCGGACGGTCGCGTGCGACGACCGTGATCGCGACGGTGCCGTTCTCGTCCCGGCATCGCACCGCTGGTACGGACGTCAGGAGGTCTTCGTGCAGCACCATGTCGTCGACGTCGAACGCGAGCACGTACGACTCGGGCAGGCGATCGAGCAGCGCGGACGCGCGTTCCTCGCCCACTTTGGCGACGAACGCTTCCCGTCGTTCGGTCGCCACGGCCGACGCCGCACCGTATTCGATCGCGGCCGCCGCCTTCACGAACAGGTCGCGGACGAGCGCGGCCTTTGACGGGCTCCAGGCGGCGGGCCCAGTCGCACGGGAGTCACCAATCGTCAGCAGATACAGGAGCCGCAGGCGTTCGGCGTCGTTCGCGCATGCGGCCGCGAAGTTGTCGGCGACGCTCGCGTCGGCGAGATCTCGTCGCGTCGCGACGTCGGTCATGAGCAAGTGATGGCGCACGATCCAAGTAACGATCTCGCGACCTTCGCTGTCGAGACCGATCCGCCGCACAACCTCCTGCGCAGTGCGAGATCCGACATCTGAATGGTCGCCCGGCATTCCCTTGCCGATGTCGTGGAGCAATGCGCCGAGGAGAAGCAGCTCGGGTCGCCGGCACGCGCGTGCGACCACACCGTCGAATCCTGGATCCGGAGCGTCGCCTTCATCGAGGAGCACCGCGCACTCGGCGATCGCCTCCAGCAGATGCCGGTCGACCGTGAACCGGTGGTACGCGTTGCGTTGCGGCCGCGAGCGAACGTGCACCCACTCGGGGAACAGCCGAACGAGCGCGCCCTCGTGGTCGAGGGCTTCGAACACCGCCACCGCGCGGTGGCCGCCGCGGAGCAGCCGGAGAAACGCGGCGCGCTCCCAGACATTCCACGTCGGTTCGGTGATGTCCCGCAAGCGCACCAGCGACGCTCGCTCGAATGGCGCGTCGATCTCGGCCGCGGCCGCGGCCGCTTCCAGCACGCGCAGCGCGCTGACCGAACCGTCCTCGGTGAGCGCGACGCGGCCGTCACGCAGGACGACACCGTCGGCGAGCATGCGGTCGCGCTGCGCAATCCGCCCCGACGGGCCGGCGAGGTGGTCACCGATTCGGAGCCACACGTCTCGTGCGATCCACGCGACCTCGCGTGCCATACCCGCGAGCTTGCGTACGAGCGCGTCGGCGTCGTCGGCTCCGACCGCCAGCGCGACCGCATCTTGCTCTTGGAGCGCGAGCCGGTCGGAGCGGCCGCCGGTCACACGGTGCAACGCCACCCGCAGATCGACAAAGTGCTCGTTCGCGCTGCGCAGCCGGTCGACATCGTCGGCACGGAGGAAACCACGCGTCTGCAAGCCGGCGACGCCGTCGACGCCGAGCGCGCACCCGGCCCAGCCCAGTGTGTGAATGTCGCGGAGTCCCCCCGCGCCGTCCTTGAGGTCGGGTTCCAGTACCTCGGCAACGGCGCCCGGCTTGCGCCGGCGCGCATCGGCCGCGTCGGCCAGCTGCCGAAGCACGCGCCCGCCCCGCTTGAACGCGAGCGCGCGGCCCTTCTCGGCGAGCGTCGCGGTCAGCTTCGCGTCGCCTGCAACGTGACGGACCTCGAGCAGCGCCGTCAACACGTCGAGGTCGTCGTCGGCGAGCGCCAATGATTCCTTGATGGTGCGGGTGCCGTGTCCCGTGACGAAACCGGCGTCCCAGAGCGGGTACCAGCACGCTTCGGCCAGGTCACGCACGTCACTGCGGACCCGGCCGCGAGTGTCGTGCACAAGGAGAACGTCGATGTCAGAGCCCGGACAGAGCTCCCGCCGCCCGTAGGAACCAAGGGCCACGAGTGCCACCGGCATTCGGGCCCCGAGCTCGTCGAACAGCGATGCGAGCGTTGTGTCGAGGAGCTCGGACAACGCGTGCCCGAACGCTCGACCGCGCAGCGTCGCATCCGCCACGAGCGACGAGCGCGCGTCACGCAACGACGCCGCGTTCATCACCCTCATGATGCCGTATCGAGACGACAGCGCAGCGACCGGAGGGGAGCGGACCGTGGAGTCGACCCGGAACAATGGTTGGAACTAGAGCGCGTCCGACCCTGCTTCCCCGGTGCGAATGCGGTGGACCGCTTCGACCGGCACGACCCATACTTTGCCGTCCCCGATCTTGCCGGTGCGGGCGGTCTCGATGATCTTCTCGGCGACGGCGGCCGCTTGGCCGTCGTCGACGAGGATCTCGAGCTTCACCTTGGGGACGAAGTCGATCGTGTACTCGGCGCCGCGGTACACCTCGGTGTGGCCGCGCTGTCGTCCGAAGCCCTGCACCTCGGTGATCGTGAGGCCTTGGATGCCGAACTCCTGCACCGCGGTCTTCACGTCGTCGAGCTTGAACGGCTTGATGATGGCCGTCACCAGTTTCACTGGCGTTCTCCTTTGCGCGATCCTGCTGGGCTCATCTGCTGCCGGGCCGTTCTACCGCTCGGCGAACGAGTAGCCGACTTCGGAATGCTGGGTCAGATCCAGACCGGTCTCCTCGTCCTCCTCGGTGACTCGGACCCCACCGGGGATCACCATGTCGAGCACCTTCATGATGATGAACGTCATCACGAACGAGAACACGAGGGTGGCCCCGACGGCGACGAGCTGGTCCATGAGAAGGTCGGTTCCGCCGTCGATGAGGATGCCTTCGTGATCGCCGACGACTGTATTGATTGTGTTGTCGGCGAAGAAACCGAGCAGGAGCGAGCCGAGGACGCCCCCGACGAGGTGCACACCGACGACGTCGAGCGAGTCGTCGTACCCGAATCTCGACTTCAGGCTGACCGCGAGGTAACAGAGGATGCCGGCGAGCCCGCCGATGATCAGCGGCGCGATGCCGCCGACGAAACCGGCACAGGGCGTAATCGCCACAAGCCCCGCGACCGCGCCGGAGGCGGCGCCGAGCGTCGTCGCGTGGCCGGACTTCAGCTTTTCGGCGACGAGCCATCCGAGCATCGCGGCCGCGGCCGCCATGTTCGTGTTGACGAACGCCTGCACGGCGATGCCGTCGGCAGCCAGCGCCGAGCCGGCGTTGAAGCCGAACCACCCGAACCACAGGATCCCGGCGCCGAGCAGCGTCCACGGCAGGTTGTGCGGCGGCATGGGCCGGTCGGGCCATCCGCGCCGCTTGCCGAGCACGAGCACCGCTGCCAGGGCAGCGATGCCCGCGTTGATGTGCACGACGGTGCCGCCGGCGAAGTCGAGCGCACCCCGCTTGAACAGCCAACCCGCCGGCGCGAACACCCAGTGCGCAACGGGCGAATACACGAGCAGCGCCCACAGGCCGAGGAACCAGACCCACGCCGAGAACTTCATGCGATCCGCGATCGCGCCGGTGATCAGCGCCGGCGTGATGATGGCGAACATGAGCTGGAACGCCATGAACGCCAGGGGTGGAATCGTCAGGCCCTCGAGGCCGGGCACCGAGAGCTGCGCCGTGTCCTTCAGGCCGAAGAAATCGAAGTTGCCGATCCATTTGCTCTCGCCGCCGAAGGCCAGCGAATAGCCCGCGAGGGCCCACAACACGCTGACCAGGCCCATGGCGAAGAAGTTCTGCATGAGCATGGCGAGCACGTTCTTGGCCCGCACCATGCCGCCGTAGAAGAACGCCAGCCCCGGCGTCATGAACAACACGAGCGCGCACGACGCCAGAACCCATGCGGTATTGCCCGAATCCATTGCATACCCCCTGCTGCGGTCGTCAGCAGGTTGACAGCTGGAGATTTCGCGTTGTTCGCGCGATTGTTACGGCCGTGTGAACGGGTCGGCTCCGCGGGCCCCGCCCCGGCGGGGGCGCCGCGGTCGCCCCGCGGGCGCCCCCCAGGGTAACGGGCGGGGCCGCCCGGCCCGACCCCCCAGGGGCGCGCC
>JBQTGT010000092.1:0-39250 GCA_052390615.1 Actinomycetota bacterium
AGGACAATCCGCGCCCGTTGCGGGCGCGCACTGTCCCCAAAGGACAATCCGCGCCCGTTGCGGGCGCGCACTGTCCCCAAAGGACAATCCGCGCCCGTTGCGGGCGCGCACTGTCCCCAAAGGACAAGACGAGCCAGGTCGTAGCCGGCCGCGGTCCCGCTTCACCCCGGCACGGCGTCGAGCTCGCCGCGCACGCGTTGGGCCGGGTCCTCAAGGTCGCCGAAGCAGTCGCGCTCGAACACGATCCGCTGCCCGGGTACCCGACCGCTCCCGACCTCGACCGCCTGCTCGCGTCGGTGCGACTGCGCAGCGAGGACTTCGAGGTCATCGCCCACGCCGTCGACGAGCAGCTCGAACGTCTCGCGGACTTCCTCGGGGTGGAACCGTGAGCCCGGCCGCGCCGAAGGAAGGCCGATCCGACCCGCTCGCCCGCATCGAAGCCGCGCAACAGCGCAGCCTCGAACGGCTGCGGCAGGACAGCCCCGACCGTGCGTTGCTGGTCGAGCTGCTCGAAGCGTCGTGCCTCCTCGAGCTGGCCAAGCTCGAGACGAGCCGCCTCGATCCCGCGAACTACGTACAACTCGCGGTCGACGTGATCGCCCAGATGTACCCGGTCGACGGCTGCGCCGCGACGGTTACCACGCTCGGAACCCGTGCGATCGACGTGCACTCCGGGACGCGCCCGCGCGGCGGCCGGCGGTTTCCACTCGTCGTTGGCGAGCTCACGATCGGCGTGTTGGTCGCCGGACGCCTGAAGGCCGACCTCGGTACACCTGAGCGGTTTTTCGAGCGCGCCGCGGCGCAGATCTCCAAGGGCATCTCCGCCGCGCTCGACGCCGAGCGTCTGCGTCGCGAAGCGGCGACCGCGACCGCGGCGCGGATCGCGTCGGAGCTTCCCGAGCACGACATCGTCGATGGTCTCGAGGATCTCGCACTCGCGCTCGCGTCCTTCCCGTCGGTGATAGCCGCCGAGCTCGTCGTCGACCACTCCGGTCTCGGTCCACCCCTGAACCTGAAGGCGGGGTATTGGGACGACGACGGCGCGGTCCACTCGATCGAGAGCGTCACCCTCGATCTCTCGAGCACCGGCCGCATCGTTGCCCGCATGCGCGCGATCGACACCGAGATGCTCGACGACGGCGCGCTGCGCGGCGTGCTCGAAGGGCTCGTGGGATCACTCGATCGATTCGCGGCGAACCAACGGTTGCGAGAGGAGGCGGAGACCGACGTACTCAGCGGCCTTGGCAACCGACGCCGGCTCGAACGTGCCCTCGCCCACGCGCTCGGGCGCGCCGGCCGTTACGGGGAGCAGGTGGCGGTCATGCTGATCGACTTGGATCGATTCAAGGCCGTCAACGATCTGCTCGGCCACGAGGTCGGCGATGCCGTGATCAAGATGTGTGCGGCCGCGCTGCGCGAACGCACCCGGGTCTACGACGAATGCATTCGGCTCGGCGGAGACGAGTTCGTGCTCGTCGCGCCGGTGCCGGACGTGCTCGACGCGATCGAACTTGCCAACGCGGTGCGCAACGCGATCGGCGAACGCTGCGCGGCGGTGCTTCCGCTCGAGTGGGGACTGAGCGCGACGATTGGTGTCGCGTTGTTCCCAGATTCGGGTCGCGACGGCCCATCACTTCTCCGCGCGGCCGACGAAGCGCTCTATCGCGCCAAGGGCGAAGGCCGCGACGGCGTCGCGGTCGCTCAACTCCCGGCTGACTCGACGGCCGCCGATGCCGCGCCCGGGGACGCAGCCGCCCGCGGTACGAAGAGCTGATCGCGGTAGAACCGCAGCTCTTCGATCGACTCGCGAATGTCGCCAAGCGCGCGGTGGCGTTCGGCCTTTCCCGGCCGCTGGCGGTACAGCTCTGGATACCAGCGCCGGCACAGCTCCTTGAGCGACGACACGTCGATGCTGCGGTAGTGCAGATAGCCCTCGATACCGGGCATGTAGCGGGCGAGGAACCGGCGATCCATGCCGATGCTG
Organism: Actinomycetota bacterium; assembly: GCA_052390615.1. Lineage (GTDB taxonomy): Bacteria > Actinomycetota > Acidimicrobiia > IMCC26256 > PALSA-610 > JBQTGT01. The sequence continues at coordinate 1,985 of JBQTGT010000092.1, forward strand.
TTGCCGCACAACGGCGCCGTTCCCGCGGTAGGAACGTGGGCGCGAATGTACGAGGCGATCTGCGCCTCGGCGGCCGAAACGTCGACCGTCGACGCGGCGATCTCCGGCAGGAGGCTGGACTTGCGGTGCATTGTGCGGACGAAGTCATCCATCGCGGCGAGCGCGACATCGTCCTGGTGCACGACCAGATCGACGCCGTCGGCGACAGCCGTGAGATCGGCGTCGGTGACGATGCAGGCGATTTCGACGATGACATCGCTGTCGACGTCGAGTCCCGTCATCTCGAGGTCGATCCACACGAGTCGGTCGTCGGTGCGGGCCGGGGTGGTCACGGGGATGCACGCTAGTTGGCCGACCTCGGTAGATTTCGAGCCCGATGGCCGGTCCCCCCGTCGTCTGGCGCCCGTCGCCGGAGCTGCTGCGCGACAGCAATGTCGCGCGCTTCATGGCGGCCGAGTGCATCGATTCCTTCGACGGTGACGCCGGGTTGCTCCGCCGCTCGATCGACGAGCCGGAGTGGTTCTGGGACGCGGTGGTGCGTTTCTTGGAGATTCCATTCAGCACGCCGTACCACCGCGTGCTCGATGTCGCCGACGGCGCCCCGTGGGCGAGGTGGTTCGTCGGGGCGACGGGGAACATCGCGGCGAGCTGTCTCGACCGCCACGCCGACGACCCGACCGTCGTGGACGAGCCCGCGGTCGTCTGGGAGGGCGAAGAGGGAGCCGTTCGAACGCTGACCTGGCAGCAGCTCCGCGCGTTGACCGATGAGATCGCAGCGGGCCTGTCCGCGCGCGGCGTCGGCGTCGGCGACGCCGTCGGGCTGTTCCTTCCGATGGTTCCCGAGACGGTGGCGGCGTTGTTCGCGGTTGCGAAGATCGGCGCGATCTTCTTGCCGATCTTCTCCGGCTACGGCGCCGACGCGGTTGCGATTCGGCTCGAGGACGGCGGCGCAGTCGCGCTCGTGACCGCCGACGGCTTCACCCGGCGCGGCCGCGTCGTGCCGATGAAGGAAACCGCGGATGAAGCCGTCCGACGGGTTCCCGGCGTCCACACGGTCGTCGTCGTTCCCCGCGTCGGCCGCGCCGACGTGCCCATGGCACCGGGCCGCGACATCACGCTGGAGGAACTCACGGCGGGTCGCACCGGCGCGTTCGATGCCGTCGACCTCGACAGCGAGCATCCGCTGTTCGTCGCGTACACCAGCGGGACGACCGGTCGTCCCAAGGGTGCGGTGCACGTACACGCCGGGTTCGGCGTGAAGATCGCCCAGGAGGTCGCGTTCCAAACGGACGTTCGGCCCGGTGAGCGGCTGTTCTGGCTCACCGACATCGGCTGGATCATGGGACCGTGGGAGATCGTCGGCACGCTTGCGAATCGCGGCACGCTGATGCTGTACGACGGCGCGCCCGACTACCCGGGACCTGACCGCCTGTGGTCGTATGTCGAAGAACACTCGGTTGCGATCCTCGGCGTCTCACCGACGCTGATCCGCGCGTTGATGGCGAACGGCGATGCGCCCGTGCGCGCCCACGACCTGTCATCGCTCCGAATACTCGCGTCGACGGGCGAGCCATGGAACGACGGACCGTGGCGGTGGTACTTCGACGTGGTCGGCGGCGGCCGGTGCCCAGTAATCAACATCTCGGGCGGTACCGAGGTGGGCGCGTGCTTCTTGTCGCCGCACGTCGTGCAGCCGCTGTCACCGTGTTCATTGGGCGGTCCCGCGCTCGGCATGGCCGTCGACGTCTTCGACGACGCGGGTCGGTCGGTGCGAGGCGTTGTGGGCGAGCTCGTGTGTACGAAGCCGTGGCCGGGGATGACGCGTGGGCTCTGGCACGACCCCGATCGCTACATCGAGACGTATTGGTCGCGCTATCCCGATGTGTGGTGGCACGGCGACTTCGCGAGCGTCTCGGGCGACGGCCAGTGGTTCTTGCACGGCCGGTCGGACGACACGATCAAGGTGGCGGGCAAGCGTCTCGGTCCGGCCGAGGTCGAGAGTGTGCTCGTCGGTCACGATGCGGTCCTCGAAGCCGCCGCGATCGGTGTGCCCGATCCGGTGAAAGGTGAAGCGTTGTGTGTGTACGTCGTCCGCGTGCCCGGCGTCGCGGCCGACGACGCGCTGCGGGACGAGTTGCGTGCGCTTGTCGCCCAACACCTCGGCGCGTCGTTTCGACCGGCGGCGGTGCGCTTCACCGACGCGCTGCCGAAGACCCGCAGCGCCAAGATCCTGCGGCGCGCGATTCGCGCCATCGCGACCGGCGACTCCCCCGGGGACCTGTCGGGGCTCGAAGACCCGGCCGCCCTCGACGCGATCGCCGAAGCGAGCTGACGTGCACGAGATCGCCGGTGCCCGCGTGTTGTTGCGCCCGTTGCGGGCGGACGACTGGGACGCGTGGAAGGACGTGCGAGAGCGCGGTCGGGAGTGGCTCGAGCGGTGGGAGCCGATGCCGGAGCCGGGCAGCTCCGATCCGGTGCTCGACCGGGAGGCGTTCCGGGCCCGATGCGGCGCGTGGGAACGGCAACGCCACTTCGACTCCGCGTACGGGTACGGGTTGTTCCTGACGAACGGGCGCTTCGCCGGCGAAGTGAGCCTCGGCAGTGTGCAGCGCGGTCCGTTCCAGATGGGCTACATCGGCTACTGGATCGACGAGGCGCTGGCCGGCAACGGGTTCGTTCCCGAAGGAGTCGTGTTGCTCATGCGGTACGCATTCGAGTCACTCACGCTGCACCGGCTCGAAGCGGCGATCGTTCCCCGCAACATCGCGAGTCGGCGCGTTGTCGAGAAGCTCGGCATGCGTGACGAAGGAATCGCGAGTCGATTCCTTCAAATCCAGGGTGTCTACGAGGACCACATCCGGTACGCGATGACGGTGGACGAGTGGGAAACGCGCGGCCACGAACTCGTCGCCTGCTTCCTCACGCCGTCGGCGGGCGCGTCCTAACGAACCCTTTGGTTCGTCCTCGACTAGTCCAGCCTCCGCCAGCCGCCGCTCTTGCCGTTGCCACCGTCGTGCTTCTTGCGGTCGGCGAGCACGGCCGGCACCCAACCACGCCGGCGAGGGCCGCTCGACGGCCGCTCATCCGTGCGCGCGCCGGTGGGGTCGGCAAACTCAGTCACCGTGTCGATGTGTACCGGTGATTCGAACGTACCGACGATCTCGGCGCGCGCCTTGCGGTACAAGTCGTCGACGAGCGCTTGCACCTCGGGATCGAGCGGACCGGGATCGATCGCGAAGTCGGGTTCCGGGGGCGCGTGCGCGAGCGCGTCCCTCTCGGGAGCGAGCTCGATGTCGGCACGCGCTTCGGGCTCGCTCGGCACGTCCGGGTCGATGACGCGGGTGCCCGTGTCGTGGGGCGCGAGGGCCGGCGGCTCGAAGGTTGCGAGGTACTGCTCGATGTCGAGCGTCGGCGGCTCGGCTTCGCCCGGCGCGAGTGCGGACGGGGTCGGCGGCTCGTCACGACGGGCCGGGGCGGTGGGCGCGACCAGGGTCCCGACGCCATGGGTCGATGCGACGTCGCCGGCCGCGCGCGTCGCCACCTCCGTGCGCGCCGTCGCGTGGTACTGGTCGACCCACACCGGCGGGTCGTGGCGCGCCGATCGGCGCCCGGTGCCGGTGCTGCCGTGCAGGCGCTCGTTCATGGCGCGCTCGATCGGGAGCAGCGTGGCGCCCTGTCGATGTTCCTCGCCGAGCACGCGCGGGCGCTTGCGGCGAAGGCGCTGACCACATTGCGAACAGCGACGCGACGTGGGATCTCCGAGGACCCCGATGCAGGTAGGACAGCGAAACATTTTCTCTCCGCGGGCTCGTCCGTGAGCCCCGGCCCCATGACTTGGGGTCGGGCGTTTGGGAAACCATGGTACCGCTCGGGGTGCAGGTCCGGTCAACTAGGACTTCGGCGCCGGTTCGCCGCGAACCACTCTTGGCCCAGCGACCAGGCCTGGTGCTCGACCTCGGCGGCCACTGCGGCCGCGAAATCGGGCTGCCAGGCGACCGAGCGCAGCGTCTGCTTGGTGCGAGCCACGAGCGCACGGGGTGCGGTGGCGGCGCCCCGACCGAAGGCGACCGCCGCATCCATGAGTGCATCGTCGGGATAGCAGCGCCACGCCAAGCCGATCTCGGCGGCGCGCGCGCCGTCGATGCGCTCGCCGAACAGCACGATCGCGGCGGCGGCTTGCGGACCGACGGCCCGTTCGAGCATCCAGGTGTGACCGCCGCCGGGGTGAAGGCCGATGCGCAGGAACCGGGCATCGAAACGCGCTGACGCCGCGGCCAGCCGCACGTCGCAGGCCAGCGCGAGGTTGAGCCCGGCGCCGACCGCGGGACCGTTGACTGCCGCGACCGTCGGCAGTGGCGAGCGCAACACCCGGAGGAAGCCGTCGTAGATCGACTGCACCGCGCCCCGTTCGCGGTCGTCGCGCGCGGCGGCGAGCGCGCCGAGGCTGGCGACATCGGCACCCGAACAGAACGCGGGGGGTTCACCGGTGATGACGACGGCGCCGGTCGTGTCGTCGCCTTCGAGCGCGTCGAATGTCGCGATAATCTCGACAACCATCGTCGCGGTCATCGCGTTGCGGCGTTCCACATCGACAAGGGTGACGATGGCGACTCCCTCGCGATGTTCGACGCGGATGTGGTTCATGCGCGCGTCACTCGGGACGTACGACCGCCGGCGAGTGGCGGAAGAAGTCCTCGACCTCGCGCTGATATCTGTACGACGGGTGCCTTTCGCCGACCGCGCCTGAAAGCCGCAGCCCCTGCGCGAACGCTTCAACGGTCCCTGCGGTCGTGTACCGGTAGCGGAAGCCGGCCCTCTTGTACCGGGTGTTGTCGATCGACCGGCCGTATCGGAGCACCGCCAACGCCTCCGGTGGGAGATCCCACACGCGAAGGAGGCGCACCGGTTCGGCCGCCCACGTCGTGAGTACGGGCGGGAGCCCGATGCGGCGCTTCCCGACGATCGCGCACACTTCACTCCACGGGATGTTGCCGTCGCCGGCGACGTTGTAAACGCCCGGCACGTCGTTGTTCGTGGCGTACATCAAGCCGTCGACGACATCGTCCTCGTGAACGAACTGGACGCGGGGGTCGAAGCCAACAATCTCCGGAACGAAATGGCGCCGCAACGCCTGCGAAAACGGCGTGTCGATGTCGTCGCCGAGCACGTTCGCGAACCGGAGCAATGTGACCGTCACGTGCGGGTTGTCGTCCGCGAAGTCGCGCAAGAACGCCTCGACCTCGAGCAGCGAGCGCTCGACGCCCGTACGCGGTGGACGAGTACGCCCCATTTCTTCGCGGAAGAACGACGGGTCCTGATAGTTCGCGCCGTAGACGAGCGCCGAGCTCTTGAGGACGACCTTGCGCACCGGGCTCCCTGCCGCCGCGGCCGCGGCGAGGAGGTTCATCGTGCCGATCACGTTGATCTCGTGGAGTCTGCGTCCGCTCGCGCGAGTCGAGTCGACGATCAAGTGCGTGTGCACGATCGTGTCGATCTGGGTGGCGCGCACGATGCGAGCGAGAATCGAGTGTGACGAGTCGGCGCGCACGAACTCGGTGCGTTCGAGCGGGAGACGTGGATCACGCGTGTCGACGCCGACGACGACTTCGACGTCAGCGCGCTGTTCGAGCACTTGTGCGACCTTGCCGCCCCAATAGGTGCTGAGCCCCGTGACGAGCGCTCGCATCGGCTATCCGAACCAGACGCTTTGGCGCTTGCGCAGCATGTCGAACAGCGCGTCCTGCACGCTGCGGCGAATGCGTTCGGACTCTTCCATGACGCGGCTGCGTGAGTACCGCTCCTGGTTGGGAGGCACGTCGAAATGCACGGGCGGCAGCACGCGAATCCGGAACTTGGTCGGGAAGTACAAGAACAACCCGAGCGGGCCGAACATCAGCATGTTCGCGGTCACTGGATAGTACGGCAGCCCGAACATCCTCGCGAGCCGGGTGCTCTTGTACACGATCGGCATCGACTCTTCGGCGCCGACGACTGCGAGCGGGATGACGGGCACGCCGGCGCGCATGGCGATCTCGACGAAGCCGCCCCGTCCGAAGCGGCTGAGTTGGTAGCGGTTCGAGAAGTGTTTGCCAGTACCTTTCGTGCCTTCGGGGAAGACGAGCGCGAGCTGTTGTTCGTCGTGGAGGAGTCGATACGCGTTGTCGGGGTGCGCGGGAACGCCACCCACACGTGACCACAGCGTGCCGAGGATCGGCATCGCCCGGAACAGGTTTTCCGCCATGCCGTAGACGGGGCGACCGAGCTGCGTCTCGATGCCATGCATGATGACGGGCGCATCGGACGGGATCGCCCCCGCGTGGTTCGACACGAGGAGCGCGCCACCATCGATCGGAAGCTGGTCGAAGCCCTCCCATTCGACCCGGAACCAATAGCGGTACATCGGGTCGTACAACCGGCGAGTGAGTTCGCGCATGTGCTCGCTGCGACCCCAGCGGTCGACGTCGGAGCGCCGGGCCGGATCGAGTTCAGCCGGCTCGTCCGCGTCGGGGAGGGGAGTCGCTAGCGGGAAGGGGAGCAGCTCCCGGCTCGACTCGATGACCAACTCGGACGCGAGATCGACGGTCATGTCGGTTTCGCGTCGCGGGATCGAGGTGGGACCAACCCCGACCGGAGCGGATCGGGATTCGGGCTGATCGTTCACCGGGCCAGGAAACCGCGTCGATGCTCGCGACGCAAACCGCGGGCTAGCCGCCTCTGACGGCGCCGGTGACGAGCCATGCGTCGTGGCGATAGCGCCGCCACATGCCGAACAGGCGCGCCACCATGAATACCCAGACGGCGCCCCAGAGCGCGAGCAGGCCGCCGTCGGACGCGAGCACGAGCAGCGCGGCGGGAACGAACGCGCACGTCGCGCCGAACATCGCGACCGCGAGGTACTTGGACTCACCCGCGCCGATGAGTATCCCGTCCAGGACGAACACCACCGCCGCCACTGGCTGCATCAACGCAACGGCCCACAGGACGTCGAGAAGTTGGTCGCGCACGGCCGCGTCGTCCGTGAAGATCGCCGCGAGCGCGGGTTGCAGTGCGAACACGGCCGCACCGGCGACTGTGCCCACGACGACACCCCACTCGACCATGCGCCGCGCGCTCACTCTCGTCGCGGCGGGCTCGGATGCGCCGAGATAGCGACCAACGATCGCCTGACCGGCTATCGCGATCGCGTCGAGCGACAGAGCAAGGAAGTACCAGAGTTGCCACGCGATCTGGTGTGCCGCCAGTGGCTCGTCGCCAAGTCGCGATGCGATCGCGGTGGTCGTGAGGAATGCGGCGAGGAGCGACGCGGTGCGCACCGTGAGGTGCCCGCCCACAACCGCGGCGTCGCGTACGAACGCCCGCACGGGTCGCCAGACGGCGTGCGCACCACGAACGCTGCGGCCCACCACGGCGAGATAGGCGAGGGCGCCGCCGATCTGCGCGACCACCGTGCCCCAGGCCGATCCCGCCAGGCCGAGGTCGAACCCGTACACGAGGACGAGGTCGAGCACGACGTTGACGATGTTGGCGACGACCGCGATGACGAGTGGCGTGCGCGTGTCCTGGCGACCGCGCAGATACCCCGTTGCGGCCAATGCGACGAGCACGAATGGAGCGCCGATGAGCCCGATCCTCAGGTACGTGAGCGCGAACGGCCGGATCCGGTCCGAGGCGCCCATCGCGTCCACGATCGGTTCGGCGAACACGAGTCCGAGCAGCGCCAGCGCGACGCCCAGCCCGGCGCCGAGCCACAGCCCCGTCACGCCGTGCTCGGCGGCCGCGCGCTCGTCGCGCGCGCCGACCCGGCGGGCGACCGCGGCGGTCGTGCCGAACGCGAGGAAGTTGAAGACTCCGAACGCGGCGGTCAGCACGGTGCCCGCGACGGCGAGACCGCCCAGCGGGCGGGTTCCGAGCCGCCCGACGATAGCGGTGTCCACGAGGACGTACAGGGGTTCGGCCGCGAGCGCACCGAACGCAGGGAGCGCCAGCCGCCAGATCTCGCGGTCATGGGGATGGCGCAGCCGCAACATGTGGGGGCGAGCGTACGAGCGGCAATGAGGCGGCGAGCGGAACCCCGCCCTGCGAACCGGCGCCGCAAACCGGGAACTATTCGGGTTTCGCGGCGCAGGTATGGCCGTGGCGGCGTTGGTGTCTCAGGCGCGCGGTTCAATCCGACGTGATGGATCGTCCTCCCGTCGTTCGCTTCGCTTCCCTCGCTCGTCGGCTGGGGTCAGCCGCGCGCGCGGCCGGGCTCACGGTCCCTGCCTTTCGCACGCCGCCCCGCTCGCCGTCCGCGTCGCGAACGATCCGCCGGCTGCCGGGCGGGCCCGTCGTCGCGGTCGCGCTGCACGGTCGCGCCTTCGGTGAAGTCGTGCGCGACATGGTCGACGGCGTGATCGTGGCGAACCGTCTCGAAGGCGAGGCGGCCGCCCACGTGCGTAGCGCGTTGCTACAGGCGGTGTCGGCGCTTGGAGAGCACGCCGCCGCCTAGCGTTGCCAGCACGAGACGCCCGGGTGGCGGAATGGCAGACGCAGGCGGCTTAAACCCGCCGGCCCCGTTAGGGGTGTGAGGGTTCGAATCCCTCCCCGGGCACGACGTCAGCGGATCGCAGGCACGGGCTGTGGCGGCGGTGGACCCACGTACTGTGCGCTGGGCCGGATGAGACGGTTGTCGGCGGCTTGTTCGATGATGTGCGCGCACCACCCGATGACGCGACTCGCGGCGAAGGTCGGCGTGAACAGCTCGCGCGGCACGCCCGCGCGGTCCATCACGATGCCGGCATAGAACTCGACGTTCGTGTACAGGCGCCGCCCCGGCTTGAGCTGGTCGAGCACGCGGATCGCGGTCGTTTCGATGTGGCGGGCGAGTTCCATCTTCTCGCCGCCCATCCGACCCGCGACGTCGCGCAGCATGACCGACCGGGGGTCGTCGGTCTTGTACACGCGGTGACCGAAGCCCATCAGCCGGTCGCCCCGCTCGACGGCGTCGCGCAGCCACGGCTCGGCGCGTTCGGGCGTGCCGATCTCGTCGAGCATCTGCAGCGCGCGGCTAGGTGCGCCGCCGTGCAAGGGCCCGGAGAGCGCGCCGATGGCGCCGACGACGGCGGCGCCGAGATCGGCGCCGGTCGACGTGATGACACGCGCGGTGAACGTCGACGCGTTGAAGCCGTGATCGATCGTCGAGATCAGGTACTTCTCGACTGCGGCGGCGTGCGCCGGCGCCGGCTCGCGTCCGTGCATCATGTAGAGGTAGTTGGCGGCGTAGCGGAGATCGGCCCGAGGATCGATCGGCTGTTCGCCGTTGCGCAGCCGCCACAACGCGCAGATCAAGGTCGGGACGACCGCGCACGTCGAGAGCGCGTTGTCGTACAACTCGACGTGATCGATGTCGTGCGACGGGCGGAATTCGAGTGCCGCGCCGTACTGGGACACCGCGGTCCGCAACGCCGGGAGCCCGAAGGGCTCGCCCGCGCGCGCGATCGCGGGCAGGACCTCGGCGACCACCGGCGGGATCACACGGCGGGGCGCGATCCGTGCGGCGAAGGCGTCGCGTTCGGCGACGGATTCGGGCAGGCGACCCTCGAAGAGCAGGTGCCAGACGTCCTCGAGCGGCCGAGACTGGGCGAGGTCGACGGCGTTGTGTTGCCGGTAGTGGTAGAAGCCTTCGAGCCCGCGCACGTCGCCGACTGTGGTCTCGGCGACGACGACCCCTTCGAGGCCTTTGGGGATCTCGTCGGCCTGGGCGGTCGCCGGTTGGATCATCGCGATCCGCATGAGGTCGCGCATCGACACGATGCCGACGAGGCGACCAGCGTCGGCGACGGGGATGTGGCGATATCCGTGCTCGGACAGCGTCGCGAATGCGGCGCGGGCGGTGACGTCGGAGGCGATCGTGTCGGGTTCGGGCGTCATCCACTCCGACACCTTCGCCGTCGACGCGTCGGCGCCCGCGGCCGCGACGTGGATCATGTCGCGTTCGGTGAGGATCCCGATCGCACGCGCTTCGGAGTCGACGACGACCACCGAACCGACCTTGCGTTCCCGCATCCGGGTCGCGGCTTCGGCAACCGTGTCAGCCGGTCGCACGGTCACGACCGGAGCGCTCATGATGTCGGCGACGGTGCGCTCGTGCTTCACGCGCGGGAACTCTACGGCTACGGCACCGCCAAGACCTTGCGCAGCCGGCCCGTCGCGGTGCTGTGCGACACGTACATGCCAAGAGTCGCGTGGACGGAGATGCCGCGCGAATCCTCGATTCGGGCCGAGCCGGGCGCACCGCCGTCGCCGGTCGTCCCCGCGGTGCCATCGCCCATGACGGAGGAGATTGTCGTTCCGGTTACTTTGCAGATTCGGTAGGCGCCGGTGTTGGTGAAGTAATACGTGCCCGCGTTCGCCGCCACGTCGTAGGGAGCCGCGATCTGCGTCGACAGCGCGTTCGCGCCCCCGCAGCCGGCGGTCGCACCGGCGCCGGCAACCGTCGTCACGACCGCGCCCGTCGTCGACCGGCGGATCAAGCTGTTGGTGGTGTCGGCGATGTAGAGCTCGTTGTTGGTCTGGTCGAAGCCGATGCCTTCGAGGTCGGCGAAGCGTGCGGCCGCTCCGGTGCCGTCCGTGAAGGCGTCGGCGGCGAGCAGCGTGCCGGCGAAGCTCACGATGGTGGTGCCGGGCGTGGCGTCGGCGGCGTCGGCGATCTTCCTGACGGAGTTCGTGTTGGTGTCGGAGATGAACAGGTCGCCGGTGTCGTCGTCGATCGCCACGTCGCTCGGCGCGCCGAGCTGCGCCGATGTCGCGGCGCCGCCATTCCCGCACGGCGCGACCGAGCAGGCGGTGCCGCTGCCGGCAACCAGCGTCATGTTGCCGACCGCGTGCGTGGTGTAGGTGTAGGTGAACTTGCGCACCTTGTTGTTGGCGGTATCGGCCACGAAGATCGTCGCTACCCCGCCGGCTTCGGAGATCGCGATGCCCTCGGGACTCGACAGCTGCGCGGCCGTCGCCGCGCCGCCGTCGCCCAGACCCCCGGCCGTGCCCGTGCCGGCGACGGTGGCGATCGTGCCAGTCGCCGCGATGTAGAGGCGGATGCGGTGGTTAGCCCAGTCGGCGAAGAACACGTTGCCGGAGGAGTCGATCGCCGATCCCCAGGGAGTCACGACGGCGGCCGTCGCCGCGGTTGTGCCGTCGACATCTCCGCCGATGTTCTGGCCGGCGGCCGCGACCAACCGGGGCAGCGTGTCGGTCGTGATCTTGCGCAGCATGTCGTGGCCGGTGTCGGCCGTGTACACGACGCCGCTCGTCGAGACCGCGACGCCCTGCGGCGTCGCGACGCCCGAGCCGGTGGCCGGGTAGCCGTCGCCGGTGTACACGGCGAGACCGGTACCCGCGATCGAGTAGATGTTCCCCGCGGTCATGCTCTGACCGAAGTACGTGCCGGTGCTCCCGGCCACCAGCCGGATGCGGTTGTTGTTGGTGTCGGCGATGAACAGGTGGCAGCTCGACGCGCAGTCGGACTCCACCGCGACGCCGGCCGGTGAATTGACGTTGCCAAAGACTCCGGTCGCGCTCACGTTGTCCCCGCCGTAGGTGCCCGTGCCGTTCCCCGCGACCGTCGTCATCACGAAGGTGTCGCCCGCGGTCGTCATCTTGCGGACGCGCTGGTTGACTGAGTCGGCGATATAGATGTCTCCGTCGGACTCGATCGTCATGCCCTCGGGTGTGTTCACCTTGCAGGTCGTCGGCGTCCCTGCCGTGCACGTCCCGTCCGCGAACCCGCCGGCCGCGCCGTCCGCGAGTGCATAGATGTTGCCGTTGGTCGCGTCGACCCAGCGGATCTTGTTGTTGTTCTTGTCGGAGAAGAAGATGTCGCCGTTCGAGGCCACGACGAGACCGGACGGACGGTCGAGCTTGGCGAGGGTGGCCGCGGCGCCGTCGCCGTTGTCGCCCGCGAGACCGCCGGCGCCGACGACCTCGAAGCTCTGGTAGGTACCGGCGCCGTTGTTCACGAGCTTGCGGATCCGGTGATGCAGCGTGCTGGACACCCACACCGTGTCGCTGTTGGTGACGGGGTTGCCGGTGACGTAGATGCCCTCGGGTCCGCGGATCCGGAAGCTCGTGGCCGGCGTGCCGACACCGTTATCGATCGTGGTGCCGTCGCCGGCGATCGTGGTGATCGTGTTGGTCGCGAGATTGACCTTCTTGACCCTGTGGTTGGTCGTGTCGGCGATGAACAGGTACCCGCCGATCTCGAAGGCGGCCTCGGGGTCGGCCAGCTTCGTGGTGGTCTGCGAAATCGCGAGGGTCGACGTGATCGACGACAGGGAACACGCCGCGGTGGCGGCGGTGAACCCGCTGCGCCAGCTGTTGTTCTTCGACCGCAGCTTGTACGTGTAGGTCGTGCCGCCGCTCGTGACGCTCGTGTCGGCGTAGTTGGTGGCGGCGCGCGGTGTGGTGAGCGCGTAGTCGTCGGTGTAGGCGCCGGCGTTGACGCTGCGCGACAGCGAGTGGCCGTCGGCCCAGCTGTCGGTCGTGCCGAGGCCCCAGGTGACGTCGATTTGCGTGGGGGTGCCTGCACACGCCGGGGCCGCGGGCGTCGTCAGCGCGAGGGTCTCGAAGGCGGTTGTTGACGTGGGCCGGTCGGCGGCGGGCACGGTGAACGTTGCGAGTGCGGGGCCGGCCGCGAGGATCGTGGCGAGCGTGCACGTTGCGAGCAGCGACGCGGATCGTCGGTGCAGGATCCGACCGGCGAGTGCGTACCCCAGCGCGATCGCGGTGGTCACAATGACAGCGGGGCCGAGGACGTCGCCGTCGAATGCGCGCAACAACGAACCCAGCCACGGAAGCGTGATCGCGAGCCGCCACCCGTCGTAGGGCGCGGTCGCCGCGTCCGACCGCACGAGCACCTCGAGGTCGGAGCCGGCCGGCGACAGCCGCCACCAGGCGGTCACCGCCCCGAGCGCGACCGCGCCGAAGACGAGCCCGCTCAGCGCGAGCGCAGCCGAGGTCACTCCGCGACGGAGCGCCTCACTTGTTCGTGGCGTCGCGTTGGGTTCCACCGAATTTGAGCTCGATGATCGTTCCATTGATTCCGGTGAGGCCTTCCATCGTGTCCGGTGCCGTCGTGGGCAGACTGAACGTGAACCGGTAGCGATTGACGCTGCCCACGGTCGTCAGCGACGCGGTCGCGTTCTTGGTCAGGTTCTTGGTGCCGACGAAGCCGGTCGTGGCCCCGCCGGTTATCGGAGTAATCGTCTGGACGGACGTCTGCGTCCCGCCGCAGGTGTAGGTCTTGTCCGGCGACGAGCCGCTCGGCGTCCACGCGATCGAGCAGCGGTCGATCGTGATCTGCAAGCCGTTGGTCATGTCGGTGTCGAGCAGCGACGAGTCGCACGTCCCGCAGTTCGTGGTCGTGTTGACCCACATCCCGAAGGGTGCGCCCAGAGTGTTGTTGTCGAGGTCGGCGTCGCCGCTGATCGTGACGTCGACCACCCGTTCGAACGCCTTGCCGGGATAGAGGCCGTTGACCGCGACGTTGAAACCCTGGCCGACGTCGGGGTTGGACGTATCGACATCGAGGTGCGCGGTGTCGGTCGCGTGCGTGGGCGTCGCCGTCGAGGTGAAGGCCGCGGTCGCGGCCTTGGCGCCAACCGCGACCGTCGCGCCGAGGAGGCCGATCGCGCCCGCGACGCGACGCGGGTCGCGAGTGCTCGCGCGTCGCCTCGTTCGCCTGGCCATCGTTCTCCTCCGACTGCGGGCGGCCGCGCGTCGCCGCTGCGCGGCGCGCCGACCGACCGTGAGGCCGTAGGTTCAGCATCGACACCCGGCGCTGCCCACTACAGGCCCGAGTCGTCGAAATTGGCGGACGTCACCATCCGCGATGGTTCTCGAGTGCCTGGTGCGTCCCGCCGACCTCGATACCCGGGCGGGCGCTTCCGGCCGGCCCCACGGTCGGGGCGGCGATCGCCGCGCCCGCCACGAGCAGCGCCGTGCCGGTGAGGAGGCGGGCCCGGCGGACCGCGATCAGCCCGAAGCAGCCCCCGGCGTAGGCAACGGTGGCGGCGAGTGCCGCCAGGAGTCCGACGCCGATGGGTTCGACGAGCGCGGCTGCGGTGCCACCTACGACGAGGCCAACGGTGCCATCGGGCTGGGCCGCGAGTCCCCACCAGCCGGCCCCGGCGCTGGCGAGCGCACCCAGCATGAGCGCGAGAGAGAGTGCGGCTCGGCGTCGGGTCCCCACGCCGATCCGATCGGCGCCCGCCGCCGCGACCAGAGCACTTCGGCGCGGTTAGCTGTGATGCCCGAGGTGCTGGAGGTAGTAGTGGTGGGCGTCGGCCAGCGTCCGGATCTGCGGGAGCAGCTGCTCGGGGAACATCACCCCGAGGTCTTCGGCCGCGACCAGCAACAAGAACATCTGGATCGAGTCCAGGCCGATGGCGTCGCGCAGGTCGGCGTCCGCCGCCAGCGCCGAGGATTCGATGCCGAGTGCCGCGGCGGCGTGGGCCTGGAATTCGGCGAGGGTGAGCGGTGCCGTCATGGCCGTTCCATCGGATCTGAGCGCGGCGTCGTCAACTTCTCCACCAACGGGCGGCCCTCACGCTCCCATTGGTCACGGTAGAGGGCGACGACCACCAGGTCGCGGTACTCGCCGTCCCAGTACTCGTGCGCGCCGAGGCGGCCCTCGACTTGGAACCACCGTCCCGCGCCGCTCGCCACGTCTTCGAACGCGGTCTGCAGAATCTCGCCGTACAGCTTGCGGAAGTTGAACGCGCTGAAGAGATGGTCGAGGAACAGGGCGAGCGATTCGAGTGCCCAGCCCATGTGGCTGAGCGCGGGATCGAGCACGACGCCGATGTGGCACCATCCGCTGCGCTCGTTCGCGTTGAACGCGCTCATGTGGCCGATGCGCTGCTCGGATTCCTTGTGCTCGACGATGAACTGCACGAGCGTGTTCTGCCACAGCAGTTGCGAGAACGCTTCGGGGCTCGGCAGCGTGCCGCGAAACCGCCACCGATGATTCACTGCTTCGTGCGTCGCGAGCATGTACAGGTACTCGTAGTCGGTGGGGTACACGGGGCGCAGCCGAACGCGCCGCCCGATCAATGGGCTCGCGCCGGTCTCGGATGCGGTCACGACGACGATCCTACGGGCCGGCGCGATTAGTCCCGTGCACCGTGACGGCCGGCGCCGTCGGCAAATCGAGCGGCACCCTCGAGGGATTCGCCGGATGCCAGCACCTCGATCCCGTGTCGGAACTCGACGCGCAGCGCGGCGTCTTCCTCCAAGCCCCATTGCTCGTACGCGGCGCGCCGGTCCGCGCGCAGACAGGATTGGGGAAATACCGCGAGCTCGCGCGCGAGCTCGACGGCCGCGTCCCGGGCCGCGCCCGGTTCGACGAGGCGATTGGCGAGACCCATTCGGAGGGCTTCGTCGCCCGCGACACCCCGGCCGGTGAGGATCATGTCGAGGGCGTGCGAATGGCCGATCAGGCGCGGCAGGCGCACCGTGCCGCCGTCGATCAACGGCACGCCCCAGCGGCGGCAGAACACGCCGAATACCGCGTCTCGTGCGGCAACGCGGAGGTCGCACCACAGCGCGAGCTCGAGCCCACCGGCGACCGCGTAGCCCTCGACCGCGGCGATCACGGGCTTCGACAACAGCATGCGGCTCGGTCCCATCGGGCCGTCGCCGACTTCGCGGGCGACGTTCCCGCGCTTGTCGGCGATCGCCTTCAAGTCGGCGCCCGCGCAGAAGGTGCCGTCCGCGCCGGTCAGTACCGCGATCGTGTGGTCGTCGTCGTCGAACGCCCGGAACGCGTCGGCGAGGAGCGCCGCGGTCGGACCGTCGACGGCATTGCGCACGTCGGGACGATTGATCGTCACGATCGTGACCGCGTCCTCGTGTTCGACGAGTACCGTGTTGGTCATTGCTCTCTCCTCACGTACAAGTGGGCGCGCTCGTTCAGCGATGCGACCGACCGGATGCCGGTGCGTGACGCGACGACGCGCGAAATCGACGTATAGCCGGGGTCGAACCACAGCTCTCGGTCGAGCCCGAGCACCGTGGCGAGCGCGACATTGACGACCCCGCCGTGGCACACCGCGCGACGACCGTTCGCCCGGGGTGCGCGTCAACGATCTCGTCGACCGTCGTCGCGACCCGCGCGCGAAGTGCCTTGGGGTCCTCGCCGCCGAACTCGCCCCAGCGTCCTTCGACCATTGCGTCCCACCGTTCGTCCTTGGTGACGCGCAGCTCTTCCATCGGGATGTAGTGGTCCGCCTGTACGTCGTATTCGACCAGGCCGTCGACGACCTCGATCGGGAGCCCGTGCGCGCGGGCGATGGGCGCCGCGGTTTCGATCGCGCGGCGTTGCGGGCTCGACAAGACCGTGTCGATCGGTTCGGTTGCCAGCCACGCGGCGACGCGCTCGGCCTGGTCGCGGCCGTGCGCGGTGAGCGGCGGGTTGGCGGGCACGCCCGTTCCGGGCGCGACGCGCTCCGTTCCGCGTGGCGCACCCACACGATCTCCACTACGAGCTCCGACCGCCGAACGGGCCGCGTTCGGTGTTGAACGCGTCGAACGGCGACGGGGACACGACGCCGCCGAGATCGAAGGTCACGGCTCGATATGCAGCGCTCACGCTACGGAAGCTCGGATCCCTTGCGCGGGTCGGGCTGGCGCTTGTCGACGAATGCCTGGCGCAGCTCATCGGAGTCGCCGAACAGGTTCAACTCGAAGGTAAACCCTTGTTCGATGCGGTAGGCGCGCTTGACGTCGACCGGCTCGATCATGTTGAGCGATTCCTTGGCGCGACGAATCACGAGGGGGCTCTTCTGCGCGATCACGCCCGCGATCTCGAGCGCGGTGTCGAGCAGCTGTGCGCGAGGAACCAGGCGTTCGACGGTCCCGTACGCGGCGAGCTCGGACGCGGTGACGGGCGCGCCGGTGAAGAACATGGCCCGCACCTTGTGCTGGGGCACGAAGCGGGCGAGATGGGTCGCGGTGCCGAGCGCGCCGCGGTCGACCTCGGGCACCGCGAACGTCGCGTCGTCAGCGGCGACGACGATGTCCGCGTTGCCGGCCAATGCAATCCCGCTCCCGAGGCAGTACCCGTGCACGGCGGCGATGACCGGCACCTCGCAGTCGTACACGGCCGCGAACGCCTCCGCGCAGCCGCGATTCACGGCGATCAGGGACTGCTTGGTGGAGTCGGCGGCCAACTCCTTGATGTCCACCCCGGCCTGGAAGCCCTTGCCTTCCGCCCGAAGTACGACCGCGTGCACACGCGGGTCGCGACCCGCCGAACGGATTGCCCCAGCGAGGTCGAACCAGCCCGCGATGGGCAGCGCGTTCACGGGCGGGTTGTCGATCGTGACGATCGCGACGTGCTGACGCACTTCGGACCGGATCATGCCGCGGAGCATACTGCCGGGCGTGGTGAGCCTCTGGTGGGACACGAGCGCCGACCGGCGCCGAGCGCGCGCGGCTCTTTCCGGCGACACCAACGCAGATATCGCGATCGTCGGCGCGGGCTACACGGGGTTGTGGACCGCGTACGCGCTGTTGCGCGCCGATCCGTCCCTGCGTGTTGTGGTCTGCGAAGCCGAGCACGTCGGGTTCGGTGCGTCGGGCCGGAACGGCGGTTGGTGCTCGGCGTTGTTCGCCGGGAGCCGCGAGCAGACCGCCGCCCAGCACGGTACGACGGCGGCAGTCGCGATGCAGCGCGCGATGTTCGCAACGCTCGACGAGATCGAACGCGTCGTCCGCGACGAAGCGATCGACTGCGACTGGACCCGCGGCGGAACGCTCCAGGTGGCGACGCTGCCTGCGCACCGGGCGCGGCTCGAGGGCGAGGTCCTGTATCACCGAGGATGGGGGTTCGGCGAAGACGACTACCGTTGGCTGGGGCAACAAGAGGCTCAGTTGCGCATCGGATGCGCGCCGAACCTCGGCGCGCTGTACACACCGCACTGCGCCGCGATCCATCCGGCCAAGCTCGTGCACGGGCTCGCCGACTCGGTCGAGCGCCACGGGGGCGTGATCTTCGAGCGCACGCGTGCCGACGCGTTCGAGAACGGTCGGATCGAGACCCGATGCGGGTCGGTACGAGCCGAGGTTGTCGTCCGCGCGACGGAAGCGTTCACGCCGGAACTGCCCCGCTCGCGGCGCAGGCTGGTGCCGGTGTATTCACTCATGATCGCGACTGAACCGCTGCCGGAGTCGTTCTGGGGTCACGCCGGGCTGGCGGCGCGCGAGACGTTTACCGACGGCCGCTTGCTGTTGATGTACGGCCAGCGAACCGCGGATGACCGGTTCGCGTTCGGTGGCCGCGGCGCGCCGTATCATTTCGGGTCACGCGTGCGTGATCGGTACGACACGGATGCGCATGTGTTCGAGGCTCTGGCGCGCACGCTGCGCGCGTTGTTCCCCCGTCTCGGCCACGCCGCGGTGACGCATCGGTGGGGTGGTGCCGTGGGCATCGCCCGCGACTGGTATCCGTCGGTCGGCATCGATCGCGCGAGCCGAATCGCGTGGGCGGGCGGCTATGTCGGTGACGGTGTCGCGACCGCGAACCTCGCCGGCCGCACGCTCGCCGATCTGATACTGCGCCGGGACACGGATCTGGTGCGGCTGCCGTGGGTGGGCCACCGCTCGCGCCACTGGGAGCCCGAGCCGCTGCGTTGGCTCGGAATAAACGGCGCGCGTCGCCTCGCGAGCTCGATCGACCGCGCCGAAGCCGCCGGTCGCGACCCGCGCCGCCGCCTCGCGCTCGTCGCCCGCCTTCTGGGAGGATGACGGCCATGAGCACGTCAAGGATCGAAGACCTGTTGGGTCAGCTCACGGTCGACGAGAAGGCCGCGATGTGTGCGGGCAACGACATGTGGCACACCGCCGCGATCGAGCGCGTCGGCATCCCGGCGCTGAAGGTGACCGACGGACCGATCGGCGCGCGCGGCGAACGCTGGACCGGCGGGCGCTCGGCGGCGTTCCCGTGCGGCACCGCCCTCGGCGCGACATGGGATCCCGACGTCGTACGGCGCGTCGGCGAACGGCTGGGTGGCGAGACGCGCCGCAAGCGGGCTCACGTATTGCTCGCGCCGACCGTCAACATCCACCGGCATCCCCTCGCCGGCCGCAACTTCGAGTGCTACTCCGAGGATCCGTACCTGACCGCCCGAATTGCCGTCGCCTACATCGAGGGTGTCCAGTCGCGCGGCGTCGGCTGTTCGGTCAAACATTTCGTTGCCAACGATTCCGAGTACGAGCGTATGACGATCAGCTCGGAGGTGGACGAACGGACGCTGCGCGAGATATCGCTCGTGCCGTTCGAAGCGGCGGTGCGCGACGCGGGCGCGTGGTCGGTGATGGCGGGCTACAACCGCGTCAATGGCACGTACTGCAGCGAGCACCCGGAACTGCTCCACGAACTGCTCAAGCGCGAGTGGGAGTTCGACGGATTTGTCGTGTCCGACTGGTTCGGGACGCACAGCACCGTGCCGGCGGCCAACGCCGGGCTCGACGTAGAGATGCCGGGACCGCCGCAATGGTTCGGGCCGCACCTTGCGGACGCCGTGCGTGCGGGGGATGTCGACGAGAAGACGCTCGATGACAAGGTCCGGCGCGTGCTGCGCATCCTCGAACGAGCGGGCGCGCTCGACGCGGCCGTCGATGGCGCCGAAGAGTCGGTCGACGACCCCGATGATCGCGCCGTCGCGCGCGAAGCGGCGGCCGCGAGCTTCGTGCTGCTGAAGAACGACGGTCATGCGCTCCCGCTGACAATGGTGCGGTCGATCGCAGTGATCGGACCGAACGCAGACGTCGCGCACGTCATGGGCGGTGGCAGCGCGCGAGTGCCATCCCACGCGATCGTGTCGCCACTCGATGGGATTCGCGCCCGGTTCGGCGGCGCCGTCGATATCGTCCACGAACGCGGGTGCACGAACCACAAGCGCACGCCGTACCTCGACACGCGGTTTCTCGACGGTCCCATCCGGGTCGCGTATCACGCGGGACGCGAACGTGACGGCGCCCCTGTGCTCGTCGAGGACGCGTTGCGCGCATACTTCACGTGGCTGGGTCCGGTAGGAGCGGGTGTCCCCGACGACTTCTCGGTCCGAGTACGCGCGACATTGGCGCCGACTGAAACGGGCGAGTGGACGTTGAGCCTTGTGCAGGCCGGGCGGGCCCGCTTGACGCTCGACGGCAAGATCCTGCTCGACAACTGGCAGCCGACCGGCCACAGCGACGCGTTCTTCGGGTTCGGCAGCAACGAGCTGCTCGCGACCGTCGATCTCGTCGCCGGCGCGCGTCATGAGATCGAGGTCGAGTTCGTGCCGGCCGCGCAGGCGTTGGGCGGGCTGGGCGTCGGACTGCTGCCACCGACGGGGACGCAGTTGCTCGACCGGGCCGTCGCCGCGGCTGCGGGCGCGGACGCGGCCGTTTGTATCGTCGGCACCGACGGCGAATGGGAGACCGAGGGCAACGACCGCGGGTCCATGGCCTTGCCCGGCGCGCAGGACGAGCTCGTCCGCGCCGTCGCGGCCACGAATCAGAACACCGTCGTTGTCGTCAACGCCGGTTCGCCGGTTGCAATGCCGTGGACCGACGACGTTGCCGCCGTTCTGCAATGCTGGTTCGCGGGCGAGGAATGGGGGAACGCGCTCGCGGACGTGCTGAGCGGCGACGTGAGCCCGTCCGGCAAGCTGCCGACCACGTTGCCCATGCGGCTCGAGGACACGCCGGCGTTCACGAACTATCCGGGCGAGCGCGGGCAGGTGCGTTACGGCGAAGGAGTGTTCGTCGGGTATCGCTGGTATGACGCGCGTGGACTCACGCCCAAGTTCTGCTTCGGGCACGGTCTCTCGTACACGAAGTTCACGATCGGCGAGGCGACCTGGGACGCACCCGAGCTGCGCGTCACGATCACCAATGCGGGTTCTTGGGCGGGTGCCGAAGTAGTGCAGTGCTACGTCCGTGACGTCGAATCCTCCGTCGTGCGTCCACCGCAGGAGCTGAAGGCATTCGCCAAGGTGCTCCTCGAGCCGGGCGAAACGCGCGTCGTCACGCTGCGGCTCGAGCGGGATGCCTTCGCATTCTGGGACGTCACCAGCCACGAGTGGACCGTCGAGCCGGGTGAGTTCGAGTTGCGCATCGGGACGTCGTCGCGCGCCATCGGCGCGCGCGTCCCGATCGTGGTCGAGTAGCCCGCGCCATGCGAACTGGCGTGACTGAGGCGCGGCTGGCGCGCTTTTCTCACGCCAGTTCGGCGTGTGAGGGGCGCGCGTGACCCATCCACAGCTGAGCGTCGGGCTTCCGAACTACGGCTCGTTCTTCGACGGCGCGCAGTGGCGGCGGTACGTCGACCTCGCGCGCGCGGCTGACGACGCCGGCGTGGACCGGATCATCGTGGTCGACCACGTCGTGATGGGTCCGAACACCGACGCGTACGTCTGGGGCCGGTTCCCCGTGCCGCCCGAGGCGCCGTGGCTCGAACCGCTGACCGTGTTGGCCGCGGTCGCGTCCGCGACCGCACGCGTGCGCCTCGCGACCGGGATCCTCATCGCGCCGCTGCGACCGGCCGTCCTGTTGGCGAAGCAGGCAGCGACGCTCGACGTCTTATCGGGCGGGCGCCTCGACCTGGGCGTCGGCGCAGGCTGGCAGCGCGAGGAGTACCTCGCCGAGGGCCTCGACTTCGATCGCCGCGGCGAACTGCTCACCGACACGATCGCCGCGTGCCGAGCGCTGTGGCGCGACACACCCGCTCGCTTCGACTCGCCGTCCCTGTCGTTCCGGGACGTGTACTGCGAACCGAAGCCGCTCCAGCCCGGCGGTGTGCCACTGTGGATCGCGGGAACGTTGCACGCGCGCAATGTCGAACGGATCGTGCGCTCCGGCGACGGGTGGATCCCGATCATGGGTGAGTCGGTCGAAGGCGTCGCGCTCGGCGCAGCGCAGCTCCGCGACGCATGGAAGGCGGCCGGACGCGACCCGGCGGGGCTGCACGTCCGCGCTCCCCTGATACTCGCGCGCGGTGACGACGGGAAGCTGGATCTCGCCCGCAGCATGGAGTCGGTCGGCGATCTGGTCGCCGCTGGCGCGACCGACGTGCAAGTCCCGTTGCAGGCGTTCTGTCGCGATCCTGAGTCGGCGGCGCGAGTCCTGCGCGACGTCGTGGCGCAGTTCCAGCGCGCCACGTAGCGTCATCGCTGTGCTTACACCGTTTGACGACTACCCGATCCACCAGACGCCACTTCCGATGGCACACGTCGCGACTGGCGACCCGAACCACTACGACCGGTACTGGTTCAATGGCTATCGCGACGACTTCTACTTCGGTGTCGCGATGGCCGTATACCCGAACCGGGGGATCATCGACGCCGCGTTCGCAACCGTCCACAACGGCGTGCAGCGTTCGGTGTTCGCGTCGGCGCGCATGCCGGCTGACCGCGCCGTGACGCGCGTCGGGCCGTTGTCGATCGAGATCGTCGAGCCGCTGCGGGTGACGCGTGTGCGCTGCGACGCGCCGGATTTGGGCATCGACGCCGACGTGACGTTCAGTGCCCGCACGGTCGCGCTCGAGGAGCCGCGCCAGACGCTGACCCACGGCACGAAGGTCGTCATGGACTCGACGCGGCTGACGCAGTGGGGCACGTGGACCGGCCGCGTCACAACCGGGGGCGACACGATCGCATTCGACATGCTCTACGGCACCAAAGATCGGTCGTGGGGGGTGCGGCCGGTCGGGGTTCCCGCGGGCGCGGCGCCCGAGCCGGCGCTGCCGCAGATCTTCTTCTTGTGGGCGCCGATCAACTTCGCCGACCGCTGCACGCATTTCCTGGGTTTCGAGCGCGCCAATGGCGACCGATGGGTCGGCAGCCAGGCACTGCTCGACGTGATCGGACCCGACGACCCGACATGGGGCGACGACGCGCGCATCGAGCATTTGGCAGGGACGGCGCACGAAGTGCGGTGGGCACCGGGGCTGCGCCGCTCGCAGGGCGCGACGCTGCGATTGCTGCGCCACGACGCCAACGCCGATGGCGATCGGGAAGAGCGCATCGAGCTCGAGCCGTTGTTGACGTTCCGCATGCGCGGCCTGGGGTATACGCATCCGACGTGGGGGCACGCGCAATGGCACAGCGAGGAAGCGGTCGGCTCCGAAGAGCACAACGTCGCCGAGCTCGATAACCTCGAACCCTGGAACATCCACGTGCAACAGGTGATGCGGGCCCGTTGGGGCGACCGCGACGGGCTCGGTGTCCTCGAGCAGCTCGCATTCGGCGAGCACCGTCCGAGTGGCCTCACCGGCTTCCTCGACGGCGCGTCGCCGAAGAGTTAGTCGGCGGTCAGATCGCGCACGGCGTCGGACCGCGCGACGTCGCCGCGTATCGTGTACGCCTCGGCGCGCTCGGCGATGCGCTCGGGCTCGTACACGTAGTTCGCCATCAGGCTCGCCGATCGTGCGCGGCCGGCCGGGCTCGGATCGGCGCCCCACAGCACGCGTTCGAGTAACGCGCCGTTGGAAAGGTGGAAGTTGGCGACGGGATCGAGCACGCGCCCGTCGATGGTCGTTGTCAAATACCGCGCACAGAGCGCGGTGAGCGCGGAACCGATTGACTGGTCGGTGGCCCAATCCTCGTCGTCGAGGCGGGCGACGACACGCGCGGGCTTGGCCGGCAATAGGTCGCGCTCGTACGCGGACAACGCGTCGCGACCGAGCACGTCGTCCACCCACGGCCGAAACGTCGGGATCGGCGACAACGTTACGAAGCTCGTGACGTTGGGCAGGTCGTGGCGCAGTTGCTCGACGACCTGCTTGATGAGCGCGTTGCCGAGATTGACGCCGGCGAGGCCGGGTTGACAACTCGAGATCGAATAGAAGACGGCCGTGTCCGCGTGCTCCGGGTCGAGATCCGGTGCGTCCTCGTCGAGCAACCTCGCGACGTGCGTCGCGGCGCCGGCCGTCAGCGCGATCTCGACGAACACGAGCGGCTCGGCGGGCATGGCGGGATGGAAGAACGCGTAGCAACGCCGGTCGGAGTCGAGCCGATTCTTGAGGTCGCCCCACGAGTCGATCGCGTGCACGGCTTCGTATTCGATCAAACGCTCGAGAAGCGACGCCGGCGAGTCCCACGTGATGCGGCGCAGCTTGAGCAAGCCGACATCGAACAGCGTAGCGAGGTGCGCGTGCAGCTCTCGGTCGAGCGCTCGCAGCGCCGGGTCCTCGTCGACGATGCGTAGGAGGTCGGCGCGCAGGTCGACCAGCAGCTTCACGCCGCCGTCGAGCCCGGTGAAGAGGTGAACGAGGTCCGTCGCCGGTGGTGTGAGCGCGTCCCGCAGCCGGAGCTCGGCAACGAGCCGCGCTTCGGTGCCGTCGCCCGCTCCGGCGAGCGCCGATGCCGCCGCGTCCACCTCCGCCCGAGACGTCCAGAACTCACGGGCGAGCGTCTCGAGGAACAGTCGGCGGGCGCCGTCGTCGTACGTGACGTACTCGTCCGCGACCACTGCCGCGTCCGCCGGACGCGTCGTGGAGTCGTGCCGGTCGAGGAGGCCCGCGAGGATCTCGTTTACGTCACGACCGCGGCGATCGTCGGACGAGCCAGTGGGACGTCCGGACCGGCGCCGTAAGCGATCGCGCAGCCGACGCGTCATCTACGCGCCGGGCACGGTCACGGTCTCGGTGTCGCGTCCCGATCGGAACAGCGTTCCCGGACGCGCGTCGGTGAACTCGCCCCGGTCGACGATTTCGACGCCGTTCACGAGGACATGGTCGATGCCGTTCGCGCCGCCGAACAGGCGCGGCGCGCCGGTCGGCATGTCGAAGCGCATTCGCACCGGCTGCGGGCCGATCGTCGCCGGATCCAGCACCACGATGTCGGCGTGCCAGCCCGGTGCCAGGCGGCCCCGGTCCTTGATGCCGTAGAGGCGGGCCGGCACGTCGGTGAGCAGTCGGATCGCTTCTTCGATCGGCATCAGTGCGCGTTCGCGAACGGCGTTGCCGAGCATCGCGGTCGAGTAGTTGAACGTCGCGAGGAAGTCGAGGTGCGCGCCTGCGTCGGACGCGCCGACGACCGTGCGCGTGTCGCGCCACACCTTGACCCGTGCCTTCCAGTCGTCGTCGTTGCCGGTCCGGATCGGGAACCCGAATCCGGTCATGAGATCGTCAGCGACGACGATGTCGACGAGTGCGTCGAAGGGCTCCTTGTTCTCGTCGCGCGCGATGTCTGCAACCCGACGACCTTCGTACTGCTTGTTCTCGACCGCGAACGTCTCGTTGATGACGTAGACGCCCCAGTTCGCGATACCAACGAGCTGCTGGCCGTGCGATGCCGCGTCGAGCAGCGACTTCCGGCCCTCGCGATTGGCGAGCATCGCCTTCTTCTCGTCGTGGGGGAGTGCCATCGGCCTCTCCCAACCGGGGATGCTGTCGAGCAAGAAGCCGCTGTCGAAGCAGATCCGGGGCGACGGCGCGTCGGGCAAGGTGAGCGCGACGACGCGGGCGCCGCGCTCAGCGGCGTAGTCCGAAGCCGACAGGTTGTGCTCGGCCATCTTCTCGCTGCCCGCGCCGACGAAGAGCACGTTCCAGTTGAGCGGACGGTTGGCTGCGAGCGACATGCGCGTCATCAGATCGGGGACGTAATCCTCGAACATCCCCACACCGGGAATGAACTCGAGCGTGGTACCGGGATGATCCTTGACGACGCTGCTCATCGCGACGAGCTCGTCTGCGCTTGCGTAGCGCGACGGCACCATGTCGCCCACCGCGTCGTTGTGGGTACGGGCCCACGATGATGAGAACCCCAGGCCCCCCGCTGCGAGGCTTTCACCGAGCAGTTGCGTCATCGCGTCGAGGTCGTCGGCGGTCGCGGCGCCCTTGGTTGCGCGGTCGCCCATCACGACACGCCGGATGGTGGAGTGGCCGACGAGGAATCCTGCGTTGGGCGCGAGCGTGCCATCGATCCGGTCGAGATACTCACCGAACGATCGCCAGTTCCACGGCACACCTTCGGCGAGCGCACTGAGCGGCATACCCTCGACGCGCGCCAACATGCGCATGAGATAGTCGCCATGCTCGGGTTCGAGTGGCGCGATCGTGAAGCCGCAGTTGCCGCCGATAACGGTCGTCACGCCGTGCAGTGGCGACGGGCTGAGCGTGGTATCGAAGAATGCTTGGGCGTCATAGTGGGTGTGGATGTCGACGAAACCCGGCGCGACGACCTTCCCCTCGGCATCTATCGTGCGGTGCGCGCGCTCGTCGACATCATCGATCGCGACGATACGGCCGTCACGGATCCCGACGCTCGCCGCGCGCGGCGCTGCGCCCGTCCCGTCGACGACGGTTCCACCTGTGATCAATACGTCGAGCATGACGACCTCCGCCCCCTCCGAAGACGCAACTATTGTCCATCGAACGTGAGCGATGCATTCGCGGGCCGAGTCGCCCTCGTGACGGGGGCCGGTAGCGGGATCGGCCGCGCGATCACGCTGTTGTTCGCGCAGCGGGGCGCCCGGGTCGTGGCCGCCGACATCGACGGGGCTGCGGCGCGTGCGACCGCCGAAGCAGTGACGGGCGACGCGCTCGCCCTGAGTGTCGACGTCGCCGACGAGCAGGCGGTCGCCGCGATGCTCGCCGCGACCGTCGACCGTTTCGGCGGTCTCGACTGCGCGTGCAACAACGCCGGGATCTCGCCACTCCCGCGGCCGTTCGTCGAGCACACTCCCGCCGACTGGCAGCGCGTGATCGACGTGAACCTGAGTGGGGTCTTCTGGTGCATGCAGCATGAAGTACGTCAGTTCCTCGCGCAGGGTCGGGCGGGAACGATCGTGAACGTCGCGTCGGGCGCCGCGGTCGTTGCTGCTCCCGGTCAGCCGCAGTACACGGCGGCGAAGCACGGCGTGCTCGGCCTCACCAAGCAGGCCGCGCAGGAATACGCACGCTCGGGTGTGCGTGTGAACGCGATCCTGCCGGGTCAGACCGACACCCCGCCGATGCGGGCGTACGTCGACGCCCAACCGGATCTCGGTGAGCGCATGACGAAGGCGTTGCCGATGGGCCGTATGGCGATGCCCGTCGAGATCGCGCAGGCCGCGGTGTGGTTGTGCTCCGACGACGCCGCGTACGTGAACGGTGCGTCGTTGCTCGTGGACGGCGGCCTCATCGCCCGCTGACCGCTCCTTCCACCAAACCTGCGCCGCAAAACCCGGATAGTTCCCGGTCTGCGGCGCAGGTTTGCAAGGGCGCGCGTACCCTGACCCCCGTGGCAAGCCCAACCCTCGTCGTACTGGGAGCGTCGGGTGACCTCGTCACGCGTTTGTTGTTTCCCGCGCTTGTCTCGCTCGAGCATCGTGAACGACTCGAGGACCTGCGGATCATCGGGTACGCGCGCCAGGAGTGGAACACCGACGAGTACCACGAGTTTTTGCGTGACGCGATGGCGTCGCAGGTCGACGGAGTGCCCGAAAAGACATTCGCGATGTTCGTCGACCGTATCGAGTTCCACGGCGGCGACGTCTCGGTCGAGTCGCTGCGGGCGCTCGTTCCCATCGTCGATGGACCCGCCGTGTTCTACCTCGCGCTCCCGCCCGGCGTGTTCGCAGACGCCGCCGAAAAGATTGCCGAGGCGGGACTGTCGGACGAAACACTGGGCACGCGGCGGCTCGTCATCGAGAAGCCGTTCGGCACCGATCTCGAATCGGCGTTGGTGTTGAACGAGCAACTGCACCGTTACTGGCGCGAGGACCAGGTCTTTCGCATCGACCACTTTCTCGGTAAGGGGACGGTCCAGAACATCCTCGTGTTTCGGTTCGCGAACCGATTCGCCGAGCCGATCGTGCGCGCCGCCCACGTCGACGAGATCCAGATCACTGTCGCGGAGACGCTCGGTGTCGAAGGGCGTTCGCGCTACTACGACGGCATCGGCGCCGTTCGCGACATGATCCAAAACCACCTCATCCAGATGATGACGCTGGCGACGATGAATCCCCCCGCGTTGTGGGATGCGGAGATGATCCGCGAGCACAAGGTCGAAGTGCTGCGCTCGGTACGACCGGTCGATCCCGACCGTGACGCGGTGCGCGGGCAGTACACCACCGGGCTGGTCGAAGGGATCCCGCGAGTCGGGTACCGCGACGAGCCGGGCGTCGACCCTCATTCGCGCACCGAGACGTTCACCGCGGTGCGGCTCCACCTCGACGACTGGCGCTGGGAAGGCGTGCCCGTGCTGTTGCGATCGGGCAAGCGGCTGGCCGCGCAGGCGCACGAGATCGCGTTCCGATTCCGCGAGCCGCCAACGCGACTGTTTCGGCACACGCCGCTCGAACACGCCGAACCAAACTGGCTCGTGTTCCAGATGAGTCCAAAGGAATGCATCGACATCGTCGTGCGCACCAAGCAGCCGGGTCTCGAGCTCGAAGCCCGCGACACGATGTTGCGCGCCGAGTACGCGAATGAGGGCGAGAACGAGGCGGCCGCCTACGAGAGCCTGCTACTCGACGTGCTCGAAGGCGACCACACGCCGTTCCTGCGCTTCGACGAGGTCGAGTGGGCGTGGCGCATTGTCGACCCGGTCCTCACGGCGTGGCGCTACGGCGAGCCCGAACCGTACGTTGCCGGGAGCGACGGCCCGACTGCGCAGCACCGGTTCCTCGATCCGGGGCATTCCTGGCGGCCGCTCGTTCCCCGCTGACGCCCCTCCCCGGCACCGACGTGCGTCTATTGACGGCCTCCTTCGACGCGAGCGTTATGTCTCGCCGCGGAGTTCGCCGTGACCACCGAACTGGTCGCGCATCGCCGAGAGCACGCGGTCCGCGAACTCGGACGCGCCGCGCGATGCGAACCGCGAGTACAGCGCGGCGGAAATGAGCGGCGCCGGCACGCCTTCGTCGACCGCGGCCTGCACCGTCCAACGCCCCTCGCCGGAGTCGCCGACCCGGCCCTGATACTTCTCGAGCGTCGACGACTCGAGCAGGGCGGCAGCGGTGAGGTCGAGCAGCCATGACGAGATCACGCTGCCGCGGCGCCAGACCTCGGTGACCGCGGCGATGTCGATGTCGTACTGATACGCGCCAGGATCGTGCAACCCCGCCGATTCCGCGTCGAATTCGGCGGTGCCGCGCCGGCCGGCGTCCGCGTGATGGAGTATGTTCAGTCCCTCGGCATACGACGCCATCAACGCGTACTCGATTCCGTTGTGCACCATCTTGACGAAGTGGCCCGCACCCGCCGGTCCGCAGTACAGGTAACCGTGCTCTTCGGGCCCGGGCTCGCCAGTGCGACCCGGAGTGCGGCCCGCGAGCTCGACACCGGGCGCGAGCGCGCGGAACACCGGTTCGAGGTATTCGAACGTCTCCTGTTCACCGCCGACCATGAGGCAATAGCCGCGGTCGTGGCCGAACACGCCGCCGCTCGTCCCGCAGTCGACGAAATGGATACCGAGTGTTGCCAACGCGTTCGCGCGCGCGATGTCGTCGCGGTAGTTGCTGTTGCCGCCGTCGATCACGATGTCACCCGGTTCGAGATGTGCGACGACTTCGTCCAGCACACGGCCGGTGACTCCCGCGGGCAACATGAGCCAGACCGTGCGCGGCGGCGTGAGCGCGGTACGGAGCGCGGCGATCGTCGCCGACACCGTTGCGCCCTCCGCCGAAAGCTCGGCGCCGGGGACAGGGTCGAGGTCGAAGACGACGCACTCGTGACCGGCGCGCAGCAGGCGCCGCACGAGGTTCGCGCCCATGCGACCGAGTCCGACCATCGCGAGCTGCATCCCACGCCTCCTGTTCGGGCACGGACCGTACCTGGGTAGCCTCCCCGCCATGGCGTTGATCGCGAACGTCGTGAAGGGTTCGGCGGCCCGCCGACTGCTGGTGCTGGCCCATGGCTACGGCGCGGACGAGCGCGATCTCGGCGAGCTCGTGCCGTACCTGGACCCCGAGGGCTTGTTTGCGGCGGCGTTGCCCCGTGGGCCGGTCGCGGCGCCAGGGACGCCCGGCTTCGCGTGGTACGACTTCGGAGACGCCGAGGGGTACACGCGGGCGCTCGCGCTCCTCGACGAGTTCGTCGACGAGCAAGCCGCCGCGTCCGGGTTTTCGCGCGGCGAAGCGATCCTCGCGGGGTTCTCGCAGGGCGCGGGGCTCGCGATCGGGCTGGGTGTCCTCGAGGGCGTCCGCGTCCGCCCGGCCGGCGTGCTCGCGATGAGTCCGGCGATTCCGCTCGACGGACTCGCGATCGCGGTCACCGCGCCCGATGTGCCGGTTCTTGTGCAGCACGGCACCCACGACCAGCTCGTGCCCGTGCAACGGTCACGCGATCTCGCGCGGCTGCTGCGCGCCGCCGGGGTGCCGACCGTGTACCGCGAGTACACGATGCAGCACCAGGTGGCGATGGAGAGCATCGAGGACGCGCGCGAGTGGCTCGCGAAGGTGCTCGCGGGGGAGAACCCGGACGAGCCGGTGCCGGAGGATCCGGTCGAGTTGGTGCCGTCGGTGACGACGGCCGGCTTCGAGGAAGAGGTGCTGAAGAGCGACGTGCCGGTCATCGTCGACTTCTGGGCGCCGTGGTGCGGGCCGTGTCGGCAGGTATCGCCGATCGTCGAGACGATCGCGGCGATGCGGAAGGGTTCGTACAAGGTCGTCAAGGTCAACATCGACGACGAGCCGCAGATCGCGCAGCAGTACGGCGTGCAAAGCATCCCGATGATTGGGATGTTCCGCAACGGCCGGTTGGAGCGGGCGTGTGTCGGAGCGAAACCACGCCCGCAGATCGAAGCCGATCTCGGAATGCTCGTCATCCCCTGACGCCCACCCCCCTGCGGCGACGCATCGCAGGCTCAGGTGGCGAAGCGCTTCTTCACCTCGTCGGCGACCTCGTGAAACGTCGTTGTGAAGGCGCTTCCCATCGCGGTCGCGGCCGCCTTGAGCTCGTCGTGGATCTCCTGATCGCGCAGCGTGTCACCGATCGCAGTGAACGCGTTGTCGAGCGTCTCGACGATCGATTTCACGGCGTCCTCGAGCTTGGCTTGATCGTCGCCAAACGCGACGCGCGCGTCGCAGCGTTCCTTGATCCGTTCGCCGAGCTGACTGAACTGCGCGCCGACGGCGTCCCACGCGGCTTTGCTACCTTCCATCGTGCCTCCTACGTGATCCGAATCCGCCCGGGATGGGCTTCGGTGGTGCGTCCGATGACCGCGGCCGAGAGTGTGGCCCGCGCCCGGCACGCCGAAACGAGCGCGTCCACGCGCTCGGCCGCGACCGAAAGCAACAAGCCGCCGGAGGTCTGCGCGTCGGCGAGCAACCACTGCTCGGGCTCGGACAGCGCGCCGAAGTCGACGTCGGGCGCGACGAACGCGTGGTTGCGGAGCGTTCCGCCGGCCACCATGCCGGCGGCCAGGAGGACGCGCACGCCGTCGAGCACCGGGACTTCGGTCGCGTCGACGATCGCCCCGACGCCGGATCCGACGCATATTTCGCGGAGGTGACCGAGCAAACCGAAGCCGGTGACGTCCGTCGCGGCGTGCACCCCGACTTCGAGCGCCGCGTCCCGACCGGAGGCGTTCAGCGTCGTCATCGCCTCGAGGGCGAGCGCCATCTGCTCAGGTGAGGCGGCGTCGCGCTTGACCGCGGTGGCAATCACGCCGAGGCCGATCGGTTTGGTCAACACGAGCGCGTCGCCGGGTCGCGCGGCGCTGTTCACAAAGACGGCCCGGGGGTCCACGGTACCGACGACTGCCATCCCGTACTTCGGTTCGGCGTCGTCGATCGAGTGTCCTCCCGCGATCAGACAGCCGGCGTTGCGCGCGACCGCGGCGCCACCGTCGAGCACGCGTGCCAGTAGGTCGAACGGCAGACTCTCGCGCGGCCACGCTACGAGGTTCAGCGCGAGAAGCGGCGTGCCGCCCATTGCGTACACATCTGACAGCGCGTTCGTCGCCGCGACGCGACCCCAGTCGTACGGGTCGTCGACGATTGGCGTGAAGAAGTCCGTGGTGACGACGATCGCGAGGTCGTCGCGGAGCCGGTACACCGCCGCGTCGTCCGATGTGTCGAACCCGACCAGCAGATTGGGATCGGTGTGAGTGTCGAACCCGTGCACCAAGCCGAGCACCGTGCGCAGGTCGTCGGGCGACAGCTTGCACGCGCACCCGGCGCCGTGTGAGAACGCGGTCAAGCGGATCGGGGCGGCCTGCGTCACGACGCCATTGTGCCCGGGTGGGGTCAGCCGGGACGAGCGGCACCCGCGAAGTCGTCGCGGTAGATGCTCGACACCTTGACGACATCACCCGTTTGGGGTGCGTTGACGTATTGGCCGTCGCCGACGTAGATCCCGACGTGGTGGATGGGATCGCCGTAGAAGACTAGGTCGCCCGGCGCGAGCTCGTCCATCGAGACGTGCGGCAAGCCGTCAAACTGGGCCCGAGAGGAATGCGGGATGCCCACGCCCGCCTCCCCCCAGGCGAACTGCGTGAGTCCCGAGCAGTCGAAGGAGTCGGGTCCGTCGGCGGCGTAGACGTACGGCTTGCCGAGTTGGGCCTTGGCCGCGTCGATCGCGACCTGCGCGTTCTCATTCGGCGCGGGGACCTCCGGGGGCGGGGTGGTTGCCCGCCGCGGGGTCGTGGTCGCGGCGCCGTTTTCGGTGTCGGCCGCAGCAGCCGCGCGCGCGGCCGCGTCGCGCCGAGTGGCCTCGTCGCGCGCGGCTTGCTCATCTCGCCGGCGGCGCTCGAACTCCGCCCGCACGCGGGCTTCTTCTTCGAGTCGGCGCTGTTCCTCGATTTCCGCGACGAGCTGGGCGATGTCTCCCTCGACTCGAGAGAGCAGCTCCTGTTGGTCAACCTGCGCGGCGACGAGTTCGGAGCGCGTCCGTTCGAGCGCGGCTTCGCTGGCGCGCGCGTCCTCGCGGCTGTGCTCCAGCGTCAACTGCACCTGGTGCAGGTTCTCTTGCGCCGCGTCGAGTTCGCCGATGAGCTCGCCATCCTCTTGCGCCGCGGCGTCGCCGTACTTCGATCGGCTGCCGAGCTCGGCGACCTCGTCGACATCGAGCATCGCGATCGGGTCGTCGCTCGCGGCTTGGAGGTACAGCGACGCGGCGCGACCCGCGAGCCGGGTCTGCAGCTCGCGAATCCGGCGGTCGACGGCGTCCAGCTTGGCCTGGGCCGCGGTGATGCCTTGGGTGGCCAACTCGATCTGCAGGCGGGTCTGGTTGTACTGCTCGTCGAGGATGGAGATGCGGGTGCCGTTCTCGGCGATGTCGCGCTCGAGCTCGGCCGCGATCGCCTGTTTGTCCTCGAGGTCGTCCTGCGGCGCGGCGCCGGCCTCCCGGGCCGCGATCGGGAGAATCGGCACAAGGAGCGCGATCGCGAGCACCGCCGCGACCTGGGCGCGAAAGGCGCGCCACGAAGCACTCAGGCGCAACATGGACCTCAATGGTAAACGGAACTGTCGGTCAGGATGCGATCGGCCAGCCCGGCGACGGCGGCGGATCACCCCGGCCGGAGACCACCGGGGAGGTCCAGTGCTGGGTGCGGGCGATCTCGTCGGCGACCCGCTGCCACTCGCTCGGGCTCCAACCCTGGGCGGCGGTGACCAGCGAGGTGTCCTGGCGAAGGTGCACGAACGCCGGGAGCCGCTCGAGACCGAGGGTTGCCGCCAGCCCTCCGTCCGGATCACAGAACACCAGATAGCGATCTGCGGCGGTGCGAATGATCCGGCGGGTGATGGCCTCGTTGCTTGTCACCGAGATGCACGTGCGGACGTCGCTGTCGCCGAACGTGGCGAAGATGCGCTCGATCACCGGGACGAACGCCGCCGCCTCGGGGCGGGCCGGTAACAACACGACCGCGAGGTTGAAGACCGTCGCCCAATCGTCGAGCGTGCGCGTGACGCCCTTGATGCTGGTGAGCGACAAGTTCGGATCGGGGTTCTGCGCCACGGCGCAAAACCGTAGCGCGTGCTGCACCGGCCTCTTGACTGGCGGGTCGATCCCAACGCGTTCCACCTCGTAGTGTGCTCCCTCGTGGCGAGCAAACGCGATCGAATCAAGATGACCGACGCCGAAATCGAGTCGTTCCTTGACGCGCAGCGCACGCTCCAAGTCGCGTCGATCAACAACGATGGCACGCCGCACCTCGTCGCGATGTGGTACGCCCGCGACGTCAGCGGCGACCTCGCGTTCTGGACCTACGGCAAGTCCCAGAAGGTGCGGAACGTCCAGCGCGACCCGCGACTCACGGTCATGGTCGAGGGCGGTGACAAGTATGACGAGTTGAAAGGTGTGACGGTCTACGGCAACGCGCGGATCGTCGACACCCTCGACGACGTGCTCGCGTTCGGCGAGCGAGTGTACGAGCGCTATTGGGGCCCGATCGACAACGACGTGATCCGCGAAGGCGTGCGCACGATGGGCGCGAAGCGCGTCGTGATCGTCGTCGAGCCCGAGAAGATCGTCTCCTGGGATCACACCAAGCTCGGAGGTGCGTACTGATGGGGGAACAGATCGCTTTTGCCAGCAATGGCGGCCACGCCGACGGCTACCTGGCCCGACCGGCGTCAGGATCAGGACCGGGAGTGCTGGTATTGCAGGAGTGGTGGGGACTCGCACCGCAGCTCAAACGCGTCTGCGACCGTCTTGCCGACGAGGGGTTCGTCGCGCTCGCGCCCGACCTCTACCACGGCGAGCTCGCGCGGCACGACGAGATGGACAAGGCCGCGCACCTGATGACGTCGATGCCGATGGACCGCGCCGCGCGCGATATGGGCGGTGCGATCGACGCGCTCCTCGCCCACGAGGCGACCACAGGCGACAAGGTCGGCGTCATCGGGTTCTGCATGGGCGGCATGCTCACGCTCGTCGTCGCCGCGCAACAGGGTGACAGGATCGGCGCGGCGGTGCCGTTTTACGGTGCGCCGCTCGGCGCCGACGCACCCGACCTGTCGGGAATCACGGCGCCGGTGCACGGGCACTACGCCGAGAGCGACGATTTCTTCCCGCCCGACGCCGTCACCGCACTCGGGGCAACGCTGCGCGCCCAGGGCAAGGACGTGACGTTCGATGTCCACGAGGGTACCGGGCACGCGTTCGCGAACGAGGACAACCCGCTCGGCACCTACGACGCCGGCGCGGCCGCCAAGGCGTGGAGCGCGGCGGTCCAGTTCCTGCGCAAGCACGTGTAACTACTTCGACCTGAAGCCGATGGCCTTCAGCATCGCGGGCGGCATCTCGTCCCGGCCTTCGGCGAGTAGCCGCGCCCGTTCGATGTTGATCGCGTCCCGCGGGTCGCGCTCGCGCCAGCGGTCCCACGGACCGGGTGGGATCGCACCCTCGACGCAATGACGCAGGTACGCCTGCAGCTCGCGCACCTCGGCCGCGCCGCCCACCGGCCCGTGTCCGGGCACGATCGTCTCTGCGAGCTCGGGCAGCGTGTCGAGCACGTCCGCCCAGGTGCGCGGATCGCCCTGGAACGCGAGCGGCGTGACGCCGAAGAAGCAGAGATCGCCCGCGAACAACACGTCTGTATCGGCAACGAGCGCCGCGATGTCGCCTTCGGTGTGGCCGGTCGCGGGCAGCACCTCGATGCGGGGTGTCAGCTCGGCGGCCGCGGTCACCAAGTGGGTGACCGGCCGAGTGCCCGTTTCGACGAGCTCGTCGAACTCGTTTTCGAACGCCGGCATGAACGCCTTGTACGCGCCGAGCGGCATCTCGCCGTCGAGCAGCTCGCTCGTTTGCGGAGAGCCGTACACGGCGGCGTTCGGAAAGCCGCGCGTTCCGCCGACGTGGTCGATGTGCGCGTGCGTGAGCAGGATGCGGCGAATTGGCTGTCCCAACTCCTCGACCGCGGCGACGAACGGCTCCCACTGCGAACGCACCATCAGCGTGTCGATGATCGTGAGCCCGTCGTCGTCCGCGACGACACCGGCGTTGCTGACACCGGACTCGCCGCCCGGTTGCAGCCACGCGAACACCCCATCGGCCAGCTCGTGCAACGTCGCCGTCGGTCTTTCGCTCGGCATGCCCGAACCGTACCTCGGTCGGTACGCTTCCTCTCATGTCCGAACGGTCCCGCAATCTCCCGCGTCGTTCCTGCTTGTCGGTCCCCGGTTCCAGCCAGAAGATGATGGGCAAGGCGCCGAATCTCGGAGCCGACATGGTGTTCCTCGATCTCGAGGATGCGGTCGCGCCACTCGAGAAGCCGGGCGCGCGCGACAAGATCGTGAAGGCGATCAACGAGCTCGATTGGGGCGACACCGTTCTGTGTGTGCGCGTCAACGCGTGGGACACCGAGTGGACCTACCGCGACGTCGTGACCGTCGTCGAAGGCGCGTCGGAGCGGCTCGACGAGATCATGTTGCCGAAGGTGCAGTCGGCGGCCGAAGTGCAGGCGCTCGACATGCTGTTGACCCAGATCGAGAAGGCGACCGGCCGGCGGTCGCGCGTCGGCATCGAGGCGCAGATCGAAACCGCCCGCGGCCTCATCAACGTCGACGAGATCTGCGCCGCGAGCGATCGGCTCGAGACGATCATCTTCGGGCCCGCCGACTTCGCGGCGTCGACGGAGATGCCGGTCCTCACGGGCGGTGTCCAGATTCCCGAGTATCCGGGCGACCACTTCCACTACGTGTTCTCCCGCATCTTGATGGCGGGCCGCGCGAACGGGTTGCAGGTGATCGACGGTCCGTACCTGAAGATCCGTGAGCTCGACGCGCTGCGCGACTACGCGATGCGGTGTCGCATCCTCGGCTACGACGGCAAGTGGGCGCTGCACCCCGACCAGGTGACCGTGATCAACGAGGTGTTCACGCCGACGCAGGAGCAGTACGACCGCGCGTTCGACATCCTCGAGGCGTACGAGAAGGCGACGACCGAAGGTGACCGCAAGGGCGCGGTGATGTTCGGTGACGAGATGATCGACGAAGCCAGTCGCAAGATGGCGAACAAGTTCGTCATGCGCGGCGAGCGTGCCGGCATGCACCGCTCAGCCGACTGAATCGCGCGCGATCAGGCGTCGCGGCGCCACACGCGCCCACCGCCGGCTACGGCCATGCCGACGCCGACGAGCACGAGCGCGACGAGCGCGAGCGCCGCGCTCGACCCACCGGTGCGCGGGAGCTGCACGGCGTCGGCGAGTGGCGCCGGCGCGACCGGTGCGGCCGTGGTCGTCGAGGACTCCGCCGCGGCCGCGGCGGGCGCCGCGACCGCGGATGCGGGTGTCGCCACCGGGATCGTCACGTCGGCGGTGTGGCAGCCGCGGGGGATCAGCGGGTCGGTGCTGGCCCCCGAGCACAGCGTGTAGGCGA
>JBQTGT010000093.1:0-1516 GCA_052390615.1 Actinomycetota bacterium
CCCAAGCTCGCCGCCGCGCTGCGTCACGCCGTCGGCGCCAACGACCCGTCCACCATCGCTGTCACAGCCTGACCGTATGATCCATCAGGAGGCCGCCACGAAGTTCCACGGCGAGCGGGTCATCCTCGCGCGAGCACTCGGCCTCGACTGGCCTTGACGTGAACTCGCCTCGGGTCGGTAGCCGACAGCGGCGCTGACGCTCGCGGCCGATGTCATGACCGGCACGCCGTGCTGCCATCCAGAGCTTGTGCGCGCCGTACACGCGCCGCCTGGCGTCGCGGGATCGCGCGATGTGTCAGCCGATCGCTTGCCCCGTGCAGTTGCGAGGTCTTCGCAATCTCGTGGTGACCACGCTCGATCGGGACAACGGGCTGTTGCGATACGACGCCCCACCGACGCCGCCGGGGTGAGGATCGGGAATCGCGCTGGACTGCCGAGACGGAGCCGCGGGCCTCGGTCAGCCGCGAAGCGCGCGTCGCGCGTCTTTCATCAACAGGACGAGGTGGAGTTCATCGGTGGGGCTTGCTTCGAGTTCGGGTACGAGATGGAGGTAGAAGTTCCGCGCATCGGTTGACTCGGCGTGGATGAGTAGCCCGCGGCAGCCGATCTTTTCGTCGAGGCTGAGCAGCCGCGCGATGACGTCGGCGAAGAGCGCGGCACCCAACCCGTGGCCTTCGTGTGAGGTATCGACGGCGAGGCGTGCAAGGAGCGCGATCGGCTGCGGGTATCGTCCGGCGCCTTTGCGTAGGCGTGTTGGTGCGTCTTCGACCGCGAGTTGTGCCATGCACCATGCGTAGTAGGCGACGACTCGATGGTCGGCGTGTTCAGTGACGACGAACACCTTCGTCGTGCCGGTCGTCGCGGACTGCCGCGCGAATCGGCGCAGCCGGTCCGTTTGCTCTGAGGAACGGCCGGTGAAGTGGTCGACGACGTGCTCGGGCCCCAGCGGTGCTGGTTCCCGGTATTGCCGGGTCACGAGGTGAACGGTGAGCGTCGTTCCAAAAGACGGCGGAGTCCGGGGAGGTCACGGGCGGGTCGGCGATTGATCTTGTCCCACTGGGTCGCTTCCTCGGCAGATAGGACGAAGCGATCGCGGTCTGCCAGCACCCGGAGCGCGGCGTCGGTGACATGGGTGAGCACGAAGGTGGTCAGATCTGTCCCCGCCTCTTCGGCGGCGCGATCGATGAGTGCCCGCTCCTCGGCGGTTGTCCGGACCTCGAGCCTCTTGCTGCGGGTCCGGGTCGTGGCGCTGGGCATGATGGAGATCCTTCCGGATGACTGTACGGCCAGTGTACGGCCAGATGGGGCCCGAGTCAATCAATCGCGCAGCTGCGAGCTCGAGCGCCGCGCTGACGTGACGTTCGCAGCTGTCGCAGGTCATGCCGGCGACGTCTGAGGTGTGAATCCACTTGTCGGGAGATGAGTGGTGGCGCGCAGGGGTGTGGGGGCGGTAGCCCCCGCTCGCGGCGTAGCCGAGGGGTGGTTGCGGCGTGTGGTCAGGCGGCGGGTTCGAGCG
>JBQTGT010000094.1:0-3138 GCA_052390615.1 Actinomycetota bacterium
TCTCGGCGCGGATGCGCTCCAGGGGCGATACTCGCGTGGACATGGGTGTGGGTTCCTTTCCGTAGCTTGCCAGCTTGGGAAGGAACCTACGCCCGTCGTCGATTTACACCGAGGACCGGACGCCACCTTCGCGAGCGTCGCGGTGATCTTCAACCGCCGCACGGTGAACATCTCGTCGAGGCCTTCGAGCATCGACCGGGCCGCGTCGGGATGATCCCGCTCGATCTTCGCCGCGAGGGCTTTGACCGCGCGTTCACCAGCGTCGGGATCGGTGTTCGCGAACGCGGCAGCGAGTCGCTGATCGACCCATGCCCGCCGGTCTTTCGGGAGGTGCCCTTCGACGTTGCGGCGCTTGTGGAGCGTGCAGCGCTGCGCCAGCACGAGGTCGCCGAACACCGACCGGACGCCCGCAGCGAGCGCTTTCGCGCCATCGATGACGATCATCAGGCCGCCAGTG
Source organism: Actinomycetota bacterium (assembly GCA_052390615.1). Taxonomy (GTDB): domain Bacteria; phylum Actinomycetota; class Acidimicrobiia; order IMCC26256; family PALSA-610; genus JBQTGT01. The sequence goes on from JBQTGT010000094.1 coordinate 458, forward strand.
GCATCGAGACCGCGTGCCACGAGATCGGCGAGCAACGCGGTGACGACGGTCTTGTTCTCGGTGTCGCCGAGCCAGATCCCGACCGGGACCTTCTTCCCATCGGCCGTGACCGCAAGCGCGATCACGCAACACTGCTCAGCGAAGAACAGACCGTCGACCAGCAACACGGCGACGTCGAGGGTCGAGAGGTCGCGGGCCATGATCTCGTCGAGGTGTGCCTGCGTTGCTTGCACGAACCGCCGAGAGACAGACGACCGGCTCGTCGAACGCGCGGTCGCGTCGAGGCTCGCAGCGACCGGTTCGTTCACGACCGCGTGCCGGCGGGTCGACACGCCCGCAAGCATCCGCTCGAGAACGAGCCGCGACAGCACGTCGTCATCGCTGAACGTCGCGTACGTGTCGAGCTCGATCTCGTCGCCGTCGAGGGTGCGACCACGCGGGCGATCGACCGGGACGCGCCGGCCGCCCATCACGACCGAGCCAGCGGCGGTACCATGCCAGTTCCCGGAGCGGTCGGCGGTCTTGGCATGCTTCGCCGCGCCGACCCGGCGGGTCATCTCTTCAGTCATCATCGTCTGCATCACCGCGAGGCCCGCCGCGGCCGCGACCGCGAGCAAGCCCTCCCGAGCGATCTCGGCGATCCCGTCCAACGACACGCTCACCGCGTCGGGCACGAGATCGAGGTCGTCACCCGCGACGAGGCGCACAGCAGCTACGTTCTTCTCCGAAGTCATGGTGGTGGTCCCTTTCCTGTTGGTGTTCTTGGCGGAACGCCCAACACGTACCAGACGGCACGGATCAGGCCAGGGACCGCCACCTCACTTCAACAAGACCCGGGACAACCTCCGTCCACGCCGGTCACTCCGAATACCTTGCCCGCTCGCGTTCCGCAGCACGTATCGCGAACCAACCCGTCGGCATGCCAACGAGCAGAACGGCGACCGTGTACTCAACGCCTTCCGCAAACTCGACCAGCGATGCGCAGACGCTCGCGACGGCAAGCAACAGCACAAATCCGGCTAGAAGCACGGGCGAAGACACGAGAGCACGCGCTGCCATCCCGACGGTAACGACCCATCGGGGTCCAGGGCGCGAGTCCGTGCCGTAGAGTTCACCGAGCCGCCGCGCGCACACCAAGCCGGCGGTAATCGCGAGTGATCCCGCGGCCAATCGGACACCTGTCCAGCGAATCCCTTCCGCGGCCCCAGCCAGGAAGACACACAGCGCAAAGCTGCCTAGGTACCGAGCGTCACGCATGCTGAGTCGCGAATCGATGGCGCGCCATCCAAGCGCCGCGTTCAGTTGTCGCTACCACGGCCGAACGCCACAGTCCATGCCGACCTGATTTCTCCGCCAGTCGAGCATTCCTCCGAGTCCGCCACACCGCTTTCTCGCCTCCGCGAATCGGTCGCCCATGTACTGTTCGGCGGCAAAGCTTGCGAGCAGAGCGCAGCCAGGCCCGCAGAGCGCGAAGCCAATCATCCCGGCGGGTACTCCCCAGGCAATCCCATAGGCGGGTGCCGCCAAGCCCGCACCGCGGCAGTTCTTCCCGCTGCTGCCACCGAACATGCAATAGTTTCCTTTCTTCGCGTGCTTGCTGTTGGGAACCGCGCTGGACCCTCGGCAGCTCCCGTTCTCATTCTTGCCGGTGTAGCAGAAGGTGCCATCCTTCTTGCTCTCCTTTGTTCCCGGAATGTATCTCGATCCTCGGCAACTGCCGTTGGGGTTCTTGCCTGTCAAACACCGCCGTCCGTCGAGGTCGTGGTTGTTGGTGGGGTCGCCTGCGGTGTAGTCGTAGTCGTTGGATGAGCCGCCTTCGATGGGGTCTGTTTGGAGGAAGCGGCCGAGGGAGGGTGTGTAGATGCGGGCGCCCATCTCGACCAGGGTCGGCAGGCCGGGTTCGTGTTCGGTGAGTTTTTGGTGTTGGCCGAGCCAGCCGTAGTCGGCGTTGCCGTGGGCGGTGTCGGGCAACGTTGTCGACAACGCGTTGCCGTAGGGGTCGTAGGCGAAGGTCCCGGTTTTCGTGCCGGTGTTGTCGGTGGTGGCGACGATGTCGCCGTGGAGGTTGGGGTAGGCCCACGTGTCGGCCTGGCCCGTGCGCTTGGTCAGCGACACTCCGCCCGGCAATCCGAAGGACCGTTCGAGGACGGCGCCGGTCGCGTCTTGGACGATGTCGGGGCTGTCTCCGGCACCGGTGTATCCGTAGCGTTCGACGATGGTGCCGCCGATGCTGCGCCCGACGATGCGGTCGGTGGCGTCGCGTTGGTAGCGGATTTCGGGGACGGCCCAGCCGACGGCGCCTTCGATCAGTTTCCAGCCGGTGGCGTTGAGGCGGGTTGTGGTCGTGGTGTTGAGTGGGAGCCCGACCCGTCGGGCGGGTGCGGTGACACCGACCATGGTGGTGCCGGTCTCGTAGCCGAACAGTACCGCCCGGGCCGGGTTCGTGGTCTGGGTCGCGGCGACGGTCGCGGACGGTGCGGGTTTGGCCCATGACATCGTGATCGATGATGTTGCGATGGTTTGGGTGCCGGTCAGGTTCCGTGTCATCGGCCGTGCGGGTGACGGTACGGCGACGGTGGTGCCCGATGCGGTGCCGTAGTCGGTGTTCGCGACCGTTCCGGTCATTCCCAGCTGCGGGTAGAGGCCCTCGTCCCATGCGACGACCGGGATCGCGACGTCGC
>JBQTGT010000095.1:0-1977 GCA_052390615.1 Actinomycetota bacterium
CGACGCTTGCTTCTTCATTGGTGGTCCTCCGTTTCACTTGGATGGCGTGAGAACCCCGAGCGTGCCTCACGGCACGAACGAGGCGGAGGACCGCCACTGAACTTCTACGACACCTGGGTCAACCTCGTTGGGGTTGGCGGCGGCGTCGTTCGTGATGGTGCAGGTGGTGTTCGCGTCGTATCGGCGGCTGGTCGAGTCGGAGCGGGAGGTGTTGGCGGGTTTGGTCGCGGCGGTGGAGGAGAAGGATCCGTATACGGCGGGGCATTCGCAGCGGGTGGGCCGGTACGCGCGGATGATCGCCGAACCGTTGGGCTGGAAAGGCAAGGACCTCGCCCGCCTGGTGCAGCAGGCGACGATGCACGACATCGGCAAGCTCGCGGTCCCCAACCACATTCTGCGCAAGCCGGACAAGTTCACGGCCGCCGAACGCGAGATCATGTTTCGTCACGAGACGACCGGCGCGGCGATCCTGGCCGAGATCCCGTTCCTGACCTCAGGCGGCGATATCGCGGCGGGTGTCGGGCATCGGGGCGGGTTCGACGGCCCGGTCACCGCCGCGCATGTGGTGCATATGGCCGACGCGTTCGATGCGATGACGTCGAGTCGTGCGTATCGAGACGCCGACACCCAACAGGCCGCGTTCGTCGAGATGCGCGCGAAGGCCGGGATCGATTTCCATCCCGAATGTGTCGACACCCTGATTGGCGAGTTGACGGCCCGGGGCGAGGTCCACGGGCTGGGCCACGAGACCGACCGGGTCGTGTACGACACGCCGCCGCCGAAGAAGCCGTTGGGCGACACCCTCGACGATCAAGCCGCCGCCGACGGGCGTCCGCGGCCCGCGCCGGTCAAGGCCGACCGGCCCCCACCGCCGGAGCTCGCACGCGACACGGTCGCCGCGGTCTTGTTGAGCGCGGTCGCCGCGGCCGCCGCGGTTGTCGCGGCGACGGTCGGCGGCACGGTCGCGTCCGCGGTCGCGTACGGGGCGCTCGTCGCCGCCGGTGAGGTCATCTGCTTGCGCCCCGCGCATCGCCGGCCGCGGCCGTTGTCGTATGTCCCCGCGCTGGTCGCGCTCGCCGCTCTCGCGTTCCCCGCTGCCGCAGCCGCGATCGGCGTGGGCCTGGTCGTCGGAACGGCCGTTCGCGAAGGACCGACCGGACCGAGCCGCATCCGGCATCTCGCGTCACGGGTCGTGGCGCTGGCCGCGATGGCCGGCGCGTATGCGGCGATGCACGACGCGGTCTCGGGCGGGACGGGCCAGACCCTGGGGGTGCTCGTCGCGGCCGCGGCCGCCGCGATGGTCGCCCAGGAGCTGGTCGATACCCGCGGGCACGTCCGGTTCGGCCTCGAGAATCGGGTCGCGGACCTCGCGGTCGTGACCGCCGCACCCCTCACCGCGCTCGCCATCGCGGGCACCGCGACCGTTGCCGGCCTCGGGTTCGGGACAGTCGCGGTGGTGGTCCTCCCGATCGGGCTCCGCGCCCCCGGCTACGTCCGTAACGCTCGCGCGCACGACAACCTGATGGCGTGGATGCGGGCCTGCGCGATCGCGCCCGAACACGCCGGACTCGTCGTGCCCGGCCGCGCCGAACGGATCGCGACCCTGTCCACAGAGATTGCCCGGCGCGCCGGTCTCGATCCCGACACGGTCGATCAACTCGAAGCCGCGGCGTGGATGGAACGAGTCGGGGAATGTTCCCTCGACGAGAGCTACGTGACCGGCGAACCCCACCGGCCCGACGACATCGTCGCCGCATCCGCCGCGATCCTCAAGACAACCCGCGACTACTACCCCGCCGGCCAGATCCTCTACGCGTCACTGAACGAACCCGAACTCGCGACCACCGAGCCCCTCGATCGGGCCGGACAGGTCCTGCGCGTCGTCATCGCGTACGAGAACGCCACCTCGGGCGACATCGAAGTCCACCAGATCCCCGAACTCGTCGCCCGGCTGCGGACCAACACCCACCACAGCCT
>JBQTGT010000096.1:0-24088 GCA_052390615.1 Actinomycetota bacterium
GCATTGGTAGTCAGGGGCGCAGTGCCCGCATAGCGGGTCTGTTTCCCCATCCCCCTTTCAAACCGTGCGTGCGGTTTTCCCGCACACGGCTTTCCGACGGTCTTCTTGACATGGTTACGCGGCCTTCGGGTAGCGGATTGTGCCGCCGAGACGGTGCAGGCCCTGGTCGTGGAACCAGGCCGGCGTCCAACGATCGGCCTGGCCGGCACGGAGGTTGCGGCCACGCTTGTTGATGAGCAAGCGTTTGAGCCGCCAGACCACATGCCGGTCCATCGAGTCGAACTTGTTGGTCGCGTTCCCGGTGCGGAAGTAGTTGCCCCATCCCCGCAAGAACAGGTTCAGGTCGCCGATCACGGCCCGCAACTCCATCCCGGTCCGGTTTCGGCCGGTGAGGACTTTGACTCGTTGGTATGCCCGTTTCATGGACCGCTGCGATGGCCACCGATGCAGGTAATAGCGGACAATACGCCGCTGTTCCCACAGGCGACCCGACATGCGGGCACGAAGATGACAACCCAAAAAGTCGAAGCCCTCTTTACCTTCCCGGAGGTCGACCACACGGGTCTTGTCCGGATGCAGTTCCAGACCGAGCTCACCCAACACCACCCGTGCGCGCTGTTGGGCTCGTTCGGCTTGACTGCGGGTCGAGCACAACACCACGAAGTCATCCGCGTAGCGGACAAGCTCGCCGGTGCCGCACTCGGCCCAGGCCCGGTCGAACGCGTGCAAGAACACATTGGCCAACAGCGGAGAGATCACCCCGCCTTGCGGTGCGCCCGTGACCGTCTCGGACCGCACCCCATCGACCAACACTCCGGCACGCAGCCACTGGCGGAGCAGCTTGAGCACCCGACGATCCGACACGCGCCGGCCGACCTCGACCATCAGCCGGTCATGATCGATCGAACCGAAGAAGTCGCGGATATCGGCCTCGAACACAAACGTTCGTCCTCGAGGAAACGACACCCGGATCGCTTCCAAAGCATCGGTGGCCGACCGTTTCGGGCGAAACCCGAAACTCACGGGCAGAAAGTCCGCCTCGAAGATCGGTTCGAGAACCAACTTCGCTGCCTGCTGACACACCCGATCACGCACGGTCGGGATACCCAACGGCCGCTTCTTGCCATCAGGCTTAGGGATCTCCACCCGACGCACCGGCGCCGGACGATAGATACCTGCACGAAGATCTGCGGCGAGCTCATCCAGCATGCGAGCAACGCCGTAGTCCTCCACCGCCGCCAGCGTCACACGATCGACACCAGCAGCACCACGATTCGCTCGGACCCGCTTCCACGCCTCCCACAAGACGTCACTCCTGTAGATCCGGTCATACAGAGCATGGAAACGTCGCTCCGAAGACTGCTTGGCCGCAGCCCATAGCCGACGTTGAAGTTTTCGCACGTTGTCGACGCGCACATGCGCGCCGGGGTGATTGGACCGAGCGGTCCCGGCCATGCCCTCACGCTTACCCTCTCGGTCGACGTGACCGAAGTCGGGGCCCTTCCCTCCCGCCGCGTTGTGTTGCACGACGATCACAGGTACTACGACCCCGTCGGACTTCCGCTGCGCTCCGTTCGACTTCACCATCGGCTTATACGAACGGTCTTTGCTGACAAGGCTGCACAGACGGATCTCTCCTGTTCCGAACCAGACCCTGCGCACGTGCCACTTCCCCTACCCCGGAGAGGTCCGACGAGGCGATATCCGGAACCGCAGTCGTCGAATGTTGCCTTCGCCGTGACATGAGCGGCTCGGCCCTCCCATTGTGATTCTGACGAGGCTGCAGAATTCGCATAACGCTGCGGCCCGCGCGCTTGCTCCCTCCAAAGAGGCTCTCGACACCGCGCTCAGCCCGCCACCTCTCAATGACGAACCGCGGTCTGCTACCGGGCTCTCCGGCGACTACCCGGACGGGACTCACACCCGCTGGCCTAATCCAACTTTCAGGACGCACCACGAGACGAGCCTACGACCCGCTGTCCGACGCGCTCGGCACGAGCGAAGGCAGTTCGTCGAGCGCGCCGAGCGTCATGGGTTCGAGTCGGGCGACGAGCCGGTCGTACGCGAGCGCGCCGGCGACGCGAGCCCGGGCGGCCGCTCCCATCCGGCGACGAAGCTCGGCGTCGGCCAGCAACGTCGCGATGCGAGCGCGCACCGCGGTCACGTCGCGCGGCTCGACGACGAAACCGGTCTCACCATCGACCACAGCTTCATGCGCGCCGCCGCTCCGACCGGCCACGGCCGGAACCCCGCACGCTGCCGCTTCCAAGAACACGATGCCGAACCCCTCGGCCTCGAGTCCGCCCCAACGTTCGCGACAACACATGGAGAACACGTCGGCGGTCGCGTACAACGCGGGCAGGTCTTCGTCGGAGACTCGACCAAGAAACCGAACCCGTCCACCGAGCGCGTCGGCGCGTCGCTCCAGCCGCACGCGGTCACGGCCGGCGCCCGCGATCGCGAGCTGCGCGCCCTCGATCCCCGCGACCGCGTCGATGACGACATCGAAACCTTTGCGCGGCACGAGCCGCGACACGCCCAGCACGAGGGGACGGTCGAGCGCGAGCCCGAAGCGCACCCGCGTGTTGGCGCGCATCGCGTCGGTATACGGCAGAAACCGCTCGGTGTCGACGCCCGGCGGCACGATGACGCCCCGCAACGCCTTTCCTGCCGCGCGCTCCGCTTCTCGCGCCGGGTAGCCACCGGCAGCGACGACCCCGGCGGCATTGCGCAGCACACGACGGGCAAGCGCTCGCGACCCCGGCACGCGGCCCGGAAGTGTGATCTCCGCGCCGTGCCCGATGACGACGTACGGCGCGGCCGTGATGCTCGGCCCGAGCTGTCCGAGCGGCAGCATGGGGTCGAGAAACACCACATCGGCGCGGACCTCTCGCGCCAGCGCGTCGATGCGCCGTCGGAGTGACGGTGTCGGGAGGAGCACGCGCGCACGCGTGCGTTCGATGCGGAACGGTTGCGCCGCGTCCCACTCGCGGGCGCCGCGAAACGGCGTCGTGAGCACCGTCGTTTCCTCGGCCGGCAGCCGTCTCCACAGTTCGTACAGATACGACTGGATCCCGCCGTGCTTGGGGGGGAAATCGTTGGTCACGAGCAGCGACGGCACCAGAACCGATGCTATGGGGGTGTTGCGTCGACGGTGCCCGGCACCGGCCGGCGCAGCACGACCAGTCCCAGTGCGGCCGCGACCGCTCCGGTCGCGAACGCGCCCCGATTTCCGGCGAGCTCGGCGACGATCCCACACAGCGCGGCGCCCACACCCTGGCTCAGGTCGAAGAACGACGAGAACGTCGCGACGACCGAAGCGCGTTCGCCGTCGGGGATGTCGTGCAGTGCGAGGAGCAACAGCGCGGGGTACATCAACGACATCCCGGCCGCGAACACCACGGTCCCCGCGATCAATCCCGGGACGGACGGCCAGGCGGCGACGATCGCGATGCCGAGACCAGAGAACGTGAGCGCACCGGTCGCGCCGACGCGGCCGCCCAGTCGATCCGGCACGCGCGCGCCGAGTATCCGCACGAACAGCACGAGCACGCCGTACAGCAAGAAGACCGGTCCCGCGTCGATGTCGAAGCGTTCGACGTACAGCGGCACGAAGGTGCTGAACGCGGCGAGCGGGATCAGCCCACAAAACAACACGACCCCCGGCAGCAACGCCGCCCGGTGCACGAGATGACGCGAGGTGGAAACCGAGGGGGGGCGCACGACTTCCCGAGTGGCGGCCCCGAGCGTGGCGGCGACGAGCGCGAGCCCCGCGGACGTCAGCCACGCGGCGAGGTAGCGGTCGTCGCCGCGGACGTAGTCACCGAGCGCGGGGCCGAGCGCGAGGCCGCCGTACACCGCCACCGACCAGTAGCTCACCGCTTCGCCCCGCCGGTTCACGGGTGCGAGATCGGTGATCATGGTCGCGGCGCCGACGAAGAAGGCGGCCTCGCCGAATCCGGTGATCGTGCGCACCGCGAGCAGCCACCAGAGTGACGGCACGACGCCGTACAGCGCGGTCGACCCCGCCACGGCCAGGGCGCCGCCGATGATCAGGACCCGGCGCCCGATGCGGTCGCCGAGCCGGCCGGCGTACGTGCGCAGCGCGACCGCGCCGAACGCGAACGATCCCACCGCCACTCCGACCGCAACCTTGCCGCCGTGCAACTCGTCCTCGACGTAGTGCGGCAGCACCGGCGTCAGCATCGCCAACGCCAAGAAGTACGCCAAGCCGCTCGCGACCACAAGCAGGAACGGTCGAGTCAGCAGGCGAGCGGGATCGGCGGGGGGCATCGGTGCCGGATCGTACAAATCGCGAGCCGATGCAACCTTCGGGCCCACCTGAGCGTCACTCGGGTACCTATCCAACCAGAACCGAAACGCCTCGCGGTCCCGGGGACCTCTGAAAGGAACGGCACATGATCCGCAAGGTCGTCTTCACAGCGCTCGCCAGCACGCTGGTTCTCTCGTTCGCGGCGCCCGCCAGCGCGGCGCCGGCGCCCCGCTGGAATGGCTATTTCGTCGGCAGCGCGCAAGACCCTGACGTCACCGGGTGGGCCTCGGTGCGTCAGAAGGCCGACGGCACGTACTCGGCCGACGTCGCCCTGAACAAGCTCAACGCGGGTGAGTATTACGTGTTCCTCAACGCCTACGTCGATGCCAACGGCGACGGCTTCCCGGATTTCGGCGGCGCGCAACTCGTGTGTCGGCTCACGTCGAACGGCAAGAAGCGTGCGAGCTGCAACGCCGCCGGTCTCAAGTTCCACGAGTCGTTGACGCCGTGGGACGTGACGGTCCATCCCGTCTACCCGAACCCCAACGTCGTCGTCGCCAAGGCTGCGCTCCCGCACTGAGGGGCGGTACCCGTCACGCTTGATTCGCGAACGAGCGGGCGTCCGTGAGGGACGCCCGCTCCGCGATCATCCGTCGGTACTGCATCACCTGGCGCGGCCGGTTGAAGCCGAGCGCGCCGGTGATGCGCCCGTCGCGACCGAACAGGGCGACGAACTGCCGCTCGGCCAGTGACCCGTGCACGACGTGCATCTCGGCGTCGGCGCTACACAGGCCGACGGCTTGGATCTTGCGGTCGTACTGGTCGGACCAGACGAACGGCACCGGCGCGAACGATGCGCCGACGTCACCGGCGAGGAGTCGCGACGCGGCGTGTACGCCCTGCTCGACCGCGTTGGTCCAGTGCTCGAGTCGGCCGAGATGACCATCGAAAAGTGGGTTGGGCCAGCGGGCAACATCGCCCGCGGCGACGACGTCGGGCGCGGCCAGACACGTCTCGTCGCAGACGACGCCATTCTCCAAAGTGAGTCCGGAGCCCGCGAGCCAGTCGACCTCGGGAACGACGCCAATCGCGACGAGGACGACGTCGGCGTCGACATGCGATCCGTCGCCGAGCCGCACGCGTTCGACCACGCGGTCACCTTCGATCGCGGCGACCTGGACTCCCGTACGCAAGTCGACGCCGTGATCGCGGTGCACCGCGGCAATGACACCGCCCAACTCGGGCCCGAGCCCGCGCACCATCGGTTGGTCGAGCGCCTCCAGCACGGTGACGTCGAGCCCGCGGCCGCGACAGGTCGCGGCGACTTCCGCGCCGATGAACCCCGCCCCGATCACGACCACCCGTGGGTTGTGATCGAGGCAGGCCCGGAACGCGAGCGCGTCGTCGAGCGTGCGGAGCGTGAACACGCGTTCGAGTGCGGGCTGGTTGGCCAGCCGGCGGGGCGTCGCGCCGGTCGCGATGATCAGACCATCGAAGGCGACGCGCTCGTCGTCGTCGAGCGTGAGCTCGCGGTCGGCGAGATCGAGGCGAACCGCGCGGCCGCCGAGCCGCCAGTCGAGCGCGAGATCGTCGACACCCTGACCCCGGAGCGCGATCTCGTCGGGGGCCGTTCGCCCGGCCAAGAGGTCTTTCGAGAGCGGCGGTCGGTCGTACGGCAGGTGCGGCTCGGCGCCGATCGCGACGATCCGTCCATCGAAGCCCTCGCGCCGCAGCGTCTCCGTCGCGCGGAGACCAGCAAGCGACATTCCGACGACGGCAACGGTCTGCACAGCGAACCGGCGGCCGGTGTCAGGCGAGCAGCGAGATGGCTTGTGTCGGGCACACTCGCACCGCGTCTTCGACCGCGGTCCGCTGCGACTCGTCCGGCGCTTCCTGCAACACGTACAGGTAGCCGTCGTCGCGCACTTCGAAGACATCGGGCGCGGCGGCCATGCACAGCGCATTGCTCTTGCATTTGTCGAAGTCGACGACGACCCGCACGGGTCCCTCCTCACGTCGGTCGCGCGGGACGTTAGCTCGATAGCGTGGGCCGATGACCGCCGGTCTTGCTCCCCTCGCCAGCCTGCGAGTCGTCGAAGTGTCGATGCTCGGTCCGGGCGCACTGACGACCCATCTCGCCGACCTCGGCGCCGACGTCGTGAAGGTCGAGCCACCGAACGGCGACTACGGCCGGCGTATGACGTGGCCAATAGTCGAAGGCGTTTCGCTCCTCTTCTTGCACATCAGCCGGGGCAAGCGCAGCGTCGTGCTCGATCTCCGCACCGACGCCGGCCGGGAGGTGTTCCTCGAGCTGGTGCGCGGCGCCGACGCGGTCGTCGAAGCGATGCGACCCGGTGGGCTGGCGCGGCGGGGGCTGGGATTCGAGGCGTTGCGGCAGGTGAACCCGCGCATCGTGTTCGCGACGATCTCCGGCTACGGGATGACGGGTCCGTATCGTGACATGCCGAGCCACGGAATCGCGTACGACGCGTGGGCCGGACTCGTCCAACCCACCTACGACGCGGACGGGTTCTCGTACATGCCTGAACATCCGTCGGTCGGCATCCACGCGGGCCCGCTGTTCGGTGCGCTCGGACTCCTCGCGGGTGTGCTCCGCGCGCGGGCAACCGGTGAAGGCTGCCAGCTGGAGATCGCGCAGTCCGACGCGGCGGCAGCCATGGACTGGCTGCGCAGCGAAACGTGGAAGGCGTACGAACGACCCGAATCCGAGGTCACCGGAAACGAGGCCGACAACTACGAGCGCCGCGCCCCCGGAACCGCAGGCATGGAGGAGGGCGTCCGGTACCAGTTCTACGCGTCACAGGACGGCCACGTCCTCTTCATGGCGTCCGAACGAGAGTTCTGGCGCAACTTCTGCGCCGGCATCGACCGGATCGACTTGTTCGAGCGGTGGCCCGGTTCGCAGTACGGCGACCATGCGCGCGGCAACACGGCACTGCGCGTGATCCTGCGCGAGGTGTTCGCGACTCGCACGTCCGCTGAATGGATCGAGTTCGGGCTCGAACACGACACGCCGATCGCGCCGGCGAACACACCGAGGACGCTCGCCGACGATCCGCAATTCCAAGATCGTCTCCCCTGGATTCCCGCCGCGCAGGTTGGCGCCGACATGATTCCGACACCGATCAAGTTCGTCGGCGAGGAGCTGCCGACGCCGACGAAGGCGCCGACCGTCGGGGAGCACACCGAAACGGTGCTGCGCGAGTTGCTCGGCTACGACGACACCCAACTGGCGCAGGCGCGCGAGGCGGGCGCGTTTGGCTGAACCCGGAATGGCCCGCTACCTGACACGCCCGTCATACTTGCGAGTCGTGCCGAAGGACCCCCCCGTCGACGTGTCAGGGCGGCCGCTGCGCCTGCGCGACGTCGACCTCGATCCGTTCTTTCACCCGCGCGCCATCGCCGTGATCGGCGCGTCCGAAGCTTCCGCCAAGCCCAACACCGCCATGACGCGCAAGTTGGAGGAGTGGGCGCGGCGGCACGGCGCCAACTTCTTTCCCGTGCACCCGACCTACGACACCGTGCTCGGGCATGCCTGTTTTCGGTCCGTGTTCGACGCGCCCGGCGAGCTCGATCTCGCCATCATCCTGACGCGACACGCGGTGGAGACGTTCGAAGAGGTGTGCCGGCGCGGCGCCAAGTTCGCGGTGATCTTCGCCGCCGGATTCTCAGAGACCGGCGCCGAGGGCCGCGCCCTCGAGGATCGGCTCGCCGCGCTCGTGAGAGCCGGCGCCGTGCGGCTGTTGGGCCCGAATACGAACCTCAATGCGTTCGAGGACTTCCGCGACGACCTCGACGGCCCGTCCGTCGCGCTCATCACGCAGTCGGGACATCAGGGCCGGCCCGTGTTCCAGGGCCAACAGCTCGGGATCCGCCTGACGCACTGGGCGCCCACCGGCAACGAGGTCGACCTCGAGTTCGCAGACTTCGCCCGCTACTTCGCCGATCAGGCCGACGTCGGCGTGGTCGCGTGCTACATCGAGGGCTTCAAGGACGGCCGGACGCTGATGCTCGCCGCCGACCACGCGGCACGCACGCGCACGCCAATCGTGATGGTGAAGATCGGCCGTACGAAAGCGGGCCGCTCGATGGCGGCGTCGCACACGGGCCACCTGACCGGTACCGACGAAGTCATCAGCGCGGTGTTCCGCCAGTTCGGCGTCACGAGGGTCAGCGGACTCGACGGGCTCCTCGAAGTCTCGGCCTCGCTCGCGCGCACACGGCCGGTGAACAAACTGCCAGCGTGGATCGGTCGTGAGCCCGGCGTGTGTGTGTACGCGATCAGCGGTGGTACGGGCGCGCACATGGCCGACGTGGCGGCGCACGCGGGGTTGCACCTCCCCGAGCTGACGTCGGCCTCGCAGGCGATCCTGCACGACGGGCTGATTCCCACGTACCTCCGTGTCTCCAATCCTGTCGACTGTGGCGGTCCCCCGGTTGCCGACGCGCGCGGGCGCAAGATCCTCGATGTGCTGCTCGCCGATCCGAACGTCGACGTGCTGATCGTCCCGATCACGGGCGCGGTCGAGACGTTCTCGGAACCGTTCACGCGCGATATCGTCGACGCAGGGCAGGCGTCCAACACGCCGATCTTCGTCGTGTGGGGCGCGCCCCCCGGCACCGACGACACGTACTACAAGCGCCTCCTCGACGGCGGGCTTCCGGTGTTTCGCACGTTCGACAACTGCGTCACCGCCGTGCGCGCGTATGCCGACTACTGGAGCTTCTCGGCGCGCTATCACTCGCCGTTCGCAGACGCGCCAACCGAACCGCTGCCCGCGGCGAAGAAGGCGCGCGCGCTCCTCGAAGGCGTCTCGTCCGGCGCTGCTCTCAACGAGTACAACAGCAAGCGCGTGCTCGCGGCATACGGGATCAAGACCACCAAGGACGTGCGATGCGAGTCGGCAGCGGCGGCCGTCAAGGCGGCGCGGTCGATCGGATTCCCGGTGGTGATGAAGGTCTCGTCCCCGGACCTGGCGCACAAGAGCGAGGCCGGACTCGTCGCGGTGGCGGTCACCAGCGTCAAAGAAGTGCGCGTCGCGTACGACGATCTGTTGAACAGAGCGAAGCGGGCAGACCGGCGGGCGCACATCGAGGGCGTTCTCGTGTGCGAGATGATGACCGGGGGAGTCGAGATGCTCCTCGGCATCACTCACGACGAGCTGTTCGGCCCGGTCGTGACCGTGGGGCTCGGTGGGATCTTCGTCGAGGTCTTCGGTGACGTCACCTTCCGGGTCCCGCCCTTCGACGAGGACGAAGCCGGGCGCATGCTGCGAGAGCTGCGGGGCTACAGGCTCCTCGGAGGCACGCGCGGGGCCAGGCCCGCCGACGTCGACGCGCTGGTCCGTACGATCATGAAGGTGCAGCGGCTGGCCATGGACCTTGCGGGCGACGTGCGCGAGCTGGATATCAACCCGTTGTTGGTGCGGTCGCGCGGCGTGGTCGCCCTCGATGCGTTGGTGGTGAAGCTGTGAGCGAGAACGAGCTGCTGTCCCGGGTGGAGAACGGCGTCCTGTGGCTGACGATCAACCGGGCGGACAAGGGGAACGCGATCCCCTACTACGTGCGCGACGAACTCATCGCCGCGTTTCGGGACGCGCACCACGACCTGGCAGTGCGCGCGATCGTGCTGACCGCCGCAGGGCACAAGCACTTCTGTAGCGGTGCCGACCTGACGGTGCCGCAGCCGGCTCGGGGCGAGAAGCCGCCCGGTGCGCCGGACCGGGTGGTCGGCGCCGCGACCAACATGATGCGCGGTGGCTTCCAGCAGTTGATGCAGGCGATCCAGGACTGCGAGAAACCGGTCATCGTCGCGTTGAACGGCTCCGCGGCGGGCGGCGGGTCGATGCTGGTCCTAGCGGCAGACCTCGTCATCGCGGCTGACAGCGCGCAGATCATCCAGGTGTTCGTTCGGCGCGGGCTCATTCCCGATGCGGGTGTCGCGTATCTGTTGCCGCGTATCGTCGGCATGCACAAGGCGAAGGAACTCGTGTTCTTCGGCGACGACCTGTCCGCCGCCGACGCGGAGCGCCTCGGCATCGTCAACAAGGTCGTGCCCGCCGCCGAGCTCGTCGCCGCCGCGACCGAGTGGGCCGAGCGACTGGCCGCCGGTCCGACCAAGGCGATCGGCTGGTCCAAGAAGCTACTCCACGACGCGACCGAGCTTTCGCGGCACGATCTCTTGCAGCACGAGGCCATGTTGGTCGAGCTGAACACCGCCACGGTCGACTCGGCCGAGGGCGTGGCCGCGTTTCGCGAGCGACGCGCACCGGACTGGAAGGGTTGGTGAACGCGCCCGTTCTCGTGAAAGACCGCACCGCGGTTGCGGGCATCGGACAGACCGCGTTCGGCAAGGGCCTGGCCGATACCGAATTGTCGCTCGCGTGCCAGGCGATCGCGATGTCACTCGACGACGCCGGGATCGCGCCGTCCGAGGTCGACGGTCTCGCGTCTTTCACGATGGAGCCGAACCGCGAAGTCGACGTCGCGCGTTCAGTCGGTCTCGGCGACATCACGTTCTTCTCGCAGGTCGGCTACGGCGGTGGCGCCGGGTGCGGAGTCGTCGGCCACGCGGCCATGGCCGTGGCCGCCGGGCAGTGCGAAGTCGCGGTCGCGTGGCGGGCCCGCAAGCGAGCCGACAAGGCGAGCCGGCCATGGGCGCAGGCCGAGGCGCGCATTTCCGACAACTGGCAGTGGACGCGGCCGTTCGGAATCATCCGGCCGGTGGATGAGATCGCGATGCTGACGCGCCGGTACATGCACGAGTTCGGCGGCACACGCGAGCACCTCGCCAACGTCGCGATCGCGTTTCGCAAGCATGCGAGCCGCAACCCGGCGTCGACCATGGGGCACAAGCCCCTCACCCGCGACGACTACATGCGCGCGCGCTGGATCTCGGAACCGCTGTGCCTATTCGACAACTGCCTCGAGACCGATGGCGCGCTCGCGATCGTCGTGACGTCGGCGGAACGAGCGCGCGACTGCAAGCAACCGCCGGCGCTGATCCACGCGTTCGCGCAGGGCCTGCCGCCCCAGCATCAGACGATGACGAACTACTTCACCGACGATCCCCTCCGGGGTCCGGCGTGGACGGCCGCGCGGCGCTTGTGGGCCAACGCCGACGTCGGCCCGATGGACGTCGACGTCGCGCAGTTGTACGACGCCTTCAGCCCGCTGATCCCGCTTTCGCTGGAGGGTTACGGGTTCTGCGAACGGGGCGAGGGTGGTCCGTTCACCGATGACGGCGCGATCGAAGGCCCCGACGGTCGGCTGCCGGTCAATACCGCGGGCGGCGGCATGTCGGAGGCGTACGTCCACGGGTTCAACCTCGTGCTCGAAGGTGTACGACAGATCCGGGGCACCTCGACGTGTCAGGTACCCGGCGTCGACGTGTCGTTGGTGACCAGCGGCGAAGGCGTCCCGACGTCGGCGATCGTATTCACCAAGGACGGCGCGTGAATCCGACTTGGTTGCTGCCGGACACGAACGAGCCGACCGTGGCCGCGTTCTGGGACGGCACGGCACGGGGCGAGTTGCGCGTGCAGGCGTGCGGCGTGTGCGGTCACTGGCGCATGCCGCCTCGGCCGATGTGCCCGAACTGTCAATCGACTGCCGTGCGCTGGGACGCGACGAGCGGGCGCGGCCGGATCTGGTCGTTCATCGTCCCCCACCCGCCGCTGCTGCCCGCGTTCGCAGCGGTTGCACCGTACAACGCGATCATCGTCGAGCTCCAGGAGCAGCCCGAGATTCGTTACGCCGGCAACCTCGTCACGAGCGCCGACGGCGAGATCAACGAGATCGATCCGGCAACCATCGAGATCGGCACATCCGTGCGCGTGGTGTTCCACGCGATCGACGACGTGTTCCTCCCCCGCTGGGTGCGCGAGTGAAGAGCGTGGTGCTCGTCCACGGCTTCGGTTCCTCGTTCGCGCACGGCTGGGTCGAGACGGGATGGGTCGACATCCTCGGTGACATGGGTCGACCCGTCGTCGGCGTCGACTTGCTCGGTCATGGCGACGCGCCGAGACCACACGACCCGGCCGCATATGAACACGGCCTGGCCGATTCCGTGCTCGACGTGCTCCCGCCGGAACCGGTCGACGCGATCGGCTTCTCGCTCGGGGCCGTCACCTTGTTGCGATTGGCGATCGACGACTCGACTCGCTTCAATCGGCTCGTCGTGATCGGTGTAGGCGAACACACGATGCACGCCACGTCGGATCCGCGTGGTGTCGGGTTCGAGTCGCGGGTGTTCGCACAACTCGTCGACGCGGAACGCAACGACCGCGAGGCGCTGGAAGCGTGCTGGCGCCGCCCGCACGATCACCTCTCGGCAGCGGCGCTCGCGACGATCACACTCCCGGTGCTCGTCATCACCAGCGATGGAGACGAGCTCGCCGGGTCGCCCGGACCGCTGGCCAACGCGCTCGCCGACGGATCGCTCGTCACACTTCGAGCCATCGACCACTTCCAAACGCCGCGCGACTTCGCGTGCATCGATGCTGCGATCCAGTTCCTCGATGGTGGCTGAGTCAGCTGTCGGACACGAGCAGTGACTCGGCCGCGGGCGGGACACCCAGTTCGTCGTCGGCGGGAGCCAACGCGATCACGATCACCTGCGCGTCGGCGAGGCGTCGCGCGTGCGGGTCACCGGTTTGTTCGACACCATTGACTGCCCACCGCACGTTCGCTGACGCGCCGTCGGGACAGCGATCGCCATTGCGATGCGTCTCGCCGTCCCACACGCGGAACTCGTCCGGTGCGAACGTGTACCCGGCGTTGTCGAGGTACGCGCCCAATGTCGCGTTGGCCCCCGCCTCTTCGATGCGCTGCGGATGGATGTGTATGAGTCCGTCGCCGTGCGTATGGATCCCCGCGGGCGTCGTCCTCGGCGGCGCCGCGTGATCGAAGGCGGGCTCGTCCGTCAGCCAAGTGCCGCACACTTGGACTCCGAACGCGGCGTGCCAGTGCGTGCGGAGACCGGGCGACTCACCGAACAGCGCGCTGAAGTCGCCTCCGGCGCAACCGGCAAGGGCGAGCGACGCGGCGGCGAACAGCCCGAGCGCGGTGGTGGCGACCCCGCGCGTTGCCGCCGCGCGGGGGATCCCGATCACCACGCCCCGACCGTACCGGTACGGTGCGCGCCGCACGCGGAACGACCCCGGCCAAACCGGGGTCGTTCCGACTGCGAGCCGGCGGACGGGCGGTGCGCGCCGGCCCGATCACGGCGGCCGGGGGGAACCGCCGGAGTTTGGCGCCCGTCCTTCGCCCCGCACTCTCCACAGAGTCGATTTCGAGCAGTGGGGCGGGCTTGTTGTGCGTGTCGTTCCTGTTACGCGGCCTGTCGGTCGGTCACTCGCGTGGGGGAACGCAAGCGAGTGAGCTTTTGTTCCCACCGGAGCTGACGCGCGAGCCACGCCAGGGCGTCGCGACGGGATTGGTGCCGAACGTCGGCGAGGCCGGTCGCCTTGTAGAGCGAGGTGGTGTGCACCGGACGACCTCCTAGGACTGGTACGTTTTGCAGGAGTAGCAACTGCAGAGATATTGCTCTGGATGTCGGAACACTGCGAGTATGTACTCTAAGTGTTATCGCTGTCAAGTTGGAGTGGGACCGCAATGGCGCCGTGCTGGAAGATCGACGAGCTGGCCCAACGGACCGGGCTCACCGTCGACACCATCCGGTACTACGCGCGCGAGGGCCTGCTGACGCCGCCCGAGCGGTCCGGGCGCCACAAGTTGTACGGGCGCGACCACATGACGCGACTAGAGCGGATCCGCGACCTCCAGGCCAAGAGGTTCTCGCTGGCCTCGATCCGCGCCATCCTCGACGCCGATCGGCCCGGCCTCGAGGGGATCTTCCAGACCGAGGGCCGGGCGTACGGCCTCGACGACCTGATCGAGCGCGCCGCGCTCCCCCGGGCCGTCGTGGACTCGCTGCGGGCGGTGGCGCTGCTTCCCGATCCGGCCACGCTCGGTCGCGAGCACTACGACGACAGTGACCTCGACATGCTGCGCGCGGTCGAGGAGCTGCTCCACATCGGCATGACGCGCGAGATCATCGTGCAGGTCGGCGCGATCTACGTCCGCAAGTTCGCCGAACTCCAAAAAGAGGTCCACGATGTGTTCGCGGGCACGACCCTCGACTGGGATCCGGACGCGCTCCGCGCGCTCCAGGAGCGTTTGACCGAGAACTCGGCGCGACTCGTTCCCGCGGTGAACCGCGTCTTGAACTACGTGCACCAGCGAACGGTGCAGCGCCTGACGTTCGACGCCGTGCGCATGGCCAACGACACCGGCACCGGCGTCGGGGGCGTTCGGATTCAGAACCCCTGACCGCGCGTCGTCAGTCGAGATTCCAGATCCGGGTCGCGTTCCCACCGGCAATGAGTGCTCGTTCCTCGGCCGGTATGGCGCCCATCATCGCCTGGATGGTCTTGCGCGAGTACGGCCAGTCGTTGCCGTGGTGGGGATAGTCGCTCGACCACATGATGTTGCGCACACCGGCTTCATGGCGCAGCGCGACACCGGATCGGTCGGTGATGAAGGATGCGGCGTTGTTGCGGTACCAGTAGTACGACGGCGGATTGGTGAGCGGCAGATCGCCCCAGACGCGGTTGCGCCACCAGCGGTCGTCGAGCGATTCGAGCAGGTGCGGGATCCAGCCCACACCGGTCTCGATCCAGCAGATCTGGAGCGTGGGGAAGTGCTCGAACACGCCCGTGAACAACATCGCGCAGATGTTCCCCGCAGCCATCGAGAACACGTGGCTCATCCCGCCGATCGCTTTGGCCCGCGTCGCCTCGCTGCTCATGTTGTAGAGCTGGTTGCCGGATTTCGCGGCGGCTTTGCGACCGGCCGCCCGCTGGCGCCGGCTGATGATGTTGATGTGAATCGATACGGGGAGACCTTCGTCGACGGCTGCCGCCCAGAACGGATCGTCGTCGCGCGTGAGCTGCTCGTTCCCCGACGGCCAATTCGAGATGAGTACGCCCTTGGCCCCGCGCGCTTTGGCCTTGCGGAGCGCGTCGATCGAGGTGTCGAGCCCCAACGAGGGGATCTGCGCGAGCCCGATCAACCGCTTCGGATCCGGCGAGCAGAACTCTTCGAACAAGAAGTTGTTGTACGCCTCGACACCGGCGAGGACGAAATCATCGTCGTCGTCACCGAGGAAGTGACTCATCGTGCGCTGCGGCGGGAAAAGGATCTCGGCGTGCACGCCGTCGATGTCCATGTCCTTCAGCCGTTCGGCACCGTTGTAACAGCCGGCGCGCGCTTCTTCGTACGTGACGCCAAACCAGCGGAATTTGTCGAAGGGCATCCCCGGTGTCGATACGAGACCGATCGGGTCCGGATCGCCGCCGACCGCAGTGAGCCACGCGTCGCCACCTTCGGGATCCTTGGCCAGCTTCGGCGCTTTGTCCTGGTGCTTGGACGGCAGCCAGTTGTCCCAGATGTCCGGCGGCTCGAGGATGTGGCAATCGGCGTCGACGATGCGCGAGTCGGTCATGGCCCAACGTCCTCTCCTAAGCTGACATGGACGTCAGTTTACGGGGAGCGCCCACCATCGACGCAAAGGACGTGCCGCAGTTGCTCGCCGGCCTGCGCGTGGTCGACCTCGGCGCCGACCCCGCCGCGCGCGCCGCACGCGTCCTCGGTGAACTCGGCGCCGATGTCGTGCGGGTCGTGCCACCGAGCGGAGACTGCCTTCGCCCGAACGTCGCGCGCGCGTGGAACGTCGGGAAAACCACGCGCACGCTGGCCGCGGACGATGCCGCGCTCGACGAAGTGCTGCGCGACGCGGACGTGGTGTTCGACACACCCGAGGTGCTGGGAACGCACACGCTCGATCCGGGACGCGCGCCGAACGCGGTGTGGGTCTCGATCACGCCGTTCGGGCTGACCGGTCCGCGCTCATCGTGGCGAGCCACCGATCTCGGGGTGATGGCCGCGTCGGGGAACATGTACTGCACGGGCGATCCCGATCGTCCGCCGGTGCGGTGTACCGAGCCGACGTCGTACGCGCCGTCGGGCCCAGAAGCGGCATTCGCGGCCCTCACTGCGTTGTGGGCGGGCGTCCCGCAGCGCGTCGACGTCTCGATGCAGGAGGTCGTGTGCACCGCGAACATGACGACGCCCGCGCGGTTTCCGGTCACCGGTTTCCGCGGCGCAAGACGCGGGGCCAACATCGGCCGCACGCGCGAGATCTGGCTGTGCCGCGACGGTTACGTGTCGTTCGGCCTCCGCGGCGGCAAGGCGCGCGTGCCGAGCTTGGAGATCATCTCCAAGCTCGTCGGTGCCGACGTGCTGACGTCTCGGGACTGGTCCACCTACGACCAGAACGCGACGCCCGACGACGAGCTACGAGCGATCGAGGAACCGATCGCCGCATATTTCGCGCGCCACAGCATGCAGGAGCTGTACGAGATCGCGTGCGAGACGAACCTGATGCTGGCACCCGCGAACTCGCCGCGCGAGATCTACGCGTCGGCGCAGCTTGCCGCGCGCGACTTCTTCGCGCGCGTCGGCGACATCGCCCGATTCCCGAAATCATTCGTAATCGCGCGCATCGGCGAGACCGGACCTGCGCCGCCGCCGGCGCGCCGCGGTCCGAAGGCCTGGCACCATGTGCGCATTCTCGAGTTCGGCTCCGGGGCGGCGGGACCGATCGCCACGCGCTATTTCGTCGAACACGGTGCCACCGTGCTGCGCGTCGAATCGCGAACACGACCCGATTTCTTGCGCACGATGGCGCTCGGACCCAACAATCCGCACGGCCTCGAGGGCGCACCGATGTACGACGGTCTCAACGTCGGCAAGCGCCACGTCACACTGAACCTCAAGGACCCGCGCGCCGTGGAGCTCGTCAAGCGACTCGTCGTCGAATGGGCAGATGCCGTTGCCGAGAACTACGCGCCGCGCGCAATGAAGAGCTTCGGCCTCGACTACGACACCTTGGCAATAGCGCGCCCCGATCTCGTGATGGTGAGCGCGTGCCTGAACGGACAGACCGGTCCGCACAAGGACTATCCCGGGTTCGGCGGACAGGGTTCCGCGCTCGCGGGGTACAACGCGCTGACGGGTTGGCCCGACCGCGAACCGGTCGGTCCTCACGGCACGATCACCGATTCGTTGGCGCCGCGGTTCGTCGCGGCCGCGCTCGCCGCGGGTCTGCACTTTCGACGTCGGACCGGGCGGGGCGTATACCTCGACGTCGCGCAGGTCGAGACGGGGAGCTGGTCGCTGGCGCCATGGCTGCTCGACTACGAGGTCGACGGCTTGCTGCGGCTCCGGGACGGCAACCGCCACGCCGATGCCGTGCTCCACGGCGTGTTCCCGTGCGCCGACGAGGGCGAGGTCCGCGACCGTTGGGTGGCGATCGCGTGCTGGACCGACGCCGACGCGGCGCGACTCGGCGAGGTCGCGGAGCTGTCGGCCGTCACCGAGGAATCGGTTGCGGCCTGGACACGCGCCCGCACGCGGGGCAATGTCGCCGAGGTCCTGCAAGCGCACGGTATCGAAGCCGTGCCCGTCGCCGACTTCGGTGACTTGCACGATGACCCCCAGCTTGCGCACCGCGGCCACTTCGAACCGCACACGCACCCATACCTCGGGCCCAGCCTGTACGAGCGCAATGGTTTTCGGCTGCCGGCGTCACCGGGCGGCTACGAGCAGTCGGGGCCAACGCTGGGCCAGGACAACGAGTGGGTATTGCAGGAGCTGCTCGGGCTGTCGTCCGCGGCGGTTGCGTCGTTACGGGAGTCGGGCGCGGTCGAGTAAGCATCTCTCCCGGTGGACCTGCATCTCACCCCCGCTCAGGATCGGTTCCGCGCCGACGCGCGCGCGTGGCTGACGGATCGCCTCGCGGGACGGTTCGCCGAGGTGCGCGGCCGCGGCGGTCCGGGCGAGGAGCACGAGCTGTTCGAGGAGCGGTGGGAGTGGGAGCAAGAGCTCGGCCGCGCCAACTGGATCGGGCTCGGGTGGCCCGCCGAGTACGGCGGCCGCGGCGCGACGCTCGTCGAGCAGGTGATCTTCTTCGAGGAGTACGCGCGCGCGGGCGGCCCGGGCCGCGTCGGCATCGTCGGCGAAGGGCTGCTCGGGCCGACGCTCGTGCACTTCGGTGACGACGCGCAGAAGCGTCGCTTCCTGCCCGGAATTCTCGACGGCAGCCAGATCTGGTGTCAGGGCTACTCGGAGCCGGACGCCGGCTCCGATCTCGCCAACGTGCAGACGCGCGCCGAGCGCGACGGCGACGAGTGGGTGGTGCACGGCCAGAAGGTATGGACGTCGCTCGCGCACTGGGCCCATTGGATCTTCGTGCTGTGCCGCACCGACCGCGACGCACCGAAGCACAAGGGCCTCTCGTACCTGCTCGTGCCGATGGACCAACCGGGCATCGACATCCGCCCGATCGTGCAGATCACGGGCCACAGCGAGTTCAGCGAAACGTTCTTCGACGGCGCGCGCACCGACGCCGCCAATGTCGTCGGCGAGGTGAACGGCGGCTGGCGGGTCGCGATGGGGACGCTCGCGTTCGAGCGGGGCGCGTCGACGCTGGGTCAGCAGCTCGCCTTCGAGACCGAGCTGCGCGACATCACCGCGATGGCGCGCGCCAACGGCGGTACCGCGGATCCCGTGATCCGCGATCGGCTCGCGGCCGCCTGGATGACGATCAAGATCATGCGCTTTCATGCCCTGCGCACACTGCCGATCCTCGAGCGCGGCGAAGTGACCCGCGCGACGGCCATCCACAAGTTGTTCTGGGCGACGTTTCACCGCGCGTTGGGCGAGTTGGCAATCGCCGTGATGGGCGCGGCGGCGCTGGCCACACACGACGAGCGCCTGATCCGGCTGTTCTTGTCCTCGCGCGCCGACACCATCTACGGCGGATCGAACGAGATACAGAAGAATGTGATTGGAGAGCAAGCGTTGGGACTACCGAGGGAGCCACGATGACCGGTCACGAGCTGCTGGCCGGAAAGACCGTACTCGTGACGGCCGCGGCCGGAACCGGGATCGGCTTTGCCACCGCGCAGCGCTGCGAGGAGGAAGGCGCGCGGGTTGCGATCACCGACATCCACGAGCGGAGGTTGCAGGAGTCGGCGTCCGAACTCGGCGCGTTTCCCGTCTTGGCCGACGTGCGTTCCGAGGACGACGTGCAGCGATGCTTCCAACAAGTGATTCGTGAGTTCGGCGCACTCGACGTGGTCGTGAACAACGCCGGTCTCGGCGGCAGCGCGCCGCTCGTCGACATGCCCGACGAGCAGTGGTCGAACGTACTCGACGTGACGTTGACCGGCACGATGCGCATGACCCGGGCCGCGCTGCGGCACATGTCCCCCCGTGGCGCCGGCGCGATCGTCAACAACGCATCGGTCGTCGGCTGGCGCGCCCAAGAAGGACAGTGCCACTACGCGGCCGCGAAGGCC
Organism: Actinomycetota bacterium; assembly: GCA_052390615.1. Lineage (GTDB taxonomy): Bacteria > Actinomycetota > Acidimicrobiia > IMCC26256 > PALSA-610 > JBQTGT01. Next base: position 19,720 of record JBQTGT010000096.1, read on the forward strand.
GGCGTGATGGCGCTGACCCGCTGCGCCGCCATCGAGGCCGCGCCGCACAACGTGCGCGTGAACGCCGTCGCGCCGTCGCTCGCGATGCACGAGCACCTCGCGAAGGTAACGACCGAGGAGCTCCTTGCGGAGTTGACGACCAAGGAAGCGTTCGGCCGCGCCGCCGAGCCCCGTGAGGTCGCCAACGTCATCGTGTTCCTCGCCAGCGACCTCGCGTCCTACATGACCGGCGAAGTCGTGTCCGTGAGCTCACAGCACCCGTGAAGCCGGGCGTGGTCACGATTTCGCGCGTATGTGCGCGATTTCGTGACCACGGCAAATCTGTCTCACCGGGCTGGCACGATCGGCGCATGCATCCCGGATCGCTCGCCCGGTACGCCCGCCGTCAGTCTGGTCTGTGGACGACGGCTCAGGCGCTGCGCGCGCGTCACAGCTACGCCGACATCGGGAGGTCCGTGGCCCGTGGCAGATGGGCGGAGGTCGCCCCCGGCGTATTTCGCGCCGCGCCGGGCGGGCCGATCTCCTGGACGCAACGGCTCATCGCGCTCACGCTGTCGGTCGACGGTGTGGCCTACGGTGCCAGCGCGTGCGCGCTCTACGGGCTGCTCGATCCACCGGAGACGCCCGAAGTCCTGGTCGTGCGCGGCGACCGCAATCGCCTCCGACCAGGACTGCACAGCACGCGCACGCTTCCCAACTCCGACATCGCGATCGTCCGCGGTATTCGGGCGACGATGCCGGCGCGCAGCGTCATCCAAGCTGCCAACCGCCTCCCGTTTGCAAGTGTGTGCGACGTCGTCGACAAGGCGGTCTTGGAGCATCTCGTACGTCCGGCCGCGCTCACCCGCCGCGCGATCGAGCTGCGCAACTCGAAGCGTCCCGGGTGCAAGAAAGTGCTCCTCGCGTTGGAAGCGCAGCACCCAAGTCTCGACCGCGCCCGCAACGAGTGGGAAGCGCTGGTCCTTCGCCTGGCGCGCGAGTATGGGCTGCCGGACCCGCTACCGAACCATCCCGTCGTGGTCGGCGGCGAGGTGCGGATCCTGGATGCGGCGTGGCCCGGGCCGTTGGTCGACCTCGAATTCGATGGCTTCCGACCCCACATGGTGCGGCGCGTCTTCGACGACGATCGCGCCCGCCAGAACGACCTCGTCGACGCGGGATGGAAGGTCTTCCGCGCGACCTCACGCCTGCTCGAGCAACACCCCGAGCGGGTGTTCGGTCCGGTCGCTCGAGCCGTGCGTGGTCACGATTTCGCGCGCATGCGCGCGATTTCGTGACCACGGGTCAGCGGCGCGGGTTGGCGGCGGCGATGTAGGCGGGGCGTTCGCCGCCGCCGTGGACGACCACGTTGGCGCCGGTGACGTACCGGGCCAGGCGCGAGGCCAAGAAGAGACACACGTCGGCGACGTCGGCTGACTCGGCGAGGCGGCCGAGCGGGATCGTCGCCGCGACCCGGGCGACGCCGGCGTCGTCGCCGTAGAAGAGGTGGGCTTGCTCGGTCAGCAGCAACCCGACGGTCACCGCGTTGACCCGGACCTTGGGGGCGAACTCGACGCCGAGCGTCTCCGTCAGGTTCAACAACCCTGCTTTGGCCGCGCCGTACGCCGCCGTCGCCGGCGACGGCCGCAATCCGCTCACGCTCGCGATGTTGACGATGCAACCGCCGTCGTCCTGGCGCTGCATCACGGCGTTCGCCGCCTGCGCACACACGAGCGGCGCAGTGAGGTTCAACGCGATGATCGACGCGCTGAACCGCGGCGACACCGTGGCCGTCTCCGACGGCGGCGCACCACCGGCGTTGTTGACCAGCACATCGAGACGGCCGCGCCGCGCGATCACGCCGTCGACCAACGCGGCCACCTGGTCGGGTTCACGCACATCGGTGACGACGAACTCGACGCCATCGGGACACGACTCAGGTTCGGTCCGTCCGCAGGTCACGACGCGAGCGTTCGCGGCGGCGAACTGCTGTGCGATTCCCCGGCCGAGCCCACGGCTCCCCCCGGTGACCAGCACGACCTGGCCGCGGAAGTCGAACGGGGCAGGCATTCGGCGAACGCTAGTGGATCCCCGCATAAGTTACATGGATGTTGTTTGATGGTCCCGCTGCTCCGAGCGGAGGTGGGACACCATGTGGACCGTGCCAGCGATGAAGATCACTCGTGCTGAACGCGCGGAACTGAACCGTCGGGTGCGTGCGCACACGACGCCGCAACGGATGGCGCGCCGTTGTCGGATCGTCTTGTTGGCGGCCGACGGCGTCGCGAACCGACGGATCGCGCCGGCGGTGGGGATGAACGAGAACCAGGTCGGCGTGTGGCGCAAGCAGTTCGAGGCCGAGCGGCTCGCCGGGTTGGAGGACCGTCCTCGGTCGGGTCGCCCGCGCGTGTACGGCCATGACGAGCGGCTCAAGATCGTCGCGACGGCGACGGCGACCAAGCCGGAGTGGGCGTCGCAGTGGAGTCATGCGTTGTTGGCGGACGTGTTGGGCGACATGGGGATCTCGGCGTCCCAGGTGGGGCGGATCCTCGCCGAGCTCGACATCAAACCGCACCTGGTGCGCTCCTGGCTCGCACGACCCGACGACCCGACGTTCTGGGAACGAGCCGCGGATGTGTGTGGCCTCTATCTGGGCCGGCCGACCAACGCGTTGGTGCTGTCGGTCGACGAGAAGACGGCCATCCCGGCACGGTCGCGCAAGCACCCGACCAAGCCGGTCCGGCCCGGCCGGCCCGAACGCCAAGAGTTCGAGTACCGCCGCCACGGCACCGCATGTTTGATCGCCGCGCTGAACGTCCACACCGGCGAAGTGATCGCGACCGACACACCTCGCAACAACTCGGTGAACTTCATCGCGTTCTTGGAACAACTCGACGCGTCGGTCCCGAAACGCAAGAAGATCCACCTCGTCCTCGACAACGGATCGTCGCACGTCTCCAAGCTCACCAAGGCGTGGCTGGGCGAACATCCCCGCTTTGTCGCGCACTACACGCCCAAGCATGCGAGCTGGCTGAACCAAGTCGAGTTGTTCTTCTCGATCCTCACCCGTCAGCTCCTGCGCCGCGGCGAGTTCGAGTCCCGCGACGACCTCGTCAAGAACATCTTGGGCTTCATCCGCCAACACAACCGCACCGCCAAACCGTTCCGCTGGACCTACGACGGCACCCCCCTGAAGGCAGCCTGACATGGGCCCTACTTCCGCGCGGCAGCACTAGTGCGCCCTGCATACGATCGAGTCAGTGTCAGGCTTCTACTTGTCCGGCGGGTTGGCTCTTACGCTCGCTGCGCCCCGTGAGGGTGTCGCTTTCATCGGTTGTGCCGCCCGCCGGACGCGCCGGACCGGCCGGCGTGGCTTGATAGGAGCGTGGCGACGCAGTGCGCCTCCACTGAGGTGTGCCCACCGACCGGTCCGTGTTCCCCATCCGTTAGAGCGAATGGAGACCTGGACAATGGTGGTGGTTGGGATCGACGCGCACAAGCTTTCTCACACCGCGGTGGTGGTCGACGACGCGGGCCGGGAGCTCGGTGTCAAGACGGTGAACGCGACGCTCGAGGGGCATCTGTGCCTGTTGGAGTGGGTCGGCCGTTTCGATGGCCCTCGCCGTTGGGCGGTGGAGGACTGTCGGCATCTGTCGCGCAACTTCGAGCGGGACTTGTTGGCGGTCGGTGAGGTGATCGCGAGAGTGCCGCCCAAGCTGATGGCCCATGCACGCGACGCTGCCCGCACCTACGGGAAGTCCGATCCGATCGACGCGCTGGCAGTGGCACGCGCTGCGTTGCGATATCCGGATCTGCCGATGGCTCGTCTGGATGGGCCCTCACGTGATCTGCGACTGCTCGTAGATCATCGAGAAGACCTGGTCAAGCAGCGTACGGGCATGATCAATCGGCTCCGTTGGCACCTCCACGACCTGGACCCGACCCTTGCCGTGGCGTCTCGCAGCCTCGACCGCTACGTGACCCTCGACCGCGTGGAATCGTTCCTCGATGGTCGCGTAGGCGTCGTCGCGCGGGTTGCTCGTGAACTCGCCGCGGACTGCCGCGCCGTGACTGCCCGTATCAACGCGCTGGCTCGTGAGATCGAACAGCTTGTCACCGCACTCGCGCCCAGCTTGGTCGCGCTGGTCGGCTGTGGTCCGTTGAGCGCGGCGAAGCTCGTCGCCGAAACCGCCGACGTCACGAGGTTCAGTTCCCGCAACGCGTACGCGTCGCACAACGGCACCGCGCCGCTCCCCGTGTGGTCCGGGAACCGATACCGCCACCGGCTGAGCCGCGTCGGGAACCGACAGCTGAACGCTGCGATCCATCGCATCGCGATCACCCAGATGCGAATCCATGACGACGCCCGAACCCTGATGGAACGACAAAT
>JBQTGT010000097.1:0-48459 GCA_052390615.1 Actinomycetota bacterium
ATCGGCTTGCCGGTCTCCCGAACGATCCGCACCGCCCCCTCACGAAACTCCGGGTCGTACTTCCTGCGCTTCTCTGGCATGGGAACTCCTCATAGTGGAGTCCTCCACGCTTCGGGGGGATGCTCACGTCACCCGCCGCCTCAAACGCGTCCGCCACCACACCCGCCACTGACCGGCCGCCTCAGCGACCGCATCACACGAAACCGCGCGAGGATCGCGGATCGATCTCAGTGGCGCAGGAGATCGTCGAGGACGTCGGCGAAGACGGTGCCGACGGTGCGAAGATCGTCGACGCTCACCGCCGCCATGTCGGGCGATCCTGTGGCGAGCCATCGCCGGGTTTGAGCGGCGTCGATATCGAACACCTCGCGCGCGCGGGTGAGACACCAGGCGCCGAGACCGGCCGGTGCGGTTGTGAGGTCGCGGGCGATGCTTCCGTCGCGATCGTGCGCGGCGAGGAGCCGGTAGGCGTCGTACGCGTCGGACACGCGCTTGTTCAGCACACCGGCGCGGCGTTGTTGCATCGCCCGCAGTTTCATCGCGACGAGCGCGGCGGGTGTCGCGACTCGGGATGTCGTTCGCGCCCCAATGCTGTCGTTGGCGTCGCGCGCCTCGATCGTCGGCCGTGAAGTAGCGCGCCATGACCCACCAACGTGCAGATCGCCTCCAGGACGGTGGGCGAGATTCTCACCCATGCCTGGTGGAAAGTCGTTCCACAAATGCGCGACCGAGGAACTCGAGCTGCGCGGCCGGGATGACCTCCACGCCCTGCACGGCTGATCGCACGATGGCGGCGGTGGTCCGGTCGGCCTCGTCAACGAGGTGACGCGTGGCCAGGAGACTCACTCGGTCGATAAACCCTGGCTCAGCGAGCCCCGAGAGTTCGTCCGCGAGGGCGTCGGGTCCGAGCCGTTGAAGCAGCCGCGCCACGTCAAAGGCGTCGCTGCCGACCTTGCGCGGGTCGCGTTGGCGTCCCACGCCTTCGCTGATGGCCAGCTTGATCGCGACGAGTGCCGATGCCCGAGCGATCGAGACGCATGCGGCGACTGTCGGACCACCGCTGGATGGTCGGACGATCACGTCGACTTGCGTGCGGGTGTCGAAGGCGAATCGGTGGGTGAGGTACGGGACGTAGTCGGGATCGCCCTCGCTCACATCGATCACATCGAGCTTGAGGTCAGGCTCCAGCAGCACGCTGTCTCGCTGTCGGTCGAAGCCGGCGGAGACCAGCCCGTCGACGAGTCCAACCTGGTCGTCGCTGACGGTGTCGACGTCGTTCGTCGCCCGGTGCGCCCGACCGAGCCGCGTGATGACCGCGAGGCCCCCGATGATCGCAAAGGGCGGCAGCTCGGGTCCGAACTGCGCGAGCCGAGCGACGGCTCGATGCGGGACGCTGCCGGCGTCGGCGACGAGGACGACGGAAACCTCACCAGACACGTTCGACACCCACTGGGCTCGGGTCCCAGCCCTCGACGATCTCGCGGCCACGGGCGCGGTCCTGGGCGAGGTCGAGCGCCACGACGACCGGGTGAGCCACTCGGAATCCTGCCGGCGTCGAGCGGAAGGGGACGGCCTCGTGAATCCCGGCGTATCGGATTGGTCGGACGGTTGCGGCGGGCTCACCGCGCGCCGGACCGAAGTGCGAAAGAGCCAGATCGACGATCGACGGTGCGGGTAGGTAGAAGTCGGGTGGGCCCTCCCCCGAGACGAGGAGCGGCGCTCCGAGAAAGAGCGCGGCCTGAGTGTCGGTGAGCACCCAGTCGACGGGCAGGCCGAGCCACGACAGCTGTTCGAAACTTCCCGACAGGCCGGGGAAAGTAGCCAAGCCGAGTGCCCGCTCGTGCCAGGACGCAACCAGCTCCCAGAACAGCTCCGGTCGCATGGGGTGATTCCGCCGGTCAACGAGTCCCGCGTCGCGCAGTGCCCGCAATCGTTCCGACACGCCCCCAGCGGCGCGACCCACCGCGGCGGCGACGTCCTTCACCACCCAGTCCCGCTCCGGCTCCTTGAGTAAGGCGAGCGCGACCTCGATTCCCACCGGTGGGAACACGGAGGCGAACCGGGCGCTCGCGGGCGCGGCGCCCAGGGGTGCTATTTCCGCAGCGATTCGAAGCCCTTTCGCCCGCAGCTGGACATGCCCGCGGCGGTCGACCCATCCCCAGTCGCTCGCTGCCAGTTCGCGGCGCGCCTCCTCGCTGATCCGATCAGCGATAACGATGCCGAGGACTTCCTTGGCCGGCTTCCGAAGCCCCCGAGCGATCGCCGGCGTCACGACTGCCATGCGTTGCAGCTCGACCCGACGGTGCACGCCGTCGATGTTCAAGCGGCCGCCGCGACCGGCAGACGCGGGAACGCCAACCCGCGCCAGCGCTTCAATCACCGCCTGCACATCGTCTGTGTCGGCCGTCTCGATGCTCACTCCGACCATGCTAGCTCACGATTCACGCATTCGTGAAGCGTGAGGAAGGCGGGCTGATTCGGATCACGCGTCGGGCGGATCCCAGTCGAGCATGTCGCTCGCTCCTCTGGAACACCCAGCCGCCGACGCCATCAGAGACACGGCGAGGATGAAACCCTTCAGCTTCATTCGAACGGGACGAGTCGGAGGTCGTCGGCGCGGTCGACGACCGGGGTCTGGATGATCTGGCGCAGGCGTTCGGGGTCTTCGGTGGCGAGCTCTGCGAACGCGGGGAGCATGTCGCGTTCGATCCATTCCCAGCGGTCGTCGAACTTGGCGATGTTGCCGCGTGGGATCGCGCCGGGGTCGCCGAGATGGCGCCGGGTGCAACACCCGGCGCCTATTCGCGCGTGTCGCAGTTCGCGAGTCTCGAAGCGGCTGTCACCGGTGATCGCGAGAAGGTGCTCTGAATCGTCGTCGGATCAGCAGGTGGGCTCCGCGGTCAACAACGGCCACGCCGACGGGGCCAGCGTGTTGTAGTCGTAGATCGAAAAGCCAACGGCCGGTACATCCGCGGTCGCCCGACGAAACTCGCCATAGTCGACGTCGGTGGCCTTGTCGCCGATCCCGCCGACCACGTGGATGGATGCGTGGGGGTAACCGACGTGGTCGCGTACCCGCTGGATGTTCTCGACCGTGTACCGATACGCGTCGCGGTATGGCGAATCACTCGGGCGGTACGTCCAGTACGCCATCGGCAGCCACGTATCGACGTGGGGCGCGATCTCGGCCCACGGAAAGTCCGGCCACAGCGCAGGGTTGACCACGTGCAGCACTGATGCCCGCCCGGGCTGTTCATTGGAACGCTACCGGGGCGCTCCAGCGATGCGCTGTCACGCCGGTTCGAGATGGACGCCACGTCCGAGCATCGCGTTCTAGCCGTGGTCACGATTTCGCGCGCATGTGCGAGATTTTCGTGACCACGGCGTTGCTGTCACGCCGGCCGTCGGCGTCCTTCGGTCGTGTTCAGAGCTCGAGGACTGAGATCAGGTCGCTGTGGTCGTCGGTCCACGCGTCGACGCCGGACTGGCGCTCGGCCGGGCGCCAGTCGGCGACGTCGTTCAGTGGCGCCAACGCCTCGGCGCTCTCGCCGATCACGATGTACTTCGAGGGCGCCTTCTTGAACCGTCGGTCCTCGGCCGTGATCCTGTCGTTGGTCATGATCGCGGTGTGCAGTCCGAGGTCCTCGGCGACGGCCGCGACGACCGGTTCCAGGTCGATATAGCGGTTCGAGACGTGCACGACCAGGATCCCGTCGGGAGCGAGTCGGTCGAGGTAGGTCGTGAATGCTTCCTCGGTGAGCAGGTGCACCGGGACTGAGTCCGAGCTGAACGCGTCCATGACGAGCATTCCGAACCTCGTGTCGGATTGTTCGAGGGAGAGTCGTCCGTCGCCGAGGGTGACGTCGACGGGGCCGGGTGCGTCGTGCAGGAAAGTGAAGTACTTGGTGTTCTCGGCGAGGTCGCGGATCTTCGAGTCGATTTCGAAGAACGTGATATGGCGGTCGGGCTCGGAGTAGGCGGCGAGCCCGCCCGCGCCGAGCCCGAGGATGCCGATCTCGCCCAAGCGCGGGTCGTCGGCGTAGGCCTCGAACACGCGGCCGATCCCTCCTGTTCGGGTGTAGTAGATGGCGGGTTCGTTGCGCAGCGCCGGATCGAGCAGCTGTCCGCCGTGCACTGTGGTGCCGTGCTGCACCGTGCGGGTCCCGTTCGTGTCGTGCACCTCGAACGGGCCGTAGAAGCTGCGGTCCGCATGAAGTGGCTCGAGCGCGCTGTCGATCGTCCCGGCCGCGACGATCATCGCGATCGTCAGCCCTGCGAGGATCGGGCGGTTGCGCACGGCGAGGATGATGACGACGACCGTCAGGATTGCGAGGTTGCGGAAGAACGACACGTCGGAGAGGGCGGCGAGGCCAGCGACAACGGCACCCGGCGCGAGACGAGCGAGGCTGACCTCGCGGCTCTGCACCACGTCTCGCGCCACCAACATCCCCGCCACCGCGATCATGAGGCCGTACTCGATGATCTGGTTGAAGATGATCGGCGCGACGAGCGCGTTGAAGACACCACCGAGCACGCCGCCGACCGAGGTGCACAAGAAGAACTCCGTGAGCCGGCTGCTGACCGGTCGCGACCGGGCCAGCCGCCCGTGGAACGCGAGCGCGACCGCAGCGAGGAGCGACAGGTGCAGCGCGATCGAGATGCGTTTCTCGGCGTCTTCGACCAGCGAGATCGCCGTGGCCGCCGCGATGGCGAGCACCGCGAGGTCGATGATGGTCAGTGGGAGGCGGCGGGCACCGAACGCGGCGATGTAGGTGGCGAGGAAGATGGCGAGCGGGATCACCCAGAACAGCGGGATCGACGCGACGTCCGTGGTGACATGGTTCGTGACGCCGATCATCAGGCTCGACGGGATGAACGCCCAACCGATCCAGGTCAGTCGTTGGCGCCACAGCGTGCGCTGGTCGGCGATGTCCTCGCGGGCATCCTCGTGTTCGAGTGGGGTCGCCGCGGTGTGGTCGGCGCGTACACGATCGGGCCGTACGCGCAGCACGAGCGCGATGATCGCAAGCGCGAAGAGCGCATAGCCGACTGTCCACACTCGTGATTGTTCGTCGAGTGACCACAGCGGCTCGACGACGAACGGGTACGTCAGCAGCCCGAGCAGGCTCCCGGCGTTCGACGCCGCGTACAAGAAGTACGGGTCGGCGGCGCGCGGGTGATTGCTCAGCGAGAACCAGCGCTGGACGAGCGGACTGATGGCGGACAACGCCAGGTAGGGCAGGCCGATCGTCATCGCGAAGACCGCGATCAGCCAGAGCCCGGGCGAACCCGATTCGGGTGGCGCCCAGCGGTCGGAGATGTCGAGCGGCAACAGCAACGCCGCGACCGCGACCAAACCCAGGTGCACCGCGACTTGGGTGCGGGGCTTGAGGCGCGTCGTGGTGAAGTGCGTGAGGGCATAGCCGGCGAGCAATCCGACCTGGAAGAACACGAGCGCCGTGTTCCACACCGCCGCGCTTCCGCCCAGCCGGGGCAGCACCATCCGCGTCGCCATGGGCTGCACCGCGAAGATGAGCCACGCGGCGAGGAACGACGCGAGCGCCGCCACTACGATGAGCGCCGCCTCGCTCCGCCCGTTCCGGAGCGAGCGGTCCGCGGTGGAGGGCTCCGGAACCGCCGCCGCCAGCGCGTCCTCGACGCTTCGCACCATCCGGGCAGTTTACGACCTGGCAGGGAGTGGGAGGAGCGACCGCCGCGTGACAGGCGTCACGCGGCGGCGAAGCAGAGCGCGAAGACCCGCGCCCAGCCCCGCGCGGCGATACCGAGCGCGGCGAGCTGACGGGACGCGTCGGCGCGCGCGTCGGCGGCGTCGTCCGATCCCTGCGCTTCGAGCACATGGGCGCGGGCCAGCGCCGCGACCGCGTGCTCGAGCGGCGCGTCGGTGTTCGTCGCAATCGCATGGGCGGCGTCGACCAGCGCGCGCGGATCGCCCTCGCCCGCCTGCAGGCGCGCCGCCGATTCCGCCCACAAGGCGGTCACCCGATCGTGGTACGTCCCGCCCGCGCGCTGCTCGAGCTCGCCGACGACGCGCAGCGCGGCGCGCGGTTGATGCGCGGCGGCGTAAGCGAGCGCAAGCCGGCTCCCGATATTCATCGCCGGGCCGTCGTACTCGGCTCGGCGGTACTCGTCCTCGAGGATCAAGAGTGCCTCGTCGACGCGACCGAGCTGCAACAATACCAGCGCGCGCGCGGCTTGCAGGTCCGTGCTCGCGGGGCTGGGGTCGTCTCGACCGATCGGCGCGAGCAACGCCTGCGCGCGTTCGGGATCACCGCCCTGGAGCTCGATGCACGCCTCGACGACGCGCGGAATATGGCGCATGCCCTCGTCAGGAAGCGCACGCGCGACGTCGTAGAACCGGGCGAGCGCAGCGCGGTATTCATCGGTTCGCCCCAGCTCGGCAAGGGCGCGCACCACCGGCGCGCTCGCTTGCGTCTCTCCCCAACGATCACCGATCTCCTCGAACAAACCCATCGCCGCGCGACCGTCGCGCACCGCTTCGGCCGCGCGCCCGCGCCAGAGTGCGACATTCGCGAGCAGCACGTCCATCATGCCGACGGCCCAGCGGTTGCCGCTCTCGACGCCTTCGACCGCGATCTGCTCGGCCAGCTCGGCGGCCTCGTCCAGCCGGCCCTGCATGTAACGCACGAACGCGAGCAGCCCGAACGCCCACCCCAAGCCACCCCAGTCGCCGAGCTCACCGAAGAGCTCGGCCGACTGTTGCAACCGCTGTTCGGCCGGAGCGGCCTCGCCGCGGCCGAAGGAGATCCATGCCAGGTTCTGCAGCGCCCACGCCTCGCCTCGCCGATCGCCGACGGATCGGTACGAGGCGAGCGCCTCGGAGATCAGGCGGTCGGCCTCGGCGTTCTCGCCGCGGAACAAGTACGAGATTCCCAAGCCGCGAAGCGCGTTGGCGACACCCGATACCTCGTTGAGCTCACGCCACCGTTGCACGGCCTGGCCGAGCACCGATTCCGCTTCGTCATAGTCGCCGGTCGCGACGTAGAACTCGCCGAGCAAGTTGAGCGCGGCGGCTTCCGTTCCGATGTCTTCGGCGAGCCGCGCTTCTTCGAGCACGAGCATCGCGTCGTCGCCGCCCTCTTGGAGCTCGCGTTGCGCGATGCGGGAACGGGCCCGGCCGAGCAGCGCGGGCCACCGCCGCGGACCCGCGTCCGCGGGGAGCAGTCCGATCGCGCGGTCGTGATGGCGGCCCGATGTCGTCCAGGACTCGACTTCCTCGGCCCGGCGGGCCGCGGCCGCCAACGCTGCGAGCGCCTGCGCGGCGATGTCGCCAGGAACGCCGGGAACCGCGCCCAGTTCGTTCACCAGTTCCGCCGCCGTGGCGTAGTGGTGTGCGACCTGGTCGGTCGCGACTTCCCCACGTGTGGCGAGGATTGGCGCGACGTGCGCGTGACGCCGGGCTCGTTCGGCTTTGGTGAGCGTGCCGTACGCGACCTCACGGATCAGCTCGGACTTGAAGTGGAAGTCGTCGACGTCGACGGCGATCAAGTCGCGTTCGATCAACCGGTCGACGAGGCGGCGCGCGCCGTCACGACCTGACAGCGCGAGCACGGCCGACAGTGGGCCGCTGCCCCCGACGACGGCGCAGTCCTCGAGCAATGACCGCTCCGCGGGATCGAGCGCGTCGAGGCGGGCGGCGACCAGGCCGTGCAACGTTGCGGGAAGCTCGCGCAGGGGCACTTCGGCCGGGCCCACACGACGGTTGTCGGCCGATTCCTGGACGTAGGCCACGAGCTCCTCGACAAAGAACGGGTTCCCACCACTTCGCTCGAGGAGTGTCGCCACCATCTCGTCGTCGGCGCAGCCTTGGAGCAACGCGTTGACCAGTTGCGCCGTCGCGGCCCGGTCGAGCGCATCGAGATGGAGCACGAGCGTGTTGTGCCGGCTCGACTCCGGTGTGAACCGCGGCTCGAATCCGGGGCGAGCCGTACACACGAGGACGAAAGGAAGGTTGCGGAGCCGAGCCAGGAGGCGATCGGCGAGCTCGAGCACAGTGTCTGGCGCCCAGTGCACGTCGGACAGCGCGAGCAAGAGTGGCGCGCGACTCGCGAGTGCCTCGAAGAACGCGAGCGCGGCGCGCATGGCCTCGTCACGCGCCCGGGTGGGGTCGACGCCGGGGCGCCCGATGCCTTCCATCACGAAGAAGAGACCCTCCACGATGCGGTCGGTCTCGGTCGAGTTCGGTGCGAGTCCCATCGTCGTCGCCACTGTCTCGACGACACGAGCCTTGGACTCGGCGGTCGCGCCCATGCCGTCGATCGCGCACGAGTGGCGCAATGCTTCGGCAACAGGACAGAACGGGTTGGTGTCGCCGTATGGAACGCACAACCCCGACAACACGAGCGCGGCGTAGTCGTCGCGTGCGATGCTCGCCAGTTCTTCGGCGAGCCGACTCTTCCCAACGCCCGCGTCGCCGTGGACCAACACGAGTTGTGATCGGCGCAACTTCGTGGCGAGGTCGAGCGCTTGGCGCAACGCGCCCATTTCGGGTTCGCGACCGACGAGCGGCGAGCGGCCACGCTCGCGTCGGCGCCCAGGCGGCGCGAGTGTCGCCACGGCGCGGTACGCCTCGACCGGCTCGTCGCGTCCTTTGACTGCGAGCAGGCCGAGTGCTTCGTACTCGATCGATTCGCGGGTGGCGGCGTATGTCGCGGCGCCGACGATCACCTCGCCGGGCTCGGCGATCGTCTCCAACCGTTGTGCGGTGTTCACAACATCGCCCATCACGGTGGATTCGCCGCCGAGTCGCATCGCACCGACGAGCACTTCGCCGGTATTGACGCCGACGCGCATCCGAACCGGAAGCCCGACCTCGTCGGCCACCGTCGCCAGGGTCTCCTGCATGCGCAGCCCGGCGCGCACCGCGCGTTCGGCGTCGTCCTCGTGCGCGATCGGTGCGCCGAACAGCGCGACGATCTCGTCGCCGACGATCTTGTCGAGGCGGCCGCCGAAGGCAGTGATGTCGGCCACCAGGCGATCGAAGCACTGGTCGACGAGCCGTTTCACCTGCTCGGGGTCGGTTGTTTCGGAGAACGCCGTAAACCCGACGAGATCGGCCATGAGCACCGTGACCAGCCGTCGTTCCTCCGGGGCCGCGACGAGGCGGTGCCCGCACTCCGGGCAAAAGCGCGCGGCGTCGGGAATGGACGCTCCGCATGCCGGGCAGTTCATCGTTGTGTCACGAGGGATCGGTCGCCAGGAGGAATGGGCCGGTCGGGCCCCGACCAGGGGAAACTCGTCATCGGCCGCCACGATACCGCCGGGACTCGTTTCCACACTCGCTCACGCATTCTGCCGCGTTCAGGTCGCCCGATCGCATGCCGACATATCTGGTTGGCAACACGAGGATTGGCGATGACGAGGGAGCAGCAACGCGACGAAGAGCGCTTCGCACTGCTCGACGCGTTGTCGACCCCGACATTCGCGGTAACGATCGAGCGCGACGACCAATTCCGGCTGGTTTACGGCAACGCCGCGTACCGGGAGCTGATCGAATGGCCGTCAGGGGACCCGCTGCCGGGCGACCTCGCGACGGTCGTTCCGGACGCGACGCTCTCGACCTACCTCGATCACTTCACTCGTGCCGCGCGTGAGCAGACGCCCGTCTCGTTCGAGACAGACGTTGCGGGCGGGCGGCGCACGATTCTGGTCGAGCCTTCGCCGCTCGCGCCCTCGTTGTTGGTGGCCGTCGTGCACGATGTCACCGATCGGCGCCGCGCGCAGACGACACTCGAGTACAACGCCCGTCACGACCCGTTGACGAAACTACCGAACGCCGTCCTGTTCGACGATCAGCTGCGGGCCCGTGCGGTGCAGCGCGACGAGCTCGAGATGGCGATGCGAACTGCGCTCGAACACAACGAGTTTCGTGTCTATTACCAGCCGGTCGTCGGCTTCGAGCACACCGAGGTCATCGGGTTCGAGGCCCTCGTGCGGTGGGAGCACCCGCAGCGCGGCCTGCTCGCACCGGGGTCGTTCCTTCCGGTTGCGGAGGCGTCCGGACTGGTCGTGCCGATCGGCGCGTCGGTGCTGGACCAAGCGTGTCGCCAGGCGGCGGGGTGGGCGCGCGACTCCAGCTACGACCCGCCACTCACCGTCTCGGTCAATCTGTCGGCCCGCCAACTCGGATCGCCGGATCTCGTCACGAGCGTGGGAGGCGCGCTCGCCGCCGCCGACCTCGCGCCCGAGCTCCTCGTGCTCGAAGTCAACGAACGAGCGCTGTTCGACGAGCGCGGCCCGGTGCGAGGCGTGCTCTACGAGCTCGCCTCGTTGGGGGTGCGACTCAGTGTCGACGACTTCGGTGCCGGTCAGTCGTCGCTGCGGTACCTGAAGACACTGCCCGTCCACTCGCTGAAGATCGCTCGATCGCTCGTCGACGGGCTCGGAACCGATCGAGACGACGCGGCGGTCGTGGCCGCGATCGTCAGCCTCGGGCACGCGCTCGGTCTCACGGTGGCGGCCGCGGGCATCGAAACGCCGCGACAGCTCTCCGAGGTGCGCTCGCTTGGCTGCGATGTCGGGCAGGGCTTCTACTTCGCCCGCCCGCAACCGGGCGAAATCGTCCGCGCGTTGGTGCACCGGCGGTTCCGCTGGCGCGAACGCGACCCCGCCGCGTAGACGCGTCGCCCCAACAGCCCGCGCCGGCGCTCTATTGCTCGCGCCCCGACGCCCACGCGCGCAACAGGCCCCACGCGAAGATGCCGGTGTCGTGCCCGTCGTTCCAGCGCACGGTCAGCCCCCAGCCGCCGACGAGCTCGGCCGACTCGGCTCGCAGCGGTTGCGGTGAGCTCGGTGTCGGCCACGCCGGTCGGCCTTGCTCGCGCACGCCCCGGCACTCCGCGCACGGGCAGTTCACGCGCAATTCTTCCAAGCCGAAGTGCAACTCGATTCCGTCGGGCCAGCGCAGCGTGAGCCCGGCCGCGCGGTCGAGCTCGACCGCCTCGGGTGGCGGCGACTCGGGGAGTTCCATCGGCACCACGCGATAGTGCCCTGCGAGGCGGCCCGGAGTTGAATAGTGGGAATGGCCCGCCCCGCCCGGCTCCCTGACGACGACATCGCAGCCGCGCTCGCGACGCTGCCCGACTGGGCCCGCGCCGGTGACGAGATCACCAAGACGTTCGAATGCGCATCGTTTGGCGACGCGATCGCCTTCGTGGTTCGCATCGGTTTCCTCGCGGATAAGGCCGACCACCACCCCGATCTCGACATTCGCTGGCGCAAGGTGCGCGTAGCCTTGACGACGCACGACGCGGGCGGGCTCACCGACTTCGATTTCGCCGTGGCGCACGCGATCGAGGACGCGTTCTAGCAATGCCGCTCGCCGTCGCACTCGTCGTGCTCGCCGTGTTGCTGGTGACCATGTGGGTCGCGTTCGCCAAGGAGCTGGGTCCCGCGCCCGCCGACGTCGCGATCGCGTACGAGCGCGCGTGGGACCGCCTCGACTTCGACGTGTTGTACGACCTGTCCGGTGACGAGCTCCGAGACGGCCTGCCCCGTGCACGGTTTGTCGCGGCCAAGCGCGCCGCGTACGCGCGGACGCCGTCGGCGGACGCGGCGGCGGTCGTGATCGAGGAGTCGGTCGCGACCGGTCACACCGCCGTCGTTGTCACCCGCGTCTCCGCCGAGGATGGCAGCGTCCGCAACAACGTGTTGCTGGAACGGCGCGCGGCCGGTTGGATGGTCGTCGGATACGCGATCCGATCGTGAGCTGCGCTGGCATCCTGCTCACCGGCGGCGCGAGTCGCCGTCTCGGCCGGGACAAAGCGACGTTGGTGTGGCGCGGCGAAACGCTGGCCGCGCGCGCGGCGCGAGTCCTCTCGGCCGTGTGCGATCCGGTCGTCGAGGTCGGGTCGGGTGTGAGCGGGCTGCGCTGCGTTCGCGAGGATCCGCCCGGCGCGGGGCCGCTGGCCGCGTTGTGCGCGGGCGCGCGGGCTGTGAGGGGACATGCGCCGCTGTTGCTGCTGGCCTGCGACATGCCGTTCGTCGACGCGCGACTGTTGCAGCTGCTCGTCGACTGGCCCGGTGTCGAGACGGCGGTGCCCGTCGCCGATGGCCGAATGCAGTTTGCGTGTGCGCGCCTCGGCGCCGCCGCGCTCGTCACGGCGGCCGCCGCGCTCGGCCGCGGTCGTTCCGCGCTCGCGGCCGCGTTCGACGGCGATTGCGACTCCGTGCCCGAGTCCATCTGGCGTACGGTTGCGCCGGTCAACGCGTTCGCAGACGTCGATACGCCGGCCACTCTGGCTAGCCTCGACCCGTGAGGTTGAGCGAGGCGCCGGTGCGGAAATCGACCACCGCGACCGACGTCGTCGCGGTCGAGTCCGATGGAGCTCATCGTCGTGCCGATCGTCTCGTCACCGAGGAGCCGATGGAGATACGCGTTCACGGACCGGGCGAGACGCCGACATCGGTCGTCGTCACGATGCGCACGCCCGGGAACGACTTCGAGCTCGCGGCGGGGTTTCTCCACATCGAGGGCCTGCTCGCGGCCCACGAGGTCGATTCCATCGCCTACTGCCTGGGCGACGAGGGCGAGCAGGAATTCAACGTCCTGACCGTGCGCGCGCGCCGTCCGATCGTCGGCTCGATCCCCGATCGCCCATTCCTGTCGACCGCGTCGTGCGGCGTCTGCGGCAAGGCGACGCTCGACGAAGTCGCGGTGCGATGCGAACCCGTCGCACCCGGTCCGGTTGTTGGCGCGGCAAACAGTTCAACTCGATGGTGTGGAACGACGTCGATCCGCTCACCGGCGCAGCGCGAGACGCGCTGCTCCTTGCAGCCGACGACGCACAGCGCTTGTCGCTCACAGCGGGCGATCCCGTGTTGGTGCGATCGGCGCACGGTGAGATGCGGGCGCGGGTGCACATTGCTCCGATCCGGCCCGGCAACGTCCAGGCGTTCTTCCCCGAAGCGAACGTGCTGATTGCCGCCGGCCATCGCGACCCGATCTCGGGCGTTCCGGATTACAAGGCCGTCGTCACCGTGGAGCGCGTGTGACGCCGGAGGCGTTGCTCGAACTGTTCGCCGACACGGCCGCCGCCGTCCAGGATGCGGTTGCGTCGATTGAGCGCGTGGCGCTGCGCAACCGCACCGACCGGCCCGGTCAATACGCGCTCGACCTCGTCGCCGACGCCGCCGCGTGCGCAGTGCTGGCAAAGGCGCCGGTTCGGATCGTCAGCGAGGAGTCGGGCGCGCACGAGGGGGATTCGGAGATCACCGTCGTGATCGATCCAGTCGACGGCTCGACGAACTGCGCGCGCGGTATCTCCTACTGGGCGACGTCGCTGTGCGCGCTCGACGCCGACGGCCCGCTGGCCGCGCTGGTCGTGAACCACGCGACCGGTACGTGCGCGACTGCGACACGCGGCGGCGGCGCGTTTCGCGACGGCATCGCGTTGGCCGTCTCGACCGTGACGCGGCTCGAGGACAGCGTCGTCGCCGTCGGCGGAATGCCACCCCATGCACTGCCGTGGAAGCAGTGCCGCATTCTCGGCTCGATCGCGCTC
Organism: Actinomycetota bacterium; assembly: GCA_052390615.1. GTDB lineage: Bacteria > Actinomycetota > Acidimicrobiia > IMCC26256 > PALSA-610 > JBQTGT01. The sequence goes on from JBQTGT010000097.1 coordinate 13,542, forward strand.
GAGCTCGTCGACGTTGCAAGCGGCGGTTTCGACGCCCACGTCGATCCCGGGGCGTGGATGGCGCCGTGGGACTATCTCGGGGGCCTCCTGATCTGCCGCGAGGCGGGTGGCATCGTGCGCGACGCCGACGACCACGAGCTCGTCACCGACGCGATCGATGCGCGCCGCCAGGTTGTCGCGGCGGGGACCGCCGAACTCGCCGATGCACTCGAGCGCGCGGCGCGTGCCTGGTGAGCGACCTCGACCTGGACGAGATGCTCACGGCCGCGCGCGCCGCGGCCGCGGCCGGCGCCGAGATCGTGCGCGCACAGTTCGGCGCGTTGCGCGACGTGCGCGAGAAGGCCCCCGGCGACTGGGTGAGCGAAGCCGACCTCGCCAGCGAAGCGGCGGTGCGCGAGGTGCTCACAACGATGACGGGACTCCCGGTCCACGGCGAAGAGGAAGGTGGGCTGCGCGCGGATACCGAGTGGCTCGTGGATCCGCTCGACGGCACCGCGAACTTCGTCCACGGTTTCGACGCGGTCGCAGTCTCGGTCGGCCTCGTGCGCGACGGCGTTCCGGTCGTCGGCGTTGTGGCCGCGCCGCTGCTGGGCCGGACGTACTGGGCGACGGCGGGCGGCGGCGCCTTTCGGGACGGACGCCCCATATCGGTGAGCGGACGCCCGCCCGAGCAGTCGATCGTCGCGACCGGCTTTCCGTTTCGCCGCAAGCATCTCCTCGAGCAGTACTTGCCGGCGTTCGAGCGGGTGTTGCACGCCTTCGAGGACGTCCGGCGGGTCGGCGCCGCCGCGCTCGATCTGTGCTGGACCGCGGAGGGCGTGTTCGACGGCTACTTCGAGCTGCGCCTCGGCCCGTGGGACGTCGCCGCCGGCGGCCTCATCGTGCGGGAGGCCGGCGGAGTCGTGACCGACTGGGACGCCAACCCCTCGGACTGGGTCGACAGCGGCGACGTCGTCGCGGGCCCGCCCGGTGTCCACACGGCGCTGTTGGAGTTGCTCGACCGCTGACGGGGGGCCAGCGACGCTCAGCCGCGCGTGCTCGCGTGCATCAGGCCGGTCCTGGTCCAGAACACGTCGGCCGATCCGTCGGCGCTCACGAATGCTGCCGGTGTCGTGGAGGAAGTACCGATCCTGAGGGGGGAGAACACTTCACGGGTGAATTTGCCGTTCCGGGCGTCGAGCACGAGGTGACACGGCTGGTACGCAGCGCCGGGAGGTCGGCACGTGAAGAAGACATCAAGGATGTTGGGTGCGCTGGCGACCGCCGCGACGGCCGAGTGGGCCTCGCCGAGCTTGTCCCAGTTGCTCCACACGTCGCCGCCGACGGAGCGCGCGTGGCGGAGATACTGCCCGCTCCTCACGAACACGTCGAACACGAGCGGATGGGGCGATACCACAACAGGATCCGAGTCGGCGTGGCCGACGATCTTGCGCCACGCGGGCGCCGTGTCCGCGCGCGTGTACCAAATCCCAATGTTGTTGGCCCGCACGAACACGTCGATTCGGCTTCCGTTCGCGACCGCGGTGGGCGGGTGCGCGGTAGAGAGGCCCGCAGACGGGGCGCCGAGCGAGTTCCACGGTGACCACACGCTGCCGACGAGCGTCGTGTGCCAGACGGCGCGCGTCGCTTCGCCGGGCCCCTGGCCGACGACATAGAGGTCAAGCCGGTTCGGTCCGGTCACCACCACCGTCGGCGTGGTCATCGCCACGACGTCGCCCGGGACAGTGCTCCAGTTGTGGAACCCCTGCGCGTCTCGCCACATGTGGCTGAGGCGACTTTCAGCGGTGACGACGATGTCGACGCGGCCGGGCGCCGCCGAAGCAATCGCCGGCTCCGTTTGGGTGAGGCGCGGGCCGTCGAGCATGTATCCGCGCCAGCCGTTCGTTGCGTCCCACGATGCGTACGCGACGCGGCTTGTCGATCGTCGCATGACGACGTCGAGTTTTCCGGGAGCGGACGACGCGACCGCAGGCCGGCCGTCGGCTTCGTTGAGCGGATACGGGCTTCGGAGCGTCTCTTGTGTCGGCCACACTCCGGGCCAGCGTGACGGCTCGGGGGGACGGGGATCGAAGGTGATCTCCCGCAGCGTTCCGGCGCCCTCGATGCCCGAGGAGACAGCGACGACGTGGATGCGGCCGAACCCGGGTGACGTGGCCGCCGGCCGGTTGAGGTTGCGTTTCTCGATCGTCTCCGACAGCGGGTGCACGCGGCTCCACGGTGGGTTCCAGCCCTGCGTCGGGGTGTTCACGCGTTCCCACAAGGGACTGCGTCCGTCGGGACGGCCGAAGACCTGCACCCATCCTGCGCTCGTCGAGGTCGCCGCGGGCCGGTAGTACTGACCGAAGTGCGACGGTCCGTCGTTGGCGGGGCAACTCGTGACCGGGGCGCCGGCGCCGGTCGGCGGGCAGCCGATCGACACGAATCCCGCCCCGAACGAGCAGGCGTCGCCGCTGCACGCGAAGTCGTTGGTGACGAGCTCGTGGCCGCCGTCGTAGTAGAAGACCGCGGCAGTTGCGGGCGTGCCGACCTTCGCGGTCGCGGCCGGCGATTGGCCCCACGCGCCGAATGAAGGATGCGCGTCGCAACAGATCGCGATGTTCGGGTCTTGGATCCACGGCGTGAGCGTCGTTCCCGTCCAGGCGCGGCCCCACACGTGTTGGTCGGCGCCGGTGACGAACACCGCGAAGCCGTAGCCGTCGCCGAGCCGGGCGGCCGCGACCTGAGAAGCAACGCCGTCTGGTGGGGCGCCCCACGACGACCAGCCCGTCCACGGCCCGGGCGCCGAGATGTTGACGTTTACCGCGAGGGCACCAGCTTCCGAGTTCAACGTTGCGAGCACGATCTGGTTGTTCGCGAGCGTTGTCGCGGCCGGCACTGCGAACCGCACCGGATCGAGCGGCGTCGCCAGTCCGTTCGGCACCGGGTTCGCAATGTGCTCGACGTATTGCCACGTCCGGGCGGTGCGTCGGAGGTGCACGATGCCGTCAGCCTCGAAGGGATTGCGCTTGAAGAACATGTCGCTGATGTCGATGGCGTCGTCGTCACCGACCGGCGCGGTGAGCGCGGCGCCCGTCGAGTCCTCGCGGATGGGGCCGGGTCGGGCGCTGTCGACGTATGGAACGGTCTGCAACTTCCCCCACCCGACGAAGGTGCCGTCTTCGCAGTTCGTGACGATGTCCTCGGCGAACTCGCTCAGCTCGTAGAACAACTTGTCGACACCCGGCCCGCACTCGACGACGTCGCGCCTCCCATCGACGACGTCGACGAAATCGTCGCCGGGGCCGGCGTCGACGGTGTCCAACCCCGGCGTGCCCGTCGTGAGCGCGAGCGCGCCGCTGAGGGTCACTTCGGCGTCGGGCGGTCCATCGGCGTAGATGCGGTCCCGGCCGCCGCCGCCGCGCAGGGTGTCGTCGCCGCCGCCGCCGAGCAGGTCGTCGTCGCCGCCTTGGCCGTCGAGCACGTTCGGGCCGCGGTTGCCGATCAGCACGTCCGGGCCCTGGCCGCCGATGAAGTCCTGGATATCGGCGGCGATGGTGTCGCGCTCACCGGCGCGGCCGGCCACGATCGCCGCCGAACCCGGTGGGTCAGCGACCGCAACCGTCACCCGATCGACGTGATCGGCGAAGCTCGCGGTGTCGCGACCGCCGCCGGTGAGCAGCCGGTCGTCGCTGCCGGCCCCCATGAGGACGTTGTTGTCGGCATTCCCGGTCAAGATGTCAACCTGGCCACCACCGTTCAGGTTGTTGAAGCCCGTGAAGGTGTCGCGCTCGCCGGCGCTCACCGTCTGGACTGCCGTCTGTCCGAGGGGCGGCAGTGTCACGACCACGCTCGTGTCGTGGTCGAGGTAGCTGAGCGTGTCGACCCCGCCGCCGCCGGCCATCGTGTCGTTGCCCCTGCCGCCCATGATGAGGTTGTCGTTGGCGTTCCCGGTCAGGGCGTCGTTGCCGGCCCCGCCAATAAGGTCTTCGATGTCGGCGCCGATGGCGTCTTTCCCGGAGCCGGGGATGCCGTTGCCGCCCGTGCCGATGGTCGCGACGACGCCGGCGTCCACGATTTCGGCGTAGGACACAGTGTCGATGCCCGCGCCGCCGCCGAACGTCACCAGATTCGAGGACTGCGAACGACCGGCGCTCGTAAAGGTGTCGTTGCCGCCGACGCCGAGATACGTGATGGCGACCCGTGAGCCGAGGCGGGCGTGGAACGTGTCGTCGAAGTCGCTGCCGACCACGAGCGACACGTTTTGCACCAGGTCACCTTCACCGGGCGCGCCGTCGTTCGGCTGGGAGTCATCCGAAACCGACACCCCGGACTGGTGATCGTTGTACGCGACGAGGTCGACGTCGGCTCCGATCGCGCCGCCATTCAACCGGTCGGCACCGAGACCACCGAGCAGCCAGTCGCTTCCGCCGTTGCCCCACAGCTCGTTGGGACCGTTGGTTCCGACCAGGACGTCGTTTCCCTGCGAGCCGTACACGTCTTCGACGTCGGCGCCGACGTCGTCGCCCTCCCCCCACGCGCCGTCGTCGCGGTTGCCGGCGCCCAGGGACACGCGCACGCCGGTCGCACGCGTTGAATACGAGATCGAGTCCTGGCCGCTGCCACCGAGGTAGGTGTCGCCGCCATCGGGCGTCGCGGCGGTCTCAAAGATGTCGTTGTCGGCGCCGCCGTCGAGGATGTCGGCGCCAGGACCACCGCCGAGATCGTCGTTGCCGGGGCCGCCGGCCAACCGCGCCGAAACCGGCCCGACGACTCGTGCGCGGTCGACAAGGTCGCCGAAGTCGGCGTCGATCGACCACACGCCGCCGCACCTCGCGCCACTGACGCCCCGGCGGACGCAACCCGGACCGAGGTTGAGCGAACTATTGGCATCGTCGACGTCGACCGTGAACGCGCCGGCATGGGCGAACGTCACCTGGTTTCGGAATCCGGCCGGCGTTCGGAACACCAGCACTCCGTTCGTCACGGTCACGCTCGGTCGCGGGGGCGTGAAGAACGACACCGCGACATGAGCTTGGCTGCCCGTCACGCCCACGGTCCGGATCTCGACGCCGGTCGATTCGTCGCGGATCGAGCGACCCGGAAGCAGCGCTGCGTCCTCGAACTTGTCGGTCTCCGGCACCGCGTCGAGCAACAGGGTGCTCGATGCGCCGAGTTCCGGGTTTCCGACGTCGAGCGGCGCGATGCGGACCAGTACGCCGTTGACTGCGGGGTCGGTCGGCGCGAAATCGTCGTATTGGCCCGACGGGCGGCGCAGTTCGACGTAATACCAGTCGCGCACGCTGCCGTTCGTGTTGCGCATTCGTGGAATGCGCAAGAGCTGGATCGCGCCCAGGCGGACAGTCTCGCTCGTGGTGAGTGAGTACGTCGCCGCGGTCTGGATCGTCCGCACGTTGGCGGGCGGCATCAATCCGGTCTCGACGAGGTTGTAGGCCTGAAAATGCCGAGACCCGGCGCCCATCGTGTCGAACGGGTCGCCGTAGTCGATATTGGTGCACTGCTGACTTGCGGCCGTCGGCTTCGCCGCGGTGTCGTAGCACCGGTACGCGTTCGCGTGGTCGAGCCCCATCGTGTGGCCGAGCTCGTGCGCGAAGATGTGTGTGTCGCGGGTTTGCATCCACACGTGGCGCCCGCTCGCCTGTCCCTGGCGAGAGGGACAACTGACTGGCGGCGTGATCGCGACGACGGCGTTGTAGTCGGTCGGCTGGCGACCTTTGCTCCGCAACTCCTCGTCGGCCGCGCCGCCCGCCCAGCCGGGTACAGAGCGACAGTCGCTCGGGCGCGCGGTCGTGACCCAGTTGTAGACGTCGCCGGTCAGTGTGATCTTCCCTTGCGAGACCTCGTGGAACCACGCCTGGGCGGAGTCTGGATTCGTGAACGCCGCCGCGCGCGCGTCGGCCACCGTGAACGGCCGTACCGGATCATCAAAGAAGTTCACCAGCACGATCGCGATGCGATTCGTGCCGATCTGGATCCCCGCCGGAACCGCCGCGGCCGCGGGGCTCGGGCTCATCGCCGGCACGAGGACGGCCGCGACCAGTGCGCCCGCCACGCCGACCGCAAACGAACGCCGCCGGATACCTTCCCCGCGCCGCAGATCCATCTCTGCTATCAGAGCGGTTCTCACTGGCCGCGACATCTGCCTTGCGGCGAGTTCGCGCCCGCCGCCCGGGTCATGGCTTTGGCCGAGCGGAAGAGGGGCGCCTCTGCCTCCGGGCGGGTCGGGCTCGGGTCACTGCACGCGTTCGGAAAATCAGTTGACGACTACGCTGGGCCGTGGTCGGATGACTCTCCGGACCTTTCGCGAGATACGAGCACAGGCAGACACCGAACGATGAGCACCACCTACGCAGCCGCCGCGGCCAATGGCATGGCCCTCATGGCGCGCTCGCGTGCCGTGTTCGGGCCGTGCTCGCAGCTCGCCTTCTGGTCGCCGATTTCGCTCGGTACGACGGTTGACCACAAGCACGGCCAGCCCCGATGGATCGAGGAGTCCCCGTAGCCTCCCGCTACAACGCAAGACTCCCAAGGCCGTCGGGGCATCGCCCCGGCGGCCTTTTGTTTGTCCGTTTGTCCGCCGACCCGTCCCTCGACCCCACCCACCCGACCGAATCACCGAGGAGTGATCGGCGATGTTCGCCATACAGGAACTGACCGCAGCGCCGCAGAACCGCCAGCCCGACTGGCAGAACGACGCCCTCTGCCGCGACGGCTCGGGCTCGCTCGTCGAGCTGTTCTTCTCGGAGCAGCTCGACGACATCGCCGCGGCCAAGTCGTTTTGCCAGGGCTGCGCGGTGAAGGACGACTGCCTCGCCGAGGCGCTCGATCGGCGCGAGCCGTGGGGCGTCTGGGGCGGTGAGCTGTTCGTGAACGGCAAGGTCGTGGCGCAAAAGCGCAAGCGTGGCCGTCCGCCCAAGGTTCGCCCCGAGACCGAGCAGCCGGCCGCGCAGTCGGCCTAGCCCCCAGAAAAGAAACATCTCCCCCCAGCCAGATGAGGGCGAGCCGGGACAACGACACGCGAGTCCCGGCTCGCCGGCGGGGAGTTCCCCCCACCCCAAGATGCGTCGATAGACCCTAAGAACTTAGAGAGGGTCTATCGACGCATTGCCGCGTTTACGGGCGTTCGTAGAAGACGGCGCCGGCGGTGCCGGGGCCGGTGTGGGCGCCGACGCTGGGGCCGACGCGGTAGCGCACGACGTCGACAACGCTCGGCGCGTCGGCCAGCGTCGAGGCGAGGGCGTCGCCGATCGGGAACGAAGCCGCGTCCGAAACGCCGACACCGACTCGGAGCGCGCGGGCGGACGCCGTGACCCCGGCGGCCATCAGCGCAACGGCGTCGTCGACCGTCGTGGCGGCGCCGATGGGGCACACGGCGCCGTCCCGCAGCGACAACACCGGCACGTGCGGCGTGTCAACGACGACGCCGGCGAGGCGGCCGCCGCCGCGGGCCAGCGTGAACCCGCCGACCACGAACACGTTGCCGCACGCGGAGCCGATCCGTTCGGCGACCGCCGCCGCGCGCTCGATGTCGGCGCCGGCGCTGATCGCCTGCGCCGCCTCCCACACAGCGCAGCCGATCGCGAACGACGCCGTGCCCGTATCGACGACGCGCACCGGGACCGGCGATTGCGCGGCCGCAACCAACGCGGCGTTGATCGTGCCCGAGATCGCGCTCCCGATGTGCACGGACAGGAGTTGCGTCGCGCCCCGCGCCGCGAGGCGTTGGTACGCGGCGAGGATGCGCCCCGGGCTCGGGGCCGCCGTCGCGACCGACGGCGTCCCGTCCGCAAAGAACGCATAGAAGCCATCGGCGTCGAGGTCGACGCCTTCGAGGTGGTCGACGCCGTTCACGGTCACGGTGAGCGGGACGACTTCGACGCCGTAACGCTGCGCGAGTTCGGGTGGGAACTGTGAGTTCGAGTCCGTACAGATCCCGATCACCGCGGCGTCCGCGCCGACGCGAACTTGTACAAGATCACGGCACTGCTTGCGGCCGCCGCGAGCGGGAGTGCGACCGACGGCCGCGGTCCCCACAGGTTCGTCCAACCCCGCCGCCACCAGAGGTAGCCCGCGCCGACCCATGTCGCCGACGCGGTCGCGGTCGCTGCAAGCGCTCGCGAACGCCACGGTCCGGCGGCGGTGGCGGCCGCGACACCGAGGTCGATCGGGAAGTACGCGGGGAACGTGATCGCGCACTGCCCGACGCTGCAGCCGACACCCTTGCCGCCGCGAAATCCGCTCCACACCGGGAAGCAGTGCCCGATCACGGACGCGGTGCCACCGATGTGCGCGCCGACATCGCCGGCGAGCGCGCGGCCGGCCACGCATGCGAATGCGCCCTTCCCGATGTCGCCCGCCATCACGGCGTAGCCCCATCTCGCCCCGAGCACGTTCTTCGCGTTGGCGCCGCCGGGATTGCCGGAACCCGAGGACCGCAGGTCAACGTGTCCGCCCGTCGCGAGCCGGGCCGCGATATCGGCGGACGGGATCGTGCCGAGGAGGTACCCGACCGCGGCGGCGGCAACCGGTGATCGCCGAGACACCCGCCGCCGCGACATGGGAGGATCATGGCACGCTCGAGGGAAGGAACGAGACGAGATGACACCTGATCGACTGAGCCCGCTCGACGCGACCTTCCTCCACATCGAGGACGGCGTGACTCACATGCACATCGCATCAGTGCTCGAGCTCGACGGGCCGGCGCCGCGCTACGAAGAGATGGTCGCGATGATCGCGGGCAAGCTCGCGCAGCTGCCGCGCTACCGCCAGGTCGTGAAGTTCGTGCCGTTCCAGCTCGGGCGGCCGGTCTGGGTCGACGACCCGCACTTCAATATCGAGTACCACGTACGCCACACGGCGCTCCCGGCTCCGGGCGGAGAGGACGAGCTGCGCCGCCTCGTGGGCCGCGTGATGAGCCAACAGCTCGACCGCACCAAGCCGCTCTGGGAAGTGTGGGCCGTCGACGGCCTCGGCGGGGGGCGCTGGGCGCTGCTGTCGAAGGTCCACCACTGCATGGTCGACGGAGTCTCGGGCACGGAGCTGCTCACCGTCATGCTCGACCTCTCCCCCGAGCCGTCGCCGCCGATTCCCGACACGTGGGAGCCGCAACCGGCGCCGACATCGAGTGCACTCGCGCGCGAGGCGATCACCACATTGGCGCGCAGTCCTTACGAACAGATCCGCGCTGTGCGCGCAGCCACGCGCATGCCGCGCCTCGCGGTATCGCAGTTGCGCGAGATCGGCCGCGGTGTCGCCGCGATGGCAGGGTTGGTCCGGCCGACTCCGGTGTCGAGTCTCAACGGGCCGCTTGGTCCGCACCGGCACTACGCCTGGGCTTCGGTGAGCGTCGATGACGTCAAGCGGGTTCGCAAGGGTCTCGGCGGCACCTTCAACGACGTGGTTCTCACCGTCATCACTAACGGGTTTCGCGAGCTTCTGGACGAACGGGGCGAATCGACTGACCGCGTGGTGCGGACACTCGTCCCGGTTTCGGTTCGCGCGCGCGACGACAGCGGTCGGGCAATCGGCGACGGCACGTTCGAGAACAAGGTCTCGGCGATGTTCGCCGAGTTGCCCGTCGGCATCGGCGATCCGACCGAGCGCCTGCACGCGGTGAGCGCCCAGCTCGACGGTCTGAAGCGATCGAACCAAGCCATTGCCGGTGAAGCGCTCACCTCGCTGTCGGGATTCGCGCCTCCGATGCTGCTTGCGCTCGGCACTCGCATCGCGACGAAAGTGTCGCAACGCAACGTCAATACGGTGACGACGAACGTGCCCGGACCGCAGTTGCCGCTGTACGTCCTCGGCCGTCGGGTGCAGCGCGCGTTCCCGTACGTCCCGCTGGGTGGCCAGATGCGCGTTGGCGTCGCGATCTTCTCCTACGACGGTCAGGTGAACTTCGGCGTGACGGGCGACTTCGATGCCGCGCCCGATATCCAAGTGCTGGCGCGCGGCATCGAGCGCGGCATGGCTGACTTGTTGCGCCTCGCGACGTGAGCGACTCGCAACCCGGATCTCCGAAGGGACACGAACTTGGGCACGAAGATTCAAGTGTACGGCGTCGGGTACGTCGTCGCGTCACCCGACGTGGTCACGATCACGTTCGGCGTGCAGACACGCGACGCGTCCGCGCCGGTCGCGCTTCGCCGAAACAGTGAACGCATGCGTCAGTTGATTGAGTTGTTTCGTTCGAGCGGCGTGCCGGCGAATGACGTGCACACCACGGGTGTAACGATGCAACCGATGTTCGATCCGAGCACGGAACAATCCACCTACACGGTGACGAACATGGTGCAGGTACATACGGGCGATGTCGAGGCCGCGGCGGCGCTCATCGACGCGGCGAGCGCCACAATCACCGATATCCAGGTGCATGCTGTGGGGTTCGCGATCGGCGATAGGAGTGTGCTCTCGGCGGAAGCCCGCGCCGGCGCGGTGCGTGACGCGATGGAGAAGGCCGCGCAATACGCGGTCGCAGCCGGTGTGACGCTCGGTGCGATCGCGGCGATCGAGGACGGGCACGGGCAGTCGGTCCTCAACTCGAAGAACCCGCGCACGCCAGCCGGCGCCGCGCCACCCATCGAGAACCGGCCGAGCGTGGTCACCGAATCCGTGACGATGCTGTTCGAGTCGGAGGACTGAACCGCGACGCTGAGCGGCGCGCCCGAGGGCAACCAGCGCGTGCGCCGGTATCCTGGCTGCCCTCGGGCGTTTAGCTCAGCTGGAAGAGCACCGGCCTTACAAGCCGGCGGTCGGCGGTTCGAGCCCGCCAGCGCCCACTTCGTCCTCGCGATCCGCGCGTCGGGTCAGCCACCCGAACCACAACGCACCCGCACCTGCCGCCAGCGCCCCCAGGATCAGCAACCACCAGAGCAGGTCGGCGCCACCGTCGCTGCCGGTCGCCGTGGCGACGCGTCGCGGCGCGGCGAATGCGAGCGCACGCGGCAGACCCTCGTCCTCCGCCGCGACCGTCGTGTCCGTCGTGTCGAGGTCGTTGCTTCCCGTCGGCGTCGCCGACACGGTCCGCTCGTTCGACCGGTCCGCATTCCCGTTGTCGTCGGAGCTGTCGTCGTCGTTTCCGCCGTCAACCGGAATGGGCAGGATCACAGAATCGGGCGGCGGCGGGGTCGGGCCACCATTCGGCGGGTTCGTCGGAGTGCTCGGGTTGTTCGGGTTGTTCGGGTTGGGAATCGTTGTCGGCGGCGTTGTCGCCTCCGTGACGATGTCCCCGGTGACGGTGAACTGTTGTGGCATGTACTGCGTCACGAGCGAGGGCGAACCGTTGGTATGGCATGAGGCGGAGATGAGCGCCGGGAGCGGCGGCGACGCTTCGGGGACGACGAATGTGCCCGACCAGTTGCCGCCCGCGTCGACGGGGATCGACACCGCGATGGGCAGCGTCGTCGAGGAGAGCGTCACGAAGTCGTCCGATGCCGACGCCGACGCGCCCGGTGCACAGTGCGAGCCGTTCGCGCGCACGACCGTGCCCGGAGGCCCGGACGACGCCGAGAGCGTGAACGCTTCGAGCACGAGCGCGTGGGCGGATCCACCCGACCCGGCGAACGCGGCGAGCGAACCGAGCAGGCAGAGCAGTCCGAGCCAGATCGAACGCCGCGCGACGCGAGACCGAGGGGGGATACCGGAGAGCGACGACATGGACGAAGAACTCACTTCCTGCCCCTGCGCACTGGTATCGGACGTGAGGTCGTCTTCCACGAGCGGGCGGCGCCCAACTCCCGCCCAACACGCGGCTGATGGTCGCGCCCGAGGGTCAGCGAACGAGCAGATTGACCAGGAGCGTAAGCACGATTGATGCCATGATCGTGAACAGGATCATTCCGAGTCATCCGCGCACCCGGTCGGCGCCGTAGAACATTTCGGACGGCGCGGAAGTCGTCCCAGTACCCGACGACAGCGCCGCATGCAATCGCTTACTCCCCGTGGGCTCGCGCGCGCCTGCGCGCGTTGTCGCAGCGAAAGGAACCTCTGTGCGAAAAACCCTCGGTGCGGTTGTGTGCGCCGGACTCGCGGCGATGGTGCTTGCCGCGCTCCCGGTCGGCGCGGCCGATCACCTCGACGCGCCGCTCGTCAAGAAGGACGGGCGCACGGACATCAACGATGTCTATCTCTTCAACTCCCCGAAGAACCCGAACAACGTCGTCTTGGCGATGACGGTGAATCCCCTTGCAGGTGTGCAATCGCCGGAGTCTTTTGCGACGGGAACGCCGTACATGTTCGAGATCGATACCGACGGCGACGCGGTTTCCGACCGCAACATCGTGGTCGGCTTCACGGGACCCAACCGGCGTGGTGAGCAACAGCTCATCGTGTTCGGACCAGGGTTCGACGGCGCCGGCCGCACCGGCAAGGACGTTCGGTTGCGCGACTCGGTCACCCGCGAGACCGTCGGTGAGATCCGCGCCGACGTGTTCGACGACCCGTTCTTCTTCGACCTCGCGGCGTTCCGCAACGGGCTGCAGTTCTGTCCGGGCGGTGTCGGCACGAACTTCTTCGCGGGATTGAACGTCACCGCGATCGTGCTCGAGATCCCGAAGTCGGCGATTACCGACGGTGACTCGACGACGGGCATTTGGGCTCGCACCACCGACTCGAGGTGGCAGACGATCGACCGGATGGGTCGTCCCGCGATCAACACGGTCTTCAATACGACGGACGCCGACAAGGATGCGTTCAACGCGGGAGAACCGGCCAATGACCAGGCGAACTTCCGTGCCAACGTCGTGGGCACCTTGCTCGCGCTCGGAAATGATCAGGCGACCGCCGATGGCCTCGCCGACTTCCTGTTGCCGGACATCCTGACTATCGACGTGTCGCAACCGAGTGCCTTCCCGAATGGTCGGGCGCCGAGTGACGACGTGATCGATACCGAACTCGGTCTCATCACCGGCGGCGCGGTCCCGAGCGACTGCGTCGGCAACGACAACGAGTTCCGCAAGCAGTTCCCGTACCTGGGTCGGCCCAACTAACCCAGTCTCGTCGGGGTCGGACCGTTCGCGGTCCGACCCCGAGCACGGGGAGGAAACGTGATGAAACGTTCGCTTCTTGTTTTCGTCGCCGTCACCGCGGTCGCACTGGCGGTCGCGGGGTACGCGCTCGCCGACGGCGACGATGGTCGACTCGCCCCGTCGGCTGTCGGGACGCGCGCCGCGGCTGGCGGACCCGAGACGATCGATCAGGTCGCGTTCTGGCAAGCGCGAGCCGACGCCGACGCACAGGACACGGTCAGCCGCACACAGCTTGCCGGCGCGCTCTTGGCGCGCGCGCTCGCCGAGCACAAGACGATCGATGCGATTGCGGCCGACACGGAAATCGACCGTGTGCTGGCGGTGACGCCGGCTGACACTTCGGCGCTGCTCGTCAAGGCGCAGGCGCGCATGTTCGTGCACGACTTCGCCGGAGGCGCCGAATACGCACAGCGTGTGCTCGATCGCGACCCGACTCACAAGTCGGCAATCGCCATCTCGGGTGACGCCGCCTACGAACTGGGTGATCTCGCGGCCGCGTCGGTGCTGTACGACACGCTCGCCGCACGGATTCCGGGCTCACCCGAGGTGTTCGCCCGTCACGCCCGCCTCGCGGCGGCGCGGGGCGCCACGGCTGACGCGATCGCGCTCGCCGAACGGGCCGCCGCAGCCGCGGTGACCGAGGGCTTCTCGCCCGCGCAAGCCACCTACTACGACACCTTGCAAGCCGAGTTGCTCCGCGGTGTCGGTCGCTATCGCGAGGCTGCCGAGGCATTTCAGCGGGTGCTCGCAGTCAACAGCGAAGACGGACCGGCAATCGAAGGACTCGGCAAGGTGTCCGCCGCGCTCGGCGACCTCGACGAAAGCGAACGATGGTGGCGGCGATCAGGCGATCTCATCGGCTCGCCGGACTTCCACGTGCTCGCTGCGCTTGGAGACATCGCGCACGCGCGAGGTGACGACGACGATGCGCGCAACTACTGGCATCAATCCCTCGACGCGGTCACGTCACTCTCCGAGGAGGAGCGCATCGGCTTCTTGCGCGACGAGTCCCGATTCCGTGCCGGGCGCGGACTCGATCGGCGCGAAGCCTTGCGGCTTGCAGAACAGGACCTCGTCGTGCGCCAGGATGCCCTCGCGTACGACACGCTGGCGTGGGCGCAGCTCGCCGTGGGCGAGACGGAGGCCGCCCTCGACTCCATCGAGCGGGCGTTGGCCGACGGCATCGCGGACGCGGGCGTGTGGTACCACGCGGCCGAGATCTACGCCGCCAGCGGCGACGACGAGCGCGCGCGGGACGCGCTCGAAACCGCGCTCGAGATCAGCCCGAAGTTCGACCTGTATGAGGCCGCGGGTGCGCGCACGCTCGCAGAGCGCCTGGGCTGAGCGCCGGCGCGAGAGCCGTGCCCGCAATCGATCGTCCGCCGGATCCTTGTGTTCGCTTGACCCACCGGCTGATGGCGACGGTTGCTGACCAATCAGATCTCGGGAACAGCGCGAGCGTTCCCGTCAGGGCACTAAGTGGCGCGGCGGTCGTCGTTAGCGGTGTCGACGTCCGCGCCATCATGCGTGATGAACGAAAACTTGCCGTCGGGTTCGAGCACACCGATGCGGACGTCGCGGAGGTTCGCGATGCCATGCTCTCGTGCCGACTCCTTCAACTCGTCGACCGTCAAGCGCTCGAGATGCATGAGTTCGAGTAGGGGCTCACCATCCCGCACGACGATCACCGGCCGCCCGTCGATGATGTGGCGAGCGCGTGGATGTTTGAACGACGTGTATGAGAAGACGAGCACCCAGAACGCGATCGTGCCGACGGCCAAGGTGGCGCCGGTGACCGAGTAGTCCTCCTGCGTCACGCCTTGTTGGACGAGATCGCCGAATGTCACCAGCAGCAGCAGTTCGAACGCGCTCAATTGTGCGAGCTCGCGCTTTCCGGTTGCGCGCGTCAGGGCCCACAGTACGAAGAAGATCACGGTGGCACGGAGCGGTATATCCATCAGGGCATCACCCAGGTTCGGTAGCGGACGGTCACGACTGGCTGGTCGTCGACGAGGATGGAGGTGAAGCCGCTGCGACCCCAATGGATGTTGGGTCCGGTCCGAGTGTCATACCGGAACACGAACGTGTCACCGTCGGGAGGATCGAACTCCATGACGAGGCGTTCGCCGTCGGAGCGCGACGACGTCGGTTCGGGGTCCAGCGAGTTGTGGTCGAACATGTCGAGATACCGCAGGTCGGTGGCGACGGTGATTGGTCCGTCAAAGCCACCGGCGCGTCTGATCCTCGTCGCGAGCGGGACCGACAAGCCGGGACGCGTGACCTGCGCATAGGTGACGCGCAACTCGTAACCGCTTCCGGTCGCGGTCACCGTGCGGCGGCGCACACCGAGCAAACCGGCGACGCCGAGGACGAGGACGCCGATCAGAGTCGTGACGAGGATGCGGCGGTAGGTCCGCGACCGCCGAACGGCTGCATCGTCGGTCGGTTCGGGTGCAGTCGGGATCGGCGACAATTCGCGCGCGGGCACCGACACGAAAGTACCGGCGTGCCCTGCGCGCGGCGCGGATGCTTGCGAGCTACACAGCGCGGCGTTCGAAGCGGCGGAAGAGAGCCATGAGCGGTGCCGTGCCCAGGATCGGGCCGATCAACCAGAGCGGTCGTTGGATCCACCACCACGCCGTCGTCTCCTCGGGGGCGAGGTATCCCGTGACGCGCAGTGTCGTGTAGAAGATCGCATAACCGGTGAGGTGCCACAGGAACACGGTCATCGAGTTCCTGTTCGCCCAGCCCGCGAAGCGGGCCGCGTTCGGCTGTTCGAGCCAGTGCTGCGCGGCTGGTCGGAGGAGGAGCACGACGCCGGCCTGGAATGCCATCAAGGCGAGGATGCAGATCGTCGGGGGACCCATGTTCGAGAACCGCTCACCGGTGACGCCGACCATCGAACGCGGATATAGGCCCATGTTCGTGAAGACGCTCAGCGCCAACAGGCCCGCGAGCGCGAGCGACCACGCGAACTGGCGGCCGGCCGCGACGAGCCGGTCCCAGAAGAAGCCGAGCTGGTGGCAAAAGCCCCACACGAGCAGCATGTTCAGCCACGCGATGCCGTCGCGGTCGTAGTGGAACCGCGCGAGGTCGACCCATGCAGCCGCGCCGGCGAGGACGACGAGCGCGACCGGACCGACCCGCTCGTGGACACGGAACGCGACCGGCGCGACGAGTATGAGCATGATGTACGTCGCGAGGAACCACAGCGGGCTGAGGATCAACAGCAAGGCGCGGTTGGTCCACGTCACGTCCTGATACGCGACTTCGACCACGATGCGGACGACCACGAACACCGCGAGGCACGCCCCTGTCGGTATCAACAAGCGGGAAAGCCGCTTGTTCCAGAACGCGAACGCGCCCGGGCGTCCGGCGTTGCGCCAACCGGTGAGGTGCGCGTGCCCGCCGACGAAGAAGAACAACGGCATGACTTGCAGCAGCCATGTCAACGCCCAGAGCCCGCGCGTCGTGCCGATCGGGTTCATCGAGTGCGGCCCGTCCGGTGCCCAGGCGACCAGACTGAACACCCAATGCCACACGACGACAACGAGCAGGCTGGCCGCGCGCAGGAAGTCGACGTATGGATCACGCGCCGATTTCGTCGGCGGAGCCGAAACCCTCGTCATCCGGGTCTGATCGACGGCTTCGGCCATTCGGTGAATATTGACCCACATGCGCCCGCCCGGCGAGCATCGGGGCGGCGAAGGAGGCCGCATGCGTGTCCCGCTGACCGTGAACGATTTTCTCGAACGGGCCGAGCTCGTGTACGGCGACCGAGTCGGCTTCGTCGACGAACCCGACCAGCCGGCCGCGGCGTGGGGTTCGATCACCTGGAGGGAAGTCGCGCGGCGGGCACGCGCCCAGGCGTCCGGTCTCGATGCCCTCGGCATCGGGCGCGGCGAGCGGATCGCGATCGTGTCGCACAACGCCGCCCGATTGGGCACGTCGTTCTTCGGGGTGAGTGGATCCGGACGCGTGCTCGTTCCGATCAACTTCCGCTTGAACGCGGACGAGATCGCGTACATCGTCGAGCACTCGGGCGCCACTATGTTGCTCGTCGACCCCGAGGTCGACGGCGCGCTGCGCAGGGTCGACGCGAAGTACCGCTTCGTGATCGGTTCCGACACTGACGCCGAGCTGTACCGCGACGACGTCGATCCGGAACCGTGGGCCGGACCCGACGAGGATGCCACCGCCACGATCAACTACACGAGCGGCACGACGGCACGACCGAAGGGCGTGCAGCTGACGCACCGCAACATCTGGCTGAACGCGGCCGTGTTCGGGTGGCAGGCGTCGGTCAGCGACCGCGACGTGTATCTCCACACGCTGCCGATGTTCCACTGCAACGGGTGGGGGATGGTGTACGCCGTCACCGGCATGGGCGGACGCAACATCGTGCTGCGCAAGGTCGACGGCGCCGAGATATTGCGGCGCGTGGAGCTCCACGGCGTGACGCTCATGTGCGGCGCGCCTGCGGTGGTGAACACGATCCTCGACGCGGCCGGGCAGTGGGACGGCCCCATTCCGGGTCGGGGTCGGACCCGCATCGTCGTCGCCGGCGCGCCGCCCCCGACCCGCACGATCGAACGAGTCGAGACCGAGCTCGGTTGGGAGTTCATCCAGATCTACGGGCTCACCGAGACCACGCCGCTGCTGACCATGAACCGCGGCCGCGCCGAGTACGACGCGCTCGATCCGGGGGAGCGCGCGGCTCTGCTCGCTCGCGCCGGGGCGCCCGCGCTCGGTGTGCGTCTGTGCGTCGACGACGAAGGCGAGCTCCTCGCGCGCGGCAACCACGTGATGGGCGGCTACTGGCAGCAACCCGACGCGACGTCCGAGGCGATACGCGACGGCTGGTTCTACACCGGCGACGGTGGCGGCATCGACGCCGACAGCTACGTGACGATCGCCGACCGCAAGAAGGACGTGATCATCTCGGGCGGCGAGAATGTGTCGTCCATCGAGGTCGAGGACGTGATCTTCTCGCACCCGTCGGTCGCCGAGGTCGCGGTGGTCGGCGTGCCCCACGACAAGTGGGGCGAGACCGTCAAGGCGCTCGTCGTATGCGCGGCGGGCGCAGCCGCGACCGAGGCCGAGATCATCGAGCACTGCCGCGGGTCGCTCGCGCACTTCAAGTGCCCGACGAGCGTCGAGTTCCGGGACGCGTTGGCGCGCACGGCGACGGGCAAGCTCCAGAAGTTCAAGCTCCGCGCCCCCTATTGGGAGGGACGCGACCGCCTGATCAATTGAGCGAACGGGGTGTGGACCGAAGTAAGGAGGGTGCTGTCGCACCGTCGTCGTACCATCCGCGGGTGGCGCTGACACTCGTGACGACCTCGTACGGCCGGCCGGCTGCGACCGTCCTCCACCGCGTCATCGCGGCCGCGAAACGCAACGTTCCGCTCACACCGGTGACGGTCGTGGTGCCGACGAACTCGGTCGGGGTCGCCACCCGGCGTCTGCTGGCCAGCGGCGAGCTCGGTCCGATCACCACCCGCGGAACCGGACTCATCGGTGTCTCGTTTCTCACGGTGTTCCGGCTCGCCGAGCTGATCGCGGCGCCGACGCTGGCGGCCGCCGGCCGCCGACCGGTGTCCACACCCGTCGTCGGCGCCGTGGTGCGGGCCGTGCTCGCCCGCGCGCCCGGGATCTTCGCGCCGGTCGCGGCCCACCCCGCCACCGAGGAAGCGCTCGTCGCCGCGCATCACGAGCTCTGCGACATCGACGACGTCGCGCTCGATGTGCTCGCCGGGCAGAGCCCTCGCGCCGCCGACGTCGTGCGCATTCATCGCGCGATCACTGCCCACCTCGCCGACAGCTGGTACGCCGAGCACGATCTGATGCGCGCCGCCACCGATCTGGTCGAGGCGGGAGCATCGCTGCCGCGAGACATCGGAACCCTCGTCATCCACCTGCCGCAGCGCCTCGGCGGCCCCGCCGCGCGGCTACTGCGGACCGTCGGAGATCGCACTCCGACCACGGTGCTCGTCGGTCTGAGCGGCGACGCCCGCGCCGACGCAGCGGTCGTCGCCACCGCGGGCCGCCTCGGATGCAAGATCGGCGACACCGAAAGGGCCGGAGTGACGCCGCCCATGGGTACCGAGGTCTGGACGATGTCCGACCCCGACGACGAGGTGCGGGCGGTCGTGCGCGGCGTCGTCGCAGCGATGCGCGACGGCGTCCCGCTGGAACGGATGGCGGTCTGCTACGCGAGTGCGGATCCGTACGCCCGGCTCCTCCATGAGCACCTCGACTTTGCCGACATCCCGCACAACGGCGTGTCGGTGCGGGCCTTGCACGACTCGGTCCTCGGCCGCGCGCTATTGCGTCTCTTGGCGTTGCCGGACGCAGGCTTCCGCCGCGACGACGTGTTCGCCCTGCTCGCAGCGGCGCCGATGCTCGACGGCCGCGGTCGACGGGCGCCGGCCGCGGCCTGGGAGCGCATTTCGCGCCGCGCGGGAGTCGTAGGCGGCGCCGAGCAGTGGTCGCAACGTCTTGACCAGTACGTCGCGGACCTGGGTGCGGATACTGAAAACGACTGGGCGCAACGCGAACGCGCGCGTACCGAGCAGTTGCGCGAGTTCGCACTCGGCGTGATCGCAGATGTTGACCCGGCCCGTGTCCCGCAGCGTTGGTCGACACTGGTGCGTTGGGCCCACCGACTCGTCGCGCGGTACTTCGGCGACGAACGGCGCCGCGATGGGTGGCCCGCATTCGAGCTCGAAGCGGCGCGCCGGGTCGAGGCTGCGCTCGATCGGTTGGCCGGGCTCGATGCGGTCGAGGCGGCGCCCACGCTCCCGGTGTTCCGCCGAACGCTCGAGATCGAGCTGGCGAGCGCGCGCGCCCGGATCGGTCGGCTGGGCGAGGGAGTGCTCGTCGGTCCCGTCACGCTCACCGTCGGTGCCGAACTCGAGCGGCTGTTCGTCTGTGGCCTCGCGGACGGTGTGTTCCCCGCGGGTGCCCGCGACGACCCGCTGCTCAGCGACCACGAACGGGCGGCGTTGCTCGGGGAGCTGCCACTGCGCGCGGAACGGGCGGACGACGATCATCGGGCGCTGCTGGCCGCGCTGACCGCGACCACGGGCGACCGGGTGTTGTGCTTCCCGCGCGGCGACCTTCGCCGCAGCACGCAACACGTCCCGTCTCGGTTCCTACTCGATACCGTCGAAGCACTCGGCGGCGCTCGCGACTTCGACGGCACCGAGCGATGGTGCCGGTCGATCGCGTCGTTTGTCGACGGTCTGGTCGGAACGCCGTTTCCCGCGACGATCCACGAGCGCGATCTTCGACTCGTGCTCTCCGGGGCTTCGTTGGCCGCGCCGGCCTTCGATCGCGGCGTCGAGCTGGCCCGCGCTCGCCGCGGCTCCGCCTTCACACGGTTCGACGGCAACCTTGTTCACCTCGCCGAGAAGCTCGCGGCGCGCGGCCCCGCGGACCCGTCGTCGATCGTGTCGGCGACGCGCCTACAGCTGTGGGCGGAGTGCCCGCACGCGTACTTCATGCGTTACGTACTGCACGTCGAGGCGGTCGAGCGTCCCGAAGATGTCGTCCAGCTCGCACCGATCGACCGCGGCAACATCGTCCACACTGTGCTCGACCGCTTCGTGCGCGAAGGCGCCGCGACTGATGATGCCAACCGCCTGCACGCGATCGTCGACGAGGAGTGTGACCGAGTCGAAGCCCACGGCCTCGCCGGCCGGCGCTTGCCCTGGCGCCAGGATCGGCGCGCGATCCACGCCGACGTTGACGCGTGGCAACGCGCCGATGCGCGAGCGCGCGCCGACTACGGGCTCGTGACGATCCAGACAGAGCACGCGTTCGACGGGCTCACGGTCGAGCTCTCGGATGGCCGTTCTCTGCGGTTCCGCGGCGCCGCGGATCGTATCGACCGCATCGCTGACGGCACGCTCGTTGTCTTCGACTACAAGACAGGGTCACCGGCGTGGTACCAAGACCTTGACCGCGACAACCCAGTCCTCGGTGGCACGCGGCTGCAACTCCCGATTTACGCGCGCGCGGCGCGGGCGTTCACAGGCGCCGACGAGCTCGCCCCTGTCGAGGCGTACTACTGGTTTGTCGGAAAGGGCGACGATACGTGGATCGGCTACGAGGTCGATGCCGACGTCGACACGGCGTTCGATGCGGCGTTGCGCGCGATCATCGACGGTATCGAAGTGGGGTGCTTTCCCGCTCACCCGACGCCACCGGGCCCGCGCCCGTTCGTCGATTGTGCGTACTGCGACCCCGACGCAGTCGGTACGGGTGACCGTTGGCGGGAGTGGGAGCGCAAGCGCGCCGCACTCGACATGGCGCCGTATCGCGCACTGATCGATGGGGACGCGGAGTGAGCGACCAGCTCGCGCTCTTCGCTCGGCCGGGCGACGACGTGGCACGCGAACTGATCCGAACGCGGCTCGCCGACACGATGTTCGTCGAAGCCGGTGCCGGCTCTGGCAAGACGGCGGCGCTCGTCGAGCGGATCGTCGCCCTCGTGCGGGTTGACCGGATACCGATCGGCGCGATCGCCGCGATCACGTTCACCGACAAGGCGGCGTCCGAGTTGCGGCATCGCATCCGCCAAGCGCTCGAGCGCTACGCGCTCGAGGATTCGTGGTGTGCGGATGCCCTCGACGGTCTCGACCGAGCCGCGATCTGCACCCTGCACTCGTTCGCGCAGCGGCTGCTCACGGACTGCCCGATCGAGGCCGGTCTGCCGCCGCGCATTCAGGTGCGCGACGAGATCGCGTCGGCGGTCGCATTCGACACGCGCTGGCGCGGCTTCATCGAACAGCTGCTCGACGACGACGCCAACGAGGGCACAGTGCTCACAGGTTTCGCGGCGGGGGTGCAGGTCGATCGATTGCGCGCCGTCGCCGACGCGTTTGCCGACAACTGGGACTTGTTGGACCGCGTCGACTCGCCGCCACCGATCCCCCACGTGACGACCGACGGTTGGCTCGCGCAGCTCGAAGAAATCTGCGCACAGCGCGACCAGTGCATTGCCGACGGTGACAAGATGGTCGCCAAGCTCGACGAGCTCGCAGCGTACGCACGGTCGCTGCGAGCGGCACCCGACGATCTCGACCGGATCCGGCTGCTGCGTGCGACGAACCCGTCATTCCGCGTTGGTCGCACGGGTCGCAAGACCAACTGGCGCTGCGATCTCGACGCGCTGCGCGCGCGGATCGTCCGGCTGGCCGAGGAGCGCCGCGCGATCGTCGACGGTGTCACCAGCGCCGTGATCCGCCGTTACGCGGTCGCGCTCGCGGGTTTCACCGCCACCGCCGCGCGCGAGCGAACCGCGGCGGGTGAGCTCGAGTTCCACGACCTGCTCGTCCTTGCGCGCGGGCTCCTACGGCACCCCACGAACGGCGCACGGATCCGG
The DNA here is from genome assembly GCA_052390615.1 of Actinomycetota bacterium. Lineage (GTDB taxonomy): Bacteria > Actinomycetota > Acidimicrobiia > IMCC26256 > PALSA-610 > JBQTGT01. Next base: position 35,955 of record JBQTGT010000097.1, read on the forward strand.
CGGCGGCTCGCCGCGCGTTACCAGCGACTGCTCGTCGACGAGTTTCAGGACACCGATCCCATCCAAGTCGAGCTGGCGGTCTTGCTCGCATCCGACGATCCCGACGCCGGATCGAAGCCGTGGCCCGAGATCGCAATCGAACCCGGACGCGCGTTCTTCGTCGGCGATCCCAAGCAATCGATCTATCGGTTCCGGCGGGCGGACATCGCGACGTTCCTGACCGCGCGCGATACCTTCGCGGACGCACCGTTGCTGTTGACGTGCAACTTCCGCACGACGCCGCCGATCCTCGAATGGGTCAACCGCGTCTTCGGCGAGCTGATCCGTCCGCATCCGGGATCGCAGCCCGAGTACCGGGCACTCGATCCGGTGCGCGTTCCCGCGCCGGCCGGGCCGGGAGTCGTGCTGCTCGGCGCGACGGCGCACACCGACGAGCCGGACGCCGACTCGCTGCGCGAAAGAGAAGCCGTCGACGTCGTCTCCACCATCCGCGCCGCGATCGACGAGGCGTGGGCGGTTGGTGAACGCGACGGCACATGGCGCCGGGCGCGCCTGGGCGACGTGTGCATCCTGTTGCCGGCACGCACTTCGCTGGGCTTCTTGGAACGCGCACTCGACGACGCCGGCATCCCGTATCGCGCCGAGACGAGCTCACTGGTCTACGGCACCCCCGAGGTGCGCGACTTGCTCGCGACATTGCGCGCGATCGACGACCCCACCGACTCCCTCTCCCTCGTCAGCGCGCTCCGCTCACCGCTGTTCGGTTGTGGTGACGACGACCTGTACGAATTCGCCGTCGAGCACGGCGGGCGCTGGGACTTGACCCGCCCGCTGCCCGAGCACCTTCCGGCCGCGCATCCGGTGGGAGAGGCGATCGTCTACCTCGCGCAACTCCACGAGCGTCGCCCGTGGGTCGCGCCCAGCGAGCTCGTCGAACAGGTGGTCCGCGACCGATACATGCTCGAACTCGGCCACATGGGCGGACGCTTCCGTGACGTCGCGCGCCGCGTGCGATTCGTCGTGGACCAAGCCCGCGCGTTCTCCGAAACGACCGGTGGCGTCCTCCGCGACTACATCGCGTGGGCTGCCCGCCAAGGCGCGGAAGGATCTCGCGTCGTCGAGACCGTCCTGCCCGAGACCGATGAAGACGCCGTGCGCATCCTCACGATCCACGGCGCGAAGGGTCTCGAGTTTCCGATCGTCGTCTGCTCGGGCATGACGACGCGCGCGCAACCGCGCCGCGGCGGAGTGCAAGTTCTGTTCCCGCCCGCGGGCGGTTGTGAGATTCGCCTCGGCGCCGGCGTGCAGACCGACGAGTTCGAGCTGCATCAGCCGGTGGATGAACAGATGGGATTTCACGAGAAGCTGCGGCTGCTCTACGTCGGGTGCACGCGCGCCCGTGACCATCTCGTCGTGAGCGTGCACCGCAAGGCACGCGCGCTGCCCGACGATCCACCGGGCTGGACCCACGCCGAGCTGATATGGGAAGCGAGCGAGGCGACGGGCGCGCCGTTCGAACCGCACGCCCCGAGCCCGACCCCGCGCGGTCGCGCATCCGAGATCGCACCCGTGGCCGCCGCACCGCCCCCCGCCGACTGGGATGCCACACACGCGGCCGCGTTCGTGAGCGGTGCTCGCCGCCGCGCCGTCGCCGCGACCACGTTGGCGCAACGAACCGACACCGACGCGTCCGACGATCCCGGTTTCGCCAAACACCAGCGTGACCTCGAGCTGCCACCGTGGAACAAGGGCCGCTACGGCACCGCGATCGGTCGGGCCGTGCATGCGGTTCTCCAGACCGCCGACCTCGCCAGCGGCGACGGCATCGACGATGCCGCGGCCGCGCAAGCTGCCGCCGAAGGTGTGCTCGGTCACGAGCGCACCATTGCCGATCTCGCGCGCGCCGCGCTCGCGACCGAGACCGTCCGGGCCGCGAGTTCTCGCCCCCATTGGCGCGAGACCTACGTCGCGGTACCGATCGACGGTCTCACCCTCGAAGGCTACGTCGACCTCATTTACCGCGACGACGACGGCCTGGTCGTCGTAGACTACAAGACCGACGCCGTGCCGACGGCAGCGGATCTCGACCGTCGACTCGCGCATTATCAGGTCCAGGGCGCCGCGTACGCGCTCGCGGTGGCAGCCGCGACCGGCGAGCCGGTCGCTCGGTGCGTCTTCGTGTTCCTCGATCCGAACGGGGCGCGCACAGTTGTCGTCGACGGCGCCGCGCTCGAGGCGGCGACCGCCAATGTTCACTCGCTGATCGCCGCCGAACGGGACGCGCCCACCCCGCTGCCACCGGCCGTCTTCGCCGAGGCCTGAATGCCCCCACGGGTATGCCAAGCTGGGAGTGCCCGTGAAGGTCTTCAAGTTCGTCGTCGGATTCATTCTCACCATCGCCCTCGGGGGCGGGGCCCTCGCGGGTTGTGTCGCGCTGCTCGTCCCGGCCGGGGCCGAATTTGCCGAGAGCACCGACTACGGCCCGCTCGAGGAAGAGGTCAGTACCTCCGCGGTCCGCTCCCAAGTGCTCAACCGCGACGGCGATCTGATGACGACGCTGTTCGCGGAGGAAGACCGCCAGCCGATCACGCTCGACGGCGTTCCCCGGCACCTCGTCGACGCGGTGCTCGCAATCGAGGACCGCAACTTCTATGAGCACAACGGGATCGACTGGAGTGGCGTCGGGCGCGCACTCACTGAGAATCTGAGCGCGGGCGGCGTGGAGCAGGGCGGTTCGACGATCACCCAGCAACTCGTGAAGAACACGATGAGCGATCCGGAGCGCCGTGACCCGACCAAGCGTGACCTCAAGACCAAGTTCAGGGAGGCGATCGTTGCATACCGGCTCGAGAAGGAGATCACGAAGGACGAGATCCTCGAGCGCTACCTGAACGTCATATACCTGGGCAACGGCGCGTACGGCGTCAAGGCCGCATCTGAGCGCTACTTCAACAAGCACGATCCGATGGAGCTCACGCTGGGCGAGTCGGCGCTGCTCGCGGGGCTCATCCAGGCGCCCGAGGCCCTCAACCCGGTCACGCACCCCGACCGCGCCGCCCGTCGGCGCTCCACGGTTCTCGACGCCATGGTCGATATCGGCGCCATCGGGGAGGAGGAAGCACGCGCCGCGCGCGAGGAGCCCCTCCCGACGCGAGCGGTCAGCCCCGACCGCCGCCGCGACTACTACCTCGACGAAGTCGTTCGTCGCCTCCTCAACGAAGATCCCGAGATCGACGGCGACGTCGCCGAGTATCTCGGCGCGAACCAGAGCGCGCGGTACAACGCCGTCTTCCGCGGCGGACTCGTCATCGAGACGACCTTCGACCCGGTGCTCCAGTTCGCCGCGCAAGCAGCCGTCAATGAAACCGTCCCCGAGTCGCCGTTCACGGCCGCGCTCGTCGTCATCGACAATGCCGACGGTTCGGTACGAGCGATGGTCGCCGGCGAAAACTTCGAACAATCGCAGTACAACCTGGCGACGCAAGCGGTTCGCCAAACCGGTTCGTCGTTCAAGGCGATCACACTCGCAGCCGTGCTCGATCTCGGGTACTCGCCCGAGGACCGCGTGAGTGGGGGCAGCCTGCACTGGCAGCTGCCCGGCGAGGACTGGGACCTTTCCTGCGGTGGGGGGACGATGACACTCGCGACCGCGATCGAAGATTCGAACAACTGTGCGTTCGGTCGCACACTGATCTCACTGGGGCCGGGCCAGAGCGGCTCCGACGGCGCCCGCGCGGTCAAGAACATGGCGTCTCGGCTCGGTATCGACACTCGCGACTTTCAAGACGTCGTATCGATGACGCTCGGTACCCAGCTCACCTCGCCGCTCGACATGGCCGAGGCGTTCTCGGTGTTCGCGAACAACGGAATGCACCGCTACCCGATGTTCGTGAGCCGAATCCTCGACGCGGAGGGTGAGGTCATCTTCGAAGACGCGCGCGAGGTCGAGCGAGTGCTGGACGAGAACGTCGCCCGCACCGAAACTCAGATGTTGACGCGTGTGATCGAGAGCGGTACGGGCCGGGCGGCGCGCCTCCCGCGGCCGGCTGCGGGCAAGACGGGCACGACGAACGACAACGCCGACGCCTGGTTCGTCGGCTACACGCCGCAGTACACGGCGGCGGTGTGGATGGGTCACCCGGACGGCCGCGTCGCGATGAACAACGTCGGGGGCCGGCGCGTGCAGGGCGGAACCTACCCGGCTGAAATCTGGGCGGCGTTCATGAAGCCGGTGCACGAACCGCTGCCGGTCATCGACTTCTTCCCGCCCAACGAGGAGCTGTGGCCGACGGCGCAGCGCGTCAGCGAAGACGGCCGCACGTCCGGGCGTGAGTTCGCGCCCCGCTCCACCGCCACCACGACCCCGGGCGACACCACGCCCACGACGACACCGACCAACACCGTGCCGTCGACGCTGCCGCCGGTTCCGGACGAGGTAGTGCCCGCGCCGCCGGCGGGTGAGCCGGTGCCGGTACCCCCACCACCGGTACCGACGCCGTGACCGCGGTTTCGATGCTCGAAACGCTGTTGCTCGTGCAAGGGCAGGACTTGGCGCTCGATCGGCTGCGGCACCGGCGGGCGACGCTGCCGGATCGGGCTTCGCTTGAAACGTGGATCGCCGAGCGCGACGTGAGTGCACGTGCGATTGTCGGTGTGCGCGCCGAGCGAGATCGTGTGCACGCCGACGAACGGCGCCTTGACGACGAAGCGCAAGCAATCGGCGCCAAGGCCGCGGACGTCGACCACAAGCTCTACTCCGGCACGGTGTCGTCGCCGCGCGAGCTCCAGGCGATGCAAGCCGACCTCGACATGTTGAAGCGTCAGCGCCGCGAGCTCGAAGACCGGGAGCTCGAAGTGATGGAGCAACGCGAGACGCTCGACGCGCAGCTCGAGGCGTTCGGCGCCGAGATCGCGCGACTCGACACGGAGATCACGGGGCTGCGCAGCGCGATTGCCGACGAGGAAGCCGAGATCGATGTCGAGATCGCGTCGGAGGAAGCGACCCGCGCCGGCTACGCCGCCGATATTCCGGTCACGCTGCTGGCAGACTACGAGAAACGGCGGGTTCAGAACCGGGGCGCGGGTGCGGCCCGGCTTGTCGGGACGACCTGTCAAGCGTGCCACCTCTCGGTGCCGTCGACCGAAGCCGAACGCATCCGGCGCGGGGGCGGCGAGGAGTTCGCGTACTGCGACAATTGCGGCGCGATCCTCGTTCCGTGAATCAGCAGTCGCTGCCGCTCGGGGACGCTCATGATTTCCAGCGGGACGAGGTCGTCGTGTACAGCGATGGCGGCTCGCGCGGGAACCCAGGGCCGGCCGCGATCGGCGCCGTCGTGTACGACGGAGTTCTGCCCGATGCGACGCGGCTGGCCGTTGTCAGTGAATGCATCGGCATCACGACGAACAACGTCGCCGAATACCGCGCGGTCATCGCAGGACTGGAAGCGGCGGCGCCCTTCCGCGCTCGTTCGCTGCGACTCCGCGCGGACTCATTGCTGGTTGTCCGCCAATTGCGAGGGGAATATCGCGTCCGCCAGCCCCACCTGCGGCCCCTGTACGACGCGGCGCGCGCGTTGCTGCGCCCGTACCAACAGGTCGAGCTGGAACACGTGCGGCGCGAGCTGAACGTCGAAGCGGACGCGCTCGTGAACGCCGCCCTGGACGCGACCGCGTCATGATCCTGTGGCGCGCGTTCGGCTCGGTGTTCGGCGCGTGGAACGTGTTCCAGAGCTCGAGGCTCGACTTCCGGCTTGTCGCGGCGGGCGCCGTCGCACCGCTCCTGCTCGACGCACCGTTCGGCGCGCAGGCCTACGCCCATACGTTGCTCGGCGCCGTCGTCGTGTTGACGGTCGCGATGTTGGCGAACGTCGGGCGCGGGCGACGGCTGCGACGCCGCCGTGCGCTGAGCTTCGCCATCGGATGGTTCGCGGGTCTGGTGCTCGGCGGGGCGTGGACCAACGAGCACGTGTTCTGGTGGCCGGCCTTCGGTGCCGACCGGCCCGACGCGTCACTGTTGCCACCGTGGCCGATCGTGGTCGCGCTCGAGATGGCAGGGGTGGTGGCCGCATTCTGGTGCTGGCGCCGATTCGGTCTGTCGGCGCGTGACCGTCGCGAGGAGTTCGTGCGACGTGGACGGCTGGTGGCGGTGCGGGAGGACACGTGATCGCGTTGGTGCGCCATGGCCAGACGGCCAAGAACCGCGATGGGCACCTCCAGGGTCGGGTCGACCCGCCGCTCACCGACGAAGGTCGAGCGCAGGCCGAGCGACTCGGTGCCGCATTTGCGGTGCGTCCGGTCGCGCGCGTGATCGCGAGCCCGCTGGAACGCGCGCGAGCGACGGCCGCACCGATCGCGTTCGTGCATGGGGTGGAGATCGCGGTCGACGAGCGGTTGGTCGAGCTCGACTACGGCGAGTGGGATCAGCGGGGGCTCGTCGACGTGACCCCCGACGAGTGGGCGCGGTGGCGCGCGGACCCTGGGTTCGCACCGCCGGGTGGCGAGTCGCTGGCGGCAGTGGGGGCGCGCATCGCCTCGTTTCTCGAATCGATGGCGGGCGACGATCTGATTGTCGCCGTGAGCCACGTGTCACCGATCAAGGCCGCGGTGTGTCTCGCGCTCGGTGTCGATCTCGCCGCGACGTGGCGCATGCACCTCGACCTCGCGTCGATCACGCGTATCGGAGCGCGCGGCCCGGTGCTGTACCTGGCGTCGTACAACGAGACCGTCTGACGCCGTCTCGCGTTGTCCCCGTGCGTCCCCAAAGGACAATCCGCGCCCGTTACGGGCGCGCGGTGTCCCCAAAGGACAATTCGCGATCCAGCCGTACTCAGGTCGACGACTCGACCGTGATCGGGATCGACCGCCGCGCGGGCTTCGCGTGCGCGCCGTCGCCGTCGACGATGAACCGGCCTTCACCGGGACCGTCGGCCACGGGCATTCCGAGCGCGTCGAGGAGCGCGTGGTCCTCGGCGGCTGACCGTCCGCTGGTCGTGAGGTAGTTGCCGACGATGAGTGCGTTCGCGCCCGCCACCAGACCCATGCCCTGCAGCTCACCCAGCACGCGTTCCCGTCCGCCCGCCAACCGCAGCCACGCACCCGGCAAGATGAGTCGGTAGAGCGCGATCGCTTGCAGTGCCTCGCGCGGCGAGAGCACCTCGCGATCGCCCAAGGGCGTGCCCGGACGCGGATCGAGAAGGTTGATCGGCACCTCGCACGGATCGAGCTCCGCGAGCTCGAACGCGAAGTCGACTCGCTGTTCCAGTGTCTCGCCCATGCCCAAGATGCCACCGCAACACAGCTCCATCCCGGCCTCGCGCGCGAGCCGTGCGGTCTCGACGCGGTCGTCATAGGTGTGGGTCGTGCAGATCGTCGGGAACAGGGCGCGGCACGTTTCGAGGTTGTGGTTGTAGCGGCGCACGCCGGCCGCGGCGAGGCGTTGTGCCTGCGCACGGGTCAACAGCCCCAGCGAGCACGCCACCTCGAGACCGGTTTGCTCGTGGACAGCGTCGACCGCGTCGATGACACGCCGGAGCAAGCGCTCCTCCGGGCCGCGTACCGCAACCACGATGCAGAACTGCGTGGCGCCGGCCGCGCGCGTGGCCCGAGCCGCTTCGACGATCTCGTCGATATCGAGGAACGCGTACACGTCGACGCCGGTGCGGAACCGCACCGATTGCGAGCAAAAGGCGCAGTCTTCAGGACATGCGCCCGACTTGGCGTTGATGAGGCTTTCGAGCTCGACCTCGAGCCCGCACCGGGCCAAACGCACTTTGTGTGCGAGCGCAATCAGCGACGGGAGCTCGTCGATCGGCAACCGGGCTACCGCCATGGCCTCGTCACGGGAAAGGGAGCGCCGTTCGTCGAGCAGCGCGGTTGCAGCGGTGGACAGCGGCATGAGCGGCGAGCTTAGGCTGTGCTCCGTGACGGGCACCTTGAACACAGATGTTGCGATCGTCGGCGCCGGTCTGGCGGGCCTCGCGGCGGCGCGTCACCTGCGCGCGAGCGGTCGGTCGGTCGTCGTCCTCGAGGCGCGCGACCGTGTCGGTGGTCGCACGTTCGACCGCACGCTCGACGACGGCATTGTCGTCGAAGTCGGTGGCCAATGGGTCGGGCCGGGCCAGCTGCGGGTCAACAAGCTCATCGCCGAGCTCGGTCTCGAGACGTTCGCGACCTACGACGATGGTGAGCACCTGCTGGACCTGCGGGGGCGCCGCCGGCGCTTCGACGGTTCGGTCCCGCCGCTGTCGAAGCTGGGGCTCGTGGATCTCGCCCAGTCGCAGTTGCGGTTCGATCGGCTCGCGCGGCGCGTGCCGCTCGAGGTGCCGTGGGCCGCCGACGGCGCCGGCGAGTGGGACCGCGAGACCTTCGCAACCTGGATCCGCCGCAACACTCGGACGGCGAGCGCGCGTTTCTTCTGGAATGTCTATGCAGAGGCCGTGTTCGCGGCCGAACCGCACGACTTCTCGCTCCTTCACGCGTTGTTCTACACGCACTCCGGTGGGGGCGTAGAGCACCTCATCGGGGTGCGCGGCGCCGCGCAACAGGACCGCATCGTCGGCGGGTCGTGGCAGATTGCGCAGCGTCTGGCCGACGACGTGCAAGATGCGATCACGACGAGCTGTCCTGTCCGTCGTATCGAGCAGTTCGATCGGGGGGTGACCGTCGTCGGCGACGCTGCCGAGGTCGACGCGCGTCAGGTGATCGTCGCGGTGCCGCCGGCGCTCGCGTCGCGCATCGCGTATGCACCGGCGCTTCCGGCCTTGCGGGACCAGCTCACGCAGAAGGTGCCTGCGGGTTCGGTCATCAAGTGCAATGTCGTGTACGACGAGCCGTTCTGGCGCGCAGCGGGCTTGAGCGGTCAGAGCGTCGGCGACCACTCGCCGATCAAGTTCACGTTCGACAACTCGCCGCCGTCGGGAACGCCGGGGGTGTTGGTGTGCTTCCTCGAAGGCCACGAAGCGCGCCGGTACGGGCGACTCACGGCGGATGAGCAACGCCAGGCCGTGCTGGGCGCGCTCACGCAGTACTTCGGCCCGCGCGCGGCGAAGCCCGTCGACGTCGTCTCGAAGGACTGGTCGGCCGAGGAATGGACGCGCGGCTGCTACGGCGCGCACTTCGGGCCGGGTGTGTGGACCGGGTTCGGCGCCGCGTTGCGCGCACCGGTCGGGCGTATCCACTGGGCGGGTACCGAGACGGCGTCGGTGTGGAACGGCTACATGGACGGCGCACTCACGAGCGGCGAGCGGGCCGCGGCCGAGGTCCTCGCCGTCGGCTGATCGGCCGGCACCACCCTACGGTTCGCGCGTGCGCCGGCGCGTTCGTGTCAGCACGATCGGCCAGCCGACCAGCGGGATCGCCGCCATCGCGAACCATTGCAACGCATACGAGAGATGGTTCACGTCGCTCTCGTCCGGCGGCTCGGGGAGCGCGGGTGCGTCTGAACTTGGAGCGGGATCCTGGTATTGCGCGATCACCCACAGATCGCGGCGGACGTCGGCGTTGCTCCCTGCGATGCGGTCGAGGTCGACGCGGGGCAGCGCGAGCCGACGCGCCCGTTCGTCGACCGAGTCCTGCGGCTGCAATGCCCGAGGTTCTTGTACGATCCCGCGCACCACGATCGAACCGGTCGGGACCGCGGTGTCGACCTCGGCGTCGGCGTCGGCGCCGTCGACGACCCGGCGGGGCAGCCATCCCCGGTCGATGATGACGTCCTCGCCGGCCGCCGTGCGCATCGGCGTGAGGATGTCGTAGCCGCCGTCGCCGTCGCGCACCCGGTTGCGCAACAGCACCTCGCCCTCGGATCGGTAGGTGCCGGTGAGCTCGACCCGTGTGCCCGACGGCGGCGCATTATCGCTGGTCAGCGCCGGTGCGGGGGCGCCGAATGCGGCGCGGGCGGCATCCTCGGCTCGACCGGCGTCCTGATGGCGGCCGTACTGCCAGACGCCGAGCCCGACAAAAGCCGCAGCTACGGCGACGACGAGCGCGTGCCCGACCAGCCAGCGGCCTCGCCACAGGTTCACTGCGCCACGCTACTCATCGGCGCGAATCTGCCGATCGGACTGCGTGCCTCACGTGCCCCGGCTGCCGGACGAGCCCCCCGGCGTGCATACCGCCCGCCGGCTCCTCAACGTCGGGTGCGCGGAGCAGACGGTACGACAGGTGCTCGTGACCCAGGTCGGCCTGTCGCTCGCCGAGGCGGAACGGGCGATGCTCGCCGCGCGCGCCGGGTTCGAGGACGGGAGTCGTCTGCGTCAACCGCGCCTGTTGGCGCGCCCATCGGCGCCGACGCGCCGCACACTTCGCTAGCCATCTGTACGCTCCCGATGTCGCGGCGCGCGACGGCGCGCGACGTGCTGGGGGTGGGCGAGATGGGGTGGGCAACTGACTGGAGCCGACGCGCCGCGCTCGTCGCCGGCCTGGCGGGCGCGGTGGCACTCGGCGCGTGTTCGGGCGACGGCGGCGCTTCGGTCGCGGTCGATGGCGTCGAGGTCGTGCGCTTTGCGGATGCGGGCCTCTCGTTCCTGCTCGAGATCACCACCGAAGCTCCGGCCGGCCTCCAGGTCGGCGCGGTGTCGGACGGACACCGCGTCGACGTCCCACAGACCGACGTCGGTGGAACCGACCACGAGATCGCGCTCGTCGGGCTGCGCCCGGATCGCACGTACGAGGTCACGATCGTGGCGGTCACCGCGGACGGCGACCAGTCGCCGCCCCACACCACGCAGATCGAAACGCCGCCACTTCCTGACGACTTCCCGCCGCTCGCCGTCGAGATCGACGCCGACCGCGTCGCCGAAGGTGTCACGATCTTCGACACGATCCCCTTTCCGGGGGAGGGTGGCGTCACGCCGCCGGCGTACGTGGTCGCCGTCGACACGGCCGGTGAGGTCGTGTGGTGGTACCGCAACGCCACTGCGATCACAGATGTGAGTCCGACACCGCGCGGGACGCTCGTCGTTTCGGTGTCCGATCTCGTGATGCGAGAGATCGACCTGCTCGGTCGGACCCTCCTCGACCTGGGTGGCGAGGTCGCGTTCGATCTCGGCCGCGACCTGCTCGCCAACTCGTACACGACCGATACGACCGAACGGCTCGCCACCGACAGCGTGCACCACGAGGTGTACGAGCTCGCGAGCGGGAATCTTCTCGCGTTGAGCACTGAAGTACTGGAGCACGACTCGGCGACCGGCGAGCGGCTCTGTCCCGACCTGCCGGCGTCGACGTTTACGGGAGACGTCGTGGTGGAGTTCACGCCCGACGGCGAGCCCGTGGCGGAGTGGTCGATCGCGGACATGCTCGACCCGGTCGCGCGGCCGGGCACCGACCTATGTGTCGCGGGCAATCCGATCGCGCCACCGAACTGGTTCCATCCCGACGTCGACGCCCGGGACTGGACGCACGGCAATGCGGTCGTGCTCGACGAGGCGACGAACACGGTCGTCGTCTCGCTGCGTCATCTCGACGCGATCATCGGGTACCGCTACGAAGACGACGACGCCGGCCCCTCCGGCGAGCTGCTCTGGGAGCTCGGCCCGAACGGCACGTTGGCGCTCGAATCAGGTGACTGGCAGTACCACCAGCACGCGCCCGAGGTGCAGGAAGACGGTTCGCTCCTCGTCTACGACAACGGGAATGGTCGCCCCGGCACCGAGTCGCCGTACAGCCGCGCGGTCCACTACGACATCGACTTCGATGCGGGCACCGTGTCGCAACGCTGGGAGCACCGCGCCGAGAACGCCGACGGATCGCCGGTGTTCGCCGCGTTTCTCGGTGACGCCGACGCGCTCGCCAACGGAAACGTGCTCATCACACACGGCGGGCAGGTGACGTCGACGGGGACAATCTACGGCCGGGTGATCGAGGTCGTTCCCGACGGAGACGCGGGTGGCGACATAGTGCTCGACATCGCCGTCGGCGACGCCGAGACGGTCGGGTTCGGTGTCTATCGCGCCGACCATCTCCCGTCGCTGTACTTCGCGGGCGCCGATCTGCGTTGAGCGGGTGGGTGGTGACGAGCCGGCCTGTACGCCGGATTCTGTCCGGACGCTTGCGCGTCCGGGGTGGCCATCCATCTCGGTCGGCGGTTGCCCGCCGGCTCTAGCGGCCTACCCGGGAGTGTCTGCGGGCGGGCGGCCCTCTCCCTGCTCGGCCTTGCTCCGGGTGGGGTTTGCCGAGCCGCCCGGGTCACCCCGGGCGCTGGTGCGCTCTTACCGCACCGTTTCACCCTTACCTGTGCCTCGCCGCGTTTCTGAGCCAAAGCCATCGGCGGTCTGTTCTCTGTGGCACTTTCCTGCGGGTCACCCCGACTGGGCGTTACCCAGCACCCTGCCCTATGGAGTCCGGACGTTCCTCGGACGGGTCCCGTGTCCACAACGGGCCCGCACGCGGCCACCCGGCCGGCTCGTCACCACCAACCATTGTGCCCGACCCGCCCACCAAAGCGAACTGGCGTGGGAGAGGGGCGCCCGGGGGGCCGCGGTGGCCCCCGGGGGGGGGGGGGGGGCGC
>JBQTGT010000098.1:0-29496 GCA_052390615.1 Actinomycetota bacterium
GTTTCGGCGGGTGAGTGCGTGCGGAGTGGTCGCAGCAGCAGCGCTACGTAGAGTCCGGCGGCGGCGCAGGCGGTGATGCCGAGCCCGAGGTAGATGGCGTGCATCGCCGCGCAGATGGCGATGAAGACGATCGCGGCAGCGGCCGCGATGGCGACGCGAACGGTGATCTCGGCCGGCCGGGTTCGGGTGCCGCTGAGCGCGGCGAGACGTTGGCTGGCGGCGTGGTGGTCGGGGTGGGTTTGTAGGGCGCGGGCAACCAGCGCGGGTTGGCCGATTGCGAGCGCGGCGTCATGGTCGGCGGCGGTTTCGAGGTGCAGCCGCAGGTCGTGCTCGGCGAGACGGCCGCCGATGCTGACCCGCCGCAGCGCTCGCGCCCAGCGCGCCAGTCGGGCGTGGCCACCGCGTTGGTGAGCGCGTTCGTGGGCGACGACCGCGGCGAGCTCGTCGGGCTCAAACGTGGCAGCGAGCCGGCTCGTGACCACGACGGTCCGTTGTGTGCTGAACGCGGCGGCCCGGTCGTGGGGGACGATAACGATCCCGTCGCGGGTCGGTTCGAGACTCGCGGCGGTCCGGTCGATGCGGCCATGTTCGCCTCGGGTGCGGCGAAGCTCGTGCCCGAATCGCAGGGCGCTGAGCGCCACAAGGCCGATCGCGGAGCTGAGCAGCGCCGTCGATCCCGCGGTCGATCGATGTTCGTCGAGCGCGTTCGCTCCGAGGCACGCCGCCGCCGCGAGGGGGATGAGCGCGAGGCCGACGAGCGTGACGAGCGCCAGGCATGCGAGCGCGGTCGGCGAGGCGGTGGTGCGGGCGTGGCGTTCCACCGTGCGCGAGATCGCGAGCAGCGCCACGGCAGCGCCGAGGAGAACTGCGACGGTCATTGCCGGGCGCCGCCCGAACGCAGCCGGGCGGTGACACGACGCCGGGTGGTGGGGGGAAGCTCGTTGATGAACGCGGCGAGTGCCGCGGCCGGGTCGTCGAGCCCGTCGACGACCCGGCGTAGCGCGTCGAGCATGAGCTGTTGCTCGGTACCCACGGCACGGTAGGCGTGGCCGCGGCCGCGGGTCTCGCGCTCGACCAGGCCGCGATCGCCGAGCCGGCTGAGCAGCGTGGAGATCGTGGTGTGCGCGCGCCGCTTCGGCAGGCGATCCAAGATGTCGGTGATCACCAGCGTCTCCGTCGCGTCGAGCAACACGCGCAGGACCTCGGCTTCCGCGGCGGGCAGCCGGTGCCCGGCGACGACCTCACGGGCCATGAGTCACCTCCATCGTTCGCACATCATCGGTCACGATTGCTGCACCGCTGCGTCCGCGGGTGGCGAGGACAACGGGTCAGGGTCGCAATCTGTCCCATCCGCGGGCAGGTCGTCGCGCGTGTCCTGGAGTGGGCGGCCGTCGAGGAGCCGGATCACGAGCCGGTAGACGCCGACGCCGGTCAGCACACCGGCGATCACGATGCCGGCGCGCAGCCCGTTGGTGTCGAGCCAGTTGCTCAGCCGGTAGGAGAGCTGTTCGGCCCAGCCCGCGCTCGACGGCCGGGAACCAGGCTCGCTGGCCAGGTTCGCGACCCAGTAGTAGGCGAGGTAGCCGCCGGCGACGACGAGCAACGCCCCTCCCGCCCGGTCGACGTAACGCACCGACCGCCGCAGGCGCGTCACCAGCGATTCCTTGGCGGACGCGACCGCGAGCGTGAGCGTGATGAGCACCGCGCTCATCCCGAGGCCGTAGGCCACGAAGCTCACCATCCCGGATACAAAGGTGGAGCGCGCGACGGTGCCCGACACGACGGAGAGGAACACCGGCAGCGTGCAGCCCAACGAGGCGACCGCGTAGGAGATGCCGAAGACGAACATCGAAGCGAGCGTCCGTCGGCGGCCGCCACGCTCGAGACGCGGCAACGCCACCGTCAGATGGAAGCCGCACAGCATGCTGAGCCCGAGGGCGACGAGCCCGATACCCAGGGCGAGTGACACCCACGGGACGTAGTCGACGAAGGCCCGGAACCCGGCGCTGAACAACACGCCCGCGACCGCGAACACGACCAGGAACCCGCCCGACACGCTGACGCTGACCGCCACGCCGCGCCCGACCGCAGGACCGTGATCGGCGTCGTTGTCGGTGCCGACGAAGTACGCGAGGTAGGCGGGCAGCATCGCGAACCCGCACGGATTCACGGTCGCGACCATCCCGGCCGTGAACGCCAACGCGATCGGCGCGTCGATCACAGAAGCACCTCGCGCACGTTTGTCTCGAGCACCTCGGCCGTCAACTCGCCGGAGAACCGCTCGACCACGCGTCCGTCGGCGTCGAGGAACACCGTGGTGGGCATAGCCCGGCCGTCGAAGGCGGAGAACAGCGCGCCGTCGGGATCGAGACCGACCGGGTAGCGCACGCCCGTGCGCGCGACGAGCGCACGGGCGTCTTCGGGTGTGTCCTGCAACGCGAGCCCCACGAACGCGACCTTGCCGTCGAGCTTCTCGCTGAGCGCCTGGAACCGCGGTAGCTCGGCCTGACAGGCCACGCACCACGACGCCATGAAGTTCACGACGACCGGCTGGCCCTCGAACGCGCGCAGCGTCGTGCGGTCGCCGTCGAGGAGCTCGAACGTGCGGTTCGTGGCCGCGTGTCTCGTCGTCGCACCGCCACTGCCGCCACCGTTCGTCGCAGCCATCGCGACGCCGATCGCGATCGCGACGATTGCCGCGCCGGCGACGAGCGCAAGCCACCGTGCGCGTCGTGCCGACGACCCCGGCGCCGGCTTGCGCGCCGGACGCTTCGACTGCGAACGTCGGCCCGCCTGCTTCGCGTCGCTCAACGAGATACCCCCGGACGGCCGTCCGCGACCCGCCGCGGATTCACGTGCCGCTGCGTCTACTGTTTATCGGGCTCGCCGCACTTCGCACCCGCCGCCCGGCCGCGCACCACGACCGCCACGGCCACAACGACGACCGCGAGCCCGACCGCGATCACCAGGGGATTCCCGAAGAACCCACCGACCGCGGTGAGGGCGCCCCCGGCCACCAGCACCGGACCCGCGCAGCACAACACCATCGCCAACGCGATCCCGACTCCCGCCAGCGCGCTCGGACTTTCCCGATCCCGGATCTGTGACATCTCGCCCTCCTCGCCGGTGGTCGACCTGTTCGGACTGTACTTCTACAGTACTGTAGAAGCAACGGGCAGCACGGTCGTTGCTCGGCATCGGGCGCTCGACCGCTCGCTGCGTCAGTGGGTTGCGGCAGGACTGGCCGGCGGCGCCGGGGCGGTGCACGCCGGCCGCCCCGAATCGCCCTGGCCCCGTCGGCGCCAGGGAATAACATATCAGGTCTACCTGTTATAATACGAATGACGATCCTGCGGCACCGACAGGGCCCCACGGCCACCGGCGCGGCGTCGAACGGCGCCGCCGCCCGGTTCTTCCGGGTGCTCGGCGACCCAACCCGGCTCGAAATCCTCGGGCTGCTGTTGGACCGCCCCCACACCGTCGGCGAGCTCGTGGCCGCGACCGGCGCGGCGCAACCCAAGGTCTCCAACCATCTCGCCTGCCTCAAGTGGTGCCGCTTCGCCGAAGCCGAACGCGACGGCCGCCACGTCACCTACACAATCGCCGACGAACGCATCGGCGCGGTCCTCGCCGCGGCGCGCGACATCATCGAGGACCATCGCGAGCATCTCGCATCGTGCCGGCGTATCGGCCCCGACTGGATCTGACCCCGACCTGTGAGGAACACCCGATGAACGCGCACCACATCCAGATCGACGTCGCCGGCATGACGTGCGACGACTGCGAACGTCATGTCAGCGTGGCGCTCGAACGCGCCGGCGCGACCGACGTCACCGCCGACTACCGCCGCGGCGTCGCATCCTTCCAACTCCGCGCGGCGGTCGCCGAAGGCGCGCTACGCGCCGCGATCACCGACGCCGGCTACACGCCCGGACGACTCCAGCACATCGACACCGAGGCGCCGAACACCGCCGAGCGCGACGCGGACTACGACCTGGCCGTGCTGGGCGCCGGGTCGGCCGCGTTCGCGGCCGCGATCAAGGCCCGCGACGCGCACCGCCGCGTCGTGCTCGTCGAAGCCGCAACGCTGGGCGGGACCTGCGTCAACGTCGGCTGCGTCCCGTCCAAGGCCTTGCTGCGCGCGGCCGAGATCCAGTGGAGCGCGGGCCACCATCGGTTCGCGGGCATCACCACCAGCGCCACACCCCCCGACCTCGCCGCGCTCGTCTCCGCCAAGGACGAGCTCGTCGCCCAGCTCCGTCACGACAAGTACTCCGATCTCGTCGACGCCTACGGCTTCGAGGTGATCAGCGGCCGGGCGCTCTTCACGGGGCCCCACTCCGTCGAGGTCGACGGGCGCCCACTGCACGCCGGCGCGTTCCTTATCGCTACTGGCGCGGCCCCGAGCGTGCCACCCATCCCCGGTCTCGCCGACGCCGGCTACCTGACGAGCAGCACTGCGCTCGACCTGCAACACGTGCCGCGCCGTCTCGCGGTCATCGGCGCGAACGCGATCGGCCTCGAGCTCGGCCAGCTCTTCGTGAACCTCGGCGCGGAGGTCACCTTCTTCGACATCGCCGAACGCATCGCGCCATTCGAAGAACCCGAAGCCGCAGACGCGCTCGCCGGCGCTCTGGTGGCACAAGGCGCAACCATCCACGCCCCCGCGCAACTGCGCTCGGCCGAACGCGACGGCGAGATCCGCCGTATCCACTTCAGTAGGGGCGGCCGTGACCGCACGCTCGAGGCCGACGGGATCCTCGTCGCCACCGGCCGGCGCCCCAACACCGACAACCTCGGCCTCGACATCGCCGGGATCGCCACGGACGCGCGCGGCGCGATCGTCGTCGACGACCAGCTCCGCACCACCAACCCGGCCGTCTGGGCCGCCGGCGACGTCACCGCCTCACCGCAGTTCGTGTACGTGTCGGCCTACGAAGGCGTGCTCGCCGCCGAGAACGCGCTGGCAGGCGCGGGACGAAGCACCGACTACACCGGCCTGCCGCGCCTCACGTTCACCACCCCCCAGATCGCCGCCGCCGGTCTCACCGAACAACAAGCACAGGACGCCGGCATCGACGTCAAGACCACGGTCCTACCCCTGTCCGCGGTTCCCCGCGCGCTCGTCAACCGCGACACCCACGGTGTGGTCAAGCTCGTCGCCGACGCCGCCACCGACCGCCTCGTCGGCGCCACCATCGTCGCCGACGGGGCCGGCGACGCCATCCAAACCGCGGTGCTCGCCATCCGCTACGGCGTCACGACCGCCGAGCTTGCCGCCACCTTCCATCCCTACCTGACCATGGTCGAAGGCCTCAAGCTCGCCGCGCAGACCTTCACTCGCGATGTCGCCCGCCTGTCCTGCTGCGCCGCCTGAACGCCGCCAACCGACCCGGCCAGGCGCCGAGCGCGCGGCGGGCGGATAATGCGCGCGTTCGTCCTCTCCGGTGGCGGCAGCCGCGGCGCGCTCCAAGCCGGCGCGCTCGAGGTCCTCCTCGCCGCGGGCATCGTCCCCGAACTGCTCGTCGGCACATCCGTCGGCGCGCTCAACGCCGCCCACCTCGCCGCCGAACCCACACCGGCTCGCGCTGCGCTTCTCGTCGACTTGTGGCGAACGATCCGACCCCGCAGCCTGTTCCCCAGCGGCTCACGGCTTGTACAGCTCGCCAACCTCGTCCGGGGCGCCGACCACGTCGGCTCCAGCACCCCGCTCCGACACCTCATCGAAGACGCGCTCCCCTACCGCCAGATCGAAGACGCCGCAATGCCGCTCGTCGTGGTCGCCACCGACCTACGCACCGGAACCGAGCGCCACCTGTCACGCGGGTCCGTCGTCGACGCGGTCCTCGCCTCAGCCGCGATCCCCGGCGTCTACGCCCCCGTACCCTGGGGCGACGATCTCCTCGTCGACGGCGGCGTTCTCGCCAACCTACCGATACACGCCGCCATCGCCGCAGGCGGCACCGACCTGTGGCTACTCGACACAACCCAGCCCTGCACGAATCCCCGCCCGACCCGCAACGCGATCGACATCGCCCTCCAGAGCCTCGCGCTCTCGAGCGCAGCACGAACTCGCGCCGAACTCGCCCGGAAGCCGCCCTCGGTGACCCTGCACCACGTACCGCTGGCATGCGCGCGCCATCACCGCCTCACCGACCTTCGCGCCAGCACCAAGCTTCTCGCCGAAGGCGCCGCCGCAACCCGACGCTTCCTCGCCAGCGCCACCTCGACCACGATCTCCGAAGGCCCAACATGACTCAACCCATCGACACATGCTCGTCTGCGTCTCCCATCGGCGACCCAGGCCCCTCGCGCTCCGAGCGCGCGCGTTACGGCCGGTCAGCGCACGATCACGACACCGGGACCTTCGGACGCGTCACGATTCGTGATCCCGCGCCCGCCGCAGTACCGGTGAGGCACGCGGCGTCATGCTCGTTCACCCACGCGCGCATGACACGCGATTCGGGACTCCCGATCCCCGACCAGCGTCTACACGCCAGCCCGCACAACGACCTTCACGCGCCTCGGCGAACAGCTCGGGATGGGCCCGCACCGCGCCGACGTCGGCCCGCTCGGATGGGCGGAGCGCGTCGAGACCACTGGCTCGCCACGCCCGGATCCAACGGTCGATGGTGCCGCGGCTGTAGCGGCGCTCGGTGCCGTCGGGATGCAGGTGCGCACGCGCCGCGATCGCCCGCACCGCCGCGCCGCGCTCGGCCGGCGCCAAGCGCGCGTTGGCCGCCTCCGCGATCACCCCCCAGCGGTGCAACGCCACCGCCTCTTGTTGACCGTGATTCATGTCGTCATCCCTCCATCTCGAGGTCATGCATCCCGTGCTCACGGGACCGGAGGCATGAAACGACGCCTGCCGACGATCAGATAGGGCGAGTTCGTGTTGGCGGCGATCAGCCTCCCGCCGCTCACCACCGTCGTGGGGCCCGTTATTGGTGCGGCGACGCGTCGACTGCCTGGTTGAGGATCTGGAAGGCATCGTCGAGGCGTCGCTGGCGCCGCCGGTCCTCCTCGTCGTTCGCCTCGGCGGCCACGTAGCCGATCAGCTCGTCGAGGTCGACGTCGTCGCCAATCAAGACGATGCCCTCCTTGGTCGCCTCGGCACGGAAGACGAGTCTCTCCGTGTCGCTGTCGAGCAGCTGGAGGTCGCGCAGGGTCGCGGCCGTTCCGGCGGGGATCGAGACCGGTCGCGTGTCAGCTGACATGGCGCGCGGGGCCCGGGACCTGAGGTCGTACGGCGACTGCTCCCATCCGCTGATCACACCTTCGTCGCCACAAGACGTGCACCGCCAGGCAATCGACGCAGGCACGTCCGTGCGGAGCACGACCATGTGACCCGGACACGGTCGGCGGCCGGGCCGTCGATCGCACGGGAGAGCGCTGACCCACTCCGCGCCGGCGTCACCGGCCGTGGCGGCGCGCACGATCGACGTCAAGCGCTCCGCCATCCGCCGCGCAGGACCGGGCACGTCGTCGGGGAGGTCGAGGAAGTGGCGAAGATCCGACACGAACATCTCGCGCGACCGTACTGCGGCCCGGAAGTCGGGTGACGCCAGCCACGACATGCGCGTAGCGCGGAAGTCGGACGCCTTGACCGACGGTGCCATTTCAGCCTTGGCCTACCATGGCGGACCTAGTGCCGTGACCGGCAAGGTTGAGGGTGTCGCGTCCACCACTTGATGGCCGGTGTCGCGCAACGACGCGCGACGCGCGCTGCGCGGCTGACCGAGGCCCGCGGCTCCCTCTCGGCAGTCCGGCGCGATGCCCGATCCTGACCCTGTTCGGTGCCCGTGCCCAAGGCAAAGCGCGGTGCAGGCATGCACGACATCCTGCACCACCGCCTGCACCGCCCGTACCCGCCTGCACACGTTGTCTGCACGGAGATCGACACGAAACGTGTCGGAGGCGGGACCTTGACCCTTAGTACACGCGACCCCTGGGAGGCATTTCTGAAGGCACCGTGATCAGAAGTCGAGCAAGAACCGAAGCGCTCGGCTGATGCCGAAGAGCGTCTCGTCCGTCACGCTACCAAGCCGCGCGATCAGGCGATGGTCGGACACCGACTTCACGTCCTCGCATTTCGCGTAGCTGATCTCATCGAGCCCGGACGTGTCTGGTTCCAGCTCGATGTGCGACGGCAGGCCGCGCGGTCGCGTGGTACAGGGCACGACGATCACGACTCCAGCGCGACTCTCGTTGAGACGGTCCGCAGAGACGACCACCGCCGGCCGTCTCCCGGCCTGTTCGGTGCCCACTGGATCACCGAAGTCGACGAGCCAGATCTCACCCCGCCGCGCACTCACGCGGATCGGTCACGGAGCACGCGGGACTCGGCCGTGCGTTCAGTCTCGATCTCGCTCCAGACGTCTGGCTCGTCGCGCAGCTCCGAGTAGCGGGCGCTCAGGCGATCGAAGAACACCCGACGCTCGAGGGCGTCGGCCGCTTCGTCGAGCAACTCGGTCATCGGCCGCCCAGTGATCTTCGCCAGTTCGGCAAAGCGATCCCTTGTCTGTTCGCTCACACGGATCGTCGTACTCACGACCAGCAATCTACCACGAAGTAGACCGGATCGTCTACACGCCGGGCCCTCACCCCGCGGCGGATCAACGGGTCCGGTCTACCGGGGGATGCTCACGGCATGGGGTCGTCGCCAACACTGACACTCCGGATGGAGCGACACTGCGCCAAGACCTGCCCTTCAAGTACACGCGATCCCTCGTACTGCTGGCTCGATGTCCGCGCGCCGTAGTTCCGCAGTTCGCGGCGAGTTGGTCACGGACGCAGCACCTCGATCGGGCACCTCGCACGCGGCGCGTTGGCCAAATGGGCGTCCGCAGTGACCAGGACGCACTCGAGTGCCTCGGCGAGCGCGACGTATGCAGCGTCGTAGATCGTGAGGTTGTCGCGCAGCTCCCAACAGCGCGCCAACAACGGTCGATGCGACGCTCGCTGCATCGGCAGGTCCCACAGATCGTCGACAGCAAACTGGGCGCGTCGCGCGTCGAGAGTTCCAGCCGAGAGGTGCCGACGCAGTACCGACACGACCTCGAGATCGATCAGCTCGGGGGCGGCAAGTTCCTCGTCGCGCAAGCGCGCCCGTGCCGTGTCGCCATCCACGCCGTCATCTCCGAGCGCGGCGACCAACACACTGGCGTCAACGACGAGCACGGTCGTCACGAACGGCGCGGGCTGCGGCCTTCAAGGTCACCGATCCGCCCGCGCGCCCGCCGGCCCGGTCGAGCACCTCCTGCAAGGTCGGTCGGCTCGCCTCGGCGATCAAATGACTGCGGAGGTACTCCTGCAACGATTGATGCGCCTCCGCCGCTCTGCGCCTGAGCACCGCGTGGGCCGCTTCGGGAACGTCCTTGATCTGCACGCTGGGCATGGCGCCATTATGCATGACCTAGCTCCAATTCGCAAGCGCTGGAAACGATGGCTCCGTCGTCCCGAGACTCCGGCCCGCGTTGCCGATTGCCAGAGAGGTCTCTCGCCGAGACCGCGTCAACCAACAAGGTGGGCGTCGGCACGGAGCTCCCGCACCCGTTGGTGCAGCGCGGCACGCCTGACAACCGCCGAACGTGTCGGCGAGTGGAACGTCCGATCGATGCCTCCCGGCCCGGACCGGACGTCGTCGTGCTGCGTGCGGTGCATCCCCGTGCGGAAGCCGGTCGGGTCGAGTCCCGGCGCCTGCTCGGGCGTTTCGATCATGACCGCGAGCCGGTCGTTATCCCTGCGGTGCTCGAGTTCCCGCGGTTGCATGCGCCGACGCCGTGGGGAACTGCCGAGACCTTGTCTTGTACGTCAGATTGCCGTACAGTTCGACTCATGGAAACCAAGACCGAGCGCTGGACACTGCGGGTCACCGCGGCCCAGGACACGGCTGTACGCCGGGTGCTGGAAGCCACGGGCGAGTCACTCAACGAGTACGTCGTCCGCCACGCCGTTCAGGCAGCGCACGCCGACCTTGCCGACCGCCGTGTGTTCGCGATCGACGACGCCGCCTGGACCGAGTTCCAGGCGCTGCTCGATCGCCCGCCGCAGTTCCGTCCCGCGTTGGCCAAGCTCCTCGCCGACCCTTCGATCCTCGAGCCCAAGAACCGTTGACGAACTTCGTCGGGCCTGTCCTCCTCACGCCGGAACACCGGCTGAGCGAGTTCGACTGCAGCGAGGAAGCACTCAACCGCTGGCTCGTCACAAGAGCAATGCACAACCAGGCCGAGGGAGGAAGCAGAACCTGGGTCGTCACCGTCGACGACGGTGTCGTCGCGTACTACGCGTCGAGCACGGCGGTGATCCTGCGCACCCAAGCCACCAAACGCACTGCGCGCAACCAACCCGATCCCGTGCCGGCTCTTCTCCTCGGACGACTCGCGGTCGACGCCAAGTACAGAGGGCAAGGCCTGGGAGCCGCGCTCCTCAAACACTTCCTCATCAAGTCCCTCGAGGTTGCGCAAATCACCGGAGTTGGCGTCCTGCTCGTCCACGCCAACGATGCGACCGCGGCCAACTTCTACGCCCGCTACGGGTTCGAGCCCTCCCCCGTCGACCAGCTCACACTGATGCTCCTCATCAAGGACATCGCCAGCGCGTGATCGAAACGCCGAGCAAGTCGACAGGTCGTGGGCATTCAACTTGCAGCCAGACCTGAACGCCCACCGCCGGGACCAATACTCTGACCAGCCAGGTTGGTGATCGCGCCGACCGCACCCGTAGGGTTCAACTCGGTGTCGGAGGGGGGACTCGAACCTTAACCCCACGCGTGCACCTTGCAGGTGACTTCGCTATCGCTGCATGACCACGACCATCATGCACTCCCCTACTCCGGGGAGGACTCCCGAACGCGCTCCCGTTCTGCGAGGTTTCGAAGACGAGATCTCATTTGCACCACCTCGCCACGCTTTCCTGCTGCCCGCGAGGCGCGCGCCTCTAATGTCGAGCCGTGCAGGCGGTGTACTACCGAGACGGCAAGGGCGTTGAGCCCGCCAATGACTTCATCGACGCGCTCCCTGCCGAACGTCAAGAGGAGCTCGACTTCAAGATCGGATTGCTCAACCGGGTCTCGAGCGCCGATCCGCCGTTGCCGTTCCCGCACAGCTCGCAAGTCGAAGGCCAGCTCCGTGAGCTGCGATGCCACTACGGCCGCCACCTCTACCGACGTCGCCCTCGCCCAAGCGCGCTTCGAGGATTTTCGCCGTCGCATGGACGCAAAGCCTCGCCGACCGCCCCGTGCCGCCGGCCACGACGCCCCGTAAACGGCCCTTATCATAACTGATAAGCTTCTCGCATGGCGACCACGACTCGCAAGAAGCTGCCCACAGCACGAAAGTCGCGTACCCGGAAAGTCAGCCCTGTTGGCCAGAGTGCCGACGAGGGTGCGGCTCGACGCGCGAAACAGAGCCCCGAATACCGCGCTCAGCAAGCGGCACTCGCGGGGTGCCGCGAGGTCGCGTGGCTGCTGATTAAGTTCCGAATGGACAAGGGGCTTAGTCAGCAGGAGCTCGCGGATCTCGTCGGAACGAGCAACTCCCAAATTTCCCGTATAGAGAGCGGCCGGCACCGTACGAATCTCGACACGCTCACGAGAATTGCCCACGCGCTCGATCTCCGGCTCGTGCTCGGATTCGAGGCGACGTCAGCGTCTGGGAAACCCAAACGAGATCTGGTCGCGTTCTGAAGTCCAATTGTCGCTCGGTCGCCGTGCGTTCGGACAAATTGCGAAACCAAGCGCCGCACCATGCGGTTGACTGATGGACGTGCTGGTTCGCGGCGATGGGTAGTCAATGGGCAGGAAGAGTCGGGCAAAGCGGGAACGTCGCGAACGAAAGCAACGCCGCGCGGATCGGCGTGGCATCACGCTCGACGATCTGAGTTCGGCGTCCCTGTTCCCGTTACTCGACGCTGCATCGATCTCTGCGAGTGCCGCCCATCGCGGCCCTTCAATCGCTGCGGTGTTTCACGCTGCTGTCGGTCGTCGGAACGGCGGAGCGCGATCCGTTCGGGCGGACGAACTCGCTGGCCTGCTCGCGCCGCGAGCGACCCGAGAAACGACATCCCGCCACCCTCTCTGTAACCGTGGTTGCATAGTATCTCACTCAGATATCAAACTGCAACCGTGGTTGCTCTGCCGCCGATCCGGGCGTAGGGTGCGATGCGTGGGCCGCGACCAGGGCCGCGAGTGGGTGCTGCTGGCGTACCGGCTGCCGCGCGAGCCGTCGACGCCGCGGATCACCGTGTGGCGCAAGCTCCGCCGGCTCGGCGCGGCGCAGGTCGTGGACGGCCTCGTCGCACTCCCGGCCACGGTCAGGACTCGCGAGCAGCTGGGCTGGGTGGCGAACGAGGTGCTCGACGCGGGGGGCGACGCGAGCGTGTGGGTCGGGCGGCTCGACTCGGCCCGGTTCGAGCGCGAGCTCGTCGCGCGCATGGCACGCGAGGTCGCCGACGACTACCGCGCAGTCGTCGCGGCCGCGGGCGACGCGGCCGCAGAAGTGGACGCGGTTCGCCGCCGGACCCTGGCGCGCCTGCGGCGGGAGCTGCGCCGAATCGCCGAGCGCGACTACTTCGGTGCGTCCGACGGCGAGCGGGCGCGGCGCGCGCTCGACCGTCTCGCGCGGCGGACGGTGGAGATGTAGATGCGCTGGGCGACGCGCGCGGGCTGTCACGTGGACCGCGCCGCGTGCGCGTGGCTGATCCGCCGATACCTCGATCCGGACGCCTCCTTCGTGTTCGTCGACGCGGCCGACGATCCCCCCGCCGACGCGACCGGCTTCGACATGGTCGGCGTCGAGTTATCGCATCACGGCGAGCACTGCACGTTCGAAACGATGCTGACGCACTTCTCGCTCGACGATCCGGTGCTGTGGGACCTGGCGCGCATCGTGCACGAAGCCGATCTCGCCGACGACCGTTACGACGCGCCGGAGGCCCCGGGTCTCGATGTGGTCTGCCGCGGCCTGACGCTGACGTGCCCCGACGAACAGGTCCTCGACGTCACCCGGTTCCTCTTCGACGGCCTCTACGAGCAGCGTCGCCGCGCACTGCTCGACGAGGATGACCGATGAGGTGGGTGACGCGCGCTCGCCCGAAGACCGACCGGCTCGCGTGCCCGTGGCTGATCCGGCGGTTCATCGATCCGGAGGCCGAGATCCTCTACGTCCCGACCGACCACGTCGCGGCCACCGCGCGCGCCGAAGGCGCGATCGCCTTCGACGCGCCCGGCGCGCGCTACGACCACCGCGACGGGCTGTGCACGTTCGAAGTGCTCTGCCACGAGTACGGCCTGACCGGCGACGCCGCGCTGATGCGGCTCGCGCGCATCGTGCACGCAGCGGACATCGCGAGCGAGCTGCACACCGACCCGCTCGGGCCCGGTCTGCTCGCCCTGGGGATCGGCGGTCTCGACGTCGAGCCCGACGACCACCGCCTTCTCGCACGCGCGACGTTCGTGTACGACGCGCTGTACGCGTGGAGCCGGCGAGAAGTCGCGGCCGGGCGGCCCTGACCCGATCGAGGGGCTCGCGTTCGTTGGGCGTGTGCGAAGCTGGTTCTCGAGGAGGCGCGAGTGAGCCTCAGCGAGCTGTTCCACGTCGGCATCGTCGTTCCCGACCTCGACGCGGGCCGCGCGCGCTTCACCGAACTGCTCGGAATCGAGTGGGGTCCGGTCATCGACACCGACATCGAGATCCGCGATGCCAATGGTCGCGACCGCGTGGTCCCGAAC
Organism: Actinomycetota bacterium; assembly: GCA_052390615.1. Taxonomy (GTDB): domain Bacteria; phylum Actinomycetota; class Acidimicrobiia; order IMCC26256; family PALSA-610; genus JBQTGT01. Next base: position 13,730 of record JBQTGT010000098.1, read on the forward strand.
CGGATGTGCTACTCGACGAGCCCGCCCTACCTCGAGCTGATCCAGGAGGTGGCGGGCACACCGTGGGTGTGCAACGAGCACTCGAACCTGCACCACATCGGCTACTACTCCGGCGCGCTGGCCGCCGACTCCGGTCGTCTGCGCGCGACGGCCTGCCCGCTCGAGGCGATGGACGGCCACGGCAGCCGCACGCCCGAGTGCTTCACCTATCACCGCGACCCGCTCGGCGTGCGGATCGAGTTGGTCAACGCCGAGATGCGTGAGGGAATGGAGGGCTTCCTGATGCGCGCTCCACCGGACTCCTCGGTTGAACCCCGTTAGGGTGGCGGCCCTGATCGAACTCAACCACGTCGGGCTCACGGTCTCGGATCTCGACACCTCGATCGACTTCTACTGCAACGTCGTCGGCTTCACCGTCGAAGGCCGGTATCGAGCCGGCGGGGCTTGGTTCGACGTGCTCACGCGCAACGACGGCGCCCAACTCGACGTCGCGATGCTGCGGCTCGACGGCTTCGTGCTCCAGCTCGTCGAGTACGCGGCCGGCGGCGGCGCGCCCCTCGTGCCGGCGCACAACCACGCGGGCGCGCCGCACCTGTGCATCACGGTCAGCGACGTCGACGAACGGCACGCCACCATCGTGTCCTCGGGGAGGCACCGGCCGACGCCCGTCGTGAACATCGTGGGCAGCGACATCCGCAGCTTCTACGTGGAAGATCCCGACGGCGTTCCGGTGGAGTTGCTCCAGCTCCCTTCGTGACCGCCGTCGCCCGACCAGACCGTCGGATCACCCTTCGTAGGCGGCATCGAGGTTGCGGCAGGTGGGTGAGGTCTCGACGGCGTCCTTGTCGGGGAACGTGCCGAGAAGGTGGTCGGCGAAGGTGGTGCAGATGCCGTTCCAGTACTGCTCGTTCTTGTAATGGTGCAGCCGGTGGGCACGCCAAGGGGCTCGGAGCAGCTTGGTGTGGGGCCGGTAACGGATGTGGGGAAGGAAGTGCATCCACTCGTAGACGAGGGTGAGCGCGGCGACGGTCACGCCGCCGGTGAGGCCGAGGCGCAGGTCGCGGGTCGTCGCCGCGAAGATCGCCGTCCACAAGACCGCGAAGACCGGCAGGCCCGCGGTCGGGATGAACAGCAGCCCGATGCGGCGCGGGTCGGCGTGATGGGCGCGGTGCTTTCGGGCGAGGAACAGGTCGACGCGCCGGCCCTTGATGGTGCGGGGCCGGAAGTGCAGCAGGTGCACGTGGATGGACCATTCGACGAACGGCTGGGACCCGACGAGCGCGGCGGCTACGACCAGGTCCCACCAGCGCCAGCCGCCCAGCACGGCGCGCGCCGTCGCGAGGGCCACGAGCGACACGGCGAGGATGCGTGGGCTCGGGTAGCGGGCGAACATGCGGGCGCCTCCGGCGAGCGTATCGGGGGCCGTGTCGGTGGTCGCGGTGACGGGTGACGTCGTCATGGGCCGTCCTTCCGGACGGCGGTGCGCGCGGTGTCGGTACGCCGCACCGACTCGGCGGCAGGAACGGGCGGACCGAAGCGGAGGCGGCCGCGGTAGTGCTGCGCCCACCAGTCGAAGAAGTCGCCGGGATCGTCGCCGTCGAGCATCCAGCCGTAGTGCTCGTCGCCGATCGACGCGCCCGTCCCGAAGTCGTTCACACTGAACTCGACGCCGTCCCACGCCGCCGCCTGCGCCGCCCGAGACGCCCAGGAACCGGCGTTGACGTAATGGCGGCCGTCGAGCCCGGCCACGCCGGGAAGGTGGGTGTGGCCGCACACGATCGCGCGATACGGGCCGCCGCGCAGGGCGGTGGCGATCGGGCGGAACGCGTCGTGGGGGTCGCCCCAGACCGAGCGCGACCAGTAGGTGACGAAGCCTTCGCAGTGGGCGGCCTTGGCGTCGCGGCCTTTGCGTCGCAGGCGGTCGGCCTTGGCCATCCGGTAGCGGCCGTAGCCGTGTCCGAGCCAGTGGCCGACGCGGTTCTGCCAGGTGAGGTGGTCGTGCAGGGGCGTGCGGAACTCGAAGCCGAAGGCGCGCTCGGCGAGGTGGTGCAGGACCATCTGGCGTTGGTACGAGCGGGTGTGCGGCTCGCATCGCGTGTCGTACTGGTGGCCGTGGCGCACGAGCACGTCACCGATCAGGAGATCTTCGCAGGCGCGCGTCTTGGCGAATGTGGCTTCGTAGTCGACGCTCCAGTCGTGGTTGCCGCGCACGAAGACGACCTGCACCGCTTCGCTCGCTGAACGACCAGGAGACACGACGCATCGGTCTCCTCCTCGCGGCGACGCGCACAACAGACGTCTGTCGACGCGCATGTCGTACTGCGCGCACACCGGCTCAACCAGTTCGTACTCCCAGCGACAGCGCGGACATCGACCGCCTCGACCCGTCACTTCGCACCCATCAGGTCTGAGCGCGTTGCGGCCGCGGAGTTGCGCGCGAGTCGATGCGGATCAACATGTCCGCCGATCAGCGGGCGATGGACGAGTTCGTCAGCAGACGCTCAGGAAGTTGTGCACGTCGAGCTCGGTAATCTCTGGCAGCGGTAAGCCCAGTTCCCCGGTGATCGGGCCAATGCTCTCGCCGATGAGCCGGTCGGCTGCTTCCCGTGACTCGTAGACATCGACGGCGCGCATTCCGTCGTCGGTGACGGCGGCCCAGTGGAAGAGCACGCCGGGCGCGCTCTGGCCGGGCGCGAGACCGAGCCGGGTGACGAGCCGCGCGATGAGGTCATCGTATTGCGCGGGCGTCCAGCCTTTGGCCTCGAAGGTCCGCACGATCGCCACGGCAGTCTCCCTTCCGTTCGCACATACTCCGGGTTGGACTGTCCAAGTAAATACTCTGCCTTGGAGTATTGTCAAGCCTGTGGCGCGACGGACGGCGACGACGGCGAACGCAATCCTCGGACTGCTCGCACTCCGCAAGGAGTGGCCCACTTGGGAGCTGACCAAGCAACTCCGCCGCAACATGCGGTTCTTCTGGCCCCGGGCCGAGAGCCAGATCTACCAGGAGGTCAAGGCTCTCGTCGGCCGCGGCTGGGCCCGTGATCGCCGCACCTTCGTCGGGCGCCGCGCCCGCACCAGCTACTCGATCACGGCCGACGGGCGTCGCGCCCTGAAGACGTGGCTCGCGTCACCGCCCAAGCCGACTGCGCTGGAGTGCGAGCCGCTGTTGCGCGTCTTCCTCGCCGATTTCGGGACCCGCGAGCAAGTGTACGCCGCGGTCGAGCAAATCCGCAACGACGCCGACGCGATCCTCGACGTCGGTCGCGTCGTCGGCGCCGAGTACGTTGCGGGCAGTGCACCATTCCAGGACCAGATCCATGTACGCGCGTTGATCTTCGACTTCCTGTCGAGCCACGCGCGCATGCTGCTCGACTGGGCCGACCGCACGGAGAAGGCGATCGACAGCTGGCAACGCCACGCGCCACCTCGGCGAGATCAGGCGGCGCGTACGGCAATCGCCGGCATCCTCGACGCCTATCCCCCGCTCCGGGAACGCCGCCCCGAGTGACTCACACGACGCTTGTCGGCGACGGACTGGGGCCGACAGATCGGGATGCAAGCGCGGACGATGTGGTCGCCGCCGCACTGCATGATCGTCGGCATGTCGAACATCTATCCCGGGGCGTGTCAGTGTCGCCGCTGTCACGGCGTCCGCCGCGCGGCCGACGCGGTGCAGTACGTGTGGGAGTTCTCACCGGGAGCTGTGACGTCCCCGTCGTCGTCGCAGTGAATGCCCGGAGCGGCGGCTACGTCGCCTTCGGGGTTCTCGATGAGGATTCCTTTCTCGAAGCGTGCGCCGGCTCGGACAAGCGCGACGAGTTCGGGCCCGTTGACTTTGCGCCAGCGGTCTTGGGCGGCGTCGATGAGCTTGAACGCCATCGCGAGCCCCGCAGAACGCGACCCGGGTCCCTTGGTGACCTTGGTGCGCAACCGGACGGTCGCGAACGTCGACTCGATCGGGTTCGAGGTCTTGAGATGGATCCAGTGCTCGGCGGGGAAGTCGTAGAACGCCAGCAGCCGCTCGAGGTCGTCGGTGATCTTCGCGGCCGCCTTGGGGAACTTCGCCCCGTACTCATTCACGAATTGGGTCGCCGCCGCGCGCGCGTGGTCCTTGTCTTCCGCGTCACGGATCTCGGCGAGCATCGTCTTCGCGGTCGGCTGCGCGGACTTCGGCAACGCGTCCAGGACGTTGGAGGTCTTGTGCCACCAGTCGCGTTGCTCGCGGGTCTCGGGCTCGACGGAACCGCGCGTTCAGGCTCTCGATCGCGTTCGTCGATCGCGTTCGTATCCGTCGTGTAGATCACCTTGCGGAGCTCGACGGGGAACTCGAGGAACGGCACGAACTCGGCCCAGCTGGTCTCCCACGAGCCGATCATCGCCGGGTAAGTGTCGCGCCACGCGCGCCGCACGACCTGCCCAACCCGCGGCCGACGGCTACCGAGCGGCGCCGACGACGAGCCCCTGCTCAACGGCCCATCGAGCCACGGCGACCCGGTTCGACACACCGACCTTCGTGTAGATGTGCTGGATGTGGTCATCGGCGGTCTTCGCCGAGATGAACAGTCGACGGGCGATCTCGCTCGTCGTTTGGCCGTCGGCGACGAGGCGCAGCACGTCGAGCTCGCGTCGGGTCAACCCACCCGGCGGTTCGTGGCGCTGCCGGCGGACAAGCTCGGCGCGCGCTGCGTCGAGCTGCTCGCAGGCGTAGGTGGCGGCATCGTTGAGGTCGAGGGCCGCGCCCCGGGCCCGGCACTCGACCTGCTCAGGGGCACCGAGCTGTTCGGCGAGCCGGACGGCGAGGTCGGTGAGCGTGCGGACGTGCTGAATGCTCGCCGGTTCGCGCGTGATCGCGGCGTGCAGCGTCGCGGCGGGTAGGAGCGCACCGAGCTGCTCGAGCACCTCGGGCACACTGGCGACGGTGATCGTCAGCTGCGCCACGTTGCCCGATTGCCGGAACGAGTGGATGGCCGTGACGAACAGCGGCAGCGACGTCTCGACCTCACCGTGAGCCGCCCGCAACCGCGCGGCGTCGCGCGCGATGAATCCCTCGAAGAAGTCGACCCGGTGCTCGCGGAGGAACTCGACGCCCTCGTCCCACGCCGTCAACGCGCGCGCCGGGTCGGTGGACGCGTGGGCGAGGCCGGCGGTCCATAACGCGTAGGTGATCCAGAACGGGTTGCCGAGGTCACGCGCGGTGGCTACGGACTCCTCCGTGAGGGCGATCGCCTCGTCGACCCGGCCCGAGGCCTGCAGGCCGTCGACGTACGCGGGGAGTCCGTAGGCGCGCGCCGCACCGGGCAGGGAGGCGACCCGTGCGGCGAGCACCACGTAGGTGTCGAGGTCGCCCGAGTAGACCCGGGCCAGGGCCTCGACGAAGGTCGCGAGTCCGGGTTCGCACGGGTCGCGACCGGGCTCCCGCTCGAGCTCGGTGGCCCGGTGCGCGTGCTCGGCGGCCTGCCGGGGCCGGCCGGCGAAGCACGCGTAGCCGGCACCGGTGTACAGACGAGGCAGCCGCGGTCCGTCGGCGAGCGTCGCGGCCTCGAGGAGCTCCTCGGCCCACGCGACCGTTTCGAGCACCTGGACCGAGACACCGATCAGCGCGGCGTGCGCGGCAATGTCGGTGGCCGTCTCGACGTCGTCACGTCGGGCGCTCCAGCGAAAGGCACCCCGGAGGTTGGCGAGCTCGGCGAGGAGCCAATCGCAGGTGTCGCGCCAACCGGGCCCGTTCCACTGCTCCCACCGGGCGGCGGCGGCCTGCGCGTAGTGCACCGCATGGCGGTCGCGCAGTTCGGCGATCTCGCCGAGCTTCGTGAGGCGCACCTCGCCGAAGAGTCGGATGGTCTCGAGCAGCCGGTACCTCGTCGAGGCACCGACGGGCTCGGCGACGACAAGGGACTTGTTCACGAGAGAGTCGAGTGGCACGAGGACCGCGATCGGGTCGGTCTCCCCCATCACGTCGGCGAGACCGTCGAGCCCGAACCCGCCGAGGAACACCGACGCCGACCGCAGCACGCGTCGCTCGTCCTCGGTGAGGAGGTCATAGGACCACGCGACCACCTGCTCGAGCGTCCGTTGCCGGTCGGGCCGATGCTCGGGGCCGGTGAGCAACCGGAACCGGTGCGCGAGCACACCCCGGAGCTCGAGCGCCGTCACCGACGCGATCCGGGCCGCGGCGAGCTCGATCGCGAGCGGGAGGCCGTCGAGCGTGCGGCAGATCTCGACGACCGCGTCGGCCGTCTCCGGGTCGTCGAGTGCGAACCCGCGCCGGGCGTCGCGGGCCCGCTCCACGAACAGCCTCACCGCGTCCGAGTCAGGGCCGTCGGTCGCGAGCGGGGCGACCGCGACGCGTTGCTCGCCCGCGATCCAGAGGCTCTCGCGCGACGTCGCCAGGACCTTCGGAGTGTCCGAGCGTCCGAGGATCGTTCCGATCGCGGACGTGACCGCCGGTGCGACGTGCTCACAGTTGTCGACGACGAGGAGCAATCGGCGCCCGGCGACCGCCTCGGCCACCGCGTCGATCACCGACACGTTGTCTTGGGCGACGACGCCGAGCGTCGTGGCCATCGCCTCAGGGACCGCCGTTGGGTCGGTGAGGGACGCCAGCTCGATCATCCACACGCCGTCGGCGAAGTCGTCCGCGAGGGTCCGGGCGACCGCAACCGCCAACCGGGTCTTGCCCACGCCGCCCGCGCCCATGAGCACCACGAGGCGATGCGCCCGGACGAGGCGACCGACCTCGTCAACGAGCTCGGCACGCCCCACCATCGGCGCCACGGGGACGGGCGCGTCCCGACCTGTCAGGGGCGAACCGGGCACGTACGCAGTGTTGCAGGTTGCTCCCCGGGACCACCCCATGGCCGCCGTCTCGGGAAATAGGGAGACCTCCCGATGCGCACGGGAGCGGCGGAGCGCACGATGCCCGGGTCACACGAACCGATCGAACGGAGCCCTTCCATGAGGCAGACCAGCGAGATGACCAACTCCGACGTCGTGCGCCGGGGCTACCAAGCGTTCAACGAGGCGGACATCGACACCATCCTCCGGATGTGGGCCGACGACGCCACCTGGAGCACGCCCGGCACCAGCAGCGTGGCCGGCACCGCCCGGGGCAAAGAGGCCGTCGTCGCCCAGTACGGCCGCTACGGGGGCGAGACCAACGGTACCTTCGAGGCGAAGCTCATCGCGGTCTTCGAAGCCGAGGACGGACGCGTCGTGGGCTTGCACCACAACGTCGGCGAGCGCAACGGCAAGGCGCTCGACACGGACTGCTGCATCGTGTTCGAGATCGAGAATGGCCAGGTCAAGTCCGGGACCGAGCACTTCTTCGACCTGCACAACTGGGATCAGTTCTGGTCCTGAGCGCCTGTCGCACCGTTCGACACGAGGCCCGGCATCCCTTGCGGAGCCGGGCCTCGTCGCGCGACGGTGGAGGGCTCGGCGGCGGTGTGGCTGTTCGGGTTCGACACGGTCCGGGTCGACCCCGAGGGCGTGCGGGAGACACGACGGCTCGACGAGCCGGGGGTCGGCTCGGTGGTCGGAGCCGAGGGCGCGATGTACATGTACGACGCGTCGTCGGGCCGGGTCGGGATGCTCGACGCAACGACCAACACGCTGCGGGAACGAGCGGCCCTGGCGGGCTGGCCAGCAGGTGAGCGGGACGGGCTCATCGCGGTGTCACGCACGCGGCTGTGGCTGGTCACCGGCCCCGGCGAACTCTCCCGACTCGACCGCGCGTCGCTGGACGTGATGGGTACCACCGACGCCGACGCGGCGGCTACGGGCACGTGGATTGCCGCCGCGGACAGTTCCGTGTTCGCAGCAATCGAGACAGGCGGGGCGCTCGACATCGCGCGCCTCGACGAGAATGGCGCGATCGTCGCCCGCACGCCAGTCACGGACCTCGAGCCGCTTGGTCCGCTGCAAGCGATCGAGGCGTCACGCGAGCTGGTGTGGATCGTGGGCGAGCGCGGCGCTCGTGCGCTCGCGGCGCGTGATCTCACCGCGCGCGGCGACGCCAACCTCTCACCGGAGGCGGGCCCGATCCGGGCCTCGGTTGCGGTCGGCGGCGACCTATGGGTCATCGCGCAGAACGGCGGCGTCGCGTATCGCATCGCACTGGACGGCGACGCGCGGCAGCTCGCCCTCTTGCCGGCGCCGCCATCTACGTTCCGCGGGCAGGTCGATCTGGCGGCAAGCGACGACGCTGTGTTCGCGCTCGTCCCGACCGGTACTGCACCTGACGACCGGTCCGCGGCGGTGCACCGCATCAACCCGGACACGATGGCGCTCATCGAGTCGCTCCGGACGCCGTCGGCGCTGTTCGTCGGCGCGATCGCGCTGACCGAGTGACTCATTCCAGCACCTCGCGTCGCTCGGCGGCATGGCCGACGAGGTGCCACAGCACGACACCGCCGGCGAAGACCTCCGAGAGGAGCGACCCGTTCAGCCAACTCGCACGAGCAGCCACAAGGACGCGATTCCGACAACCTCGGGAAGATGTGCGGACTCGGCCACCGCGGGGACTTCGCCGGCCGCGATGTCGATGATCGAGGTCACGGCGAGCGCGACGAGCAGCACCGACGCCATCGGCAACAGCGAGAACGCCCGGCGCGGTTGGAAGACCGGGATGAGGAGCGTGGCTGCGACGGCGACGAGGAACGCACCGGCATGCCGGCTGGCATGTTCGGGCAGCTCCTCGTCGGTGCCGAGGAGCAGTGGGAGCGCGAGTACGGCCTCGATGGTTCCCATCAACGCGAGCACGGCGCGCAGCCACCGTTCCGGGGCAGTCGTGGCGGTGCGCTGCCTCGCCAGATGGGTCGCGACCTGGGCCAGGTCGGCCGCAGGCCTGAGGCGCTGGTCGAGCCGCGCGAGGGCGTCGAGGTGGGCCTGACAGGCCGCGCATCTGCGCACATGGGCGCGCGCGGCCGTCGTGTCCAGCCCGGGCTCGACGTGGTCGCCGGCCGCCAGGAGCTCGCGAGCCCGCTCGCAGTTCACGTCGAAGGGTCGTTCCGTCCGCTCGAGAAGTTCCGACCTACGCCGCCGCGCCGGCGATGGATGGTTTGACCGAACTTCTCGTGGCGGCCCGTGACGGTGACCGCGAGGCATTCGCGGCATTCGCGCACGCGTTGGAGGGGGACCTGTGGCGTTACGCGGCCGCGATGGTCGGGCGTGAGGAGGCCGACGACGTCGTCCAGGACGTGCTGGTCCGGGTTTGGCGGGCAGCGCCGTCGTACCGCGGCGACGCACCCGCACGTCCGTGGGTGTTGGCAATTACCCGGCGAGCCTGCGCCGACGCGGTCCGCGACATGGAGCGGGCCCGCCGGCTGCGTCATCGGCTGTGTCAGGCCCTCCCGCCTCCCGTCGGCGTCGATGTTGCCGAGTTCCAAGCGCTGCTCGACGCCGTGCACTCTCTCGAGCCCGACCAGCGCGCGGCCTTCGTGCTCACCCAGCTTGTGGGCTGCTCATACGAAGAGACCGCTCACGTGTGCGGTGTTCCACTGGGCACGGTCCGCTCGCGCGTCGCACGTGCCCGCGTCCGGCTCGTCGAGCTTCTGGCTCTCGATGTAGGCGGGCGGGACCAGGGGAGCCGGAACTCTCCGGCCGGCTGAACCGACCCTTCTCTCGTGTGGCGCCGATTCCGGTCCGCGAGCCTCGCCGTTGCGATCGCGCTCCTCGTCACCGTCGTCGATGCACAACCTGCGGCGGCGCACGGCGTCGGCGGACTGCAACCCACCAACGTCGAGACGCGCCTTGTCGAGATCACCCCTGAGGTCCACGGCATCGACGTGCGCGCGATCGAGCTCGGTGAACGACTCGAGCTCCGCAACCGCAGCGACGCCACGGTCGTGGTCCTCGGCTACGACGGCGAGCCGTACCTGCGCGTCGGGCCGGACGGCGTCTTCGAGAACCGCCGCTCACCGGCCACGTTCCTGAACCGGACGCGCACTCCAACGGGCCCGCCGCCGGCGTCCTACGACGCCGGCGCCGAGCCGGCATGGCGGCGCATCTCCGCCGGCGAGGTGGTGCGCTGGCACGACCATCGCGCCCACTACATGGGTGCAGGCACACCTGCGGTCGCGAACGCCGCGCCCGGCCGCAACATGCTCATCTCCGAGTGGGAGGTCACGCTGGTGGTCGACGACGGCCGCCGGGTTCGAGTGCGTGGCGACTTGCGCTGGATCCCCGGCCCGGCGCTGTGGCCGGCGATCGTCGGCCTCGTTGTTGCCGCGGTCCTCGTCGTCGCCGCGGCGCGCCGGTGGTGGTCCCTCGCCGCCGGCACCGCGCTCGTGCTGCTCGTCGGCGCCGAGGTCGTGCACGTGTACGGGATCTGGGACGCGGCGGTCCGGCCATTCCCGTCGCGGCTGGGAGCGAACGTCTATTCGTTCGTGGCGATCCTCGCCGGCCTGCACGGGCTGCGACGCGTCGTCACCCGTTCGCCGTACGACGCCGCGCCCGCCGCCCTGATTGGGGCCATCACGCTCGCGGTCGCGGGCGGCCTCGCCGATGTGAACTCGCTGCGGTACTCCCAGCTGCCGAGCACCCTGCCCGCCGACGTCGCCCGAGCCCTGGTGGTCCTCGCCCTCGGCCTCGGCGCGGGCGTGGGTGTCGCAGCGGCGTCCCGGCTGCGCCTGGCCGCCGGCGAGCGGGGCCGCATCTCCTCTGGACATCTGCACAGCCCTGCAGATAATGTCCGGTGATGCCCACGACGACGCCCCTGGCAGAACGCTCGTTACTCCCGGACGACGTCGTGATCGAGCGGGCAGCCGCGCTGTTCGACGTGCTGTCGGACCCGAACCGGCTCCGCTTGCTGAGCTGCCTGGCCGCGGTCGACGAGCTGTGCGTGCACGAGCTCGCCGCCGCGGTGGGCATGCACGAGTCGACGACCTCCCACGCGTTGCGCCTGTTGCGCGGCCACTACATGGTCCGCGCGCGGCGATCAGGCCGTACCGTGTACTACCGCCTCGCCGACGAGCATGTACGGCACGTGCTCGCCGACGTCCTCGCGCACGTCGCACACGGTCGCGGCGATGTCGGCTGACCACCGCCACGGTCACGATGACGTGTCGGGGAGCCGCAACGCGCGACGCCGAGCGCTGTGGTCCTCCCTGGCGCTCAACGCCGGCTTCCTCAGCGTCGAGGTCGTCGGTGGCCTGGTGTTCGGGTCGTTGGCGCTTCTCGCCGACGCCGTGCACATGGCCTCCGACGTCGGCGCTCTCGCGATCGCGCTCATCGCGCTGCAACTCGCCGCCCGGCCCGCTTCCGACCGGCACACCTACGGCCTCCAGCGGGCCGAAGTGCTCGGCGCGCTCGTCAGCGCCATCATCCTCGTCGCCGCCGCCGGCTGGATCTGCATCGAAGCCTTCCGGCGATTCGGCGAACCAGTCGACATCCAAGGCGGCGGAGTCGCCGCGATCGCAGTCGTCGGGCTCGCCATCAACACCGGCAGCGCCGTGCTCTTGCTACGCAGCGCCGGCCGCAGCCTCAACATGCGCGGCGCGTTCTGGCACATGGCATCCGACGCCCTCGGATCCGTCGCGGCGCTCGCCGCCGGCCTCGCGATCGTCATCTGGGACGCGACCTGGGTCGACCTCGCGGCATCGCTCGCCGTCGCCGCGCTCGTGGTGGTCGGCGGATGGCGGCTGCTACGCGACACCACACGCGTGCTGCTCGAAGCCGCCCCCGTGCACCTCGACCCCACCGAGCTGACCGCGGCGATGCTCGCCGACACCCAGGTGCTGGCCGTCCACCATCTCCACCTCTGGTCATTGGGTTCCGAGACCGAGGCGCTCTCCGCCCATGTCGTCGTCGACGGCGAGCCCAGCCTGCATGACGCACAGGCCGTCGCGGACCGGCTCAAGCAGATGCTCCACGCCAGCTTCGGCGTCGCCCACGCGACCCTCGAGGTCGAGTGCCATCCCTGCGACACCGACCCCGCACACCCGAGCGGAGCAACTGAAGCACCATGAGCGCGCTGGCGTTCGTGCTCGTCGTCTGCTACCTCATGGTGACGTTCGGCGTCCGTACCGCCATCCAACTGCGGCGCACCGGCGCGAGCGGCTTCCACGGGCTCGACCACGCCGCCAACATGGCCGCCCGCCTCGGCGCGATCGCGTTCACGCTCGCCATCATCACGACCATCGCCGCGCCCGTCCTGGCCATGACCGCCATCGCGCCCGTCCTCATCGATGACGCCCAGAGCGCGCGCCTGGCCGTTGGCCTCCCTCTCTTCCTCGTCGGTTCCGCCGCGACGTTCGGCGCCCAGCTCGCGATGGGCGATGCGTGGCGCATCGGCGTCAACCCCACCGAACGAACGCAGTTGCAACAGCACGGCCCGTTCGCGCTCGTCCGCAATCCCATCTTCAGCGCCATGGTCGTCGCCGGACTCGGAATCGTGGCTCTCGTGCCAAACGTCGCCGCGGTCGCGGCGCTGCTACTAGTGGTTGTCGGTATCGAGGTGCAGGTCCGCGCCGTCGAAGAGCCTTACCTTCTCGGCGCCCACGGCCATGCGTACCGGCGCTATGCGTCGACTACCGGCCGGTTCGTACCGGGCGTCGGGCGACTGCGCGCGCTACGCGGGAACGAGCTGATCGAGCACGGCACGTAGCTCCGATCGGTCGAACGCGCCATCGAGGCGCGCCACGATTGTCCCGGCACCGTCGATCCCAAAGAACCACGGCTCCGACGGCAACTCCCACGACTCCACGGTCGGCACGAGCACCTCGCTGCGCGAGTCCCTGTAGATCTCGACATGCACGATGTCGACACGGTCCCGATACTCCGCGACCAACGGCAACAGGGTCTCCAACACCGGTCCGCAATACTGCGTCTGACAGCGCGCCGGCGTCGCGAACAACACTGCCACCGGGCGCCCAGCGCCGATCAACGTGTCCAGCGAGCGGTCGTGCAACGAGCACGGCGGCTCCCGCGTGCACAACGGATCTACTCCCAGCGCCTCCGTCACGGTCGGCGACGCCGCACGCGGGGCGGACGTACCAGCCGCGGGCACCGCCGCGCGGGCACCGACCTCGAACACAAACGGTGTCCGCGCGCCTTCGTACTCGAGGGCGCCTTGCCACGTGCCAGACGTCGGCAACGTCGCTTCGATCGTGTACACGCCCCGAAACTCCGGCAACCCCTCCGCACGCGCCGTCGCCTCGACGAACTCGGTCGGCTCCGCGCCCGGAGCCGCAAGAGCGACGCGCACCTGGCCGCCCGATGCGTAACCCTCCTTCGCCAACAACGCGAAGGCGAAGCGCTGCGGCTCCGGGCTCGCGTACAAATCGCTCGACACGATTCCCGGCGCGACCTCGGTAAAGGTTCGGTTTCCGGTCGCCGACGACTCGTCCGAAGCCTCCGAATCGTCGTCACCGCCGCACGCGGCGAGCAACACCACTCCGCCGGTGAGGACCAGAAACGATCGACGAGAAAGAGATCGACTCAACCCCTTCATGTTCGCGCAGGCAAAGGCACCGACTCGGATCGCGTCGGATCGCGCCCTTCACTCCTGCAGAGGCCCTGTCGAGTCCTCATTCGCGTTCCACGATCGACGCGAACGATCCCGTTACGGTTGCCACGTGCTCTGTGTTCTCAGGGTCGGCTGGCTGTTGGCGGTGCTGCTCGGCGCGCTACATGGCACCGCCAAACCCGCAGTCGCAACCGCCGCACCCGTCGTGCCCTCGCAGAAATGGGGCTCGCCTGCCTCCGCCTCCAACCAGCACGAGCGCGCTCCGGCCGTCGCGCCGTCCGAGCAGCCCCGAAGGCGGATTCACCGCTCCGCTGCTCATCGGCCTCGCCGCCGGGAGCACCGTCGGCGCAGTCATCGGCTGGCGCATCTTGCGGATCAGGCCGCGCCAATAGGCGTCAACACCGGCATGACAGGCGAACGTCACGCAAAGTCTGCCGGTCGCGTCGAGGACTGGTGAACTGATCGAAGCCCGAACGGGAAGCCGCGTCGCCGATCGCCCATCGAACCTGAGTCGGCCGCGAGGGCAGTCGCTCACCCGGAACGAGGGCGCAGTCCTGCTCGCGTGCTACCCATTCTCCGTCGCCCTCGTCATCTTCCGGTGAGGCAGCGCACGGAGGGAGAGGGATCTCACAGGCGCTGACAGAACTCGCTGGCGGCGATTCATCTGCCCGAGCCACTCGTGTCCAGCAGCCGGAGGAGGTTATGTATCGGTCTTGACCGATACATCGTTGTCGGCTGATACTTATCGGGTGACCAGGTCTGCCACCGATGTATCGCTTGATGTGCGCTCCGATGTCGAGCTCGCCGCGAAGCTGTTCCGTGGCTTCGGCGAGCCGCTGCGGCTGGCGATCCTGCGCGAGCTGGCAGGCGGTGAGGTGCGCGTGACGGATCTCGTCGCGCGCGTCGGTGGCTCACAGGCCAATGTGTCCGGCCACCTCGCGTGTCTCAAGGACTGCGGACTCGTCAGCGCCCGCCCCGAGGGCCGGCAAGTTTTCTACGCGATCGCGCAGCCCGAGGTCGTCGCGATGCTCCGCGCTGCAGAAGCGCTCCTCGCGAAAGCGGGCGACCGGGTGCAACTCTGCCCGAACTATCGCATCGTCCGGCGGCGCTCGCGATGACCGGGACCGAAGCTCGCGGGCCCGAAGCGGACGCGAGCGACACGCTCCGTCGACGAGGTCTGGCACTCGAGTACGTGACGATCGGATGGAACGTCATCGAGGCGGTCGTCGCCCTCGTGGCGGGCGTCGCGGCGAACTCGATTGCGCTCGTCGGGTTCGGCTTCGACTCCACCATCGAGGTCGCGGCCGCGTCAGTGGTCGTCTGGCAGTTCCGCGCCGAACGTCGCGGTGGCGTCGACGAGACGCGCGAACAACGCGCCCTGAGAATGATCGCCGTCACCTTCTTCGTCCTGGCCGCGTACGTGACCGTCGAGGCGTTCCGCGATGTCATCGCCGACGAGGAGGCCGCGACCTCCCGCGCCGGCATCATGCTCGCCTGCCTATCGCTCATCGTCATGCCCACCCTCGCACTGCTCAAGCGACGAACCGGCCAACAACTCGGGAGTAGCACGCTCCTTGCCGACTCCGCCGAAACACTGCTGTGCGCGTACCTGTCCGCGGTCCTGCTCGTCGGCCTCGTCCTCAACGCGACCGTCGGCTGGTGGTGGGCCGATCCTCTCGCCGGCCTCGGCATCGCCGTCCTTGCGTTGCGTGAGGGCGTCGAGGCGTGGCGCGGCGAACCGTGCGAACACGAGAGGAGGTGAGCCATGGAATGCCCGCTCTCCGAGACCTGCGCCTGCGGACCCGCATGCCCCGACACGCCCGCATGCCCATGCGAATGCTGAGCGGGGACGCCGACCGGCAGCGATAAGCGCGGCCAACGTCGGCGAGACGGTCGGACGCGGCGGGCCCCCGCCGCTCGCGGCCGTGCTACGCCGCGAGCGGTCCGGGACACACACCGGGAAAGACGGGCTGAGCAGCTCGGGGAGGAGTTCCGGGACTACGGCCGTCACACTGCAGCGAGCGTCGAAGGTGGCGTCCTGTCCCTGGTGTAAATCGACGACGGGCGTAGGTTCCTTATCGACGCCGAACCCGGCCAGGCGGCCGTCAACGAAGCACGCGCGAACGCGAAGGCATTCGCGGTCAAGTGGCGCAAGAAGTATCCCGGCGCGGTGTGAGCATCCCCCCGAAGCGTGGAGGACTCCACTATGAGGAGTTCCCATGCCAGAGAAGCGCAGGAAGTACGACCCGGAGTTTCGTGAGGGGGCGGTGCGGATCGTTCGGGAGACCGGCAAGCCGAT
>JBQTGT010000099.1:0-8280 GCA_052390615.1 Actinomycetota bacterium
TCCTATCAAGCCACGCCGGCCGGTCCGGCGCGTCCGGCGGGCGGCACAACCGATGAAAGCGACACCCTCACGGGGCGCAGCGAGCGTAAGAGCCAACCCGCCGGACAAGTAGAAGCCTGACACTGAGGACGAGCGTATTCGGCGACGTGCGACTGGCCTCGGGTACCGTGCCGGCCCGTGCAACGCAACGTCTGCGTGGTCGGCGTCGGATTGTCGGACGGACCGGTCACGCCCGAACTCAGTGCGATCATGCTCGAGGCACAGTCGCTGCGCCGCGCGCTCGACGATGCCGGGCTCGAAACCAGTGACATTCAAGGCCTCGCCAGTGCGGGCTACGGCGGGATGCACGAGGTGCAGCTCGCCGAGTACGCCGGTGTGCGGCCACGCTGGCTCGAATCTACGTCGTGCGGCGGGTCGAGCTTCGAGTTCCAGGCGATGCACGCGTACCGCGCGATCCAAAACGGAGACGTCGACACCGTCGCGATCGTCTACGGCAACAATCAGCTGTCCGCGTCCGGGCGTACGCTCGGGACGGGCGGCGGTCGCGGACCCGGGTTCGCGATGCCGCTGCCGATGACGTACGAGTTCCCCACGGGTCTCACGCTCGTCGGCGCGTACGCGATGGCGGCCCAGCGTCATATGCACCAGTACGGCACCACCGCGGAGCAGCTCGCCTCGATCGCGGTGCAGACACGAGGGCACGCCGTCCGGAACCCGGCGGCGATGTACCGCGATCCGATCTCGATCGACGACGTGCTCTCGTCGAAGCTGGTCGCCGATCCACTGCACAAGCTCGACTGCTGTGTCATCTCGGATGGTGGGTGCTGCATCGTGATGACCACCGAGGCGCGGGCGCGCGACCTGTCGCACCGTCCCGTGTTCATACGCGGCGCCGCCGGCGGCATGACCCACCACTCGATTCAGGCGATGGCCGACATGACAACGACCGCCGCCGCGATGAGCGGTCCCACGGCATTCGCCGAGGCCGGAATCACGCCCACTGATGTCGACGTGTTCGCGATGTACGACTCGTTCACCTACACAGTGCTGGTGGTGCTCGAGGATCTCGGGTTCGCGCCGAAGGGTGAAGGCGGCGCCTTCGTCGCGGACGGCAACCTGCAACTCGACGGACAACTGCCCACCAACACTGACGGGGGTGGCCTCTCCGCCACGCACCCCGGCATGCGCGGCCTCTTCCTCTTGTGCGAAGCGACGCGTCAACTCCGCGGTGCGGCGGGTGCGAGTCAGGTCGCGGGCGCGGAGATCGCGGTCGCGCACGGCAGCGGTGGGTGGCTGTCGACACAGGGCACGGTCGTCCTCGGAACTGAGCCGGCGTGAGCCCCACCTACGACCGCGGCGGCACCAGTTGGAACGAGACGCCCGACTACCTGCTCCCTCGCCCGACGCTCGAGGACCGCGAGTTCTGGGCCGGTGCGCGACGCGGCGAGCTGCGCATCCAGCGGTGCACGACGTGCGGAATGCACCAGCACTACGCGCGCATGCTCTGCTCGCACTGCGGCAAGCAGACGCTCGAATGGGTGACCGCGACCGGACTGGGAACCATCTATTCGTTCACGGTCATCCGCCAGAACGGTGTCCCGCCGTTTCGCGAACGGGTGCCGTTCGTCGTTGCCGCGGTCGACCTCGACGAGACCGGCGCGCGGGTGCTCGCGGCGATGCCGGCCGTCGCGCCAACAGATGTCCACGTCGGGATGCGGGTGCGGGCGGTGTTCCGCGCCGCGAGCGACGACGTCGGCTTCGTCGACTTCGAACCCGCCGAAGCCTGACCCGCGCTAGTTGGCGCTGGTGCCGGGTGCGACGATCGCGATCGCGAGCTTCGCCAGGATCGCCTCGATCTGCTCGGCCGTGCGCGCGGAGCGACGAAGCCGGTCGTACGTCGGGTAGGAGGTGAGCACCGTGAGGGCATCGACTGCGTCCTGTGCGTTCCAGTGCGAGCGGAGCTGGCCAGCGACGGCGAGCGCATCCACGAGCGCGCGCAGCGACGCGTCGTCCACGGCGTCGCTGCCGTCGTCAGTGCCGGTCATGGCGCTCAGCGTGCGCAGTGCGCGCATCGTGGTTTCGTGGGCCGACCAGTGGCGGCACACCTCGGCCAGCGTGACCCGGAGCGCTCGCAACGGATCGGTCTCCGTGCTCGACGGTGCGTCGATGGTCACCTGCCGCGCGGTGGACGCAGCGAGATCGTTGAGGACCGCGCGCTTCGACCGGAAGTGCTCGTAGATGGTCGCCCGGGCGACGCCCGCCTCCTTGGCGAGCACGTCCATGCTCCAACTTCCAGCACCGCGGTCGCGGGTCAGCCGACCCGCGGCGTCCAGAATGCGCGTGCGCGTCGCGAGCACAAGCTCTCGGCGTGTAGGCATCGTTCGATGATCGCGCGCGCGGTCCGCGATCCTCGGGCGCACCGGCGAGTTCGTTTCTCAGACGTTCTGCGCGGCGGACACGGCGATCTCGAGTTCGCGATCGAAGACCGTTTCGAACAGATCGCGGCGTCTGCGGGCCCCCCACAGGGCGAGCTCAGGATCTCCGTTGGCGCTCAGACGCAGCATGACGAGGTCGGTATTGAGCGAGGCGTGCACATCGTCGATGACGCCGCGCCGCCCGCGGTCGAGACCGTCGGCGACGCGCAAGAGCGCCGCCAGTCTTCTTACCCGGACGCGCGCTTCGGGCGCCAACGCGCCAAATCGGGCTTCCGATGGCTTCGGATCGCCGCGCCGGTGATGCCGAACGAGCGTCGAAAGAAATTCGATCTCCGACGGCGCGAATCCTCGGAGTTGTCCGTGTTCGACCAAATACGCGGCATGCCGGTGGTGCCCTTTACGCGACACGTGCTGACCGACATCGTGCAGGAGCGCCGCGAACTCGAGCATCTCCCGATCCTCCGCGCCGAGCTCGTGCAGCGACTGCAAATCGTCGAAGAGCCGCAGTGCGAGGTGCGCCACCCGGCCGGTGTGACGCTCGTCGGAATTGCATCGGCGCGCCAGGCCCGCCACGGCGGATCGGCGCAGTTGACGCGGATCGTCGGACCAGTCTGCAGGGTCGTGGGTGTGTACTGCGTCGAGCACGATGCCCTCGCGCAACGCCCAGTCGCTCACGGTCAGCGTGTCAGCGCCGAACATCTCGAGCGCGATCGTCAGCAATATCGAGCCGGCTGGCAGCAGATCCGCGCGCTTTTCTTCGAGCCCCGGCATCTTCCGCCGCTCGGAGGTTTTCGATCGCATGATGCGGTCGTGCAAGTCGCGGAACTGATCGACCGTGACGCGCAAGCCGTTCGACGCCGCTGGTACATCGCCCGTGTCCAACGCAACCGCCATGCGTGCGAGATCGTTGATGGTGCCGCTCGTGCCGACGAACATCGCGGGCGCGCGATCGCGCACAGCGTCGACTTGCGGTGCGAGCGTCGCGCGGATCCGCTCGTCGAGGCGGCGCCGGTCGCCCTTGGACGGCGGATCGTCTCGAACGAGGTCGGCCGTGAGACGGCCGACGCCCAGCGGAACACTCGCCGCCCACCGCAAACCTTGCGCGTCACCGATGCTGAGCTCGACGCTGCCGCCCCCGATGTCGATGCCCATCGCCGGCGACGGGTCCAACACGACGCTCGCCCGCACCGCCCCGAAAATGAGCCGCGCCTCCTCGAGACCGCTGATGACCTCGATCTCGACGCCGGCCTCGTCCTCGATGCGATCGACGAGTTCGCTGCCATTCGCCGCGGACCGGATCGCGCTCGTCGCCTTGGCGAGCACCTCGGTTGCGCCGAGCGCGTCGGCGAGTTGCTTCAGGTGCCGGACGGCGGCAATCGCCCGGTCGGCAACGGCGGCCGATATCTCGCCATTGGGGGTGACATCGTCGCCGAGCCGGAGCATCTCCTTCTCGCGAGCGATCGACTCGAACGTGCCGTCGGGGTGGACGTCGGCAACAAGCAAGTGAAAGGAGTTCGAGCCGAGGTCGAGGGCCGCGATGCGCATGCCGACACCGAGGCTACCGGCCTACCCTGTCGTCCATGGTGACTCAAGGCGAACCGCGGATGCTCATCGACGGCACACTCGTCGAGGCAACCGGTGGCGTTACATACGACAATCTCAATCCCGCGACCGAGGAGGTCATCGGGCCCGTCGCCGACGCGACCGCGGCGGACATGGAACGCGCCATCGGTGCTGCTCGCCGGGCGTTCGACGAGACCGACTGGGCGACGAACCGTGCGCTGCGCAAAGCGTGCCTCGGGCAGCTGAAGGACGCGCTCGACAAGCACAAGGAAGACCTGCGGCCCCAAATCGTGGCTGAGGTCGGTACGCCGATCGCGTTGACGTTCGCGATCCAGCAGGACAGCTGCATCGAGGACATGCGATGGGACATCGACCTCCTCGACCGGTACGAGTGGGAGTACGAGCTCGGACCGCACGAGTTCTTCGGGATGCGGTCGAATCGGCTCGTTGTGCGCGAGCCGATCGGCGTCGCCGGGCTCATCACACCATGGAATTTTCCGTTCATGCTCAACCTGTCGAAGCTGGCGCCGTCGCTCGCGGCTGGTTGCACCGTCGTGCTCAAGCCCGCGCCCGATACGCCGTACTCCGCGACGTGGATCGGCAAGCTCGTCGCCGAGGAGACCGATATTCCGGCCGGTGTCGTCAACGTGGTGACGGCCGCCGATCCCGCCACGGTCGGCGAAGTCCTCAGCGGCTCGCCCGCCGTCGACATGGTCTCGTTCACCGGCTCAACCGCGGTCGGGAAACGCATCGCGGCGCGTGGCGCCGACACGTTGAAGCGCGTGTTCCTCGAGCTCGGCGGTAAGTCCGCGAATATCGTGCTCGACGATGCCGACTTCGGCGCGGTGCTGCCGAGCGCCGGAATGGTGTGCATGCACGCCGGTCAGGGCTGCGCGATCACAACACGCATGTTGTTGCCGCGTTCGCGCTACGACGAGGGTGTCGAGATCGTCAAGGCGTCGTTCGAGTCGTTCGCGTATGGTGACCCTACGGATTTCGCGAACATGTCGGGGCCGCTGATCAACGCGCGTCAGCGCGAGCGGGTGCTTGGTTACATCGAGCGTGGCAAGGCCGAAGGCGCGCGTTGCCTCGTTGGCGGTGGCGCGGCAACCCAGTTCGAACGCGGGTATTTTGTGCAACCGACGTTGTTCGTCGACGTCGACCCGACGTCGACGATCGCGCGGGAGGAGATCTTCGGCCCGGTGCTGGCGGTCATCCCGTACGAAGACGACGACGATGCCGTCCGCATCGCCAACGACTCCCGCTACGGGTTGTCGGGATCGGTGACTAGCCGGTCACTCGAACGGGCCGTTGGGGTCGCCCGCCGCATCCGAGCCGGCACGATGTCGGTCAACGGCGGCCAATGGTTTGGGCCCGACTCGCCGTTCGGGGGATACAAGGAGAGCGGCCAAGGACGCGAGCACGGCATCCAAGGCTTCGAGGAATACCTCGAGACCAAAACCATCGGCCTCCCCGCCTAGCCCCGCCCTTCGAACTGGCGTCACAGAAGCGCGCCAGGCGCGCCTGTGTCACGCCAGTTCGCCGCGCTGACGGGCGACGTTGAAGATCTCGTCGACGAGTTCGCCGCCACCGTTTCGCAGGTCTCCGATCCGCGCGACGAGCGGCCAGTATCCCGCACCCATGATGCGGTTTCGGCGCCGGTTGTCGCGGGCGATCTGGAATTCGTCGAGGTGCTCCTGCATCGAGTCGTAGTCGATGGTGATCTTCCATTCGCGAATGCCAAACTCGGTTCGGGCAACGAACAAACCGTTCTGGTCGTACACCTCGAACTGGACTACCGGCTCGGGCACCCCGTGACGTCGGAGTATCTGGAGGAGCAGCGTTTCTTTCTCGCTTTCGGTCGCGCGCTGTGACGGGTCCCATCGCTCAAGTGCGGTGCGAACCGCGGCGACTCCCTTGAGGCCGCGACGGGCATGGCGGATGAACGTCGCGTGGCTTGATTCGTAAGAGATCAAACGCTTGCGGCGCAGCGCGTGGATGACTGCCTCGACGTAGTTCACGCTTGGTTTCCACCATGCCAGCTGGAGCAACAGCAGCTCGGGCGTGACAATCGGAATTCCGTCGAGTTCTGTGATGTCGCGGTCGGGAAACCGCCGCTGCTCGTGCACGACGAGCCCGGGATGCCTTGCTCGGTCCCATCGTCGGCACGTGATCTCGATCACGTCGGTGCGTCGTCCCGGCACCTCGTACGCGGCCGCGGCCGAACGATGAGACACCGCGGCGCCGTCGCCTGCGGCCCAGCACGCCGCCCGCAGCTCGCCTGTCCACGATTTCGGAACGCCGGGTAGCCGGTACACGCCTTCATGAACCGGATTCCAGATTTCGGCGCACCGGTGCCGTATTTGTGTTCGGCTCAAGCCGGCGGCGCGAGCCATGTCGATGTTGATGTATCCGTCGGTCACCTCGGCCGCGCGGGCGAGGTTGAAGTCTGCGGCTGTCCCCATATCCGGATCCTGCCAGCGAGGTGCGACAGCTTCGCCCCACCCACCCGAACTGGCGTCACAAAAGCGCGCCAGGCGCGCCTCTGTCACGCCGGTTCGGAGGAATCCATCGAGCGGGCGTAGGCCATGGTGCTGTCCATGAACGCGCCGACGTCTCGGTACTTGCCGGCGAAGACCTCACCGAACCAACCGGGGACCGCGACCTCGAACCCGTCGGTCTCGATCAGGTCGAGCACCGGCCCGACCAGTGTGTCGACAGGCAGCGCATCGATCACCGCGATGAGCGGATCGTTGTCGGGGACGCGGAACAACTCGGTGTCGATCACTCCCGGATACACGACGTGGACGCGCACGCCGGTGTTGCGCAGGTCGACCTGGAGGCACTCGGCCCACGTCGAGAGCGCGGCTTTTGACGCGCCGTACGCGCCCTCGCCGGGCGGGGCGAGACGCGCCGCGACCGACGACACGTACACGAATCGACCCGCGCGCTCGACGATCTCGGGCAGCAGGGCCATCGTCAGGCGCACCGGCGAGAAGTAGTTGAGCCGCATGACGTACTCGATCGTCGCGACGTCGATCGCGAACACGGTCTTGCGCTTCGGCATACCGGCGTTGTTCACCAGCACGTCGATGCCGCCGAGCTCGTGTGACGCACGTTTGGCAAAGTCGGCGAGACCGTCGAGCTCGGCGAGGTCGATCGTCCACGCCTTCGACTCGGGCGCGTGTTCCTGGCAGCGCGTGAGCACCTGCTCGAGCAGATCTGTGCGGCGGGCACAGATGCCGACGGTCGCGCCCCGCTGCGCGAACCCCTCCGCGAGACCGGCCCCGATCCCAGTCGAGCCGCCGGTCACGAGTACGTTCTTGCCCTTCAGGTCGTAGCCCATACGGCGAAGCTAGCCTCCGACCCCGCATGGCGTGCTCGCCGGATTCCTTCTCGCTCGAGGGTCGGTTGGCGATCGTGACCGGCGCCGCCCAAGGCATCGGCGCGGCGGTGGCCGAGACGTACGCGACATTCGGTGCCGACGTCGCGATCTGCGACCGCGACGCCGATGGGTTAGCGCGCACCGCCGCGGCGATCGCGGCGAGAGGATGCCGCCGCTTCAGCGGGGTGTTCGACGTCCGCGACGGCGACGCGGTCGCGGCGTGGGTTGCGTCCCTCGATCCTGTCGACATCCTTGTCAACAACGCGGGCGGTGGCTTCCACGCGGACTTCATGGACGTGAACGACAAGGGGCAGGACGCGCTCATCCGCGAGAACTTCACGAGTGTCACGAACTTCGTACGCGTGTGCGTGCCGAGAATGCCCGAGCACGGTGGCGTGATCGTGAATATCACGTCGATCGAAGCGTACCGCGCCGCGCCTGGCTTCGCTGTATACAGCGCGATGAAAGCCGCGGTCGCGAGTCTCACGAAGACCCTTGCCCTCGAGCTCGGCCCGCGACGTATCCGCGTCAACTGCATCGCGCCCGACGTCATCGCGACGCCGGGCCTGGGGGAGCTGCCGGTCAAGACCCCGCTCCCGTACGCGGGACACGTCGACGATGTCGCGGCCGCCGCCGTGTACCTCGCGTCGGACGCCGGTCGCTTCGTCACGGGGACCACGATCCATGTCGACGGCGGCAACCTCGCGGCGGGGGGCTGGGGTCGTACGAACGCGGGTGGGTGGGAAACGACCGGAGAACCGCTCCGCTAACCCCGATCATTCATGAACGGGCTGTGGTGCGCCGTGTTTGACGGGTAGGGCGGGTCGCGTTGCGTTGCCGGGTCGCTGGTGGTGTCGTTGTCGGCAGATCGGTGGTTGTGCGTCGCGCAATCTTGCG
>JBQTGT010000100.1:0-4437 GCA_052390615.1 Actinomycetota bacterium
ACCTACGAAGTGCCCTCCTGCTCGGGACTCCTGTCGCCGTCGACAAGCACAGCTTCCCTTGCCAGGAGGGCGTTTTCGCGGACGCGCGACCATCAGCTCACCGACCACCGTGAAAGATCGGGGTTAGGGCAGGCCGATCTATACGTTGAGCTGCGAGCTCGTGTTAGTACATGGCCGCCCCTGCGACTGGCCCGATTGCGCTGCGAGCGCGAATCCGTTTCTGTCGTTCCGCCCGGCGGTTCCTCGTTCAAGGAAGCAACGAGAGGAGCCGTGCTGTGAGGTCGATCGGGATGGACGTACATCGTTCGTTCGCACAGATCGCTGTCGTCGAAGATGGTCTGTGTCGCGATGAGGGTCGCATCGGCGTGAAGCCGGAAGATCTGCGGGCGTGGGCGGAGACGCTCGAGCCTGACGACGAGGTTGCGTTGGAAGCGACGACGAACAGTGATGCGATCGCGACGATGCTGCGACCGCTCGTGCGTCGGGTCGTGGTGTCGAACCCGCGCAAGACACGAGCGATCGCGGAAGCGAAGGTGAAGACGGACAAGGTCGATGCTCGGATCTTGGCGCAATTGCTGGCGGCGGACTTCTTGCCGGAGACGTGGGTGGCGGATGACCGTACGCGGATGTTGCGCCGGCTGGTCATGCGGCGCACGCATCTGGTGAGACAGCGCACGCGGTTGAAGAACCAGGTGCACGCGGTGCTCGCACGGAACCTCGTGCCGACGTGTCCGCATGCCGACCTGTTCTCTCGGGTTGGCCGGCGTTGGCTGGCAGCACAGGCGTTGCCCGCGGACGAGTGGCGCAGCGTCGACGCGCTCGTCCGCCAACTCGATTTCCACGGTGCCGAGCTCGCCGATGTCGAACGCGACATTGCCGTCGAGGCGATCGACGATCCGATCGTGGCGCGGCTCATGACGGTCCCGGGGATCGACGTCGCGGTCGCCGTGTCGATCGTCGCCGCGGTCGGTGACTTCGCCCGCTTCGAGGACCCCGGCAGGCTCGTCGCGTATCTCGGGCTGAACCCGCGGGTTCGCCAATCGGGCAACGGCCCGGCGGTGCACGGCCGGATCACCAAGACCGGTCGTTCGCAGGCCCGCGGGATGATCGTCGAGGCCGCGTTCTCCGCCGCGAGGGCACCCGGCCCGCTGCGCGCGTTCTATCGGCGCGTCAAAGACAGGCGTGGCTTCCAAGTCGCGACCGTCGCAACCGCACGGAAGATGACCGTGCTGTGTTGGCACATCGTCACCAAGGACGAGGACTACGCGTTTGCGCGGCCCAGCCTCAACGCACACAAGCGTCGCAAGCTCGAACTCGCCGCCGGCGCCAAGTCACGGCGCGGACCGATCCGCGGCGCGACGCACGACTATCACGTCAAGCAGCTACGCGACCAAGAACGAGCGGCCGTCGAACAACAGGAACGCGCCTACGAAGTCCTGGTCGCGCACTGGCAACCGAAACGACCGGCGGTGAACGCTTGACAATGTCATCCGTCGTGTAGATCACTCGACGCAGCGCCCGGCGGGAACGCGAGGAACGGGGTGAAGCGTTCCCACGCGTCTCGGAACGCTTTGATCGTCGAGGGATACTTCTTGCCGAGCGCGGTCATCTCGAACGCTTCGAGCTCGAGCAGCGCATTGTCCACGTTGGCTGCGGTGTAGATCGGCTTCAACGCCGCTGCGACGGCTTTGCGGTCGGTGTAGTTCACGAACCGCGTCGCGGCGCGGATCAGGTGCACGACGCAGGTCTGCACCGTCGCTTCGGGCCACGTCGCTGCGATCGCTTCGGGGAAGCCGGTGAGCCCGTCGCAACAGACGATCAGCACGTCCCGAACGCCCCGGTTGGCGAGCTCGGCGCACACCGACGCCCAGAACTTGGCGCCCTCGGTCGTCTGCACCCAGATCCCGAGCACGTGCTTGATCCCGTCCATGTCGACGCCGATGGCGATGTGCGCCGCCTTGTTCCGCACGTGGCCGCCGTCGCGGACCTTCACGATGATCGCATCGAGGTAGAGCACCGGGTAGAGCGCTTCGAGCGGCCGCTGCTGCCAGGCGAGGACCTCATCGCTGATGGCGTCGACGATCTTGGAGATCGTCTCGTGCGACAACTCCGTTCCGAACGTGCTCACGAGGTGATGAGCGATATCTCGGATCGTCATCCCACCCGCGTACAGCGAGATGATCATCGCGTCGAGGCCATCGAGTCGACGAGCCCCCTTCGGGACGAGCATCGGGATGAACGTGCCGTTGCGGTCCCTCGGGACCGCCAGCTCGACATCGCCGATCTCGCTCGCGACCGTTTTCGGGAAGGTGCCGTTACGGGAGTTCGGGAACATCGCCGCGTCCGGATCGCCACGCTCATAACCGACATGATCGGAAAGCTCGGCTTCCAGGCCCCGCTCCAGCGACGCCTTCAACATGCCCTTCAACAGGCCCTCGTGGCCCGTCAACGGCTCGCCAGCGTCGATCCGAGCGAAAATCTCATCGAGAGCGCCGGACTCCTTCAACGAGTCCGCGATCTCCTTCTGCTGCCAGCGACGTTCCTCACGTTCGGGATCCTTCTTTGCCATGGTCATCAGTGTGCTCCAATCGAGTCACGACCCGACCGCTTACACAAACCATCTGACACCCCCCGGCTCGTCGCGTTCTACGACTTCCCGGTCGAGCACTGGATCCGTCTCAAGACGTCGAACCCGATCGAGTCGACGTTCGCGACCGTCCGGTTGCGCACCAAGGTCACCAAGGGCCCGGGCTCGCGTGCTGCGGGACTCGCGATGGCGTTCAAGCTCATCGCCGCCGCCCAAGACCGCTGGCGCAAGGTCAACGGTCCCGAGCTCGTCGCGCTCGTGCGCGCCGGAGCCACGTTCAAGAAGAGAGTCCTCGTCGAGAATCAGGAAGCCGCCGCGTGATCAACAAACCCAATCCACAAGTCTTGACTATTTCTCGCGGTCGCCGACGGCTATCTCGTCCCGCCACGCGCGGTGTCGGTCGAGACCTCATTCCTCCGCGAGGGCATCCGCTACGACGACCTGTCCGAGGAAGACAAAGAAACGTGGGACGAGCTCGATTGGGACGAAGACGACGACGAGCCCCCGGAGTCCGTCGGCGCGGAGGCGATCAACCGGTGGCTGTTCAACGCCGACACCGTCGACAAGGTCCTCGAGCACCTCATGACCCGCGGGCAGAAGGTCGCGGGTGGCGATCGGCTCGGCAAGACGATTCTCTTCGCCGCCAACCAACGGCACGCCGAGTTCATTGCTGAGCGGTTCAACATCAACTACCCGCACCACAAGGGCGAGTTCGCCAGGGTCATCACCCACAAGACCGAGTACGCCCAAGATCTCATCGACAAGTTCTCGATCGCCGATCGCGACCCGCATATCGCCATCAGTGTCGACATGCTCGACACGGGCATCGACATCCCCGAGGTCGTCAACCTCGTGTTCTTCAAGATCATCCGATCGAAGACGAAGTTCTGGCAGATGCTCGGCCGGGGTACCCGCTTGTGTCCCGACGTCTTCGGGCCCGGCGAGGACAAGCAGTTCTTCAGCGTCTTCGACTGGTGCAAGAACCTTGAGTTCTTCAACCAGAACCCGGCCGCCACCGAAGGATCGGTTGCCCCATCGCTCAGCGCCCGGCTCTTCACCGGCCGCCTCGACCTCATCGCCACCCTCGACGCCGCGAAGACTCATCCTGAGGAGCGCGCGTCGATCGTGGACCTGCTCCGCGTCGAGGTCGCGGCGATGAACGTGAACAACTTCGTGGTCCGCCCACATCGGCGACTGGTCGAACGCTTCAAGGAACCCGACGCGTGGAACACCGTCGAGGTTGGCGATCTCAGCGACCTCGCCCAGAACGTTGCGGGTCTCCCCGCCGAGGTGGATGCCGAGCCCGAGGAGGCCAAGCGTTTCGATCTTCTACTGCTCTCTACTGAGCTGGCGTTGCTGAGGACCGAGCCAGGTTTTCCGCGGCTGTCTCAGCAAGTCCGTCAGATCGCCGGCCTGCTCGAGGAGTATCCGACCATTCCAGCGGTGGCCAAAGAGTTGCCGCTGATCGCCGACGTGCAGACCGACGAGTGGTGGACTGACGTCACGCTGCCGATGCTCGAGTCAGTTCGCCGACGCTTGCGACTGCTCGTGCCGTTCATCGAGAAATCGAAGCGCAAGGTCGTCTATACCGACTTCGAGGATGAGATCGGCCAGGAGGCCGACGTCGAGTTCAGTGGGCTGACGCCCGCCGATGAGTTCGAACGCTTCCGCAACAAGGCACGCGCGTTCCTGCTCGAGCACAAGGGCGACGCCGTCATCGAGAAGAGGTTGACCCAGGTGTCGTAGAAGTTCAGTGGCGGTCCTCCGCCTCGTTCGTGCCGTGAGGCACGCTCGGGGTTCTCACGCCATCCAAGTGAAACGGAGGACCACCAATGAAGAAGCAAGCGTCG
>JBQTGT010000101.1:0-11459 GCA_052390615.1 Actinomycetota bacterium
GCCCAACACGGCGGTGTTGATCGCCGCGTACAAACGCGTCGCATCGATCACCTGAACCACCCGCGCAACCCGCGAACACGGCACGCATCGATGACGCGCGTCATCACGCCCGCCCCTACACCCCGAACCCGGCATCGCGACCACCAAACAGCCACGCACCACGAACCGCGCGCTGCCACCCAGCACCTCGCAACTCACCCACGACCACGAACCCGAGAACTCAAGCCGGCAATGAATGATCGGGGCTAACGAACTGCTAACGAAGCAGCTACGGTCGGCCGCGTGCAGGGCCACTTCAAGAAGCGCGGCGCCTCTTGGTACTTCTGGATCGAGCTCGAGCCCGGGCCCGACGGCGCGCGCAATCAAAAGTCTCTCGGTGGCTTCAAGACGCGCAAAGAGGCAGAGCGGGCGTTCGCGGACATGCGCAATGACCTTCGTCGCGGCGCCTACGTCGAGCCGTCGAAGCTCACGCTGACCCGGTTCCTCGAGGACGAGTGGTTTCCCGCGATCCGCGCGAGCGTGCGACCCACGACGTGGGAGCACTACCACCGTCTGTTCCGCAACTACATACGACCGTCCTTCGGCCGGACACTTCTCCCGAACCTCACGCCGGCGCGGCTCAACGCCTTCTATGCCGAGCTCCTCGAACGCGGTCGGCTCAACGGCGATGTATCGACACCGGGGCTCGCACCGAAGACGGTGAAGCACGTGCACACCATGTTGCACAAGGCGCTCGACGACGCCGTGCGGTGGAGTCACCTCACACGCAACCCGGCGTCTCTTGCGAAGTCGCCCAAGCCACGGACGCCCGAGATGAAGGTCTGGACGCCGGAACAGCTGCGCGCCTTCATCGAGCACGCTCGCGCGCACCGCTTGTTCGCGGCCTGGCTCCTTGCCGTGACCACCGGAATGCGGCGCGGCGAGGTCCTCGACCTCGCCTGGGAACATGTCGATCTGCGGCACGGACGCGTGTCCGTCGTACGGAGCCTCACGGTCGTCGACTATCACCGCGTGGAGCTTTCCGAACCGAAGACCGCGAAGGGCCGACGGTCGATCGCACTCGATCCGGCGACCACGGCAGCGCTCAAGCAGCATCGCAAGCAACAGCACGAGGAGCGCTTCGCAGTCGGCTCGCCCTGGCAGGACAGCGGACTCGTGTTCACGCGCGACGATGGCTCCCCGATCCATCCGCAGCGGTTCTCGAATTGGTTCGGACAGCTCGGGCGCGGCGCGGGTCTGCCACGAATTCGCCTGCACGACTTACGGCACAGCTACGCGACCGCGGCGCTCAGCGCCGGCATACCCGCGAAGGTCGTGAGCGAACGCCTCGGTCACGCTAGCGTCGCCATCACGCTCGACACGTACTCGCACGTGCATCCCGCGCTCCAAGAGGAAGCTGCGCACACGGTCGCGAGGTTGATCCTTGGCGACAAGACGTCGCCACTGCGCCGCAAGTTTGCTTAGCGTCCGCGTCCGCTCTCGAACCCAGACGCAGCAGCGTCGTTTCTCACGGCGTTTCGATGGTCTCCGGCACGGCCGGCGACACGTGGGGTCGGCCCTTCCGACGAACCCCGCGCGGCCTGGCCCGCGCGTTGGATCGAGTACTACCGCGTGGTCATGACCAGGCTGTCCTACTCCAGTCGCCGGGATCAGCCGCTGCGTCGCACTCGACGGTCCGACTGCTCGCGTACTCGATTGAGTCCGTCGACCCGCGGTGGCGTATCCAGTAGCAGACTCCGGACTCGCCTAACCCCGACGCGAGAACGAGGACGTCGGGCATTGGCGCATGTGCCGAAATATCGAGAAACTCGGTCGCGACCCCTTCGACAGTCGACAGCGATGCGTCCGC
The DNA here is from genome assembly GCA_052390615.1 of Actinomycetota bacterium. Classification (GTDB taxonomy): domain Bacteria; phylum Actinomycetota; class Acidimicrobiia; order IMCC26256; family PALSA-610; genus JBQTGT01. Next base: position 1,850 of record JBQTGT010000101.1, read on the forward strand.
AGCACCTTGTCGCAGGATTGCCTGGTAGTCGCGTGTGGCTTCGAAGTCGTCCTGAAAGAACTCGAGCTCGTCACGCAGACCTATCTGAACCTCAGGGACCCAGTACCACTCGTCGAAGTCGACGACTTCATTCGCCGGAGGTTCCTGCACATCGACGGCCACCCCGTAGTCCGAGAGTGACAGATCCATGAATTGCTGCGACGCCTCGGTCGTAGTCACGGCATCGCTCGGCTCGTGGACCCACCGCACATGACGAATCAATCCTTCATCGTCAACTCCGACCTCGATCGCGGTGGCCCCAAGAAACAAGATCCAGCGTGTGTCCTCGGGAACAGTTTCAGGATCGAAGTCAGCACGGAAATACGCGACGACGCCCGGGGACATGACCGGGCCCGAGATCTCGTCCGCTGAGAGGCTCTCGACCTGCATGGCGAGTTCGAGCGACTCGAACGCCTCCATCACGGCATAGCCGAACGATCCGGAGTTCGAGCCCGTCCCTGCCGCGCTCGCAATCCAATGGACGCCTTGGGGGAGAGGCTCATCGGCGTACTCGGCAACTGGTCGGACATCCACGTACTCGATCTCTCCGACGAGGAGAAGATCGATCATCGTCGTGTCTTCGACCTCCGAGAACCCGACGGGTCCGAGCAACATGCGCCCGCCTCGGAATTTCGCACTCCCCAAGTCGAGATCGACAACGCCCTCCGCTATCTCCTCCGACCCGCTCTCCAGCGTGAAGCGGACCGAGCCCGCGGCACGACTCGCATTCACGGCGTCCGCGACCGCGGCATGCGAACCGGAACCGTCGGCGCTGCTGTCACCGCCACCACAGCTACCCAAGAAGATCGCGCACGCCATCGCCGACGCCGCGAGCGCCTTCCCATCTCTGGTCATACGGCCTCATCGGTCAAAATGACCAGGCCCGGAGGGCAACCTCATCCTCGCTCACCACCCCTCCTCCCGCACCAATCCTCCTCCCGCACCAATCCTCCTCCCGCACCACCCTTTCCCCGCGCACCACTTTTCCGCGCGCACCCACCACCCCTTCCTCGCGCACCACACCCTTGCACTCATACGAGTGCCGTCGCGCGTGCAGACAATCAGCGTCGCGCCGTGCAGACGCGCGATCGAAGGCGATGTGGGCTGACCGATGTTGGTTCCTCCACTCCTCGCCGCCCCTCTGCCGGCGCTTCGACGCAGTCCAGCCTTCCTCGCGCTCGATGCTCCTATTGTCAACGGGCGATGGTTGAGGTCGCCGAGAGTGACGATTCGCGGTGACGGGCCGTCGCTCAGTTGCGTTGTGAGCCGATCCGATTGTCGTGGTCGCGCCTACGACCAACCGATCCGCTCTGGGTGGCGCCGTCGGGGCGTGCGCGGTCACGACCTGTCGAACGCGGTCGAGCCGCGATGGCTTCGGGGTGTGCTACTAGCGGTCGGTGAGGACGCGGTAGATCTCGCGGGCGACGTAGCGCTTCAGGCAGCGCATGATCTCTTTGGTGCTGAGCCCTTCGGCGCGGCGCCGGGCGACGTAGGCGCGGGTGCGAGGGTCGCAGTGCATGCGGACCAACACGATCCGCCAGAGCGCATGGTTGGCTTGGCGGTCACCGCCGCGGTTGAGGCGGTGACGGCGGACACGCCCCGACGATGCTTCGAGTGGCGCGACGCCGCAGAGCTTGGCGAACGACGCTTCGTTTTTGAGTCGGTGGGGGTTGTCGCCGGCGGTGACCAACAAGATCGCGGCGCTGTCGGGACCGACCCCGCGCAGTTCGAGCAGCTGGGGACACGCTCGAGCGACCAGCGGGCCGAGTTGCGCGTCGAGGCGGGCGAGCTCGTCTTCGAGCGTGCTGATACGCCGCGCGAGTTCACGCAACGCAAGCTTGGTCGCAGTCCCCGGCGTGGTCGCATCGCTGACGCGCAGCCTGACGCAGACCTGCACGAGATCCTTGCGGCCCAGGCCGCGGAGCTGGTCGCGGACCTCTTGGGGTGCGGTCGAGCACAACGCCCGCAGCTGGTGCAGTGCCCGCACGCGGCCCTGCATCGCGGAGCGGCGCACGACCCGCAACGCCCGGATCGCTTCGACGTCGCCGTCACGGGCCTTGGGTATTGCGGACGCGGTGCCATTGAGCGCAGCGCGAGCGGCCGCTTCGGCGTCGATCGTGTCGGACTTGCCGCGCCGACGGCGGTCTTGTCGGTTGGGACGGTCAACTTCGACCATGGCGACGCCTTCACCGGCCAGATAGCGGCACAGGCCCGCACCCCACGATCCAGTTCCTTCGACACCGACCTGAACGACCTCGCCGTGACCGCGCAGCCAGGTGAGCAGCTGACGGTTCCCCGCCGCGGTCGTCGCGAAGCTCGCGGTCGCCAACACCCGCCCGACCCGGTCGAGCGCGGCGGCGACGTGCACCTCGCCGTGAGTGTCAACACCGCCAACGACATCGGTATGCAGATCTGTCAAGGTGGTCATGTCAACTCCTTCGGGAGTGGCACGTGCCCACCGGTGCGCGCGGACAAGACTCGGTTGAGGCCCAAGGCAAGGCTCCTATCAGGTCACGTCGCCCACCGGTGGGCACGTTCTTCAGGACTCGCTTGAGGCTCCCCGCCGCGGCCGACACCTCACGAGAAAGACACCACGGTCGGTCGCGTCAGCGGGTCACACCCCGGCAGGGAGCCCGACCCATCGAAGCCCGCGTCGCTCCCACGACCGCGGACCCCCAACAGGCACTGCGAGACGACCACCTCGTCGACGACGGCGAGCAGGACACCACGGTCACGCGCGCATTGCGGTCACACGAGACGAATCGCACCCCAACATCAAATACCGAGTCGCGCGCGGCGGCTCCGGCGCGCTTTTCCCTCATGTCGGACGAGAAGGAGGAAGGCGTGACGGATTCGGTCCAAACAAACGGGCGGCTGGTGTGCACGGTCGATGAGGCTGCGGGGCTGCTCGGCATCTCGCGCACGCTCGCCTACGAGCTGGTCGGGCGGGGCGCGTTGCCCGCAGTGCGGCTCGGTCGGCGCATCGTGGTGCCGCTGGCCGCGCTGGACGCGCTACTCCAGCAGGCCAACCCACAGCCGGCACCTGGGCGATGACGTCTGCGTCATCCACCGCACGCAGTGCCGCGCGCGCTGCACAAGACACGCGCGACGCGAGTAGCAGCCGCGCGGGCCTTGTCGCACGTCTGCACAGACTTCTGCACCCACCACTGCACACACCACCATCGCGCCCTCAGGGGCGGCACTGATGCTCGGGATCGGCGTGCTTGCCTCAGGTCGCGCCGCGTACTACCTCGACAGCGTCGCGACCGGGCGCGAGGACTACTACCTCGGCGCCGGCGAGGCGCCCGGATGCTGGCTCGGCCGTCACTCGGCCACGCTCGAACTCGACGGTACGGTCGAGGCCGCCGCGCTGTTGGCGGTGCTGGAGGGCCTCGACCCCTCGACCGGTGATCGTCTCGACCGGGCCCGCGCGAACCGCAAGGCGGGCTTCGACCTCACCTTCTCGGCGCCGAAATCCGTGTCGATCGCCTTCGCACTGGCCGACGCCGACCTCGCCGCGCACGTTCGCACGGCACACGACCGCGCGGTTGCTTCCGCGCTGGAGTGGCTTGAACGGAACGCGTGCGTGGTGCGCCGCGGCGCGGGCGGAGCCCGCGAGCTGCCGGGCGACGGGTTCATCGCCGCCGCATTCCGGCACCGCGCCAGCCGCGCCGGCGATCCTCACCTGCACACCCACGTCCTGGTCGCCAATCTCACCCGCGGATCGGACGGTTCCTGGTCGGCGCTCGACGGACGCCACCTCTTCGCGCTTTCCAAGACCGCCGGTCACCTCTACCAGGCTCAACTCCGCCACGATCTCACGCACCAACTCGGCGTTGCGTGGCAGCCGACCCGCAACGGGCTCGCGGACCTCGAAGGCATTCCGCGTACGCTGATCGAGGAGCTGTCTCGGCGACGCGAACAGATCGTCGAACGGCTCGACGCGCTCGACCTCACCTCCGCCCGGGCCGCGCAGATCGCCACCCTCGACACGCGCACCAGCAAGGATCCCGAACTTGACATCGAGTCGCTCGCAACCGACTGGCATGCAGTCGCCGCGAGCCACGGCGTCGAGCGAACCGCCTTGCGCGCGCTTACCGGCCGCTCACTTGCGCGCGAGTTGTCTGACAAGGAACGCGATCGCATCAGCGCCGAAATGCTGGGCGCGACCGGGCTGACCGCGCGCAGCTCGACGTTCGACCGCCGCCACGTCCTGCAGGCCTGGTGCAACGCACTGCCAAACGGTGCCCCGATCCGCGAGATCGAAGCCCTCGCCGAACGCACCGTGAGCCGACCCGAGGTCGCGCCGCTGCGCTTCGCACCCGCAGGTGCCGAGATGCGTCGCAACGACCGGCGCCGCATGAACTCACCGAGCTTGGGTCACCGCTACACCACCTACGAGCTCCTCGCGCTCGAGTTTCGACTCATCCGCGACACCGATGACCGTACGCGAGAGCGAACCACGATCGCATCGTCGTGGGCCGTCGACCGCGCGCTCGCATCACGACCGACCCTCGAGGACGACCAACGACGCATGGTCATCGCGCTCACGACCTCGGGTCGTGGCGTCGACGTCGTCGTCGCACCGGCAGGCTCCGGGAAGACCTACGCCCTCGCCGCCGCGCGCGACGCCTGGGAAACCAGCGGCCATCAGGTGATCGGCTGCGCGGTCGCGGCCCGCGCCGCCCGCCAACTCGAGACCACGGCCGGCATCCCATCGACGACCATCGCCGCCCTGACCCACGAGCTCGTCCGAAACAATGAGCGCTTCGGGCCGCGCACCGTGCTCATCGTCGACGAAGCCGGCATGGCCGGAACCCGTACCCTCGCACCCCTCCTCGACGCCGCTGCGCGCCACCGCGCCAAGATCGTGCTCGTCGGCGATCACCGCCAACTCCCCGAGATCGACGCCGGTGGACTCCTGCACGGCCTCGACCACCACCTCGGCGCCGTCCGCCTGACCCGCAATCGCCGCCAGCACGAGCGCTGGGAACGCCTCGCGCTGACCTGGCTGCGTGACGGCCGAACCGACGCCGCCCTCGCCACCTACGAACACAACGCCCGCATCGCGATCGACACGACCGCCGGCGCGCGCCGCGCCCGCATGGCCGTCGACTACGCCGCGGCCTACAGCCGCGGCGACACCGTGCTCATGCTCGCCAGTCGCTGGCGCGACGTCCACGACCTCAACCGCCGCGCCCGCGAACACCTCGCAACCGCGGGTCATCTGCACGGACCGACCCTCACGATCGGCGGGCACGACTACCAAGCCGGAGATCGCATTATGACGCTACGCAACGCGAAACGGATCGGCGTCGCCAACGGCACCACCGGCACCATCAACTCTGTCGACGTCGACCGACGCACGATCACGATCGACACGGACGACCATGGGCACGTCGCGCTCCCCGCCGAGTACCTCGAAGCCCGCGGCGTCGTCCATGCCTACGCGACGACGACCACAAGGCCCAAGGAACAACTGTCGATCGCACACTCGTCCTCGCCGGAGACGACCTCACCCGAGAACGCGCGTACACCGCACTATCGAGAGGGCGACGCGGAAACCAGCTCTACCTCGTCGCACCCGCGCCCGAACACGACCACCACCACCTCGCGAACGCCGAACCGACCGAGAGCCTACGAACCTGGCTCCATCGCAGCGAAGCACAGCACCTCGCACACGACTACGGCGCCGCCATCGACCTGTGCTGAGCCGTGGGGCCCACAAGTGCGCGCCCGACGGGTGATTCGTGCGGCCGGTCGGCCAATAGCCGGGAACGTCCGTTGTGTCAGTCGATCAGCACCACGCGGACGTCGGCGGCTGCGCTTGTTCTGTCGAGGAGTCCGGATCGCACCGAGACCGCGATGTCGGCGTCGAGTACCAACGCGGTCGCGACGGCTTCGGTCGTCAGGAGGTTCGCCGACGCAACCGACGAAAGCGCAGACATCACGGGTACGACCACGCGCGGATCGAGCGTCACGATGTCGCCCGGCAGTTCGCTGACAAGACGCGTGACCTCGGCCTGCTGCTCCGAGTCGAGCGCGGCGAAGCGGCCGCTGAGTGCTCCGGTCGTGCCTCCCGCGGCGATCGCCCGGCTGAGGCGGTAGAACCAACACATGGTCGTCGCGACACCGCTCGACCTCGCGGGCACCAACTTCTCGGGCTCTCGCCCGATGAGAATGTTCAGCAGCAGCTGATCATCGACGACGATCACGCGGCGTCAGGCAAGATCCGGGTCGGTCGCCGCAACCTCGGCAATGGCCTCGGCGAGCGCGCCGGAATCAATGGCGTCCTTCGCCCATGCCGCGATGACGGGATCAATGTCGCGAGGTGGGAGTGACTTCGGCTGGACCGCAACCTGTGCGCGTGCCCGAGCGACTGCCGCGGCGAGCGGTTGCGGCAGGTCTGCGAGTCGAGTCGCCATGCGTGCATAGTAGTGGCCGCCTGGAACAAGACGTCACGGTCTCGTGCTAACGGACTGCTAACGGGACGCCGCGAAACGGCGCGGCACGGCGCGATACCCCACTGACACTGGATCGCGAAACCGCAGAGAGGACCGCGCCTGCCGAACGCGCCGACACGCGGCGGCACCGGCTCAGTCGGGTTTAGGTCCCGGTCTCGAAAGAGGTGGGAGTTCGAGTCTCCCCGCTCGCACGACCCTTGATCCTCCGTCGCGAATTGTGACTCGTTCGACGTGAAGAAGCGACGCTTCGCACCCGAATGCGCGCATCTGGGTCGACGGGTATTACGAGACAAGCACGGTGGACTGCGCCAACGGTAACCGGATGACGAACGTCGCGCCGTTGCCCTCTTCGGATTCGACTTCGATCGAGCCGCCGTGCAGCCCGACAATCACCGAGCGACTGATGGCAAGGCCCTGGCCGGTGCCTCTCCCCATCGTCTTCGTTGTGAAGAAGGGATCGAAGATCTTCGCTCGAACCGACGATGGCATGCCCACACCGTTGTCGCCGACGCGCAATTCGAGCTGATCGCCGTCCACTCGGGACGAGATCGTGATGCGGCCACGGAGTTCGCCGTCGGTGCCGTAGCGATCTTCGATGGCGTGCGCCGCGTTGACGATCAGATTGAGGAGTACTTGGTTCAATGGCCCCGGCACGCACTCGATGACTGGGAGCGACGGATCAAGGTCGTTTTCCGCCTCGGCCACGTACTTCCATTCGTTGCGCGATACGAGCAGTGTGTCGTGAACAAGCTGGTTGATGTCGACCGGCATGAACGAGTCGCCTCCGGGGTGGGCCACGCCTTTCAACGCCCGGACGATCTCTGCGATTCGTTCGATGCCGTCGAGACTCTGTGTGATGGCCTGCGGGACCTCGTCGGCCAGGTACTCGACCTCGCCACTGCTGATCGAATCTGTTTGAGTGTCGGGCGCGCGGTCCGGTGTACGGGATCGGTCGATGATCTCAGCTTGGTGCTTCACGAGTGCGAGGAGTTCCGAGAAGCCCTCGTGCAGGAAGCGGATGTTGTCGCCGACGAACTGGATCGGCGTGTTGATCTCGTGCGCGACGCCCGCCGCGAGTTGACCGATCGACTCGAGTTTCTGCGCCTGGAGTAGCTCGCCCTGCGTCCTGCGCAGGCTGTCAAGCGCGTCCGCGAGGTCTCGTCGCTCGCGCGCGGACCAATACCAGTAGAACATCAACACGACGACGAGGCCGGCGACGAAGGTGGCGTGGATGAGAGCCCAGAGAATCGGATTGTTGTACGCGGATTCGTGGTTGTACACGCTGTGCGGCGACGCCACGCCGATGCCCGCGTGATGCACGAACACCAACGCAATGGCTGCAATGAGGGGTCGCCAATCCTGGTACAGCACCACCAGTGGCAGCAGTACGAAGAAGAGGAAGTGCGACTCCGTGAGGCCTCCGGTCGCGTGCACGAGCTGACCGGCGGCGGCCATGAGGCCAACCGAGGTGGCCACGGCCTTGACGCCGCGACTCCGGCTCAACGCGAGCGCGACCGCCGGGAGTCCAAACACGACGCCGAGGTCGATCAGGATGTGGTGCCACGGGATGCCGTTGACGGAGCTGACGACGAGCAGCAGGGGCGAGAGGAGGACCCACGCACACACGATCGGGCGATGCCGGGTCCGCCATACGTCCTCCGTGAGCTGTGTGCCCTGCGGGAGCAGATTCTTGGCGAAATCGCGGACATTCACCACCGTGAGGTCCCTCGACACCCACGGCGTCGAGCTTGAGGGTCGAAGGACGCTCAAGCGCCTCGGCCTCCGATCCGAAGTCTCAGGGAAAGCCGGGCGGCTGCCGACGGGCGCGGCGCGCCGCGACCGCCAGGCAGGAGGTGAGCACGAGCGTGATCCGGGTACTGCTCGTCGACGACGAGCCCGCGGTATTGGCTGGTCTGCGGCGCATGCTCCACCGCAAGCGGGACTGGCAGCTCCACCTGGCCGAGAGCGGCGAAGCCGCGATCAAGCTCCTCCAGTCCACGGAAGTCGACGTCGTCGTCTCCGACTGCCGCATGCCGGGGATGGACGGACTGGCGCTACTCGCACACGTTCACGAGCACCATCCGCGCATGGCCCGGATCATGCTCTCCGGTCAGGTCGGAGAAGCGACGTCGCTCGGCGCGCTCGATGTCGCACAGCAGTTCGTCGCGAAGCCGTGCGAACCGGAAGAGTTGTGTGACGCGATCGAGCGAGTCGTATCGGCACGACGCGAGATCGGCGACGGTGACACGCTCGCCATCGTCGCGTCGCTGCAATCCCTCCCGAGCCCGCCCAGCATCCTGCACGAGCTCACGCTGCTCTTGCGCCTCGACGATGTCTCGATCGGTGACATCGCCGGCGTCGTCAGTCGGGACGTCGCGCTCTCCGCGAAGATTCTCCAGCTCGCGAACTCCGCGTTCTTCTCCGTCGCGCACGAGGTCACGAGCATCCAGGGGGCGACGACATATCTCGGCCTCGACGTCGTCCGAGGCCTGGCGGCTGCAGTCGGGGTCTTTCGCGAGTTCGCGGGGCTCGGCGGACAGGCGGATCTCCTGGGCAGGCTTGAAACACACTCACTCGGCGTCGCCTCAACCGCAGCCGCGCGCCTCTCGATGCACGTCGAGTCGGCGCACGTGTTCACGGCCGGGATGCTGCACGACATCGGATGGCTCGTTATCGGAGCGAGGATGCCCGGCGCGCTCGCGGACTACTTGGATGCCGATGGCGGCACTTGGTCACTTGATGCGGAGCGGGAGAGGTTTGGTGCGACGCACGCGGAGGTCGGTGCCGCGCTGATGTCTCTTTGGGGTCTTCCGAGCGGCATCGTCGAGGTCGCCGCGCGGCACCACGATGACGCGTGGGGCACAGAACACGACCCGGCCCTCGCGGCAATTCGCGATTGTGAAGCTGAGGCCGCCGCGAGCGAGTACGCCTTTCCGGTGAAGCGGTAAGAGAAGAAGGGTGGCGCCCGTCAGCGATAACCGGCTCTACGCGTTTGAGTGGGGAGCGGGGGTTCGGATCCGCGGTGGTGATGGTCGTGTCGGCCAGGTGATCCCGCCGGTGTGGAGTAGGACGCGTAGCCGGTAGTTCTCGAAGTTACGGAAGCCGTG